>NZ_VCCH02000015.1 GCF_005938675.2 Mycobacterium sp. KBS0706
GCTGCGCTATGCCGTCGAGGGGCTGCGGCGGGGTGGCTATGACAGCTCGATGAAGTGGGTGTAAGGGGGGCGCCGGAGAGGGCGGCAGAGCACGGGTGTACGCGGCTTTAGCTGGACGGCGCGGCCGGTTTGTCCCCATTGCCGTCATTGGGAGTGTATCCAGAGCGCTCCGAACCGGTCATGCCGAATGCCGCGCGGGCTACCGAATCCGGACGCTAGGGGAGCGGCCGATTCGTCCTCGAAGCGGAATCTGGTGCCACTTGGAATTACCTCCGAACGTACCTGTTCCCCTGCCTGCTTGGCGTTTGCAACAAATGCACCTAATGCGAGATGGCCGCGAGAGCCGCTTCGGCCTTTGAGATATGCGGCCAAAGCTGTGGAACTGCACGACAAAGCGCCTTCAGGTGGTAACGAAGTCGCGTAGCTCCCTCCCGGCCGATCTCGCCATTGGCGATTTCGAAGAACCACTCGCCGACCGCTTTGCACCACTCCTCCAAATCCGATCTAGAAGCACAGGCGGTAAGGGCAATTCGCATCTGATTCTCCGCGGCAGAGTCGATGACGCCGCGGCGGCGGAGAACTCGCGACAAGATGCGCACTTCGTCGGCAAGCCCGCTATGCCGCGCCGAGGCGGCAATGATCGCGAGCCCCATTATGAGCGAAAAGCCGATGTCGGAATTCGGTTCCAACTCAAGTCGGTATTTTACCTTCCGAAGTAGGCCGGCGATGAGATCAACGGTCTCCGTGTCGAACCGAAACGCCAAGGAGAAGTTCACGACACTCGCGAAGACACGCGCCTCAAGGGGCTTCTCGTCTTTCGGCTTGCGAAGCTCTTCCAGAAGGTCTTCCGGGAAAGGCAGCGAAGCGTCAATGCCGCCCTCGACAGGGCTCGGCGCGCAAGCCAATGGATGAGAAGTCCGGCTCGGGAGATCGTTCTCGCCGTCTCCCAGCAAAAGAGTCTTGAGGGGGCCTTCCGGCAGAGTGTCTTTGTTTTCGTTGCCGGCAATTCGGGCTCGCATCAAGAGCTCGATCTGGAATTGCATCGCGCTTATCAGATCGGGAATACTGCGTGGCTCTTGCCTTAAATCGGCGAGCGCTTGAATGTAGAAGGGTTCGGCTCGCAAGCTTGCCCAACTGGAAGAGCCGCCGCCAGTTCCTCCGAGGGCAACGAGCTCTCGTTCGATCATAGACGCCTGCGCGCTCGCAGCGAGACGGCGCCAGAACGGGGGCTCGGAAGCGAAGAGGCGAGTGCGCGACAACTCTCCGTCCGCGAACACAAAGAGATTGGCGGTGAGGGCTAGTCGTCCGCTTTCGTCATCGGGATCCTCGTCTCGTATCCGCTCTAGCATCCGAACCAATATGGGCTCGAGGGCAGGAAAGCTTTTCAAGGACCGGATGCCGATCTCGATGCCGGCAATTTGCGAAAAGAGATCGCCTTGCTCCAATAGCCAGGCGAAGAAAGCTTCGACATCTGCAGCGGGGCGTTCCGAGATATCGATCAGCGCGCTGAGTCTCGGATTGGCGCAAAGCAAGAGGCACTGAGCGAGGCCTCGCGCGAAATCCCATTTTAACAGCCGGACGATCTGCCCTTTTGCATTGCCAGCCGCATAGGCGTCGACATTGGTCGCCTCACCGCGTTCTCCGATAAGGCCTCTGTAGTAGCTCGCCTTTCCGGGCACGATCACCGAAACTTGGCCGTCCGGCACGATGAGCTCGCCCCGCATTCGAGCCGCAACGGATTGCGGCGTTAGTTTGAGCTCGTCGGTTAGCGCATGCATCTCGTCTTCGCTGAGTGGGCCCTTTTCGATCTTCTCCCTCCAGTTCTCGATCGCGCTGGTGGGAAGATTGGCGGCCGCGACATCGCCTTCGAAGTAGGCCAATCGTACGCCGCGATCCTCGGCGAGCATCCAAAACGGAGGCAGGCGGTGACGCGCTTCGCCGAGCGTTAGGAAGAGCTCAGGTTTAGCGCCCGGTTCGATTGATACTTCGACAGGGTCTCCCTCGACAGGCTTCACAAGCACCGAGGATTCCGGCCCTTTGAAGAGGGTCCGGATTGCTGGGAACAACTGGGAGCCGCGGAATGCAATCCCAAGTCCATTGAGGGTGAGCACCGAATCGACCGTTAAACCGTACCTCGAGCGGAAACTCTCGGATTGAGAGATATCTCGCCGAATGGACTTCGGGAACAACCTAAGCAGCTTCAGGGCAACAGGACCGCGGAGGTCAGGCTTGCTCGTCATCGTCTCCTCCTTCGGAGGTGCGGGCGACCTGTTGCTCTACAATCTCGCTGATGGACGTGAGAAGCCCGGCGTACGATTCCGGCTGCTCTTCTTCGAAGCCCTCCAGCACGGCGCTCTCGAGCCAATCCCAGTACCGCGCTCGGACCCCATCGTCCGTCGTCGGGAGGATCAAAAGCATGAGGACTTGCCTGCGGTATCGCTCGATCGCGCCGAGCCCAGTCGTGACAGACCTATGTGCCCAGCCGCGCGCATCGAAAAATTCAAGAAGCCAACTAGATCTGGCGCGCGCCTTCTCGTCCGGAACGGATTCCTGCCACTGGCTGCGCAAAGCCGCCGTTGCCTCTTGCGTCAGAGTATCGAGCCAGACGCCTTCGCTAGGCAACTGAAGACCGTCGGTCATTCTCGCCAGAACGATGCTTTCACGGATGGCTCTGAGTTCGGCCGTCTCCTGAACTAGGCCGTCGACAACGGGGGCGGCATCCAAGAGCGCGGCGAGTTCGCCCGGACGTAGCGGAACGAAAAGCATGCCTGCCTGCCGAATGACTGTCAGGCCTTCTGTCAGTTCTTCGGAGGTGAGGTCCCCGCTTCCGGTCATCGTTGCGAGCAGATCGATTGACGTCGCGATGGGGTAGGTCTCGTGCGTCTCGAACCGATTCACAAATCGATCGTCGACGATCAGAGCGTCGATCTCAGAGCGCCCAGCAAGGAGTAGGCGGCTGGGATGCAGATCGAAATCCTCATCATCGTCCTCTGCCGGCAGCAATCGACCAAGGCCCACCTTTCCGGATGCGATCCCGTCGCGCAGGGCGACTTGCAATTCCTCGACCAAACGCCGGGCGTCATCTGCCGAGGCATCGTAGCTGACGAGCTCATTCGCACGATCGACTTCGGACGAGGTTACAAAGACCTTAAACCCAGCCATTGGCAGGCGCGACAGCAGGCTCAGATGCTGAAGGAAGGATAGCGCAACATCGTCCAGGTAGAGCGTGGCACCCGGTTGCACGACCGGATTGTGAGGCCAAGCCTGCTCGTGAAGGCGCAAGTATGTGTTGGCGTTCGCACTCTCGACGTCGGAGAGATGCCCGCTGAGTTTGAGCGCCGCGAGCACATCGCCCACGCCGGCAAAAAACGTCTCGTACCCTGAAATATCCGCAGTCTCTTCGAGAAGAGAACCGAGTTTGGGAAGAGGCGCGGGCCGGACCACGAGCTTCTGCGACTTGTCTTGTTCGTCGAGCATCTGGGCAGCAACGAGATATTCCGCGATGTCATCTCCAACTCGTAACTCCAGCTCTTGCGGTGGAATCGTGCGTTCGAATCGGTGCACTTGATTTGCATCGATGAGCTGCTTTACCTCTCGCGCTCTTCGCAGCTGGCTCGGCTGATGGAACGCCAGTTTATCGCGCTCTTCGAAGAGCCAGTTGAGCGTCGTATGAGCGATTGTGACACTGCCCGCCCAGGCCAGGAACTCTCGAAGCCTGCCCGTTAGGCTGAGCGTAAGGAGACTTGTTAGATCGATCGCAACGCGTTTGCCCACATTCGACCGCACAGGCTTCGTGCCGCCGAAAGCGAAGATCGGAGACCGCCTCCGAGGATCCGTTTGGCGTAAGTTGCTCAGAGCGGGGCGCAAGAACACATCGAGGAGCGTGCGGCGGGCGACCTTTGCAGCAGCAAAGAGAGGAGCCTCTCCGAGAACGACGAGGTCCCAAGTCCGATCCATCCGCTCATCCCAATCGGGCTGCAGGTCCAATAGCTCCCGAATATCCATCCGCCGAACCGGACCGTCTTCGCCCGACGCAGCGATAGCTCCCTCCAGCCAGCCGTGAATTTCTGCTACGTTTTCCCAGCCTGCCGAGCACGCCGTGGAATAGGACGCTGAAAGGATGTCGGCATTACCGTTCGCTTTGCTCGCAGCTTCGCGAACCAACTCTTGCGATCGAGCCGCGGCCCCGATCCGTTGGGCCAGCACACCGGCGCGCAGCAGTTCCGTGGCGTCTCGCCTCTCGCGATTCTGCCATTCGGTTTCGACAAAGGTGTTGAGCGAGCTCCAATCGCCGGATGCAACCGCGATGTTCATCGCAAGGTGACGGTCGTTTTGAATGTCCCGTCCGGCGCGAAGCTTATCTAAGCCGGACTTAGCTTCGCCAAGTCTGCCAAGGCGGTAGTTGGCCCACGCCACCGTCGCGCCAATTTTCAGAGATGCGGCGACGATCTCTGGATACGTATCCGCAAACGCAACGATCGTATCGTCGGCATTTGTCTCATAGAGAGCGAAGGTATAGGTTTCGGCGCTGGGAAGGTCTTTGATCTGCTCGAAGAGAATACCCGCAAATGCGGCAAGCTTCGTAAAGTCCCGAGTATGTTCTAGCTCGCGTACGAGGTTGAGAAGGGCGGGGACTGTTGGGTTCGCTCGATACTCCGTCTCCCGAAGTGCGGCGACGTCGGCGCCGGTTGCCCCCTCGACAAGATTGCGCAATGTCGTGAGAGCGCTTGGCTGAATATCTTTGCCTTCCAGCAGGGCGAGCTTCGATTGAGCCTCTTCCGTGCGTCCCGCTTTGACGAGGGATTCGATCTCAATCGAGGTCAAGAAGTCCGACCGATAATATTCTAAGAGCTGATCACGATGCCGATCGATATAGGTGGCAACGTCAGGCGCTTTTCGGCGCAGCGCCACCTCAAATCGAGCAACTGCCGCGTCGAGCGACTTTCCGCCCGTGAGAGCTGTTGCCCGCTCGATATCCTCTTCAACGGCTTGCAGGTTCAGGTCGAGACCGAAGGCAAAAGCGAGCGGTATTCGACGAAGTCTAACCTTCTCGTCGGCCATGCTCCCTTGTAGATCCTCAAGAGCCTTTTCGACGAACGATGGGTCGCGCAGTTGCAACCACAGCGCTCTATCGGCCGCAATCGATGCGGTCTGCTTGGCACCGAGAGGTCCGAACGCGGCCGCAGCCCTTTTGTAGTAGCCGATCGCTTTCGCACGATCCGCCATCGCCTGAGTATCTTCGGCCAATGGGAAATCGGCCGGATAGGGAGGCAGTGGCGGCTGGAGCGCATCTCGAAGATCAGGATGGACTGTCCGCTCGAGATACGCGGTCGCGGAAAGAACCAGGAGCGCGGGGGTCGTCGCGAAGTCCGCCTCTCCAAGCGCATCGACGACCATAATCGCGGACTCAACGTCGCCCGCAGTGAGATGCATACCGAGAATTCGGAACTTGCCGTCAGGATGAAATCTGTCGAGCGACAGACCGGCTCTTTCCAGCCATTGAAGGCCTTCTACCGGCGAAAGTTTGTGGGCGGCTACGATGAGCGAGGCCGCAAGAGACGCCGGCGTGTTGAGAGGCTCCAGAGCGGCGAGCGCCTTCGCCCTTTCGCCGTTCTGAGAGAAGGCTTCGACGAACGCGCCCGCAATCGCCGTCTCTTCGCTGGGGCCGAACGCTTGGGCTTTCGATAAAGCATGTCGCGCCTTTTCGTGATCGACTGTCGCGAGAATTCGCGCGCACCAGGCAAAGATCGATTGGCGGACGCTTGACGAGCCGGCAGTAAGCTCGCCGGTATCGACGGCCGTTAGAAGCGAATTGCACGCAGCCGTTGCATCGAACCCTGCCGCGAACCGTGCTTGCCGCAGTTCGCGAAGGCGGCTCTCCGCAAAATTGGTGACAACCGAGTTTTCTGCCGGAGTTCCGGAAATCGCGCGGACGATCTCGCGCTGGCCAGCCAAAATTGTTTGCGTGGTTGCACTTATGTCCGCCTGCGTTTCCAGAAGGCCTTTCGCAGGGGACTTCATAAGAAGCCCATCTGCGGCAAGGGACGCTCGAAGGCTTTCACCATCGAGGCGGCCTCTCACCTTCATCGCATTTTGGCAGTCGCGCTCGATCGCCTTGAACGCGGCAGGAGCCTCGTCTGGAAGCTCAAGCAGGCCCTTGAGTCCAACTTCTGCAAGCTCGCGCTGCGGACCACTGAAATCGTATTCGATCACATGAATGAATTTAAGGACTGCCTCGAGATCAAGATCGGCCGGTGCGCCGTGTGCATCGAAAGCCGAACGCATCAACGTCTTGAAGGATGCCAGGAGTTTCTGCTTTGCGTCCGTGAGCGTTGCGGTCGATTGCATCCTCACCGCATCGAGTGCTTTTACGAGGTCCACCTTTATTGGGCCGGACGTTTCGTATCCGACCGCAAGAAGCATCGCGTCCTTGCCGCCGACGAGAGGGCGATCCCACCCTCTGTCGCCTTCGCCGTCTTTGGTTAGCAGCCATAGACGTGCGAACTCATCGCAAGTTTTCCCCAATTCGCTCGTCAGAACGAATCGGCCCGTAAGTGAGTTTTTCGATTGGATGAACACCCATCCGCCTGCATCGGTTTCGATTACGACATCGTCGACTGGCACTTCGGTTTCGAAACGGATCGCGTTCGGTTTGGCAGCACCTAATCCGAGCCGCTTATCCAACGCGCCAGCGGTCAAAAGCCGGACCGCAATCGATGCGGCGACCGAGGCTTGCATAGTGATGCCGCCGGCGGGTGCATTCCCACCGCCCTTCGCCAGCAAACTCGCGCTGTTGGTTACCTTTTTGGCCATCGTCTACTCGTTTAGAGCCCGAGTTGCCGCGAAGGCTCGGGTCTAGCCCTGCAACATAGGACTGAATCGCCGAATGCGAGGAGACCCTGCGACCACAGCATAGAAAAAAGCCGCCCGCTGGAGGCGGGCGGCCGAGGCACATGAAAATTCCCACCGGCCGCGAGGGGAGCATGCGGCCGGTGGCAGAAGCGGCAGGATCGCGGCCTAGTTCGCCTGGCGGCGGAGGAAGGCCGGGATGTCGAGCGCGTCCTCGTCGCTGCGCGGCAGCGGGGCACGGCCGGCATCGATCGCCAGGCGCTGCTGCGCCACCGGACGCGGCGCCTCGGGCGCCCGCGGCGGCTCGGCGGCGGCGCGCGGCGCCGGCTCCTGACGCAGCGTCGGCGCCTGATGCGCTTCGGGCAGCGGCTGCTCCTCTTCCCGCAGCAGGCCGGTCACCCGCCGGAACAGGCCCAGCTTCTTGCGCCCCTCGGCCGGCGCGGCGGCAGCCGCCTCGACCGGGCGCTGGGCCGCCGGCTGCGGTGCGGCCATCGGGGCCGGACGCGCCGCCATGACGCCGGGACGCGCGCCCGCCGACATTCCCGGGGCCCGGGCCGCGGCCTGCTGCACCGCCGGCTCCTGAACTTCGTCCACCGCCGGCTCGGCCTGATCCTCGGCCGCGTAGTCCGGCTCGGGCTCCACCTCGGCCGGGGCCTGCGCCGCCGGGGCCTGCTCGACCGGGGCCGGAGCGACCGGCTTCGGCGCCGGCTGGGCCATGGCGAAGCGCTGCGGCGTCACCGCCGCCGGACGGGCCGGCATCATCGGCTGCGGCGCCGGGGTCGCTGCCGGCTGCTGCGGCTTGGCGCGGTCGGCGCCGCCCGGCAGCGTGGTGGTGCTGTAGGTCTGCGGCCGCTGCGCCTGGTTGATCGCCATGTCGATGCCGGTGGCGACGACCGACACCCGGACCTTGCCCTCCATGCTCTCGTCGAAGGTCGAGCCGAAGATGATGTTGGCGTCGGGGTCGACCTCGTCGCGGATGCGGTTGGTCGCCTCGTCGACCTCGTACAGGGTCATGTCGAGGCCGCCCGTGATGTTGATCAGGACGCCCTTGGCCCCCTTCATCGAGATGTCGTCGAGCAGCGGGTTCGAGATCGCGGCCTCGGCGGCGCTGATCGAGCGGCGCTCGCCCTCGGCCTCGCCGGTGCCCATCATCGCCTTGCCCATCTCCGCCATCACGGTGCGGATGTCGGCGAAGTCGAGATTGATCAGGCCCGGCTGGACCATCAGGTCGGTGACGCCGCGCACGCCCGAATGCAGCACCTCGTCCGCCATCCGGAAGGCGTCCGCGAAGGTCGTCTTCTCATTGGCGATGCGGAACAGGTTCTGGTTCGGGATGATGATCAGGGTGTCGACATACTGCTGCAGCTCCTGCAGCCCCTGCTCGGCCATGCGCATGCGGTGCGCGCCCTCGAAGTGGAAGGGCTTGGTCACCACGCCGACGGTCAGGATGCCCTGCTCGCGCGCCGCCCGGGCGATCACCGGTGCCGCGCCGGTGCCGGTGCCGCCGCCCATGCCGGCGGTGATGAACACCATGTGGGCGCCGTCGAGATGGGCGACGATGTGCTCCATCGCCTCCTCGGCCGAGGCCCGGCCGATATCGGGCCGCGACCCGGCGCCGAGGCCCTGGGTCAGCCCGGCGCCGAGCTGGATCCGCTTCTGCGCCGCCGAGCCGGCCAGCGCCTGCGCGTCGGTGTTGGCCACCACGAATTCGACCCCGGCCAGGTTGGCCCGGATCATGTTGTTGACGGCGTTGCCGCCGGCGCCGCCGACGCCAACCACGGTGATCCGCGGCTGGAGGCTGATGTCGCCCTGCGGAATGCTGAGATTGATCATGTCGATGCTCCCCTACTGTCCCCTATTCACCCTGCCGCTTTCCATCCGTCCGGTCCGTGCTCCCGGCATCGCCCCGGATGGTCGGGCGTGCCGGGTTGATTGGCCTTCGATCAGAGGTTGTCACGGAACCACCCTCCGATCCGGCTGAGGAAGCCGCCGCCCGCGGCGCCGCTCTCCTCCAGCCCCGGGCCCGAGCCGACCAGGTCGGCGGGCCCCGAAGTGGCGTAGGCCAGGAGGCCCGTCGCCGTCGAAAAGCTGGGGCCCGCCGTCGCCTCGGCCAGGCCGTCGAGGCCCAGCGGGCGGCCCATGCGGACCTGCTTGTCCAGCACCAGCTGCGCCAGCTCGCGCGCGCCCTGCAGCTGCGAGCCGCCGCCGGTCAGCACCACGCGGCGGCCGAAGGCCTTGTCGAAGCCGCTGGCCTCGAGCCGCGAGCGCACCATCTCGAAGATCTCCTCCATCCGGGGCTGGATGATCCCGGTCAGCAGGCTCTTCGGCACATGGGTCGGCTGGCTGTCCTCCTCCTCGCCGACCTGCGGCACGTCGATGACCTCGCGGTCGTCGGCCACCGAGGGCAGGGCCGAGCCGTACAGCGTCTTCATCCGCTCGGCATGCACGACCGGCGTGGTCAGGCCGCGGGCGATGTCGTTGGTGACATGGGCGCCGCCGACCGGCAGGCAGTCGGCGAAGACCAGCCGACCCTCGATGAACACCGCCAGAGAGGTGGTGCCGCCGCCCATGTCGATCACGGTGCAGCCCAGCTCGCGCTCGTCCGGCACCAGGCAGGCCAGGCCCGAGGCGTAGGGCGAGAGGATGACGGCCTCGACCTCGAGATGGGCCCGGTTGACGCAGGCGGTCAGGTTGCGCACCGCGCCGGTGTTGGCGGTGATCAGGTGCAGGTCGATGCTCAGGGATTCGCCGACCATGCCGCGCGGGTCGCGCACGCCGCGCACCTCGTCGAGGCCATAGCTGATCGGCACCGCGTGGATCACCTCGGCATCGGTGGCGATGCTGCCGTTGAAGGCGCGGGCGGCGCGGCGCAGGTCGTTGTCGGTGACCTCGCGGCCGCCGACCGGCACCTGCAACGACAGGCTCTGCGATGCCGGATGGCCGCCGGAGAGGTTGACGATCACCTCGTTGACGGTCTCGCCGGCCATCTGCTCGGCCGCCTGCACCGCGAGCGCGATGGTCTTCTCCGCAGCGTCGAGCTCGACGATGGCGCCGGCGCGGACGCCGCGGCTGGCCTGGTGGCCGATGCCGATCACCTGGGCCTTGCCCTCATCGGCGACGCGCGCGATGAAGCACACGACCTTGGTCGTGCCGAGATCGACCGCGGCGACGATCGAGCCCCTGGCACGGGTGCGGGGGCGGCGCATCGCGTTAAATCCCATGAGAGCCATCCGCGCCGCCCATCAGGTCTTGTCCTTGGTCGGGGCGCGCTGCGCCGCCGCCGCGGGAGTCAACTGGATCACCATCCGGTCGCCCATGCGCAGGTCGACCGACACGATGTCGCGGTCCAGCACCGAATCCTTGCGCTGCGCCTCGTCCAGCCGGGCCAGCGCCGGGGCGATGTCGCCGTCCGGCAGCTTCACGGTGACGTGGTTGTCGAGCACCAGGTCCCAGCGCCGGCCACCGACCCGCATGGCCGAGCGGATCCGGCGGGCGATGTCCGGCGTCTTCGACAGGGCGTCGACCAGCACCGCCGCGGTCGCGGCCGCATCGCCGCCGACCACCATCGGCAGGTCCGGATAGTCGGCCACCGACGGCACGGGCAGGACATGGCCCTCGCGGTCGATCAGGCTGAAGTTCTGGTTGTTCTGCCACAGCGCCAGCGGCACCCGCTCCTCGATCCGGACGAAGACGGTGTCGGGCAGCCGGCGCTCGACGCTGGCCGAGCGGATCCAGGGGATGTCCAGCAGCTTGGCCTGGGCCGCGTCGGGGTCGAGGTCGAAGATCGGGTCGCCGCGGCCGACGCCGAGCGCCGCCATGATGACGCCGCCATCGACCGACCGCCGGCCCTCGACCAGCACCTCCTGCACCGAGAAGCCGGCCGCCACGGTCAGGCCCATCACCGCGCCATGGATGCCGCGCCCGGCCGCGGTCAGCGTGCCGCTGGTCCACAGCGCGGCCAAGAGGCCGAACACGGCGATGCCGCCCAGCGCCATGCCGCCCAGGCGCAGCGCCGCCGCCTGGCGCCGGGCCATCGGCTTGCGGCGCACCGAGGTGCCGCCGCTGCCGCGCCGGCGCGCGGAGTCGGGCTCGGCGCTCAGCTGCCGCATGCGGCGTCCTCCAGCAGCCATTCGCACAGATCGGCGAAGTCGACGCCGATGTGCTTCGCCTGCTCCGGCACCAGCGAGATCGGGGTGAAGCCCGGCTGGGTGTTGATCTCGAGGAAGTAGAGCCCCTCGGTGCCCGGCCGGGTGTCGTCCCAGCGGAAATCGGTGCGGCTGATGCCGCGGCAGCCCAGCGTGCGGTGCGCCAGCAGCGCCAGGCGCATGGCCTCGGCGGCGACGTCGTCCGGCACCTGCGCCGGCAGGGTGTGGACGGCGTGGCCCTCGGTGTATTTCGCGTCGTAGTCGAAGAAGGCGTGGGTGTGCGCGATCTCGGTCACGGTCAGGGCGCGATCGCCCATCACGCCGACGGTCAGCTCGCGGCCCGGGACATATTCCTCGACCAGCGCGTCGCCATAGCCCCAGCCGGCCAGGTCGATCGGCGGCGCGTTGTCATTGGCGCGGACGATGCGGACGCCGACGCTGGAGCCTTCGGCCGCCGGCTTGACCACATAGGGCGGCTCCATCAGGTGGCGCTCGGCCACCTGCTGCGGCGGCGCCACCACGCCGCGGGCGGTGCGGATGCCGACCGCGCCGACGACCTGCTTGGTTGCCGGCTTGGACATGGCGATCGCCGAGGGCCGCACGCCGGAATGGGTGTAGGGCAGGCCCAGCATGTCGAGCACGCCCTGGATGGTGCCGTCCTCGCCGCCCTTGCCGTGCAGCGCGTTGAACACCACGTCCGGCGCCGGCCGCAGGGCGCGCAGCAGCGCCTCGAGGTCGCGGCCGACATCGATCAGCTCGACCCGGTGGCCGCGCCCGCGCAGCGCCACGGCGACAGCCCTGCCGGAGACGAGGCTGACCTCGCGCTCCGCCGACCAGCCGCCATAGAGGACTGCAACGGACTTCGTCATCGAGCGCCCCCCGCCGTGCGCTTGGCGCGCAGCGCGTCGAGCTCGGTGGGCAGGGCGTTGGCCCAGGCGGTGATGTTGCCGGCGCCGAGGCAGACCACGAAGTCGCCCGGCTGGGCCAGGTCGTAGGCGAGCTGGGGCAGCGCCTCGGGCCCCGGCAGCGGGATCACCCGGCGATGGCCGCTGTCGCGCAGCCCCTCGACCAGGGCCGAGCGGGTGGCGCCCTCGACCGGCGCCTCGCCGGCGGCATAGACATCCGCGACAACGACGATGTCGGCGTCGTTGAAGCAGGTGCAGAATTCCTGGAACAGGCTGGCCAGCCGGCTGTAGCGGTGCGGCTGCACCACGGCGATCACCTTGTGCTTCTGGGCCGCGGCCCGGGCCGCCTTGAGCACTGCCGCAATCTCCACCGGATGATGGCCGTAATCGTCGATCACCGTCACACCGCCCGACTCGCCGGTCTTGGTGAACCGGCGCTTCACACCGCTGAAGCGCGCAAGCGATTCGATGATCTGCCCGTCGTCCATTCCCATCTCATGGGCCACGGCGATAGCGGCCAATGCATTCTGGATATTGTGTTGGCCCAACATTGGCAACACAATATCGCGTATTAGACGGCTTTTTCCGGACTGCCGATCCTGGAGCACGGCGGTGAAGCGGGAGCCGCGCGTTTCGATCGAAAAATCGATCGCGCGGATGTCGGCCTGCGGGCTGAATCCGTAGGTCACGATGCGCCGGTCGGTCACCCGCGAGATCAGCGCCTGGACCTCCGGATGGTCGATGCAGAGGACGGCGAAGCCGTAGAACGGCGTGTTGGTGACGAACTGCTCGAACGCCGCCTTCACCGAGTCGAAATCGCCGTAGAAGTCGAGATGCTCGGGGTCGATGTTGGTGACCACGACGATGGTCGCCGGCAGCCGGGTGAAGGTGCCGTCGCTCTCATCGGCCTCGACCACCATCCAGTCGCCCTGGCCGAGCCGGGCATTGGTGCCGTAGGCGTTGATGATGCCGCCATTGATCACGGTCGGGTCCATGCCGGCGCCGTCGATCATCGCCGCCACCAGGCTGGTGGTGGTGGTCTTGCCGTGGGTGCCGCCGATCGCGATCGACCATTTCAGCCGCATCAGCTCGGCCAGCATCTCGGCCCGGCGCACCACCGGGATCAGGGCGGCGCGGGCGGCCTTGACCTCGGGGTTGTCGCTCTTCACCGCCGAGGAGATGACGACCACCGCGGCGTCGCCGAGATGGGCCGCGGCATGGCCGATCTTGACGTCGATGCCGGCCTTGCGCAGGCGCAGGACATTGGCACTCTCTGCCACGTCGGTGCCCTGCACCGAATAGCCGAGATTGTGCAGGATCTCGGCGATCCCGCTCATGCCGATGCCGCCGATCCCCACGAAGTGGATCATCCCAATGTCGAGCGGCATCTGCCTCATCGGCGGTACTCCTAACTTAGGCTCCAGTTGCGACCGACGCGCGAAGGCCCGCCTCCCGCCCGGCGAGGGCAAGGACGAGGTCGGCGAGTCGGTCGGCGGCATCCGGATGGGCTGCGGCGCGCGCGGCGCCGGCGGCCTCCACCAGAACGGAGGGGCGGGTGTACAGGTGTTCGAGACGCGATGCCAGCACTTCCGGGGTGAGGTCCGACTGCGGCATCAGCCACCCCCCGCCCGAGGCCGCGATGGCCCTGGCGTTGGCGGTCTGGTGGTCGTCCATGGCGAAGGGATAGGGCACTAAGATGGCGGGGCGACCGATGACGCCAAGCTCCGCCGCGGTCGAGGCGCCGGACCGGCAGATCACCAGCTGGGCCGCGGCCAGACGCTCCGGCACGTCGTCGAAGAAGGTCGCCAGCGTGGCGTCGGCGCCGATCGCGGCGTAGCGGCCGCGGCAGGACTCGATGTCCTCGGGCCGGCACTGCTGCACGATCGAGAGGCGAGCCCGCAACCCCTCCGGCAGCAGTGCCACCGCGGCCGGGATCAGCTCGCTGAACACCCGCGCGCCCTGGCTGCCGCCGAGCACCAGCAGGGTCAGCCTCCCCTCTTCCGTCGGTGCCGGATAGGGCGCGCCGGATTTGGCCGCGATCGCCGGGCGGACCGGGTTGCCGGTGACCTCGACTCGCCGGTTTTCCTGGCCTGCGGCCGCCTGCAGCGGGAAGCCGGCGGCGATGGCGGCGGCGCGGCCGGCCAGCCAGCGGTTGACCCGGCCCAGCAGCGCGTTCTGCTCGTGCAGCAGCACCGGGATGCCGGCGCGCGACGCGGCCAGCACGGTCGGCGCCGAGGGGTAACCGCCGAAGCCGACCACGGCCGCGGGCCGGTGCCGGCGCAGCACGCCGCTGGCGTCGAGATAGCCGAGGCCGAGCAGGGTCGCGGTCTTCAGCTTGCCGACCAACCCGGGCGCCACGGTGGCGGAGCGGACCGCGTCGACCGGCACCTCGGGCAGCCGGTCGCCGAAGGCGCGGCCGCGCGGGTCGGTCGCCAGCCGCACGGCATGGCCGCGGGCGATCAGCGTCCGCGCCAGCGCCTCCGCCGGAAAGACGTGGCCGCCGGTGCCGCCGGCGGCGAGCAGGATGGGGCGAGCATCACTCACCGCATCCCCCCGCCTCCGGCATGCCGCCGGGTCAGGGCCAGCACCATGCCCATGCCGTAGCCGAGCGCGATCAGGGACGAGCCGCCATAGCTGACGAAGGGCAGGGTCATGCCCTTGGTCGGGATCAGGTGCAGGGTCGAGGCCATGTTGACCGCCGCCTGCAGCCCGAACTGGGTGACCAGCCCGACCACCGCCAGCATGATGAACAGGTTGGTCTCGTTCATCACCCGCGACAGGCCGCGGACGACGATGAAGGCGAACAGCGCCACCAGCAGCAGACAGAAGAACAGGCCGAACTCCTCGCCGCCGACGGCAAAGATGAAGTCGGCATGGGCGTCCGGCAGGTACAGCTTGACCGAGCCCTCGCCCGGGCCGGTGCCGAACAGCCCGCCATTGGTGAAGGCCTCGATCGCCCGGTCGACCTGGTAGTTGTCGCCGGTCGACGGGTCGAGGAAGCGGTCGATGCGGCTGCGCACATGCTCGAACAGGAAGTAGGAGCCGACCAGGCCGCCGGTGCCCAGGCCGATCAGCCCGATCACCAGGAACATCGGCAGGCCGGCGATGAAGAACTGGATGAACCAGACCGCGGTGACCACCACGGTCATGCCAAGGTCCGGCTGCGACAGCAGCAGGAAGGCGATCAGGGCGTAGAGCACGGTCGAGGCGATGTAGCCGGGGAAGCCCGGCCGGGTCTTCTGCTGCGCGAACAGCCAGGCGGCGGCCACGGCGAAGGCCGGCTTGACGAATTCCGAGGGCTGCAGCGACAGGCCGGGCAGCTGGATCCAGCGGGTCGCGCCCTTGATCTCGACCCCGACGAACAGCGTGGCGAAGACCCCGAGCATCGACAGCAGCAGCACGATCGCCGAAGTGCGCCGGATCGCCCTCGGGCTCATCAGCGAGACCATGAAGGTCAGCACGATGGCCGGCAGCAGCATCATCAGGTGGCGTTCGATGAAGTAGAACTCGCCGAGATTGATGCGCTGGGCCACGGCCGGGCTGGCGGCCAGGATCAGGATCGAGCCGATGCCCATGATGATGCCGAGCAGCAGCAGCATCCAGCGGTCGACCGTCCACCACCAGCGGCCGATGACCGAGCTGTCGGCGCGATCCAGGGTCACCATCTACAGCTCCCCCCTCTCCACCCGGACCTGCAGGCCCTTGACCGACGCGGCGAACGCCTCGCCCCGCGCCTCGAAATTGGCGAACTGGTCGAAGGAGGCGCAGGCCGGCGACAGCAGCACCACGGCATCGGTGGCGCCGTCGGATTTGGCGGCGCGATAGGCGGCCTCGATCGCAGCATCGAGGTCGGTCGAGCGCTGATACGGCACCTTGCCCTCGAGATGGGCGGCGAATTTCGGCGTGCCCTCGCCGATCAGGAAGGCCTGGGCGACGCGCGGCAGATAGGGGTCGACCGCCTCCAGCCCGCCTTCCTTGGGACGGCCGCCGGCGATCCAGTAGATGGTGTCGTAGGAGCCGAGCGCCTTGGCCGCCGCGTCGGGGTTGGTGCCCTTGCTGTCGTTGACGAAGCGGATGCCGGCGATGGTGCCGACCAGCTGCTGGCGATGGGCCAGGCCGGGGAAGGTGCGGATCGCCGCGGCCAGCACGTCCTCAGCCACGCCGGCGGCGCGTGCGGCGGCCCAGACGCAGGCGGCGTTCTGGCCGTTATGGGCGCCCGGCAGCGCCGGCGCCTGGCGCAGGTCGAGCACGGCGCGGGCCTCGCCCTCGGTCGCGTCGTGCAGCACGAAGTCGCGGACGAAGACGCCGCCTTCGACCGCGCGCTCGGCCGAGATCGGGATCGCCCGGATCTCCGGCCGCGCTTTGGTCTTGTCGAACACAGCGCGGGAATAGTCGTCGTCGACGCCGATCACCGCGGTGCCGCCCGGGCGGATGCCGTCGAGCAGACGCTGCTTGGCGGCGACGTAGCCGGCCATGTCGGGATAGCGGTCGAGATGGTCGGGGGTGATGTTGATGAAGACGCCGATCGACCACGGCACCTCGGTGATGGTCTCGAGCTGGTAGGACGAGACCTCGAGCAGGTACCAGCCGCCGGGCCCGACCGGGCGGAGGCCGAGCGCGGCGGGGCCGAGATTGCCGCCGGCCTCGGAATCGAGACCCGCCGCCTCGAACACATGCTGCAGCAGCGCCGTGGTGGTCGACTTGCCGTTGGTGCCGGTGACGCCGAGGAAGCCGGCGTCGGGCAGCGCCTCGGCCAGCAGGTCGATGTCGCCGACCAGGCGGCTGCCGGCCTCCAGCGCCCGGGCCACCGCCGGATGCGGCCGCGGATGGGTGCGCGGAATGCCGGGGCTGAGCATCACCAGGTCGATTCCGGCCATGCCCTCGGCGCCGAAGTCGCGCACCGGCACGCCCTCGCGCTCGGCGAAGGAGCGGCCGGCGACCTTGTCGTCCCAGGCCACGACCTCGGCGCCCGCCGCCTTCAGCGCCCGGATCGCGGCGGTGCCCGACTTGCCGAGGCCGAGGACGGCGACGCTGCGGCCCTTGAGATGCGAGAGGTCGATCATCCGATCACCTCAGCTTCAGGCTGGAGAGGCCGATCAGGGCCAGGATCACGGCGATGATCCAGAAGCGGATCACGATGGTCGGCTCGGCCCAGCCCTTCTTCTCGTAATGGTGGTGCAGCGGCGCCATGCGGAACACCCGCTTGCCGGTCATCTTGAAGCTGGTGACCTGGACGATCACCGACACCGCCTCGAGCACGAACAGGCCGCCGATGATGGCCAGCACCAGCTCGTGCTTGGTGATCATGGCGATGGTGCCGAGCGCCCCGCCCATCGACAGCGACCCGGTGTCGCCCATGAACACCATGGCCGGGGGCGCGTTGAACCAGAGGAAGCCGAGCGCGCCGCCGATCAGGGCGCCGCAGAACACCGCCAGCTCGCCGGCGCCGGGGGCGTGGTGGATCTGCAGGTAGCCGGCGAAGACCGCGTTGCCGGCGAGATAGGCGATCAGGCCGAAGCAGGTGGCGGCGATGATCACCGGCATGGTGGCGAGGCCGTCGAGCCCGTCGGTCAGGTTGACCGCGTTGGAGGCGCCGACCATGACCAGCATGGCGAAGGGGAAGAACAGGACGCCGAGCTCGACCATGACATCCTTGAGGAACGGGATCGCGACCGCGGTCTCGCGCACCTCCGGCGTCACCTGCAGGTACCAGAACACGGCGACCAGGGCGATCGCCCCCTGCACCACCAGCTTCAGCTTGCCGGAGAGCCCCTTGGGGTTGCGCTTGGTCAGCTTCAGATAGTCGTCGCCGAAGCCGACCAGGCCGAAGCCGACCGTGACCAGCAGGACGATCCAGACGAAGGCGTTGCGCAGGTCGGCCCAGAGCAGGGTCGAGACCACGATCGCGATCAGGATCATCAGCCCGCCCATGGTCGGCGTGCCGCGCTTCTTGAAATGGCCCTCCGGCCCGTCCTCGCGGATCGGCTGCCCCGCCCCCTGCCGCGACTTCAACCACCGGATCATCGCCGGGCCGATCAGGAAGGCGATGACGAGCGCCGTCATCACCGCGGCCCCGGTCCGGAACGTCAGGTACCGGAACAGGTTGAAGACGAGCGCCTGGTCGGCGAGCGGGGCGAAGAGGGCCGGAAGCACCGGGACCGTTCCTTTCAGGGGCCGTTGGTCAGAGGCCGTTGGCGACGCGCTTGGGCGAGGCCTGGGGGGCCCGGTTCTCGCGCGCCACGTGCAGATTTTCCAGCGCCTCGACCAGCACCGCCATGCGGCTGCCGAGCGAGCCCTTGACCATGACGCAGTCGCCCGGGCGCACCGCCTCGGCCAGGATCGGCGCCAGGGCGGCGCTGTCGGCCGCATGGGCGCCGCGCCGGCCTTCCGGCAGCGCGTCGTGCAGTTGCTTCATGTCCGGGCCGCAGGTGAAGACGAGGTCGATGTCGTTGGCCAGCACATGCTGCTTCAGGCCCGCATGCAGGGCCGGCGCGTCGGGCCCGAGCTCGAGCATGTCACCGAGCACGGCGATGCGGCGCCCGTCCGGGCCGCTGTCGACCCCGCCCAGCACAGCCAGGCTGGCGGCGACCGAGACCGGGCTGGCGTTGTAGCTCTCGTCGATCAGAACCAGCTTGCCGGCCTGGCCGCCGCGCTGCAGCTCGATGGTGATGCGGGCGCCGCGGCCGCGCAGCGGCGTGATCCGGCCCATGGCGCGGGCCGCCCCGGCGATGTTGGCGCCCATCGCCTTGGCCGCCAGCAGCACCGACAGGCTGTTCAGCACCCAATGCTTGCCCGGGGCCGACAGGGTGTAGCGCAGCGGCTCGCCCAGGATCACGGCGTTGACCGCGCTGGCGGCGGTGTGCAGCGAGCAGTCGACCAGCCGGGCATCGGCCTCGGCATGCTCGCCGAAGCTCCAGATCCGGCCGACGCCCTGGGTCCGGGCGTGGGCGACCAGGCGCGGGAAGAACGGGTTGTCGCGGTTCAGGATCGCCGTGCTCTCAGGCCCCATGCCGCGGAAGATCTCGGCCTTGGCGTCGGCGATGCCTTCGACCGAGTCGAAATGGGCGGCGTGGACCGCCTCGACATTGGTGATGATGGCGACGTCCGGCTCGACCAGGCGGGACAGCGGCGCGATCTCGCCGGCATGGTTCATGCCGAGCTCGAACACGCCGTAGGACACCTGCTCCGGCATCCGCGACAGGCTGAGCGGCGCGCCCCACTGGTTGTTCAGGTTGCCCTGCGAGGCATAGGCCGGCGCCGTGGCCGACAGGGCCAGCTTCAGCGCCTCCTTGGTGCTGGTCTTGCCGACCGAGCCGGTGACCCCGACGACCCGCGCCTCGCTGCGCATGCGGGCGAAGCGCGCCAGGTCGGTCAGCCCGTCCAGGGTGTCCTCGACCACCAAGAGCGGCGCGTCATGCGGCACGCCCTGCGGCACCCGGTCGACCATGACCGCCGCGGCGCCCTTGGCCAGGGCGTCCTTGACGTAGTCGTGGCCGTCGAAGTTCGGCCCGCGCAGCGCCACGAACAGGTCGCCCGCCACGACCGAGCGGCTGTCGATCGAGACGCCGGACGCCGACCACTCGCCGACCTGCATCCCATTGGTTGCGGCGGCCGCCTCCGCAGCCGGCCAGAGCGCAGGGTTGGTCATGGCGTTCGTCTCCATCGCGGGTCGCTCTTCACTTCGGTCACGGCTGCGCGCGCCTGCTCCGCATCGTCGAACGGGCGTACGTCATCGCCGACAATCTGGCCGGTCTCATGGCCCTTTCCGGCCACGACCAGGACATCACCGGGGCCGAGCCCCTGAACCGCGGCGCGGATGGCCTCGGCCCGGTCGCCGATCTCGGCGGCGCCAGGGCAGCCGGCCAGCACCTGGCGGCGGATCTCGGCCGGGTTCTCGCTGCGCGGGTTGTCGTCGGTGACGATCACGCGGTCGGCCAGGCGCGCCGCGATCTCGCCCATCAGCGGGCGCTTGGCGCGGTCGCGGTCGCCGCCGCAGCCGAACACCACGACCAGCGCGCCGCTGGTGTGCGGGCGCAGGGCGTTCAGCACCGTCTCCAGCGCCCCCGGCTTGTGCGAATAGTCGACATAGACCGGCGCCCCGTTCGGGTGGCTGGCCACCAGCTCGACCCGGCCGGGGATGCCCTTCAGCTGCTCCAGCAGCCCGGCGGCGGTGTCGAGGTCGGCGCCGTCGGCCACCACCAACGCCAGCGCGGTCAGCACGTTGTAGGCCTGGAAGCCGCCGACCAGCGGCAGCTCGGCCCGGTAGGCCTTGCCGCCGGCGGTGAAGCGCAGGTCGATGCCGTGCGGCAGCGGCTCGGCCAGGTCCAGCCGGAACTCCTGGCCGGCGCGGCCGAGGGTCAGCACTTTGCGGCCGGCGGCGCGGGTGCGCGCGACCAGCCCTGCGGCCTCCGGCACGTCGGCGTTGATCACGGCGGTGCCGCCGGGCGGCAGCACCTGGTCGAACAGCCGCGTCTTGGCCGCCAGATACTCCGCCATGGTGGCGTGGTAGTCGAGATGGTCCTGGGTGAAGTTGGTGAAAGCGGCCAGCGTCACCCGCACCCCGTCCAGCCGGAACTGGTCGAGGCCATGCGACGAGGCCTCCAGCGCCAGCCTGGTCACCCCGGCCGCGGCCAGATCGGCCAGCTCGGCATGCAGCGCCACCGGGTCCGGCGTGGTCAGCGAGCCGTAGCGCTCGCGCCCCGGCGCCATCACCCCGAGCGTGCCCAGGCTGGCCGCCTGATGGCCCAGCAGGGTCCAGAGCTGGCGGGCGAAGTTGACGGTCGAGGTCTTGCCGCTGGTGCCGGTGACGGCAGCGATGGTGGCCGGCTGCCGACCGTAGAACTCGGCCGCCAGCAGCGCCAGGCGCCGACGCGGATTCGGATCGATGATCAGGGCGGCGGCGGCACCGGGCGGCAGCGTCGTACCTTCCGGCGCCAGGATCGCGGCGGCGCCGGCGGCCAGCGCATCGGCAATGAAGGCGCGGCCGTCGGCACGCGCGCCCGGCAGGGCCGCGAACAGGAAGCCGGGCCGGACCGCGCGCGAATCCGCGGTCAGCCCCTTCAGGCCGGCAGGCAGAGCGGAGGCGCCGGCGCTCATCCCTCTTCCTCCTCCACGGCCGACGCGACCTGCGGGGCGGCGCGGCCGGCGGGATCCACCGCCAGCTCCCGCAGGATCGCCGGGTCGTTCGGATCCTTCGGCTCGATCCCCATCATCGGTCCCATGCGGGCGATGATCCGGCCGCCCAGCGGCGCCGCGTTCCAGCCCGCGGTGTTGTAGCCGTAAGTGCCTTCGATCGCCTGGGCGTCCTCCAGCATGGTCATGACGATGTATTTCGGATCATAGGCCGGGAAGATGCCGACGAAATCGGTCACGCCGGCCTTGCGGTTGTAGCCGCCGCGCACCGCCTTGTTGGCCGAGCCGGTCTTGGCGCCGACGAAATAGCCGGGCACCTCCGCCTTGGTGGCGGTGCCGCTGACGACCACGACGCGCATCAGCGCCCGCATGATCCGCGACAGCTCGGGCGACATCACCCGGGTTTCCGGCACCGGCCGGGACGGGTCGTGCTTGAACAGCGTCGGCGGGTGGAGGGTGCCGCCATTGACCACGGCGGCGACGGCGCTGACGAGCTGGACCGGTGTGATCGCCATGCCATGGCCATAGGCGATGGTCATGCCGCTGACCTGGGTCCAAGGCTGCGGCACCATCGGCGACCCGACCTCCGGCAGCTCGAGCGGCGAGGGCTTGGTCAAGCCGAGCCGGGCCAGGAACTCCTTCTGCCGCTGCAGCCCCGCCGCCTCGAACATGTGCACCGAGCCGGTGTTCATCGACTGGCGGAAGATCTCATAGACGCTCCAGCGCCCGGATTGCGGCTCGGCCCGGAAGTTGCGGATGGTGAAACGCCCGACCCGGATCGGGCTCTGCTCATAGGTCGTCTGCAGGGTCGAGGTGCCGCTTTCCAGCGCCAGCGCGGTATTAAAGATCTTGAAGGTGGAGCCCATCTCGTACACGCCGAGCGTGTTCCGGTTGAACAGGGCATCCTCGGAGGCGGCGGTCGGCTCATAGGGGTTGAAGTCCGGCAGCGAGACCATGGACAGGATCTCGCCGGTCTTGACGTCCATGATGATGACGTTGCCGGCCGTCGCCTTGAACTTGGCGATCGTGGCCTGCAGCTCGTTCCGCACCATCTCCTGCAGCCGCAGATCGATCGACAGCGCCACCGACTCGCCGTTCTGCAGGCGCTGGTCGAGGCTCTTCTCCAGCCCGGCGATGCCCTGCGCGTCGATGTTGGTGAAGCCGACGACATGCGACGTCAGCCCGCCGGCCGGATAGTAGCGGCGCTCCTCGGCCTGGAAGGCCAGGCCGGGGATGCCGAGGCGGTTGATCTCGTATTGCTGCGCCGGGGTCAGGCCGCGCTTCAGCCAGACGAAGCGGCGGTCCGACGACAGGTCGGCCAGCACCTTGGCCTGATCCAGGTCGGGCAACGCCTTGCTGAGCCGCAGCGAGGCTTCGATCGGGTCGATCACCAGCTTCGGGTCGGCATAGAGCGACATCGAGGGCAGCGTGGTGGCCAGGATCAACCCGTTGCGGTCGCGCAGATCGGCCCGGTCGGTGGCGGGGCCGACCATGGCGACCGCCGCGCCCTCCCCGGTGTCGCCGAAGGCCATCAGCCGGACCAGGCCCGTGCCGATGCCGGCAAAGGCCAGGCCGAAGACCAGCGCGGTGACGACGACGCGCTGCCGGCCGGTCTCGATCGCCGCGGCCAGGGTGCGGCCCGGGTGGGCGGCATCGGCCCGGACGGACCGCGAGCCGGGATGTGCGAGGGGGAGGTCGGAGGCGATGGCCATCGCTCAGTCCTCGTTGCCGCCGGAGAGGTTGGCGACCACCGCATTGGCCGGCGGCGACAACATCTGCAGGATCGCCGGGTCCTTCGGGTCCGCCGGCTCGACCCCCAGCATCGGGCCCATCCGGGCGATGATCCGGCCGCCCAGCGGCGCCGAGTTCCAGCCGGCGCTGGCGAAGCCGTAGGTGCCCTTGATCGGCTGCGGGTCGTCCAGCATGGTCATGACGATGTATTTCGGATCGTAGATCGGAAACACGCCGACGAAATCGGTCACCCGGGCCCGCCGGTTGTAGCCGCCGCGCGCCGCCTTGTCGGCGGTGCCGGTCTTGCCGCCGACGAAATAGCCCGGCACCTCGGCCTTGGTCGCCGTGCCGCCGGTGACCACGGCGCGCATCAGCATCCGCATCGTCCGCGACAGCTCGGCCGAGATCACGCGCTTGCCCGGCACCGGCTGCGACGGGTCGCGCTTGAACAGCGTCGGCGGATGCAGGATGCCGCCATTGACGATGGCGCTGACCGCGGTGACCAGCGACAGCGGCGACACCGCCATGCCGTGGCCGTAGGCGATGGTCATGCCGCTGATCTTGCTCCAGGGATGCGGCACCATCGGGGCGCCGACCTCGGGCAGGTCGATCGGCGCCGGCTTGGTCAGGCCGAACCGGGTCAGGAACTCCTTCTGCCGGTCGACGCCTGCCGCCTCCTCCATATGCACCGAGCCGGTGTTGAGCGACAGGCGGAAGATCTCGTAGACGCTGAGCATCCCCGACTGGGGATCGCCGCGGAAATTGTGGATGGTGAAGCGCCCGACATGGACCGGGCTCTCGTCATAGAGACTGGTGAGGGTGGAGGTGCCGCTCTCCAGCGCCATTGCCGTGTTGAAGATCTTGAACGTCGAACCGGGCTCGTACACGCCGAGCGTGTTCCGGTTGAACATCGCCTCCTCGGCCGGGCCGCCCGGCTCGTAGGGGTTGAAGTCCGGCAGCGAGACCATCGCCAGGACCTCGCCGGTGTTCACGTTCATGATCAGGGCGTTGCCGCCCTGGGCGTGGAACTGCTCGACCGTCGCCTGCAGCTCGTCGCGCACCATCTCCTGCAGCCGCAGGTCGAGCGACAGCGCCATCGACTCGCCGCCCTGCAGCCGGTCGTCGAGGCTCTTCTCCAACCCGGCGATGCCCTGCGCGTCGATGTTGGTGAAGCCGACGACATGCGAGGCCAGGTTGCCGGCCGGGTAGTAACGGCGCTCCTCGTTCTGGAAGGCCAGGCCGGGGATGCCGAGGCGGTTGACCTCGTATTGCTGGGTCGGGGTCAGGCCGCGCTTCAGCCAGACGAAGCGGCGCTCGGACGACAGGTCGGCCAGCAGCTTGGCCTGGTCGAGATCGGGCAGCACCTTGGCCAGGCGCAGCGAGGCCTCGATCGGGTCGATCACCATCTTCGGGTCGGCGTAGAGCGACATCGAAGGCAGCGTGGTGGCCAGGATCAGCCCGTTGCGGTCGCGCAGGTCGGCCCGGTCGGCGGCCGGCGCGGCAGCGGGCAGGGCATGGGTGGCCATGGCGCTGTCGGCATCGCCGCCGAAGGCCATCAGGTCGATCAGCTTGAGGCCGATGGCGCCGAAGGTGACGCTGAACACGAGGGCGCTGATGACGATGCGCTGGCGGCCCGTCTCGATGGCCGCGGAAAGCCGTTGAGCCGGCCGAAGGGCCGGCTCCGTCTGCCGCGGTGAGGTCGGGGTTCCATCCAGCGCGTCAGCCGTCATCGAATTCCCCGTGGCGCCTCGAGGCCGGAGAGCAGGACGCCGATCGGATCATCCGATGCGGCGGCCCGGGTCGGGGCCAGGGCCTGGGCCACGGCCTCCAGCGGCGCCGTGGGCCGGCGCGGCGCCACCACCGGCCGGATCGGGACGTCGGCCGCGGCGACCCGGGTGGTGGCGGGTGCCGCGGCCGGGGCCACCACCGGCGCCGGCCGAACTTCGATGGCGGCGACCTGCACCGGGGCGGCGGGCGCGGCCGGCTGAGCCGGAGCGGCGGAAGGCTGAGCCGGGACGGCGGCAGGCTGCGGCGAAACGGCTTGGGTCTGGACGGGCATCGGCGCGGCCGCGGCAAGGAGGATACCGCCCTCGCCGGGTCGGTGGGCCGGCAGGGGCACGGGCCCGAAGCTGGGCAGCGCATCGACCTGGGCGACCAGCGGCGCGGTCGGCGCCATCGGCTCGCCGTCGAGCGACGGCAGCGGCATCGGGATATCCGCCGCGCTGGCGACCATCTGCGTCGGCGCGATCGGGCGCAGCTTCGTAAACTGGTCCGTCAGCGCCTGCAAGCGCGACGGCTGGTTCAGGAAGGCCCATTCGGCGTGCATCACCCGGATCGAATCCTGTTCCCGCAGGATCGACCGGTTGAGGCCGCGCAGATCGCCTTCCAGCGCCTGCACCTCGTAGCTGGTCTTGAACAGGAACGCGCTCGACGCCCCGATGAGGCCGAGCCAGATCATCGTGCCGACGCGGATCATGCTGCCACCCTCCCCCTCTCCCCGCCCCCATGACCAACCGGCGGCCAGGCCGGAGCCTCGCTCCGGATCGCCGCCCGCAGCCGCGCCGACCGGGCGCGCGGGTTGCTGCGGGTCTCCGTCTCGCTTGCCGTGACCGACCGCTTGGCCGCCAGGCGGAAGCTCGGCGCCCGGGTCTCGCCGCCGGGCGCCGCGACATGGCGCGACACGCCGCCGCCGGCGCCGCTGCGCTCCGCCAGGAAGCGCTTGACGCGGCGGTCCTCCAGGCTGTGGAAAGTGACCACGGCGAGCCGTCCCCCGGGCCGAAGCAGGCGTTCGGCCCCGCTCAAGCCGTGGTCGAGTTCCGTCAGTTCCTCATTCACCCACAGGCGCAGCGCCTGGAAGGTGCGCGTCGCCGGATCGATGCCGTCCTTCGACCGCGGCACCACCCGGCGCACGATCTCGGCGAGTTGCAGCGTGCGCTCGATCCGCGCCTCCTTGCGCGCCGCGACGATGGCGCGGGCGACGCGGCGCGACAGGCGCTCCTCGCCGAAATCGTAGATCACGTTGGCGAGGTCGTCCTCGGCCATGGCGTTGACGACGTCGGCGGCGCTCTGCCCATCCCGCCCCATGCGCATGTCGAGCGGGCCGTCGGCGCGGAAGGAGAAGCCGCGCGCCGGGTCGTCGAGCTGCGGCGAGGACACGCCGAGGTCCAGCACCACCCCGTCCGCCTGCTCGCCGACCAGCGCGTCCATGGCGCCGAAGCGGCCCTCGACGATGCGGAACCGGCCCGGCTGCTCGGCCTCGAGGCGGCGCCCCTCCGCCACCGCCTCGGGGTCGCGGTCGATGCCGACCACCCGGCAGTCGGCCGCCGCCAGCAGGCCGCGGGCATAGCCGCCGCGGCCGAAGGTGCCGTCGACGATCAGGTCGCCGTCGCGCGGCGCCACCGCCGCCACGATCTCATTCAGCAGGACCGGGATGTGGGCGCCGCTCATGCAGCACCTCCATTGGCCCCGGCGCGGGCCAGGGTCATCTCGCGCGACGCGGCCAGCCGGGCCTGCTGATGCGCCTTCAGCGCCTCCGGCTCCCAGATCTGGAAGCGGCTGCCCATGCCCATGAAGGCGACGCTCTCGGTGATGCCCGCCAGATCCAGCATGTGCCGCGGCAGGATGATCCGCCCCTCCGGATCCATCTGCAGCTGCTGCGTCTCGGAGAATTCGCGGATTTCCAGGGCCTCGCGCTCCGGCGAGTACAGGTCCATCGCATCGAGCCGGCGCTGCACCTCGTCCATGTAGGCCTCGGTGACCCCGTCCAGCGCCTGGCGGTCCGGGGAGGGCTTCAGGTTCACGATCGGAGCGCCCAGCGCCTCCAAGGTCGCGCGGAAGGGAGCGGGCACGCTGACCCGCCCCTTCTTGTCGACCTTGTTGACGTAGGTGCCCGTGAACCGAGCCATCCATCCCCCCAGCGGTGCGCCCGCTGCCTCATCACCCCCGTCGTCCACACCCCGGAAGTGGACGATCGACCCCATCCGATGGGAGTTCATGGGATATCATGGGCAACGGTGGAATGCAATGGGATGGACTGGCCAAATCATGGGAAAACAATGGATTTTCTACGATCCGTGGCTTTTTGGCCGCTTTGCTGGGACTCTTCGACTGTCGCCGGAACAAAATCCAAGTTGGGCCGCTTCTTTCGACTCTGAACTTGGTGCTGTTTTTCTTTTGTTCTCATCCCGAGACATGACAAGACGACCCGGGAACGCGGCCCGGCCGCTCGACGGCGATGCTGGGAAAAGGCGGCAGATGGCCTGTAAGCCGGGTTCTGTCCCCGGCCCCGTATCCTTGCGGACGGCGGGTCGGGGGATGGCCATTCCTCTGGGACGACGGTCGCCCGTCGCCTCGCGCGACCAACCCGGGCGGCAGGCGGAAACGCCTGTCGGCCCATGGTTTCCCATGAGCCGCCCCGCCCCTATTCGGTCTTGCTCCCGGTGGGGTTTACCGTGCCGCGACCGTTGCCGGCCGCGCGGTGCGCTCTTACCGCACCCTTTCACCCTTACCCGGCCGGAGCCGGGCGGTTTGCTTTCTGTGGCACTGTCCCTGGGGTCGCCCCCGCCGGGCGTTACCCGGCACCGTGTTTCCGTGGAGCCCGGACTTTCCTCCCCGCCGGGCCGAAGCCCGGCAGAGCGGCCATCCGGCCATCTGCCGGCGTTGGTATAGGCAGCCGGCGGCCGGACCGCAAGGCGGCCCATGCCGTCCCATGACAGATTGGTGACGCCGACCGGCCTTACGCGTTGCCTCTCCCGCCACGCGAGACCTTTTCAGAATCGATCACTCGAACCGACGCGTGGTTTCCACTCTCCCCCTCCCCTCGCGGGAGGGGGCTAGGGGGAGGGGGTGTCGATGACGAGAGCCACCGTGGAATCGGTCAAGTTTTCTGCGGAGTCGGTGGTGTCGCTCAACGTCAATTCCATCGGCGCCAAAAACCCCTCTCCCTACCCCCTCCCGCAAGGGGAGGGGGAGGATAAAAGGATAGATCGGCCCAGGCGGCGGCATTTTGAAAAGGTCTCGCCACGCGGGAGAGGCAATACGAACCGACCGGCGGAGCGTGTCTATTCCGCCGTCTTGGTCAGCGTCGACAGGCTCTCCCGCTGCCGGCCCTCGGCGTCGAAATTCGCAGGGGCCAGCCAACGCTCGAAGGCGGCGCGCAGCCGCGGCCATTCGCCGTCGATGATCGAGAACCAGGCGGTGTCGCGGTTGCGGCCCTTGTAGACCAGGGCCTGGCGGAACAGGCCCTCGTACTGGAAGCCGAGGCGGGCGGCCGCGGCACGCGACGGCGCGTTCCGGCTGTCGCATTTCCACTCGTAGCGGCGATAGCCGAGCTCGTCGAACACGCGGGCCATCATCAGGAACATCGCCTCGGTCGCCATCGGCGTGCGCTGCAGCAGCGGCGAGAAGTGGATGTGCCCGACCTCGATCACCCCGTTCGCCGGGTCGATGCGGAGATAGGAGGCGACGCCGACCGCCCGGCCGGTGGCGCGGTCGATCACCGTGTGGAACTGCGGGTCGCTGCCGGCCGCCATCTTCTCCAGCCAGGCGCTGAAGCCCGCGAAATCGGCGAAGGGGCCGATGCCGAGATAGGTCCAGTTGCGGCCGTCCGTGTCGCGGCCCATCGCCTCGAACAGATCCTCGGCGTGGCGGGCGGGGTCGAGCGGCTCGAGCCGGCAAATTCGGCCCTCCATCGGCGTGCGCGGCGGCAGCGGCCGCTTCTCCCAGCCGGGAACGGGGGCGCCGATCGGCTGGCCGAGGGCATTGGTCAGTTCGGTGGTCATGTCGCCTCACTCTTACTCGCCGGCCTCGGCCGGGGCCACGCCGCCACCGACATTGGTCCGCAGGATGTCGTCGAAGCGCCGGCCGGACGCATAAGGATCGGTGCCGGCGCCCGGGGCGATGCCTTCCGGCAGCAGCGGGCAGGGCTGCAGCGCGCCGATGGTCTCGGAAATCGGGATCACCCCGGCCCAGATGCCGGCGGCCAGGTCGTCCTCGTCGTCATGCGGCGGGCCGCTGCGGATCTTGACGCTAGCCTCCTCGATCTCCATCGCGATCAGCGTGGTGGCCCGCACCTCCTTCACCGTCGGCCGCCGCATCTCCGCCACCCGGCCGGGGAACAGCCGCTCGACATAGGCGTCGAGGGCGGTGAGCTTGTGCGCCTCGTCCTCGACCTTGGTGGCGGTGCCGAACACCATCACCGCGCGGTAGTTCATCGAGCAGTTGAAGCCGGAGCGGGCCAGCACCAGCCCGTCGATATGCGTGGCGGTCAGGCAGACCGGCAGGCCGGCCCCCTGCCCCTGCAGCATCCGGCTGACCGAGGAGCCGTGCCAGTACAGCCGGTCGCCGTCGCGCCAATAGGCGGTCGGGGTGCAATAGGGCTGGCCGTCGAGGACATAGGCGATGTGGCAGACCACGCTGGCGTCGAGCACGGCATGGACCGTGGCGCGGTCATAGGCGCCGCGCTTGGCCAAGCGCTTCAGCCGGGCGCGGGCGGAGGGGACGATCTGGTTCATGGCGGTCCTCGGAACGGCATTGGCCTTCTCGATGACGCTTTCACACGCGACTGGAAAGGTCCAATTCCGAATGACCGGCCCGACCAATCGCGGCGCGGAGGGTTGCCGATGCGGCGACGTCCCGCCAGCATGCGCCCCCAGCCCCGCGACCGCGAGCCACGCCCATGATCGACCACGTCACCCTCAATGTCAGCGATCTCCGCAAGAGCCGGCTGTTCTACGAGAGTAGCTTCGCGCCGCTGGGATACGGCCTGGCCTTCGGGAAAGACGACGTCTTCTGGGCCTTCGACATCGGCGACGGGCTGTTCGAGATCCAGCAATCGGACGCCCCGTCGCCGCTGACCCCGGCGCATGTGGCGTTGCGGGTGACGTCGCGTGAGGAGGTCGATGCGTTCCACCGCGCGGCCCTGGCGGCGGGCGGGCGCGACAACGGCGCCCCCGGTCCCCGGCCCGACTATTCCGAGACCTATTACGCCGCCTTCGTGCTGGACCCCGACGGCCACAACATCGAGGCCATGATCAATCCGAAGCCCTAGCGGAACCCGCGCAGCACCGCGCCGAGGGTGCGGGCGGCAGCGTCGAGGGCCTGGGGCGGGAAGCCGGTGAAGCCGAGGATCAGCGCCCGGCGCGGGGGTGCCGCGATGTGCATCGGCGACAGCGGGCGGACCACCAGGCCGCGCCGGCGTGCTGCCTCGGCCACCGCGACATCGTCCAGACCCGGGCGCAGGTCGGCGACGAGATACATGCCGCGGTCGATCGGGGCGACGGCCAGGTCGTCGCCCGCCTCCGCCGCCAGCGCCGCGGTCAGCCGCTCGCGCCGCTCGGCATATTCCTGGCGCATGCGGCGGATGTGGCGGGTGAAGTGGCCCTCATTGATGAAATCGACCAGCACGTCGTCGAGGATGGTCGACGGGAAGCGGTCGGCGGCGTTGCGGATCACGGCGAAGCGGTCGACCAGCTCCGGCGGCAGCACCACGTAGCCGACGCGCAGCCCCGGGAACAGCACCTTGCTGAGGGTGCCGATGTAGATCACCCGGCCGTGCCGGTCCAGGCCCTGCAGGGCCGAGAGCGGCCGGCCGGAGAAGCGGAACTCGCTGTCGTAATCGTCCTCGATCACCCAGCGCCCGTCGCGCGCCCAGTCGAGCAGCGCCAGCCGCCGCGGCAGGCTCATCGCCACGCCCAGCGGATAGTGATGCGTCGGGGTGCAGTAGAGCAGCCGCGCCTCGGGCTCCAGCGCCAGGCCGGCGGCGACGTCCAGCCCCTGCCCGTCGACCGGCACCGGGACGATCCTGAGTTGATGCTGGCGCAGGCCGGCCAGCGCCGCCGGGTAGCACGGATCCTCGATCCAGGCCGGGTCGCCGGCCTGCGCCACGGCGCGCAGCACCAGGTCCAGCCCCTGCTGGCTGCCGGAGACGATGGCGATGTGGTCGGCGTCGCAGGCGACGGAGCGCGACACGCGGAGATATTCGGCCAGGGCCTCGCGCAGCGGCCGGTGGCCCATCGGGTCGCCGTAGCCGCGCTGGCGCACGCCGATGCCGCGCAGATGGCGCTGCACCAGCCGGCCCCAGGCGCGCTCGGTGGCCGGGTGCATGCCGCAGAAGCCGGCGGCGAAGGGCACGGTCTCGCCGCGCCAGGCGGGGGCCGCGGCGGCCCGGCCGGGGCTCTCGGCCGGCGCGGTAAGCGCCGCCTCCTCGGCTTCGATCCCGGCGGCGACATAGGTGCCGGCGCCGACCCGCCCAGCGACCACGCCCTCGGCCTGCAGCTGGTCGTAGGCGGCGACCACGGTGGTGCGCGACACATTGAGCCGGTCGGCCAGGATCCGGGTCGCCGGCAGCCTTGTGCCGGCCGGCACCACCCGGCGGGCGATCAGGTCACGCAGCGCCAGGTGCAGCTGCTGGAACAGCGGCCGGCGGTCCTCCGGGTCGAGCCCGAGATCGATCAGGTCGATCCAGGAGACCGGGCGGTCGCGCACCGCCCGGCTGGAAGGGCGCGCGGTCATGACATGACGACAGTCATGCGGATCGGTTCGCGAGTCGCCTGTACTTGTCTTCCAACCGGTCGAACACGTCGGCAGCGGGCTTGACCCGACCCGCCTCGGCATCGGCCAGGCCCCGCGCCAATGACGCATCGAGGGCCGACAGGCGGGCCTCCCTCCCCTGAAGCGGCGGGACGCCGTCGCGCGGCAAATCGGCCCTGATCATCGGCAATCCCTCCGGGCGGCCTGTGATGCGGGTTCATCATAAAACATAGACTCGTCATGGCGAGCCCCGAAGGGGCGTGGCCATCCAGGGGCCGCTCGCACCGCCCCCTGGATGGCCACGTCGCTCCGCTCCTCGCCATGACGAGGAAGGGGTTGGAGAGCGGGCCAGGAGGCTCCCGATCTCAGCCCTGGCGCAGCCGCGCCACCAGGTCCGGCAGGGAGGCGATCTGGAAGCCCTTCTCCGCGGCATCGGCGACCAGCGCGCCGGCGTCGCCGCGGCCGGCCAGAACCTCGCCCGCGGCCCAGAGCAGGGTCGAGCGGGTGCCGCTGCGGCAATGCATCACCACCGGCTTCGGCGCCGAGGCCAGGGCCCGCTGCATCGCCTCGACATCGCCCGGCGCGATCGAGGAGGAGGTGACCGGGATGTGGATATAGGCCAAGCCCAGCCGCTCGGCCTCGGCCCGCGCCTGCTCGGCCGGCAGCTGGCCCGGCTCCTCGCCGTCCGGGCGGTTGTTGATCAGGGTCTTGGCGCCCGAGGCCGCGATCTCCGCGATCGCCGCGCGGTCAACCTGCGCCGCCGCATAGAGGCCGGGCGCGATCTGGGTCAGCTTGGCCATGGTTTCCCTCTCACGTGACCTGCGCCTGGGTTTCGACCGCCTTGGGCCGGCGCAGGATGATGATGCCGACGCCGATCAGCGTGGCGATGCCGCCGACCACCAGCGTCCAGCTGGCCGGCTCTCCCAGGAACAGCACGCCCGACAGCACGCCGAACACCGGCACCAGCAAGGTATAGGGCATGGTCTGGTTGACGGAATAGGTGCGCAGCAGCCGGTACCAGATGGCATAGGAGAAGATCACCACGATCACCGCCTGGAAGGCGACCGCGATCCAGGCCCAGGCGCTGGCCCGGGTGACCGCCTGCCACTGGCCGTCCTCGATCAGCAGCGAAGCGCAGAGCAGCATCGGCGCGGCGAACAGCGACATCCAGCCATTGATGGTGGACGGATCGAGATCGGTCATCCGCTTCATCTGGATGTTGGCGCCAGCCCAGACGATCGCCGCCAGCACGATCAGCCCGATCGCCCACAGGGCCGAGCTGTGCCGCGGCTCGCCGGCCAGGATGGCGACGCCGCCGATCGCCACCGCCATGCCGAGCGCCCGGCGCCAGCCGATCTTGTCGCCGAAGAACAGCATGGCCATGGCCGCCGAGGCCGGCACCTGGACCTGGATGACGATCGCCGCCACCGCGGCATCGACATGCGCCAGGCCGGTGAACATCAGCGAGAAATGGGTCAGCCCCAGCATCACCGCCAGGACCAGCACGTCGCGCCAGCGCCCGCGCGGCATGCGCACGAAGGGCACCAGCAGCAGCGCCACCAGGCCGAAGCGCAGCGCCATGAACAGGAGCGGCGGCAGCTCCGCGAGGCCGTATTTGGCGATCACGAAGTTGTAGCCCCAGATCAGCATCACGCCGAGGGTCAGCAGCAGGTCGACCGGCCGCATCATCAGGCGCCGAGCTCCTCCGCCAGGGACGCGAGCTCGAGCCAGCGCTCCTCCGCCGCCTCCCGCTCCGCCTCCGCCGCCGCCAGCCGGGCGGATTTCTTGGCGAAGCCGTCGGGGTCGCGGGCATAGAGGCCGGGGTCGTGCAGCGCGTCGCCGAGTTGGGCGATCTCGGCGGTCAGCGCCTCGATCCGGCCGGGCAGCAGGTCGAGCTCGCGCTGGTCCTTGAAGCTGAGCTTGGTGCGCGGCTTCGACGCCACGGGCCTGGCCGCCGTGGCGGAGCGTGCCACCGGGGCCGCGGCCTGGGCTGCCGGCCGCTGGCGCAGATAGTCGGTGTAGCCGCCGACATACTCCGTCACCCGGCCCTGGCCCTCGACCGCGATCACCGAGGTCACCAGCCGGTCGAGGAAGTCGCGGTCGTGGCTGACCAGGATCAGCGTGCCCTGGAAGTCGGCCAGCACCTCCTCCAGCAGGTCCAGCGTCTCCAGGTCGAGGTCGTTGGTCGGCTCGTCCAGGATCAAGAGGTTGCTGGGCCGGGCGAACAGCTTGGCCAGCAGCAGCCGGCCGCGCTCGCCGCCCGACAGGCTCTTCACCGGGCTGAACATCCGCGAGGAATCGAACAGGAAATCGGACAGGTAGGAGGCGATGTGCCGCTTCTGGTCGCCGACCTGGACATGGTCGCCGCCATGCGGCAGCAGCACGTCGCGCAGCGTGGTCTCGGGGTCGAGCACGGCTCGGGTCTGGTCGTAATAGGCGGGCTCCACCCCCGGCCCCAGCCGCACCGTGCCGGAATCGGGCGGCTCGGCCCCGGTCAGCACCTTGACCAGGCTCGACTTGCCGGCGCCGTTCGGGCCGATCACGCCGATCCGGTCGCCGCGCAGCACCCGGGTGGAGAAGTCGCGGACGATGACGGTGTCGCCGAAGGCCTTGGACACGCCCTCGGCCTCGATCGCCCGGACGGCGCCGCGCCCGGCCTCGGCGATGCCGAGCGCCGCCACGCCCTGGCGGGCGATCTGCGACCGCCGCTCGGCCCGCATGGCGTAGAGGTTGCGCAGGCGGCCCTGGTTGCGCTTGCGCCGGGCGCTGATGCCCTGGCGCGACCAGGTGGTCTCGGTGGCGATCCGCTTGTCCAGCCGCGCCCGCTCCGCCTCCTCCTGCGCCAGGATGGTCTCGGCCCATTCCTCGAACTGGGCGAAGGGCTTGTCCATCTGCCGCAGCACGCCGCGGTCGATCCACCAGGCGCGCTGCACCAGGGCGTTGAGGAAGGCGCGGTCGTGGCTGATCAGCAGCAGCGCGCCGCGCCAGGCCTTGAGCTCGCCCTCCAGCCATTCGATGGTGGGCAGGTCGAGATGGTTGGTCGGCTCGTCCAGCAGCAGCACGTCGGGCTCGCCGACCACGGCGCGGGCGATGGCGGCGCGCCGCCCCTCGCCGCCCGACAGCGTCCCGGTCGGCCGGTCGCCGTCCAGCTTCACCGCGGCCAGCACCGCGTCGACCCGCCAATGGTCATGGGCGCGGTCGGCCGGCAGGTCGGAGGCGACATAGTCGGCCACGGTGGCGTGGCCGGACAGGTCCGGCTCCTGCGCCAGATAGGCGATGCGGACGCCCGGCTGGACGAAGCGCTCGCCGCCGTCGAGGTCGATCGCCCCGGCCAGCGCCTTCAGGATGGTCGACTTGCCGCTGCCGTTGCGGCCGACCAGGCAGGCCTTGTCGCCGGCCGAGAGCGCCAGGTCGACGCCGGTCCAGAGGGGCGTGCCGCCGAAGGTGACGGCGGCATTGCGAAGGCCGAGCAGGAGGGTCATGTGCCAAGGATCCGAGAGAGGCCGCCCTTGTCGCAACTCCGGCCCGACTTGGCTACCCCCGGCTTGGTCATGCCTGCCCGACCGGGCTGACCACCCGGCGGCCCGTGGGCGTGCGCTCGACCGTCAACGCCACGCCGTAGAGCCGGGTCAGCCGGTCCGGCGTCAGCACCGCGTCGACCGGCCCGGTCTCGAACCCGCTGCCCAGCACCGCCACCCGGTCGGCAACGGCGAAGGCGTGCTCCGGCTCATGGGTCGAGACCAGCACCGCCAGCCCGTCGGCGGCCAAAGCGCGGATCCGGTCCAGCACCCGCAGGCGGTTGCCGAGGTCGAGGCTGGCCGTCGGCTCGTCCATCACCACCACGCCGGCCTGCTGGGCCAGGGCGCGGGCGATCAGCGCCAGCTGCCGCTGGCCGCCGGAGATCCGGGTCGAATCCCGTTCTGCCAATGCTGCGATGCCGAGCGTGTCGAGCGCCCGCAGGGCGATGTCGAGATCGGCCCGGCCGGGTGTGGCGAAGGCGCCGAGCGCCGCGGTCCGCCCCATCACCACGAGGTCGAGCACACTGTAGGCGAAATCGCCGGGATAGGCCTGCGGCACATAGGCGACGCGGCGGGCGACAGCCGTCGGCCGCAGCCGGGACAGGGCTTCGCCGCCGACCCGGACGGTGCCGGCCAGCGGCGGGATCAGCCCGAGCAGGGTCTTGAACAGCGTGGTCTTGCCGACGCCGTTGGGCCCGAGCAGGCAGGTGACGGTGCCGGCCTCGAGCGCCAGGTCGATGCCGGCGGCGACGGTCGTCGCGCCATAGCCGATGGTGAGGTCTTCGGCAGCCAGGGCGCTCATGGCCGAGGCGCCCGAGGGCCAAGCGTAGAGGATCCAGATTGCCTCTCCCGCTTGCGGGAGAGGTCGGGCTCGCGCAGCGAGACCGGGTGAGGGCCACTCGCCCCCGACACCAGAGCCAGCGTTGCAGGACCAGGCGGAACATACGCTCGCTCGCGGCGAAACTCTGCGCTCGGTGAGACCGAGCCCCCCTCACCCGGACATCCTCCGGATGTCCGACCTCTCCCGCAAGCGGGAGAGGCAATCTGTTCGCCTACCCGTTGTCGGTGTCGCCGATCGATCCATGCATGCCGTTGCGTAAACGGGAGAGGCCACGCGCGATGAGCCGGTCCTCTTCTCATGGCAGCCGCCTCCGCCGGCCATGGGCCAGGAGCCAGACGAAGATCGGGCCGCCGATCGCGGCGGTCAGGACGCCGAGCGGGATCTCGATCTCGGCGGCGGAGCGGGCCAGCGTGTCGATCGCCAGCATGAAGGCGGCGCCCAGCAGGATCGCCGCCGGCAGCAGCCGGTCGAAGCGCGGCCCGACCAGGAGACGCGCCATATGCGGCACCATCAGCCCGACCCAGCCGATGACGCCGGAGATGGCCACGACAGCGGCGGTGACCAGCGTGGCGGCCACGATCACCAGCAGGCGCAGCCGCGGCACGTCGACGCCCAGCGCCCGTGCCTCGTCGTCGCCCAGCGACAGCACGCCGATGCGCCAGCGCAGCAGCAACAGGGGCACGAGGCCGACCAGCACCGCCGGCAGCACCGCCGCCACGTCCTCGACCTTCGCCCCGGCCAGGCTGCCGAGCAGCCAGAAGGTGATCGCCGGCAGCTGGTCATAGGGGTCGGCCAGCACCTTGACCAGGGAGATGGCGGCCCCGGCCAGAGCGCCGACCACGATCCCGGCCAGGACCAGCACCAGCACGTCGCCGCCGCCCCTGAGCGTGCGGGCCAGGGCGCCGACGGCCGCCACGGTCAGGAGGCCGCCGCCGAAGCCGAGCAGCTGGATCGCCGCCACCGGCAGGCCGAGCAGGATGCCGAGCACGGCGCCGAAACCGGCGCCGGTGGAGACCCCGAGGATGTCCGGCGACACCAGCGGGTTGCGGAACAGGCTCTGATAGGCGGCGCCGGCGACGGAAAGCGCGGCGCCGACCAGCATCGCCGCCAGCACCCGCGGCAGGCGGATGCGGAACAGCACCGTCTCCACCGTCGGGTCGATCGCGCCGCCGAAGACGCGGCGCCAGAGCGCGGCCAGCACCTCTTGCGGCGGGATGCGGTAGGGACCGATGCCGGCGGCGACCAGCGCCGTCGCGATCAGAAGAAACGTCAGGACGAGGAGGACCGTGGCTGTCCGCACCGCGCCGGTCTCAGCCCCCGGCGCCGTCGAGCAGGCGGGCCAGGTCGGCGTCGGTCAGGTCGACCTGGTAGAACAGGTGGTAGAAGCCGCGCACCTGGTCACGCAGATCGCCCGGCGCCTGCTCCGGATACAGCGTGTGCAGCAGCCAGGTCAGGCCGATCAGCCGGTTGACCGAGGGTGGGAAGTCGACGAAGCCGAAGGGCAGGCCCGGCGACAGGAAGACACGGCCGGCCTTGACCGCCGGCACCGGCTGCCAGTCCGGGCTGGCGGCGGCGCCCTGGGCGAAGCGCCGGTCGAGTGCGATGATGGTGTCGGGCGCCCAGGCGATCACCTGCTCGCGCGAGGCGGTGACGAGGCCGCCCTTGTCGCGCAGGCCTTCGACCACGTTGACGGCGCCGACCCGTTCGAGGATCTCGGTGGTGATCGACCCGCGCGAACCGCTTTCCAGCCCTTCCGGCCCGCGAGCGAGATAGGCCTTCGGACGCTGGTCGGCCGGCACCTTGGCCAGCACGGCATCGACCTGGGCGAAGATCGCCTCCGCCGCCTGGGCCAGCGTCTCGCCCCGCTCCGGCACGCCGAGGATGCCGGCCAGCAGGCGCAGCGCCGCCGGGGTGTTGGGGAAGCTGCCGTCGATCAGCAGGTACGGGATGCCGGTCTGCTGCTGCACCCGGTCGGCCAGCGATCTGTAGGTGTCGCTGATGGTGCCGAAATCGACGATCAAATCGGGCTTGGCCGCCAGCAGCTGCTCCAGGTTGACGGTGTCGCCCTTGCCGGTCAGGCGTCCGGTCTCCGGCAGGTCGCGCACCGCCGGCAGCAGGAACGGCTTGTCCTCCGGCCGCGGCGCCCGCACCCAGCCGGTCATGGTCTGCGGCGCCAGTATGTAGACGAGGATCGAGGCCGGCGGGCCGGCAGCGAAGACCCGGCCGACATGGTCCGGGATGTCGACCTGGCGGCCGGCGGAATCGGTGACGGTACGGGCCCAGGCCGGTGCGACCACCAGGGCCAGGGCGGCGGTCAGGGCAGCCAGGACGAAGCGGCGGTGAAACAAGGTCACGGGTCCCCCACGTCGGAATCGCCGGGCGTCGGCGGAGCGACCGGCGTGAAGGCGCAACGGTCCGGCTTGATGTCGATCAGCGGCGTGCCGTCGAGGCAATCGAGCCCGCGCACCAGCAGGGCCGACCCCTCGATGCCCAGCAGCGCGACCATCGACGTGCCGATCGGGTTGGGCCGCACCGGCGAGCGCAGCGAGAAGGTGCCGCGGCTGGTGCCGTCGCTCTTCGGGCTCTGCAGCACCAGGTCGCGGCGCGACCGGTGCAGCCAGTACAGGATCTCAAGCCGCTCGAATTCGGCGACGCCGGCCAGCGCCTGGTCCCAGGGCGCGAACACCTCGATCCGGCAGGTCGGGCCGTCAAGGCGGCCCTGGCGCGGGCAGTCCAGGCGCGAGGTCCAGGGGGTATGGATGCGGCCGATGAAAACCAGGCCGGCATCGGCCGCCTCGGGCCATTCGACGGCGCGTTCGGCCGCCCGGATCTCGTCCTCGCGCACCATGCGGATCCCCTGCTCTCCGTGCCGCCTCGCTATATAGGACGATATATTCCGGTCGGCGAGAGGCTTGATGGCGTGAGCCCGGCGCTCGATGACGAGGATCTCGCCGCAACCCTGCATGCGGGCCGGCCCGCTATCCGGGGCCGCGCAGCACGTCGATGAAGGCACGCAGCGCCGGCGGCATCTGGCGGCGGCCGGGGTGGTACAGGTAGAAGCCCGGGAAGCGCGGCGACCAGTCGCCCAGCACCCGCCGCAGCCGCCCGGCCGCGATGTCGGCTTGCGCCTGCCGGTCGAGCAGATAGGCGATGCCGACGCCGCCCAGCGCCGCCTGCAGCATCAGCGCGGCGTCGTTGACCACCAGCGGCCCGTCGACCGCCAGTGCGACCTCCTGCCCGCCCTTCTCGAACTCCCAGCGGTAGAGGTCGCCGCCGCCGGGCCAGCGGAAGCGGAGGCAGCGGTGGCGGTGCAGGTCGGCTGGGGTCTGCGGCACGCCATGCTCGGCGAAGTACTCGGGCGTGGCCACCGCCGCCAGCTCCAGCACCCCGGTCAGCGGCACCGCCACCATGTCGCGCTCCAGCGTCTCGCCCAGGCGGATGCCGGCGTCGAAGCGGCCGGCGACGATGTCGGTGATGGTGTCGTCGACCACCACCTCCAGCTCGACACCGGGATGGGCGTTCTGGAACCGGCCCAGCATCGGGCCGACCAGATGTGTGGCGGCGAAGCGCGGCACGTTGATGCGCAGCCGGCCGGCCGGCGCGTCGCGGAAGCGGTTCACCTCCTGCACCGCCTGGTCGAACTCGGCGAAGAGCGGCCGCAACCGGTCCAGCAACCGCTCGCCCGCCTCGGTCGGGGTGACGCTGCGGGTGGTGCGGTTCAGCAGGCGCACGCCGAGCCGCTCCTCCAGCCCGCGCAGGGTCTGGCTGAGCGCCGAGGGCGAGACGCCGAGCCGCCTGGCGGCGCGGGAGAAGCTCGCCGCCTCGGCCACCGCGGCGAAGGCCCGCAGCTCGGCATAGTCGCTGCCGCGCATTCTGCACCGTTTCCTTCAAGACCATTGAAGATTATGGGCCATTCCCTTCAAGGAAGCGAGGCTGCACCCTCGGCCAGGACACTGAGAGGCCGCCATGAAGATCCTGATCGTCCATGCCCATCCCGAGCCGCGCAGCTTCAACGGTGCGCTGACCGATACCGCCCGGCGCTGCCTGGCCGAGGCGGGGCATGAGCTGGTGGTCTCGGACCTGTACACCATGGGCTGGGACCCGCGCTCCGGCCGCGGCAACTTCGCCGGCGCGCTGGACCAGGACATCTTCAGGCAGCAGCAGGAGGAGGCGCATGCCAGCGCCACCGGCGGCTTCGCCCCGGAGGTGCTGGCCGAGCTGGACAAGCTGTTCTGGTGCGACGCGCTGGTGTTCCAGTTCCCGCTGTGGTGGTTCGGGCTGCCGGCGATGCTGAAGGGCTGGGTCGACCGGGTCTTCGCCATGGGCGCGGTCTATGGCGGCGGGGTCTGGTACGACCGCGGCCGCTTCGCCGGACGCCGGGCGATGCTGTCGCTGACCGTCGGCGGCCCGCCCAGCATGTACGGGCCGGACGGGCTGAACGGCGACATCCACCAGCTGCTGTACCCGATCCAGCACGGCATGCTGCGCTTCACCGGCTTCGACGTGCTGCCGCCCTGCATCGCCTGGCAGCCGGCCCGGATCGGCGAGGAGGGCCGGCGGGCCACTCTGGAACAGTACCGGCAGAGGCTGCTGACGCTGGCGACCACCGAGCCGCTGCGCTTCCCGAGCCTCGACGACTATGACTCCGAGACCTTTGCCCTGAAGACGGGAGCGGCGACGTGAGGATCATCGTCATCGGCGCCACCGGCACGATCGGCACGGCGGTAGCGACGGCGCTGGAGAAGCGGCACGAGGTGGTGCGGGCATCGCGCAACGGGTCGCCTTCGGTCGATATCGAGGACACGGCCTCGATCGCGGCGCTGCTGGCGGCGACGGGGCCGGTCGACGCCGTCGTGTGCTGCGCCGCCAGCGCCCGGATGGCGCCGCTCGACGCCCCGGACGAGGCCTTCCTGCAGGGGCTGCAGGGCAAGCTGCTGGGCCAGGTGGCGCTGCTGCGGCTGGCCCTGCCGCATCTGCGCGACGACGGCTCGGTCACCCTGACCGCCGGGACCTTCGACCCGCCGATGGCCGGAGCCGCCTTCGGCGCCCTGGTCAATGCCGGCCTCGAGGCCTTCGTCCGTGCCGCGGCGCTGGAGCTGCCGCGCGGCCTGCGGGTCAACGCCGTCAGCCCCGGCTGGGTGCGCGAAACGCTGGCGGCGATGGGCCGGGACGGCGGCACGCCGGCGGCCGATGTCGCCCGCCCCTATGTCGCGGCGGTGGAGGGATCGGCACAGGGCCAGGTGATCAGGCCCTGACGTTGCTGCCAGGATCTGGCAGCATGGCCTCATGTCGCGATCCGAACGCCTGCTGACGCTGATCCAGGTGCTGCGCCGCCACCGCCGGCCGGTCAGCGGGCGGGTGCTGGCAGCCGAGACCGGGATCAGCATCCGCACGCTGTACCGCGACATCGCCACGCTGCAGGCGCAGGGCGCCGACATCGAGGGCGAGCCCGGGCTGGGCTATGTGCTGCGGCCCGGCTTCATGCTGCCGCCGCTGATGTTCTCGGAGGACGAGATCGAGGCGCTGGTGCTGGGCTCGCGCTGGGTCGCCCAGCGCGCCGACGACCGGCTGGGCGACGCCGCCCGCAACGCCTTGGCCAAGATCGCGGCGGTGCTGCCGGAGGATCTGCGCCAGGGCCTCGACGCCAACGCCTTGCTGGTCGGGCCCGGCCAGGCGATCGCCGGCGGCAGCATCGACCTCGCCACCGTGCGCCAGGCGATCCGGGGCGAGCGCAAGCTGGCCATCGCCTATCGCGGGCCGGAGGGGGCGGAGACCCGGCGGGTGATCTGGCCCTTCGCGCTGGGCTTCTTCGACCAGGTCCGCATGGTGGTGGCCTGGTGCGAACTGCGCCAGGGGTTCCGCCATTTCCGCACCGACCGGATCCTGGAGCTGGCGGCGATCGAGGCGCGCTATCCGAAGCGGCGCCAGGCCCTGCTGAAGGAATGGCGCGAGATGCAGGGCATCTCTTCCCGCGACTGATACTGCCGGAAACTGACAGCATGGGGGCGCATCCTGGGCCCGTCATCACCCAGGAGAACCCCGATGCCGATCCCGAGCTACACCCTGCTCTATGTCGACAACCCGCCGGCCAGCGCCGCCTTCTATGCCGGGCTGCTGGGCCGCGAGCCGGTCGAATCCGCGCCCACCTTCGCCCTGTTCGTGCTCGATGGCGGGGCCAAGCTCGGCCTGTGGTCGCGGCACACGGTCGAGCCGGCGGCGACGGCGGCAGGCGGCGGGGCCGAGATCGGCTTCAGCGTCGCCGACGCCGCGACGGTCGAGACCATCCATGCCGATTGGCGCGGCCGCGGCCTGCCGATCCTGCAGCCGCCGACCGCGATGGATTTCGGCCACAGCTTCGTCGCCCTCGACCCCGACGGCCACCGGCTGCGGGTGTTCGCGCTGACGGCGTAACGGAACGGGCCTGCGCAACGGCACGGTCCGCCCCCTCACCCTCCCGGCCCAAGCGGGCCGGGCCCTCCCTCTCCCCAAGGAGAGGGAATAGGAGCTGCGGCCCCTTCACCTCTCCTTGGGAGAGGTCGAAATCGCGCCAGCGATTTCGGGTGAGGGGGCGGCCCCGGCCCATCCACTCGATCACCCTATCGCTGGGCCTCGACAAATCGGCCCGCGGCTGGTCGAGTAGCGGATCGCACCCGGCCGGCGGCCCGCCGGGGCGACGGGACCCGGGGCCGTGGATTCATCGCCCGTGATCGACCTGTCCCAGACCTCCGCCGCCGCCCTCGGCCGCCTCTACCTCGCCGGCGCGACCGACCCGGTCACCGCGGCCGAGTTCTTCCTCGACCGCATCCGCGCCTGCCCGGACAAGGCAGTGTTCCTGCTGCTGACCGAGGAGCGGGCGCGGCGCGAGGCCGAGGCCAGCCGCAAGCGCTACCGCGCCGGCCGGCCGCTGGGGCCGCTGGACGGCGTGCCGGTCGCCTGGAAGGACCTGGTCGACCTGGAAGGCACCGTCACCACCGCCGGGGCCGAGGTGCTGCGCCACGCCCCGCCGGCCGCTGCCGACGCGCCGATCGCGCGCCGCCTCGCCGCTGCCGGCATGGTCAGCCTGGGCAAGGTCAATCTCAGCGAATTCGCCTATTCCGGCCTCGGGCTGAACCCGCATTACGGCACGCCGCTGAACCCCTACGATGCGGCGACTCCGCGGGCGCCCGGCGGGTCCTCCTCCGGCTCGGCCGTCGCGGTGGCGCGCGGCCTCGCCCCCTGCGCCATCGGCAGCGATACCGGCGGGTCGGTGCGCATCCCGGCCGCCTTCAACGGGCTGGTCGGCCTGAAGACCACCGAGGGCCGGATCGACAAGAGCGGCGTGTTCCCGCTGTCGCAGACCCTGGACACGATCGGCCCGCTGGCCCGGACGGTGGAGGACTGCATCCTGCTGGATGCCGCCCTGCGCGGCGCCGTCGCCACCGATATCATCCGGGCCGAGCTGTCCGGGCTGCGGCTGGTGGTGCCGGAGAACATCGTCTTCGACCATGCCGAGGACGGGGTGGTCGCCAATTTCGAGCGGGCGCTGGCCGCGCTGGTTGCCGGCGGGGCCAAGGTCGAGCGGCGGCGCATCGCCATCTTCGACGAGGCGCTGGCGGTGGGCGCCGCCCATGGCTCGCTGACGGCGGCGGAGGCCTATGCCTTCCACCGCGAGCTGATGGAGGGGCCGGACGCGGCGCGGGTCGACCCGCGCATCACCTCGCGCATCGGCGGCGGCAAGCGGATGACCGCCCTCGACCTGTTGGCGATCCAGGCCATGCGCCGGCGGTTGAGCCCGGCGCTGGCGGCCGAGCTGGACGGCGCCCTGCTGGCCTTCCCCACCGTGCCGCATGCGGCGCCGGAGATCGCGCCGCTGGAGGCCGATGTCGAGCTGTACCACCAGACCAATCTGCGCAGCCTGCGCAACACCATGATCGGCAACATCCTGACCACCTGCGGCCTGGCCCTGCCGACCGGGCTGGACGGGCGCGGCCTGCCGACCAGCCTGCTGCTCTCCGCCCCCGCCGGCGACGACTCCCGGCTGCTCGCGATCGGCCTGGCCGCCGAAGCGGCCGGCATCGACGGGCGCAGCTGATCGAAAGGCCTGGCCGATCTCCCGGCCGGGCCTTCCTCCCCTCCCCCGTCCCCCCGGACGGAGCCGTCAATCCAGCAGGTCGGGCTCGGCCGCGACGATCCAGTCCCACAGCGGCTTGAAGCTGAGCGCCCCGCCGGTCGGGCCGCCGACCCGGTCATAGGTGAACTTCGCCGTGCTGTGGTCGAGCACGATCGGTGTGCCCGCGGCCTCGGCCAGCAGCTGGGCGTGGGCGGCGTTGTCCATCGAGATGTACCACCAGGCCGCAGCCTCGACCGACGGGCCGGCGGTGAGGAAGCCGTGATTCTGCAGGATCACCGCCTTGCGGTCGCCGAGCGCCTGGACGATGCGCTGGCCCTCTTCCGCCTCCAGCACCACGCCGTGGAACTCGCCGTAGAGCCCGTGGTCGCCGTGGAAGCTGCAGGAATCCTGGGTGATCGGGTCGAGCAGCCGACCCAGCGTCGACCAGGCCTTGCCGTAGGTCGAATGGGTATGGGCGGCGGCGACCACGTCCGGCCGCGCCTTGTGGATCGCGGCATGGATGACGAAGGCGGCCTCGTTGATCGGCTGGCTGCCCTCCACGATCTCGCCATGCTCGTTGACCAGCTGCAGGTCGGAGACGCGGATCTGGCCGAAATGCCTGCCCAGCGGGTTGACCCAGAAATGGTCGGTCAGCTCCGGGTCCCGCGCGGTGATGTGGCCGGCCAGGCCCTGGTCGAAGCCGCGGCGGGCGAAGATGCGGAAGGCGGCGGCCAGGCGCTGCTTGCGGTGCAGACGCTCCGCCGCCAGCGAATTGTGCTGCGGCAGGGTGAAGAAGTCCCGGGCCCGGGTGGCGACGGTGGCTTGGCTCATGGGGTCCTCGCGAAGGGTCAGGCGCTCTTGGCCAGCAGCTCGCCGTAGCGGCGGTCGAACAGGGGGGCGACGTCGATCGGGCCGGGCACCAGGCCGAGCTCGATGAAGGTGTCGGCGACGGCCTGGACCGAGGCGACGGCGTCGTCGGTCACAGGCCGCAGGTCGTTGGGCTGGCTGGCGTTGCGCAGCTGGCCCAGCACGATGTCCCGCGGCACGCCGATGGCGTCGCTGAAGATCGTCGCCCAGTCCTCGAGATGCGCCTGCTGCCAGGCCCAGGCCCGCTTGATGCGCAGCAGGTAGTCGCCGATCGCGGCCGACAGCCTCGGGTCGTCCAGCGCCTCGGCCCGGGCGGCGTAGATGTAGTTGCCGGAGAGATAGCCGTTGGCGGTGACCAGCACCCGGGCGCCGGAGGCGGCGATGGTGATCGGCACGGAGTAGCCGTAGATCGCCCAGGCGTCGATCGCGCCCTGGTCGAAGGCGGCGCAGCCGTCGGCCGGGGTCAGCGGCACGCCGGTGATGTCGGCGAAGGACAGGCCGGCCGCCTTCAGGATCCGGGCCAGGTAGTACTGGGTGGTGGTGGCGCGGACATAGCCGACGCGCTTGCCGGCGAGGTCGGCCGGCGTCCGGATCGGGCTGTCCTTCGGCACCAGGACGACCTGGTTGTTGACGTCATCGGCGATGATCGCGACCGCCTTGATGCGGGCGCCGGAGGCGGCGGCGAAGACCGGCGGGATCTCGCTCATCGACCCGACATCGATGGCGCCAGCATTCATCGCCTCGACGATCACGTTGCCAGAGGCGAACTCGCCGAAGCTCAGCGCATAGGGCGTGTCGAGCTGCCCGGCCGCGCGCAGCAGGTTGTCCTCGCGGCCCTTGTACTTGGCAGCGCGCAGGGTGACGCCGGCGTCGGCGCGGGACAGGCCGGGCCCGAGCGCCAGGAGGCCGGCGCTGCCGGCCAGCAGCGAGCGGCGCGACAGGATGATGGGCACGGGCGCTCCTTCGGTGAGCGTGAATGCGGCAATGCCGGGATTCGATGTGAATTATGGAAATATACAAAATCACATTAGTCAAATTTAAATTTAGAACAAGATAATAACGTTGAATTTTATTCTGTCATGCCCGGGCTTGACCCGGGCATCCAGAGGATGTCGACAAAGACTGGATTGCCGGGTCAAGCCCGGCAATGACAGGAGGGCGACGGGCCGGCGCAGCGGCCGGCCCCTACACTACACGGCTCGGAAGGCGCCTTCCGAGACGATGCTGCTCAAGGGCTTGCGGCTGTTGGGCACCTCGCGCTCCTGCAGCTTCTCCGGCAGGGTCGACCTGTCGCCCAGCCGGCCGATGGCGATGGCGGCGTCGGCGGCATAGTCCGGCGGCAAGCCCAGCAGGGTGCGGGCCTTGTCGCGGTCGAAGCCGGACATGCCGTGGGTGTGCCAGCCGGAGAGCAACGCCTGCAGCGCGAAGTTCGACCAGGCGGCGCCGGCGTCGAAGGAGTGGGTGAGAAGCGGGGTCTCGCCCTTGCCGGGCTGGTCGAATTTCGACTTCGACGTGACGATCACCAGCGCCGCCGCATGCTGCGCCCAGCCGCGATTCCACTCGTTCAGGATCTCGAGGAAGACCGGCCAGCGCTCCGAGCCGCGGCGGGCATAGATGAAATGCCAGGGCTGCGAGTTGTAGGCCGAGGGCGCCCAGCGCGCCGCCTCGAAGCAGCGCAGCAGCTCCGCCTCCGGGATCGCTTCCTCGGTGAAGGCGCGCGGCGACCAGCGCCGCAGGAACAGGCCATCGATGTCGTGCTCGGCCACGCGGCCGTTGAGGCTGGTCATGTCGACTCCAGGGCCGATCTCTCGATCGGCGGGCTGCGGCTGATCGCGAAAGCCCATTGTCATACCGGCCAAAGCGCCGTCAAAACAAATTACGCATGTGCAATCATCCGGCATCGCTGCCATGCAGCAGCGGCAGGCGCGTCGATTCCGGCATCGCCGGATTGACATAAAATCAAGCCATCTCAGATAGTTACATATTATACATTTATTTGAAGATATTAATTTAAGAATCACATTGACTCAGAGATATCGTCAGTCATGATCTACATATCAGCGACGCCGCTGTCGCCTCCCCGCTTTCCCGGCAACAGGACATCGCCTTGGCCACCCTCTCACTGACCCAGCCTGCCGGAGGCTTCCGGATCGAGCGGCTCCGCCGCTTCGTCCCGCCGCTGGTGATCATCCTGCTGTGGCAGGCCGGTTCCTCCGCCGGGCTGATCCCGGCGCGGTCGATCGCCTCGCCGGCCACGATCATCGTCACCTTCTGGACGCTGCTGGCCTCGGGCGAGCTGCTGCAGCACCTGCTGGTCTCGCTCGGCCGGGTCACCGCCGGCCTCGCCATCGGCGTCACCACCGGCGCGGCGCTGGCGCTGGTCGCCGGGCTGTCGCGGCGCGGCGAGGACCTGGTCGATGCCACCATGCAGATGCTGCGCACCCTGCCCTTTCTGGCGCTGGTGCCGCTGTTCATCCTGTGGTTCGGCATCGGCGAGACGCCGAAGATCGCGCTGGTCGCGCTCGGCTCGGCCTTCCCGATCTACCTGACGCTGTTCGCCGGCATCCGCGGCGTCGACGCCAAGCTGGTCGAGGCCGCCAGCGTGTTCGGGCTGTCGCAGCGCGAGCTGGTGCGCCAGGTGATCCTGCCCGGCGCCCTGCCTTCGGCCCTGGTCGGGCTGCGCTATTCGCTCGGCTCGGCCTGGCTCAGCCTGGTGATCGGCGAGCAGATCAACGCCTCCAGCGGCATCGGCTATCTGGTGATGACCGCGCGCGACTTCCTGCGCACCGACATCATCTTCGTCGGCCTGATCGTCTACGCCCTGCTCGGCCTCGGCGCCGACCAGCTGGTCCGCGCCATCGAGCGCAGCGTGCTGCGCTGGCGCCCCAGCTTCGTGAAGGAGTGAGCCCTGTGCCCCTCTCCGCCGCCCTACATCGCGCCGACACCGAACCTGCCGCCCGTCCTGACGTCGTCCGCATCCGCGGCCTGACCCGGTCCTTCGGCGGACCCAACATCCTCGACGAGCTCGACCTCGACATCGCCGATGGCGCCTTCGTCGCCCTGCTGGGTCGCAGCGGCTCCGGCAAGTCGACGCTGCTGCGCACCCTGGCCGGCCTCGACGCCGCCCCGGCCGGTACCGTGACCGTGCCGTCGGAGCGCACCGTGGTGTTCCAGGAGCCGCGGCTGCTGCCGTGGAAGAGCGTCTGGCGCAACGTCGCGCTGGGCCTGCCCGGGTCGAACGCCCGCGACCGCGCCGTGGCGGCGCTGCAGGAGGTCGGGCTGTCGCATCGGATCGACGCCTGGCCGCTGACCCTGTCGGGCGGCGAGGCCTCGCGCACCGCCTTGGCCCGGGCCCTGGTGCGCGAGCCGCGGCTGCTGCTGCTGGACGAACCCTTCGCCGCGCTGGACGCGCTGACGCGGATGAAGATGCAGGGGCTGGTCGGGTCGCTGTGGCAGGCGCATCGCCCGGCGGTGCTGCTGGTCACCCATGACGTCGACGAGGCTCTGCTGCTGGCCGACCGCGTGCTGGTGCTGGCCGAGGGCCGCATCGCCACCGATATCCCGATCGCGCTGGACCGGCCGCGCCGCCATGGCGACCCCGGCTTCGTCCGGCTGCGCGCCAGGCTGCTGGCCGATCTCGGCGTCGACGAGTTCGAGGGCGAGGTCGCCCCGGCTACTCCTCGCCCCGCCGGACGGTCCGTGGTCGCCGGCCATCCCATCCCCGCCGGGGCCTGAGGCGATGGCGCGGCCGGAGCAACCGCTGCGCAGCGTTGACGCGCCGCCGACCCTGGCGGAGACCGTGGCCGCCCTGGCCGCGGAATTCGCCGGGACGGCCGCCGAGCACGACCGCAGCGGCGCCTTTCCCTTCGCCAATTTCGACCGGCTGGCCGAGGCGGGTCTCCTAGCCCTGGTGACGCCGCGGCGCTTCGGCGGGCTGGGCGGCGGGCTGCAGGATGCAGCGACGGTGATCGGCGGCATCGCCCGGGGCGAGCCGTCGACCGCGCTGGTGCTGTCGATGCAGTATCTGCAGCACGCCTCGATGGAGGAGCGCGGCTGGCCAGCGCCTCTGGCGGAGCGGCTGGGCCGCGAGGCCGCCGCCGGCGTGTCGCTGATCAATGCCCTCAGGGTCGAGCCGGAGCTGGGCACCCCGGCCCGCGGCGGGCTGCCGGCGACGGTGGCGCGGCGCACGCCGGAGGGCTGGCGCGTCTCCGGCCACAAGATCTTCGCCACCGGCATCCCGATCCTGTCCTGGCTCGCGGTCTGGGCCGTGACCGACGAGGCCGAGCCGCGTGTCGGCACCATTCTGGTGCCGGCGGCTTCGCCCGGCATCCGCGTGGTGGAGAGCTGGGACCAGCTCGGCATGCGCGCCACCAACAGCCACGACGTGATCCTGGAGGACGTGCTGGTGCCGCTGGACCATGCGGTCGACCTGCGCCCGCCCGAGGCCTGGCGGTCGCCGGAGCCGGTGAAATCGGCCTGGGGCGGGGTGCTGATCGGCGCGCTGTATGACGGCATCGCCCGGGCTGCGCGGGACTGGTTCGTGAGCTTCCTGCAGGCCCGCGCCCCGGCCAATCTCGGCGCGCCGCTGGCCACCCTGCCGCGGATGCAGGATGCGGTCGGCGAGATCGAGGCCCGCCTGGCGGTCAACGCCCGGCTGCTCGCCAGCGCCGCCCGCGACGTCGATGACGGCCGGCCGCCGACGCCGACCGAGAGCGGCATCGTCAAGCTGACCGTCACCGGCAACGCCATCGCCGCGGTCGAGACCGCGGTGCGGCTGACCGGCAATCCCGGCCTGGCCCGCGCCAACCCGCTGGAACGGCATTACCGCGACGTGCTGTGCGCCCGCATCCACACGCCGCAGGACGATTCCATCCGACTCGCCGCCGGCCGCCTGGCCCTCGGCCTCTGATTCGAGGAACTTGCCATGAGCGTCGAATTCATCGGTTTCATCGGCACCCGCGACTTCTCCGAGACCCGCCCCGCCAGCGGGCCGGTGATCGACGTGCCCTATATCGAGACCGTGGCCCGGGCGCATGAGGCCGCCGGCTTCGACCGCGCTTTGGTCGCCTTCCACTCGACCTCGCCGGAAAGCATCCTGATCGCCGGCCACGCCGCGGCGGTGACCGAGAAGCTGGGGCTGATGATCGCGCATCGGCCGGGCTTCACCGCCCCGACCCTGGCGGCGCGGCAGTTCGCGACGCTGGACCAGCTGACCGGCGGCCGCGTCGCCGTGCACATCATTACCGGCGGCGACGATGCCGAGCTGCGCCAGGACGGCGACTTCCTGACCAAGGATGAGCGCTACGCCCGCACCGACGAATATCTCGGCATCCTGCGCAAGATCTGGACCAGCGACGCGCCCTTCGACCATGACGGGCCGCATTACCGGTTCGAGCGCGGCTTCTCGACCGTCAGGTCGGTGCGGCCGCCGCATATCCCGGTCTATTTCGGCGGCGCCTCCGACGCCGCCATCGCGGTGGCCGGCAGGCATGCCGACATCTACGCCCTGTGGGGCGAGACCCACGCCCAGGTGCGCGAGCTGACCGGCCGGGTGCGGGCGTCGGCGGCGAAGCACGGGCGGCAGCTGCGCTTCAGCCTGTCGCTGCGGCCGATCCTGGCCGAGACCGAGACCCAGGCCTGGGCCCGTGCCGACGCGATCCTGGAACAGGCGCGCGCGGTGCAGGACAGGACCGGCTACAAGCGCACCGCCGAGCCCGCCAATTCCGGGTCGCTGCGCCTGCTGGAAGCGGCCGCGCAGGGCCCGCGGCTGGACAAGCGGCTGTGGACCGGCATTGCCGCCCTGACGGGGGCCAAGGGCAATTCGACCGCCCTGGTCGGCACGCCGGAGCAGGTGGCCGATGCGCTGCTCGACTATTACGACCTCGGCGTCACCACCTTCCTGATCCGCGGCTTCGATCCGCTGGACGACGCCATCGACTATGGCCGCGAGCTGATCCCGCTGACCCGCAAGCTGGTCGCCGATCGGGTGCGGGCGAACGCGACCGCGGCGGAGTGAGACAACGATGATGAAGCGCATCCTGGCCGGGCTCGCCCTGGCCCTGGCGATCACCGGCGCGGCCAACGCCGAGACCGTGCTGCGGATCGGCGACCAGAAGGGCAATGCCCGGTCGGTGATGGAGGCGGCGGGCGTGCTGTCCGACCTGCCTTATCGGGTCGAATGGAGCGAATTCCCGGCCGCCGCCCCGCTGCTGGAGGCGCTGAACGCCGACGCCATCGACGCCGGCAGCGTCGGCGACGCGCCCTTCACCTTCGCCGCCGCGGCGGGAGTGCCGGTGAAGGCGATCGCCGCGATCCGGTCGAAGCAGGACGGGCTGGCCATCGTCGTGCCCAAGGACTCGCCGGTGCAGGGGCTGCAGGACCTGGTCGGCAAGACCGTCGGCACCGGCCGCGGCTCGATCGGCCACCAGCTGATCCTGGCGGCGCTGGAGCAGGCCGGGCTGCAGCCGGACGCGGTCAGCATCGTCTTCCTGCTGCCGGCCGAGGCCAAGGCCGCTTTGTCCAGCGGCGCCATCGACGGCTGGTCGACCTGGGAGCCCTACACCTCGCAGCTGGAGTTGCAGGAGGGCGCGCGGCGCGTCGTCACCGGGATCGGCATCACGCCGGGCCTGAGCTTCCTGGTCGCCCGGCCGGATGCGATCGAGGCCAAGCGTGCGGCGCTGCAGGATTTCGTCGGCCGGCTGGCGAAGGCGCGGAGCTGGGGCACCGGCAACGTCCCCGCCTATGCCGAGATCTGGAGCAAGCTGGTCGGCCTGCCGCAGGAGGTGGCGCTGCAGTACCTCTCGCGCCAGGCCGTGCGGCCGGTGGCGATCGACGATGCCGTGGTCGCCGACGAGCAGAAGACCATCGATCTCTATCTCCGCGCCGGGCTGGTCCGGACGCAGCTGGACGCGAACACCGTGCTGGACCGCTCGTTCAACGACCCGGTGCTGGCGGAGCTGGCTAAGAAATGAGCCTCGACACCCTGCTTGCCCTGGCGGCTGCCGGGCTGGAGCCCTGGGAGGAACGCCACCCTCCGGTGACCGATGATGCCTTCCGCGGCGCCATGCGCCATTTGGCGGGGGCGGTCAGCATCGTCACCGCCGGGCTGGAGGCGGAGCGCAACGGCCTCACGGCCACCTCGGTGGTGTCGCTCTCGGCCGACCCGCCGACCGTGCTGGTCTGCGTCAACCGCTCGGCCTCGGCCTGGCCGCTGCTGGTCCGGCACGCGCATTTCGGCATCAACGTGCTGGCGGCGTCGCAGCACCCGATCGCCGACCGCTTCGCCGGCCGCAACGGCGAGAAGGGCGAGGCGCGCTTCGCCGGCGCCCGCTGGATCCAGCTAGCCAGCGGCGCGCCGATCCTGGCCGACGCGCTGGTCGCCTTCGACTGCACGCTGGAGGAGCGGATCGAACGCCACTCCCACGCCATCCTGATCGGCCGGGTGCAGGCACTGCACGGCGTGGGCGGTACCGGGGGTGCCCCCGGCACCGAGCCGCTGCTGTACTGGCGCGGCGCCTATGGCGCGATCCGGCGGCCGGGCTGACACCGGCCTTGCGGCTGGGGACGGTTCCGACGACATGATAGGACAGGGGCGCATCCGGCGCAGCCAACCCGGTCCCGAGGACAGCCATGAGCCGCGAGAACTACAAGACCGCCCTGATCGTCGGCACCGGCAGCGGGCTCAGCGCCTCGCTGGCCCGGCTGCTCAGCCGCCAGGGCATGCGCGTCGCCCTGGCGGCTCGCGACATCGACAAGCTGAAGCCGCTGGTGGAGGAGACCCGTGCCGCCGCCTTCGCCGCCGACGCTTCGGACGCCCAGGCGGTGGCCGGGCTGTTCGACGCGGTGCAGCAGCGCTTCGGCGGCGACCCCGACGTGGTCGTCTACAATGCCAGCGGCCGGCTGCGCGGCCCGCTGGCCGATCTGAACCCGGCCGAGGTCCAGCGGGTGCTGGCGGTGTCGGCCTTCGGCGGCTTCCTGGTCGGCCAGCAGGCGGCGCGGCGGATGCTGCCGAAGAAGCGCGGCGCCATCCTGTTCACCGGCGCCTCGGCCAGCGTCAAGGGCTATGCCCGCTCCGCCCCCTTCGCCATGGGCAAATTCGCGCTGCGCGGCCTGGCCCAGAGCATGGCGCGGGAGCTGTCGCCGCAGGGCATCCATGTCGCCCATGTCGTGATCGACGGCCAGATCCGAGAGGCCGGGCGCGAGGACCCCCCCGCCAAGCCGGACAGCACGCTCGACCCCGACGCCATCGCCCAGAGCTATCTCGACCTGCTGCGCCAGCCGCGCAGCGCCTGGAGCTGGGAGATCGAGCTGCGGCCCTGGGTGGAGACTTTCTGATCTTTCGAAATGGAGGGCCCATGGACACGATCGGTTGGCTGATCCACACGCTGGAGAGCCGGTTGCCCGAGGCCCCCGACGACCGGGCCGAACCGCCGCGCCGGGCAAGGCCGGACGGGCCGCGCCTGCTGGACCGGGTCCGCGCCGTCCTCCGCCACCCCAAGCCCCGCTGAAGACCGAGGTTTCGCCATGCCCGATGCCCTGATCCCGCCGGGCCTCGCCCCCGAATTCCTCGCCGCCCAGGCCCTGCTGCGCGAGAACGGCATCGTCCAGGCCGATGTGCTGGCGACGCCGGTGGTGGTGGCCCGCGGCCACGCCCTGACGCTGCAGGCCTTCCTCAACCAGGACGCGCCGCCTCTGGCCCGGGTCGAGGAGCATGTCCTCGCCGACCTGCCTGTGCCCGTGCGCGTGCGGCTGTACTATCCCGACGACGCGACGGGGCCGCTGCCGGCCTATCTGCACGCCCATGGCGGCGGCTTCGCCCTGGGTGGCATCGACTCGCTGGACCGTTGGAAGCGCGAGGTCGCGCGCGACACCCGGGTGGTGGTGGTCGGCCTGGACTACGCACTGGCGCCGGAGCACAAATTCCCGACCGCGCGCGATCAGACCATTGGCGTGATCCGCTGGCTGCGCGAGCACGCCGTCCCGCTGGGCATCGATGCCGGCCGGATCGGCATCGGCGGTGATTCCGCCGGCGGCAACCTGGCGCTGGCCACGCTGCTGCGGCTTCGCGACCTGGGCGAGCCGCTGCCGCGCTTCGGCGCCCTGGTCTACGGCATGCTGTCGGCCAACCACGACACCCCGTCGCATCGCGACTTCGGCGACGGCAGCTACGGCCTGTCGACCGCCAAGTTGGACTGGTTCTGGACCCAGTACCTACCCGATGCGGCCCTGCGCGACGATCCCCAGGCGGCACCGCTGACGGCCGATCTCGGCGGCCTGCCGCCGCTGGCGCTGCTCGCCGCCGGGCTCGACCCGCTGCTCGACGACACGCTCGCCCTCGACCAGCGGCTGACCCGGATCGGGGCGCCGCACAGCCTCAAGCTGTATCCCGACATGCCGCATGGCTTCCTGGCCCAGACCCGCCTGCTGTCCCGCGCCCGCGAGGCCCGCGACGACGTGGTCGCGGCGCTGCAGCGGCATCTTGTCTGACAACCTCACCCACCACCATGGACAAGCCACCGGCGGTTGACTATCGATAGCCTCATCGATTGGCCGTCTGGTCATCAGCGGACAGAGAAGAGGCATCAGATGAGCGACGCGGATATCGCAGTCGTCGGCTTGGCCGTCATGGGCCGGAACCTCGCCTTCAACATGGCGGAGAAGGGCTTCAAGGTCGCGCTCTACAACCGCAGCGTCGAGCGGACCGACGAGGCGATGGCCCTGGCCGGGCCGCTGGCCGAGCGGCTGGTGTCCTGCCACACGCCGGAGGAGCTGGTGGCGGCGGTGAAGAAGCCGCGCGCCATCCTGCTGATGGTGCAGGCCGGCGCCGCCGTTGACGAGACCGCCGCCCGGCTGCAGCCGCTGCTGGACAAGGGCGACGCCCTGATCGACGCCGGCAACGCCAATTTCCACGACACGGTGCGGCGCGAGAGCGCCATGGACAAGGCGGGCCTCGCCTATCTCGGCGTCGGCGTCTCCGGCGGCGAGGAAGGGGCGCGGCACGGCCCGTCGATCATGGTCGGCGGCAAGCCCGAGGTCTATGGCCGGGTTGACAAGATCTTCACGGCGATCGCCGCCAAGTTCGAAGGCACGCCGTGCTGCGCCCTCCTGGGCACCGACGGCGCCGGCCACTTCGTCAAGACCATCCACAACGGCATCGAATATGCCGACATGCAGATGATCGGCGAAGTCTACGGCCTGCTGCGCCGCGGTCTGGGGCTGACCCCGGCCGAGATCGGCGACGTGTTCGAGCGCTGGTCCAAGGGCCCGCTGTCCTCCTATCTCGTCGATATCACCGCGACGGTGCTGAAGACCGCCGACCCCAAGACCGGCAAGCCGCTGGTCGACGTCATCGTCGACAGCGCCGGCCAGAAGGGCACCGGCCGCTGGTCGGCGATCGAGGCGCTGGCGCTGGGCGCCCCGGCCTCCTCGATCACCGCGGCGGTGGAGGCGCGGGGCGTCTCGGCCGAGCGCGCCTTGCGCAAGACCCTGTCCGAGCGCTTCCCGGGCGCGGCGCAGAAGCTGACGCTGGCCGGCAACCGCGAGGCGGCGATCGAGCTGCTGGAAAAGGCCCTCTTGGCCGGCAAGATCCTGGCCTACACCGAGGGCTTCGCCATCATGTCGGCGGCCTCCCGCGAATATGGCTGGAAGCTGCCGCTGGCCGAGGTCGCCCGCATCTGGCGCGCCGGCTGCATCATCCGCTCGACCCTGCTGGACCGCATCGCCTCGGCCTATGACCAGACGCCGGACATCGAGTCCCTGGTGCTGGCCCCGGGGCTGACGCCGCTGTTCGAGGGCGCCGCCGGGGCGCTGCCGGAAGTGGTGGCCGAAGCGATCCGCCACGCCCATGCGGTGCCGGCGCTGTCGGCCGCGACCTCGCGCTGGCTGGCGCTGCGCCAGCCGCGCTCGACCGCCGACCTGACCCAGGGCCAGCGCGACTTCTTCGGCGCCCACGGCTTCGGCCGCATCGACGCCGAGGGCCAGCATCACGGCCCCTGGAGCCAGGCGCACGGCTGATCGGAGCGAGGGCCGCCGCCCCTTGTCCTTCCCGATCGCCTGGCTCGACCTGCGCGAGCCCGCGGACCACGCAGCCCGGGATCCCGGGCTGCGCAGCGCCGCTGCAGCTCTCGTCGAGGCCGGCGGGCTAATCGTCGACCTTGGGAGCGGCACCGGATCGACCGTCCGGGCGCTGCAGCCGCACCTCGCCCCCTCGGTCCGGTGGCGGCTGGTCGACCATGATGCGGCGGTGCTGCGCGAGGCCGGACGGAGGACGGCGGCCGAAACCGTCCTCTGCGACCTGTCCCGCGATCCACCGCCGATCGAGGGCGCCGCGCTGGTCACTGCGTCGGCGCTGCTGGATCTGGTGTCCGAGGAATGGATCGAACGCCTGGCGGATGCCCTGGAGGCCCGCCGAGCCCCGTTCTATGCCGCGCTCTCCTACGACGGATGCATGTCCTTCGATCCGGCGCATCCCGGCGACCGGGCGATGATCGCCGCCCTCAACGCGGACCAGCGGACCGACAAGGGGTTCGGTCCGGCGCTGGGTCCGGACGGGGCGAGCGTTCTGGCCGAAGCCTTACGGTCTCGGGGCTTCAGAGTCCGCGTCGAAGCGAGCCCGTGGCGCCTGGGCCCGGCCGACGGCGAGCTGGTCGCGGCGCTGCTGTCGGGGATCGCCGGGGTGGCTGCCGGGCCGGGCGGCATCGCGGAGGACGAGGTCGGAGACTGGCTGGCATTCCGGCAGGCCCGGGCGGCGGACGGGCGATGCCTGGTCGGGCATGTGGATCTGCTGGCGACCCCGGCCCCTTGACGCAGAGATCAGATCACCCTTCGCGCACCTCGCCGGCAGGCAGGCGCGCCTTCGACGACAGCATGCGCCGCAGGATGCCGTCGCGGCGAACCAGATGGTGGTACAGCGCGCCCGCGACATGCAGCACGACGACGGCGAGCAGGGCCCAGATCAGGCTCAGATGCACCGCCTTGGCCACCGCCGCGACCGGCTTGCTCACCGGCACGAAGTCCGCGAGGTTGACGAGATAGAACAGCGGCACCGGAAAGCCGCCCGTGGCCGTGTAGATGAAGCCGCTGACCGGCATGGCCAGGATCAGCAGGTACAGCAGCCCGTGCGTCAGGCGGGCCAGGCCGGCCTGCCAGGGCGGCAGGTCCGGCGGCAGCTCCGGCACCGGATTGGCCCAGCGCCAGGCCAGCCGGATGACCACCAGCGCGAACACCGTCAGCCCGGTCATCTTGTGGGTGTCGTAGAGAACGTTCTGCAGCAGGCCTGGCCCGACCCGGTTCATGGTGAGGCCGGCCGGAATCTGCACCAGCAGGATCAGGGCCGCGATCGTCCAATGCAGGGCGATGCTGACCCGCCCCCAACGCTCCGCCGTGTTGCGGTTCATAGCCGCCCTTTCGCCGCTTCGCCTGGGAAGATCTAGTACGGCGCGGGCGGTGTTCAAATGGCACGGGCGGTGCGGTGGATGGCCACGCCCCCCCGACCAAGTGCGAGGGGCGGAACTCGCCGCCTACAGGTCGTCCCGGATGCACGCTTTCGCATGGCCCGGCGCGACCTCGCGCAGCGGCGGCACCGCCGTGGCGCAGTCCGGGATCACGTGCGGGCAGCGGGTGCGGAAGACGCAGCCGCTGGGCGGGCTGATCGGGCTGGGGATGTCGCCCTGGAGCAGGATGCGGTCGCGCCGCACCGTCGGGTCCGGCACCGGCGCGGCCGACAGCAGCGCCCTTGTGTAGGGGTGGCGCGGCGCGGTGTAGAGCGACCGGGCCGGCGCCGATTCCATGATCCGGCCGAGATACATCACGATCACGCGGTCGCAGAGGTATTCGACCACCGACAGATCATGGGCGATGAACAGCATGGTCAGGCCCAGGTCGCGCTGCAGGTCCTGGATCAGGTTGACCACCTGGGCCTGGATCGACACGTCGAGGGCCGAGACCGGCTCGTCCGCCACGATGAAGCTGGGCTCGACCGCCAAAGCCCGGGCGATGCCGATGCGCTGGCGCTGGCCGCCGGAGAATTCGTGCGGGTAGCGGGTGATCGCGTCCGGCCGCAAGCCCACCCGGCGCAGCAGGTCGGCGATCCGCTCCGGCCGCTGGCGGCCGCGCGACAGGCCGTGGATGGTCAGGGCCTCGCCGACGATCTCGCCCACCGTCATCCGCGGGTTCAGGCTGGCATAGGGGTCCTGGAAGACGATCTGCATCTCGCGCCGATAGGCCTGGAAGGCCGGTTTCGGCAGCCCGAGGATGTCGGTGCCGGCGAAGCGCACGGCCCCGGCTGTCGGCTCGGTCAGGCGCAGCACCGACCGGCCGACCGTGGTCTTGCCGGAGCCGGATTCGCCGACCAGCCCGACCACTTCGCCGCGCCTCAATGAGAACGACACGTCCTCGACCGCCCGGACATGCTGGCCCTTCTTGCCGAACAGCCCGCCGCCGACCGGGAACCAGGTGCGCAGCCCGTCGACCTCGAGCAGCGTCTCGCCCGGCGCCGGCAGGGCGATGCTGCTGCGGCGGTCCTCCACAAGGGTGCTCATGCCAGCTCGCTCCAGCGGATGCAGCGCGACATGTGCCCGCCGCCGGTGTCGGCCAGCGGTGGCACCGCGGCGGCGCAGGCGTCGATGGCGTGGCGGCAGCGCGGCGCGAAGGTGCAGCCGGGCGGCAGCTTGCGCGGGCTCGGCACGTTGCCGGGGATCGCCTCCAGACGCCGGGACTCGCCGCGGTCCAAGGCCTCGTAGTCGGTGTGCGGCACGCTGTTGAGGAGGCCGATGGTGTAGGGGTGGCGCGGCGACTTGAAGATCTCGACCACGCCGGCCTCCTCCACCACCCGCCCGCCATACATCACGGCGACGCGGTCGGCCATCTCGGCCACCACGCCGAGATTGTGGGTGATGAACAGGATCGACATGCCGATCTCGGCCTGCAGCCGGCGCATCAGGTCCAGGATCTGGGCCTGGATGGTGACGTCCAGCGCCGTGGTCGGCTCGTCGGCGATCAGCAGCGCCGGGCGGCAGCACAGCGCCATGGCGATCATCACCCGCTGGCGCATGCCGCCGGACATCTGGTGCGGGTAGTCCTTGAGGCGCCGGCGGGCGGCGGGGATGCCGACCAGCTCCAGCATCTGCGCCGCGGTGTCCATCGCCGCGCGCCGGCCCAGGCCCTGGTGCAGCGCCACCGCCTCGGCGATCTGGTCGCCGACCGGATAGACCGGGTTCAGCGACGTCATCGGCTCCTGGAACACCATGGCGATGTCGTTGCCGCGGATGCGGCGCATCTCCGCCTCCGACAGCGTCGCCAGGTCGCGCTGGCGGCCCTGGCCATCGGTGAACAGCATCTCGCCGCCGGCGATGCGGCCGGGCGGGGTCTGGATCAGCCGCATCAGCGACAGGCTGGTGACGCTCTTGCCCGAGCCGGACTCGCCGACCAGCGCCAGGGTCTCGCCGCGGCGGATCTGGAAGGTCACCCCGTCGACCGAGCGGATCGGCCCGTCCTCGGTGTCGAACCAGGTCCGCAGCTCCCTGACCGACAGGATCGTGTCGGCGTCCGGCCCGGTCGCCGCCATCATGCGCGCGCGGCGCGGATGGTGGCGCGCACCCGCTCCGGATCGGTCACGGTGTTGGTGTATTCGCGCTCCAGCTCGGTGCCGCCCATGCCGATCTCCGGGTTGCGGTAGACCATGCCGCTCGGCTCGCTGCGCGGCGCCGCGAAATGCAGCTCCACCAGGCCGGTGGCGCGCCGCACCTCGGCGATGTTGGCCTCGTCCAGGTCGCCGCAGCCCATGATGACGATGCGGTCGCCGGCCTGCTCGACCGCCCGTTTCAGGATCGCGAGGCCGGCCATGGCGTCCGGCCGCTGGCCCGAGGTCAGCACCCGGTCGACGCCGCTGCGGATCAGCGCCTCCAGCGCCTCCTCCGGGTCGCGGGTCATGTCGAAGGCACGGTGGCAGGTGACCTTCATCGGCCGCGCTGCGCGCACCAGCTGCGCCGTGCGGTCCTCGTCGATCCGGCCGTCCGCGGTCAGGCAGCCGATGACGATGCCGGGCACGCCGAGCTCACGCAGCGCCTTCACATCGGCCAGCATGCTGGCGAATTCGGTGTCGCTGTACAGGAAGTCGCCGCCGCGCGGCCGGATGATGACGTGGAACGGGATGCGGGCGCGGGCCTTGACCTCGAGGATGGTGCCGATGCTGGGGGTCAACCCGCCCTCGATCAGGCTGGCGCAGAGCTCGACCCGGTCGGCCCCGCCCTCCTGGGCCGCCAGGAACCCGTCCAGGCCTTCGACGCAGATCTCGATCAGGGGGGTGGTCATGGACGGGTCTTTCGCTGCGCTGGGAGTTCCTGGCGGGACGATGATCTTGCGCTGCCTCTCCCGCTTGCGGGAGAGGTCGGGCTCGCGAAGCGAGACCGGGTGAGGGGGTTTTGTCGAGGCCGGTGCCAGCCCTCACCCGGACGTCCTGGCGGACGTCCGACCTCTCCCGCCAGGCGGGAGAGGCAATCGGAGCAAGCCGGGGTCGACGGTGCGGTCGGTGACAGCATCATCGCCCCAAGACCTTGAGCGACCGGGCGGACCAGGCGGGGCGGGGCCGCCAGTCGAAGCCGCGGTCGAAGGGGAAGGTCGGGCGGGTGGTGCGGTGGCGCGGCAGGTGCTCGACATCCTGGTCGACCACGCCGGGCGACAGCGCCATCAGGTTCGGGTTGGCGATCGGCGCCAGCTCCGGCGACAGGTAGCCGGACTTGACCACCAGGATCGCCACCTCGGCCGGATGCACGCCCAGCCGGGTGAAGTCCGAAATGTTGTGGAACGGCCGGCGCCGGGCGGTCACCACCACGCGGATGCCGCCGATGCGGACCAGCGCCTGACGGTCGGCGACATCGGCGCCGGGGTCGAGGACCAGCACCTCGGCCTCTGCCTCCACCGGCGCGCTGCCCTTCGTGTCGAGGCTCGCGCCGATGCAGAGGCGCAGCCGGGCGCCGGTGCCGGCGGCGAAGCAGGCCTCGGTGGCCGGGCGGTCGGCGATGCCGGCGATCAGCACGTCCTGCGCATCGCGGGCCAGCAGCGCCTGCAGCAGGTCGGCGCGGTCGCCGACGCCGCCGCCGGTCGGGTTGTCACCGGAATCGGCCAGGATCACCGGCTTGGTCGCCGAGCCGACGGCCCAGTCCACACATTCTTCGACGGTGCCGGTGCGGCTGCCGAAGACGAAATCGTCGCGCGCATCCCAATAGGCCCGGGCCAGCCGCGTGCCCTCGCGCTCCATCGCCGCCGGGTCGGTGCCGGTCATGATGATCGCGGCGGTCGACCGCGGCTCGTCGGCCCAGACATAGCCGACCATCATCGAGGCATCGAGGATGCCGTCGACGGCGTCGACCGCCGGCAGCTGCGCGTAGAGCGACTTCGCCGGCTCGTCCACCGTGCTGGTGCGCTCGCCCGGCCACAGCACAGGCACCGGCACCCACAGCAGCAGCGGCGTCACGCCCTCGGTCAGGCGGCGCATCAGCAGGCTGACGGCGCGGCGCTTGGTCTCCTCCACATCGATATGCGGCGCGGTGCGGTAGGTCGAGAACATGTCGAGCGCGTCGATGATGCGCTGGCTGACATTGCCGTGCAGGTCGTAGCTGGCGGTGATCGGGCAGTCCGATCCGACCGCGGCGCGGGCGGCGGTGATCCAGTCGCCCTCCGCATCCTCCATGCCCTCGACATTCATGGCGCCGTGCATGGCGAGGTACAGGCCGTCGATCGGGCTGAGAGCTTTCAGCCGATCGAGGAACTCTGCCTTGAACGCCTCATAGGTGGCGCGGGCGACCGGGCCGCCGGGGATGGCGCGGGCGTGCAGCGTCGGCAGGAACGCGGCGTCGTAGTCGCGCAGCATGGCGAAGGACGGGTCGGCGAGGAGGGCGTCGCCGCGCAGCACCCGGAAATCCGCCTCGGTCGCCAGGACCGGGCTGTAGGTGCTGCATTCGGTGTGGATGCCGCCGACGGCGATGCGGGGGGATGCCATGTCTTCAGCCTTCTTCGGCGCGGGTCAAGAAGCGGTGGGCGGCGATGCTGGCGGCGCCGCGGGCCCACAAAGCGCGGGTCGCGTGGTGGAAGCGGATGGTGGTCGACGCGGCGAGGCGCGGCAGGACATTGGCCTCGATCGCCTGCTGGGTGACGGTGCGGAACAGCGGCCCCATCGCGCCCTCGACATCGACGATCAGCACGAATTCCGGGTCGTTGACCTGGATCACATGGGCGATGGCCAGGCCCAGCGCGCCGCCGGCCCGGTGCAGGATGCCGATCGCCTCGGCATGCCCTTGGGCCGCCAGCGCCTCGACCTCCGCCGTAGTCGATGCCGTGAGCCCCAGGGCCCGCGCCTGGGCCAGGATCGCCTGGCGCGGGGCGACGGTGTCGAGGCAGCCGCGCTTGCCGCAGCGGCAGGGCAGCCCGCCCGGCTCGATCGTGCAATGCGCGATCTCGCCGGCGCCGCCGCCATGGCCGCGGTAGAGCGTGCCGTCGACATAATGGGCGCAGCCGATGCTGTCGCCGAAGGTGACGGTGGTGAAGGTGCGGTAGTCGCGCGCCAGCCCGTACAGCCGCTCGCCGGTGGCGACGGCGTTGGCGTCGTTCTCCAGGAAGGTCGGCACGCCGGTCGCCTGCTCCACCACCGCCGCCACCGGCAGGTCGATCCAGCCGAGATTGGCGGAGTGCAGGCAGCGGTCCTGGTCGTGGTTGACCAGGCCGGACAGGGCGACACCGATGCCGCGCAGCCGGTCGGCCGGGATGCCGGCCTCGCCCAGGAGATGCGGGATCGATTCGCGGATGGTGCCGGCGATCGCCTGGGGGTTGTTCGACCAGGGGGCCGTGCGCTGGCCCAGCACCGCGCCGTGGAAGTCGGTCAGCACCAGCGTCACCGGCTCCTCCACGATCGAGGCGCCGATGAAGTAGCCATGGGCCGGGTTCAGCCGCAGCAGGATCGACGGCCGGCCCTGGCGCGACGGCGCCGTCTCGCTCTCCTCCAGCGCGCCGTCCTGGATCAGCTCGCGGCTCAGCCCCGTGATCGCCGCCTTGCTGAGCCCGGTGCGGAGCGCGAGCTCGGACCGGCTGAGCGGCCCGTGGTCGGCCACGGCCTCGAGCAAGGAGCGTTTCGACGGGTTGGCCATCTGCCTCGGCGTCCGGTGGGTTCGACTTGACAGTTAGTTTAGAAATTGAATTTAATCAAGCCGAAGGCTTCATCAATCTAACAAAGTCGGCGGAACCCCGGACCGATTCAACCAACGGGAGACGGACATGACCTTTGTGATCGACCGGCGCGGCGCGCTGGCCCTGGGCGGGTCGCTGGGACTGGCGGCGCTGCTGCGCGGCCATGGCGCCTTCGCCGCCGATGCCTCGCAGATCGTGATCCTGCAGAGCGAGGCGCCGCGCAGCATGGACCCGGCGGACCAGACCGCGACCTACACCTCGGCGATCCTGGAGCCGATGTATGAGGGCCTGACCGGCTACAACGACAAGATGGAGCTGGTGCCCGTCCTGGCCACCAAATGGGAGGGCGACGCCACCGGCACCAACTGGACCTTCACGCTGCGCCAGGGCGTCAAGTTCCATGACGGCGAGCCCTGCAACGCCGACGCCGTGATCGCCAGCTTCGCCCGGCACATGGACGAGAAGCGCGGCCTAACCGCCAGCGGCCGCTTCCGCGCCATCCTGGCCGAGGTCAAGGCCACCGACGCCGATACCATCCGCTTCACCCTGAAGCGCCCCTACCCCGCCTTCCTGAAGCTGATGGCGGTGGCCTCCGCCTCGATCGTCAGCCCCAAGGCCGACAAGGCCGGCACGCTGGGCCGTGCCGCGGTCGGCACCGGCCCCTACAAGCTGGCCGAGTACAAGTCCGGCGAATACGTGCTGTCGGAGGCCAATGCCGACTATTGGGGCGACAAGGCCCCGACCAAGACCCTGAAGTGGATCTGGACCCAGGAGGCGGCGGTCATGAACATGGCCGTGCAGACGGGCGACGCCGACATCGTCGTGCCGCTGCCGCCGGTGTTCGCCGCGCCGATCAAGGCGAATTCCGAGCTGAGCCTGATCCAGGGCAACCCGACCTCGGTGTTCTGGGTGGCGCTGAACTGCAAGCTGGCGCCGCTGGACGATGTCCGCGTCCGCCAGGCGCTGAACCTGGCCACCGACCGGGCCGGGCTGGTCAGCAACCTGCTCTACGGCTTCGGCCTGCCGGCGACCTCGCCGCTGTCGCCCGCCGTGTTCGGCTACGACCCGACGGTCGAGGGCTATGGCCTGGACGTGGCCAAGGCCAAGGCCCTGCTGGCCGAGGCCGGGCATGCCGACGGCATCACCATCAATGTCGCGGTGCAGGAGCCGGAGGCGAACATCGCCGAGATCCTGCAGGGCATGTGGGCCCAGGCCGGGATCACGCTGAACATCCAGCGGATGGAGAGCGGCGTGTGGACCGCCGCCGCCTTCGGCACGCCGGAGGAGAAGGCCGCCCAAGGCGTGCACAGCGTCATCGCCTCCTGGTCGACCGGCACCTTCGACGCCGACCTGCAGCTGAAGCCGCTCTACTACACCGACAGCTGGTCGCCGAAGAGCGCCAATCTCGGCTTCTACAGCAACCCCGAGCTGGACGGCATCCTGGACAAGGCCGGGTCGTCGACCGACGATTCCGAGCGCAAGACGCTCTACGCCAAGGCGCAGCGCATCATCGTGCAGGATGCGGCGCATGTGCTGCTGTACTACCCGAACGACCTCGCCGCCGCCCGCGCCGAGGTCAAGGGCGCCTGGCTGCAGCCCGGCGGCGAGATCGTGCCGGAACGCGCGACGAAGGCGTAAGGACGGATGATTCTCCCCCTCTCCCTCGCTCCTTCCGAGTCCCCCCTCCCCTTGCGGGAGGGGGCTAGGGGGAGGGGGTTGCCGCCGCAAGAGCCGGCGCAGATCCGGTCGGACACAGCTTCTTTCGCTCGCCGTCAGGCAACGCCGGCGCCGATGTCGAAAACCCCCTCCCCCTACCCCCCTCCCGCGGGGGGAGGGGGGACTCGACGGTTCTGCGGGTCGATTGCATGAAGGCCTACCTCACCCGCAAGCTGGTGGCGCTGCCGCTGATCCTGCTCGGCGTCTCGTTCCTGATCTTCGGCGCGGTGCGGATGCTGCCGGGCGACCCGGCGCGGATCATGGCCGGGCCGCAGGCGACGGGCGACGCCGTCGACGGCATGCGCACCCGCCTCGGCCTCGACCAGCCCTTCCTGGTGCAGTACGGGCTGTTCCTGAGCCGCGCCGCCCAGGGCGATCTCGGCACGTCGATCAAATCCGCGAAGCCGGTGATCGAAGAGGTGGGCGAGCGTTTCCCCAACACCCTGTGGCTGGCCCTGGTCAGCTACACCATGGCCATCCTGGTCGGGGTCGCGGCCGGCATGCTGGCGGCCGTGTACCGCAATGCCTGGCCGGACCAGATGGTGATGATCGCCGCGATCGGCGGTGCCTCGGTCGCCAATTTCTGGCTGGCGCTGATGATGATGAACCTGTTCGCGGTGCAACTGAAATGGCTGCCGCTGCTGGGCACCGGCGGCTGGCTGAACTACGTCATGCCCGCCATCGCCCTCGGCCTGCTGCCGGCGGCGCTGATCGCCCGCATGACCCGGTCGAGCATGCTGGAGGTGATCGGCCAGGACTACATCCGCACCGCCCGCGCCAAGGGTCTCGGGCCCCGCGCGATCTACCGCAAGCACGCGCTGCGCAATGCGCTGATCCCGATCGTCACCATCGTCGGGCTGAACTTCGGCGGCCTCTTGGGCGGCGCCGTGGTCACCGAATCGGTGTTCAACTGGAACGGAATCGGCCGCCTGCTGGTCGACGCCGTGCGCTATCGCGACTATCCGATCATCCAGGGCGTCACCCTGCTGACCGTGACCTCGGTGGTGGTGGTGAACTTCCTGGCCGACCTGCTGATCGCCGCCATCAATCCCCGCATCCGGTTCGACTAGGACCATGACGACCCTCGCCGACAGCGACGACCTTCCGGCCGCTCCGTCCCGGGCCAAGCGACTGGGCCGCATCCTGCGCCGGCACCGCAGCCTGACGATCGGCGGCGCCATGGTGCTGCTGCTGGTGCTGGCCGGGCTGCTGGCGCCGCTCCTGGCCACCCACGACCCGACCCAGCAGTCGCTGGCCATGGCCCTGCGGCCGCCTTCGGCCGAGCATCTCTTCGGCACCGACCAGTATGGCCGCGACCTGTATTCCCGGATCGTCTACGGCGCCCGGCTGTCGCTCTTGGAGATCGTGCTGGGCGTCGGCATCGCGCTGGTCGTCGGCATCCCGCTCGGCCTGCTGGCCGGCTATTCCGGCGGCCGGGTCGACCAGGTCATCATCTGGTTCATGGACATCCTGTTCGCCTTTCCGGGCATCGTCCTGTCGATCCTGATCGTCAGCATCCTCGGCACCAGCCTGGTCAACCTGATGATCGGCATCGCCATCTTCTCGATTCCGGTCTATGGCCGGCTGTCGCGCAACCTGGCGCTGGCGCTGAAGCAGGTCGAGTACACCGAGGCGGCGCGGGCGCTGGGCGCCGGGCTGTGGCGCATCCTGCTGCAGCATATCCTGCGCAATGCGCTGGGACCGATCATCGTGCAGGCGACGCTGACGGCGGGCACCGTGGTGCTGACCGCCGCCAGCCTCAGCTTCCTCGGCCTCGGCGCCCAGCCGCCGACGCCGGAATGGGGCGCGATGATGAGCGACGGCCGCAACTTCCTGGGCGTCAACATCTGGCTGTCGCTGTTCCCGGGCCTGGCCATCACCTTTTCGGTGCTGGGCTTCAACCTGTTCGGCGACGGGCTGCGCGACCTGCTGGACCCGCGCCGTTAGAGAGACGGCTACCTCAAGGTTTGCGGGTCGTCGCGCAGATGGCCGCCGAGCGAGGCGCTGACCGCGGCGATGAAGGCGCCGATCAGCAGCGCCAGGAAGGCGGCGAAGGCGGTCCACAGCCCGGCCTTGCGGGCGGCGTCCGCCGCTTCGCGCGCCTTGACCGCTGCGGCGTCGACCTGGGCCACCACCTCGTCCACCCGCTTCTCGGCATCGGCCTGGCTGAGGCCGGTGCGCTGCGCCACGAGCTGCGCGAGGTAGGTCTTGTCCGCCGGCGGCAGGCCGCCCGCCGCGACGGCGTTGGCCAGGATTCGCGCCACCTCCTGCCGCGGATCGCCATTGGCGGCGGCCGGCGGCTGGGTGTCCGGCGCAGGCCGGAACAGCATGTCGATGGCATAGCCGGTCGGGTCGGCCGGCGCAGCCGCCGGGGCGGCCGCCGCCGCGCCCTGCGCCGCGCCGGACGCCACGGTGGCCGTGGCCTGGGCGCCGGTCGATGCGGCGCCATAGCTGATGAACCCCGCGACCATCGCGACGAACAGGGTGGCGACGCACCAGGTCAGGAAGCCGTGCGCCGTGTCGCGGAAGGCGACCTCGTCGGTGTGCACGTTCACCCAGCGCGTGCGCAGCCGCCCGGTGACGTAGCCGCCGAAGCCGGACGACACCCATTGGATGACGACCAGCCCGATCGCCGTGGTCACGGCATAGGTGCTGGCGCTGACGCCGGAGCCGGGCCAGGGCGAGACGATGGACAGGCCGAAGCCGGCCCCCAGGACCATCAGCGCCAGGGTGATCGCGGCGGCCACCGCGGCACCGGCGAAGACGGCACCCCAGGACACGCCGGACTTCGCCGCCTCCACCGCAGGGACGACGGTGCGCGGCTCGGGATATTCGGAATAGGTGCCGACCATCTCGCCCTCCCTCAGCGGAACAGCAGGAAGAGAAGGATGATCACCGGGATCGGAACCCCGAGCAGCCAGAGAAGAATGCCGCGGCCCATATCGGCCTCCTGAAACGGAAAACACTCATGCTGCGAATAGCGGCGCGGCCGCTTCCGTTCCGCTGAGATCCGTTTTCAGCCGATCAGCGCCGCGGCGGTGACGGCGACAAGGGCGGCGGCCATGGCCAGGTTGATCAGGCGCGCGCTGACCGGGTCGCGCAGCCGGCGGGACAGCGACACGCCCGCCAGCAGCCAGCACAGGTGGATCAGCACGATCATGCCGCTGAGCAGCGCCGTCTTCACCGCGGCGTCGAGGCCGGGATCCGCGGCGACGGTCGTGCCGGCGAAGACCGCGGCGATCGCGACATAGGCCTTGGGGTTGGCGATGGCGAGCCCGAACCCGCCGAGGAAGCCCGGCGCGGCCGCCGCCCCGCTTCGGACGTCGAGCGGCGGGGCCGTGGCGATCTTGTAGGCCAAATAGAGGATGTAGGCGCTGGAGAGGATGCCGAGCGCGAGCACCCCATGCGGGATCGACGCCACCACCGCCACCACTCCGGCCGCCACCGCCAGCAGCACCGCGACGGTGCCGGCGATCAGCCCGGCGGCATAGGGCAGCGACCGGCGGATGCCGAAGGAGGCGCCGACCGCGGTGAGGCTGATCGTCGACGGGCCGGGAGTGCCCATGACCACGGCGGAGGCCAGCAGCAGCGCCGCCAGCGGCTGCCACAGTCCCGGATCGGCAAGAGACGTGTCCATCCCGTCACGCTACCGGTTGGCGCGACGCCGATCTTGCACGCCGGTGCTCAACCGTCGAGCCGCACCGCCCGCAGACGAAGCGCATTGGCGATCACGGAGACGGAGCTGAGCGCCATGGCGGCGGCCGCGATCTCCGGGCTCAGGAGCAGGCCCAGGGCCGGGTACAGCACGCCGGCCGCGACCGGCACGCCGATCGCGTTGTAGGCGAAGGCGAAGACCAGGTTCTGGCGGATGTTGCGCATGGTCGCGGCGCTAAGCGACCGCGCCCGGGCGATGGCGGCAAGGTCGCCCTTCACCAGCGTGACATGCGCGCTCTGGATCGCCACATCGGTGCCGGTGCCCATGGCGATCCCGACATCCGCCTCGGCCAGGGCCGGGGCGTCGTTCACCCCGTCGCCGGCCATGGCCACCACCCGGCCCTCGCTTTTCAGCCGGCGGATGACCGCGCCCTTGTCCTCGGGCAGCACCTCGGCCTCCACCTCGCCGATGCCGAGCCGGCCGGCCACCGCCGCGGCCGTGGTGCGATTGTCGCCGGTCAGCATGACGATGCGCAGCCCGGCCGAGCGCAGCGCCGCGATGGCGGCGGGCGTCGTCCCCTTCACCGGATCGGCCACGGCGATCAGCCCGGCGACGGCACCATCCACGACCAGGTGCATGACGGTCGCGCCATCGCGCCGCAGAGCCTCGGCCTCCTGTGCCAGCGGGCCCGCAGCAACGCCCAGCTCGTCCAGCAGCGCGGCGTTTCCGAGCGCGACGGCCCGCCCCTCGATCCGCGCGGCGACGCCCTTGCCGGTCAGCGAGCGGAACTCTTCGGCCGCCGGCACCTCAAGCCCGCGCTCGGCGGCGCCGGCCAGGATGGCGGCGGCCAGCGGATGCTCGCTGCCGCGTTCCAGCCCGGCGGTCAGGCGCAGCAGCCCGGCCTCGTCGTGACCCGGCGCCGGGACGATCCGGACCAGCCGCGGCTTGCCCTCGGTCAGCGTGCCGGTCTTGTCGACCACGAGCGTGTCGACGGTCTCGAGCCGCTCCAGCGCCTCGGCGTCCTTGATCAGCACGCCGAGCCGGGCGCCGCGGCCGACCCCGACCATGATCGACATCGGCGTGGCCAGTCCGAGCGCGCAGGGGCAGGCGATGATCAGCACCGAGACCGCGGCGACCAGGCCATAGGCCAGCGCCGGCGACGGCCCCCAGGCCGCCCAGGCGGCGAAGGCGAGCACCGCGACCGCCACCACCAGCGGCACGAACCAGCCGGAAACCTTGTCCGCCAGGCGCTGGATCGGCGCCCGGCTGCGCTGGGCCTGGCCGACCATCTCGACGATGCGGGCCAGCACCGTCTCGCTGCCGACCCGCCCAGCGCGCAGCACGAAACCGCCGGTGCCGTTGATGGTGCCGCCGATCACGGTGTCGCCCGGCCCCTTCTCGACCGGGATCGGCTCGCCGGTGATCATGCTCTCGTCGACCGCGCTGCGGCCCTCCTCGACCGTGCCGTCGACCGGCACCTTGTCGCCCGGCCGGACGCGCAGCCGGTCGCCGACATGGGCCTGCTCGAGCGGGATCTCCTCGTCCGACCCGTCGTCGCGGACCCGGCGCGCCAGCTTCGGCGCGAGGTCGAGCAGCGCCCGGATGGCGCCGCCGGTGCGCTCGCGCGCCCGCAGCTCCAGCACCTGGCCCAGCAGCACCAGGACGGTGATCACCGCCGCCGGCTCGAAATAGACGGCGACGGTCCCGTCCATGCCGCGGAAGCCGTCCGGGAATACCCAGGGGGCGAGGGCCGCGACCAGGCTGTAGAGCCAGGCGGCGCCGGTGCCGAGCGCGATCAGCGTGAACATGTTGAGGCTGCGCCGCAGCACCGACTGCCAGCCGCGGACCAGGAACGGCCAGCCGGCCCAGAGCACCACCGGCGTGGCGAGGGCCAGCTGGATCCAGACCGCCGCGCGGGCGCCGATCGCATGGGCGATGTCGAGCCCGAGCAGATGGCCGCCCATCTCCAGCACGACGATCGGGATGGTGAGGACGAGGCCGATCCAGAACCGCCGCCGCATATCGGCCAGCTCCGGGTTCGGACCGGCTTCCGCAGTCGCCTGCTCCGGCTCCAACGCCATGCCGCAGATCGGGCAGCTGCCGGGCCCCTGCTGCCGGATCTCGGGGTGCATCGGGCAGGTGTAGATGGTGCCGGCCGGGGCCGGCGGCACCGCGGCGCGGCCATGATGGTGGTGCGCCGGATGGTCGTGATGGGCGTGCGCCATTCCCTGCTCCTCTGCTCCGTCCCAGCGAGATGGGGCTTCCAGCAGATGTAAGGTCAACCTCACGCCCTTGAAGCAGCTGCAGGGGCTGGTGTGGGAAGAGGGCTACAATGAAGGCGCCTTCAAGGGCCATATCTATGACGACGCCTATGCGGCGCTGGAGGGCTGGCGAAAGGCCGGCGTGCCGATGCACATCTTCTTCTCCGGCTCGGTCAAGGCGCAGGTCGAGTTCTTCCAGAACTCCAACCGCGGCGACCTGCGGCCCTGTTTCGGCCGGCACTACGACACCGATATCGGCGCCAAGGTGGTGCCGGAGTCGTACCTAAAGATCGCGGCGGATCTGGGGGCCGCGCCCGACCGCATCCTGTTCCTGACCGACAATCCGCGCGAGGTGGCGGCGGCACGGCAGGCCGGCGTGCATGTGGTCCAGGTGATCCGCGCCCCATCGGTGAAGCCGAACGATGCCGGCGCACCGATCGTGGCGGAGTTCGACCAGCTGCGCGAGCTGGTGGCGTTCGGCTGATCAGCGGCCAGACAGGCTGCGGAACGTCACCGACCAGCGCGACGCCTGCATCTCCGGGATGCTGTGCTCCCAGCCATGCCGCGCCTCGCCGGACAGGTGGTAGGCGGAGCACGGCGCCAGCGGCACCGACCGGCGGTCGAAGCCGCCCTCCGGCCGGCGGCGCCGGAAGCGCATGGTCGCGGCGGCGCCGAGCGAGACGCCGACGACATGCTCGAACACCGGCCGGTCCTTGTGCCAGCCGATGCCGGCGCCGGGGTCATAGCGGATCAGGAGCGCCTGGGCCAGCTCGGCCGGCCCCAGACCGGCGAATCGGGCGGCCTTCTCCCGCAGCGGCAGCAGCCAGTCCGGGATCGGCTCGGCCGGCCGGAAGCTGCCATCCTCGAAATCATAGCGCCAGCCGAAGGTGGCGGTCAGGCGCCGGCCTTCCCAGCCCTGGTAGCGGAACGGCGACAGCTCCGCCGCGTCGATCGCCGCGGTCAGCCGCCGCTCCTCCTCCGGCGTGACGATGTCCTCGACGGTGGCCAGGCCGGCGAGCGGCGGCGGGCCGAACAGGTCGGGCTGCACGGCGGCGGAACTCCATCGTTGCTCCCGACATCGATATGGCATCGGCCGGCAGGTCCGGCAAAGGAGGCGCGCATGGCTGTGGACCTGCGCACCCGCTCGGCGGGATACTGCGGAAACACGTTGGACCGGCATAAGGCCCGCCGCCCATGAAGCCGATGGAAGAGCAGCACTTCGCGATCCTGCGCCGGCACATGGTCGAGGTGATCGCGATCCATGCCGATCTGATGAGCGACGAACTCGGACACGTCCCGCTTGACAGTCGGGTGCTGGCGGCGATGGGGCGGGTGCCGCGGCACCACTTCGTCCCGCTGGAGCTCGCGGCCGTCGCCTATCATGACGGGCCGCTGCCGATCGGCTTCGACAAGACGATCTCGCAGCCCTTCATCTGTGCGCTGATGACCCATCTGCTCGCCCCCGAGCCGGACCAGGTGGTGCTGGAGGTCGGCACCGGCCTCGGCTACCAGGCGGCGGTGCTGGCCGAGCTGGCAGCCCGGGTCTGGAGCGTCGAGGTCGTCGAGGAGCTCGCCGGCGAGGCCCAGTCGCGCCTGCGCCGGCTGGGCACGTCCAGGGTCGGCATCCGCATCGGCGACGGTTCCCGCGGCTGGGCCGAGCACGCCCCCTATGACAGGATCATGGTGACGGCCGCGGCCGACCAGCCGCCGATGGCGCTCCTGGACCAGCTGCGGCCGGGCGGCCACCTGGTCATGCCGCTGGGCCCCGACCAGGCGCAGATCCTCACGGTCATCGACAAGGACGCGACTGGGAGGCTCCAGGCCCGGGAGATCCTCCCGGTCCGCTTCAGCCGGCTGGAGACGGTGCTGTGAGCGGGGCGGTGGCGGCCTGCCGCCCTACCCCTCCACCGTCCCGATCACCGCCAGGCAGTCGCCGGCCTTGACCAGCCCCGGGAAATGCCGCGCCGCCAGGATGCCGTCCAGCGCCGCGCGGTATTCCGCCGGGGCCTGGCCGGTGCGGTCGACCGGGTGGATGCGGGCGATGACCTCGCCCTTGCGCACCGGGTCGCCCAGGTCGACGCAGGTCTCGGCCATGCCGTCCTGCTCGGCAAAGCGGAAGCAGTCGGCCGACGGCATGTCGAGCCAGCGGCTGGGCGCGCGCTCGACCTCGCCCTGCAGGATGCCGGCATGGCGCAGCAGGTTGCGCACGCCGCGCTTGGCGATCCCCGCCGTGCGCGCGGTGGCGGTGCCGCCGCCGCCGAGCTCGGTGGTGACGAAGACTTTGCCTGCCGCCTCGGCCGCGGTGTCGTACATGCCGACCGCGTCGATCTCCAGCATCCGCATCGACCAGGGGGCGGAGAACGCCTCGACCGCCGCGAAGCAGCGCGCCTCCTGGTCCTTGTCGGGCAGGATGTGGGCGGCGGCGAAGGGCACGAAGTCGAGCGTCCGCCCGCCGGAGTGGAAGTCGAGCACGATATCGGCCAGCGGCAGCAGGTGGCGCTGGAAGTAGTCGGCGATCTTCTGCGTCGGCGTGCCGTCCGGCCGGCCGGGGAAGCTGCGGTTCAGGTTGCCCTTGTCGATCGGCGAGGTGCGGGTGCCGGCCCGGAAGGCCGGGGTGTTCATCGCCGGGACGATGATCACCCGGCCGCGGACCGACGCCGGGTCCAGGGTCCGCGCCAGCTCGAACAGGGCGATCGGCCCCTCGTACTCGTCGCCGTGATTGGCGCCGGTGAGGAGCGCGGTCGGCCCCTCCCCGTTCTTCACAACGGCGACCGGGATCATCACCGAGCCCCAGGCGGAATCGTCCCGGCTGTAGGGCAGGCGCAGCGTGCCGTGCTGCACCCCGTCCCGGTCGAAATCGACCGAAGGGACGATCGGCGAGGGCGGCAGCTCGGCAACCGTCATGGCTTGACGAAGAGCTGGCGCGGCACGTCGGCCAGGATCTCGACGCCGCTATCGGTGATGGCGATGCTCTCGGTGATCTCCAGCCCCATGTCTTCCAGCCACAGCCCGGTCATGAAGTGGAAGGTCATGCCGGGCTCCAGCACGGTGCGGTCGCCGGGACGCAGGCTCATGGTGCGCTCGCCCCAATCGGGCGGATAGCTGAGGCCGATCGGGTAGCCGGTGCGGTTGTCCTTGACGATGCCGTAGGTCTTGAGCACCGCGAAGAAGGCGTTGGCGATGTCCTCGCAGGTGTTGCCCGGCCGCGCCGCGCCGAGCCCGGCCTCCATCCCCTCCAGCACCGCCTTCTCGGCGTCGAGGAAGGCCTGGGTCGGCTTGCCCAGGAACACGGTGCGCGACAGCGGGCAGTGGTAGCGCTTGTAGCAGCCGGCGATCTCGAAGAAGGTGCCCTCCCCCGACCGCATCGGCTTGTCGTCCCAGGTCAGATGCGGCGCCGAGGCGTCGGCGCCGGAGGGCAGCAGCGGCACGATTGCCGGATAGTCGCCACCGATCCAACCCCCATTGCCATCGGACACGCCGCGGGTACCGGCGTCGTAGATTTCGGCCACCAGGTCGTTCTTGCGCAGACCGGGCTCGACCTTTTCGACGATCCGCTTGTGCATCGCCTCGACGATGCGCGCGGCCTTGCGCATGTAGTCCAGCTCCTGCGGGCTCTTCACCGCGCGCTGCCAGTTCACCAGCGCGGTGGCGTCGCTGAAGCGGGCATTGGGCAGATGGCGCTGCAGCGAGGCGAAGGCGGCGGCCGAGAACCAGTAATTGTCCATCTCGACGCCGATCGACAGCCGGCCCCAGCCGCGCGAGTCGATGATGTCGGCCAGCCGGTCCATCGGATGGCGCTCGGTCGACTGCACGTAGTGGTCGGGATAGCCGATGATGTTGTCATGGGCCAGATAGGCGGTGCGCTTGGCGCCGTTGGCGTCCTGGCCGCGGCCGTACCAGATCGGCTCTCCCTCCGGCGGCACCAGCACGCCCTGATGGACGTAGAAGGACCAGCCGTCATAGCCGGTCAGCCAGGCCATGTTCGACGGGTCGCTGACCCACAGCAGGTCGATGCCGCGACGGGCCATGGCGGCGCGGGTCTTGGCGAGCCGCGCGGCATATTCCTCGCGGCTGAAGTTGAGTTCTACGGACATGCTGTGCCTCTCAGCTTTCGAAGGATGTGCCGACCCCGGCGGCGGCGACGCGACCGCGGGCCAGGGTGGCGATGGCGGTGTCCTGGACGCCGGTGCCGGTCAGGTCCGCGACGGTGATGGCGGCGGCGGAGGGCCGGCCGGCCGCCTGGCCGGCGATGACGGCGCCGAGCTCGGGGAAGACGGCGTCGGCGGCGATGGTGCCGGCAGCAATGGCGTGGTGCAGTTCGCCCAGCCGCCGCACCTGCGGCAGGCTGTCGGCGACGTAGAGGTCGGCACGGGCCGGGATCGCCGGGTCCAGCTCGTTCTTGTGCTCGGCATCCGACCCCATGGCGGTGACGTGCTGGCCGGGGGACAGCCAGCCGGCGCGCAGGATCGGCTCCGCCGCCGGGGTGGTGGTGACGATGATGTCGGCGCCGTCGACCGCGGCCTGCGGCGCCGCCTCGGCATGGACGGCGAGGCCCAACTCGTCGGACAGCTTCGCCGCCAGCGCCTGCGCGCGGTCATGGTCGCGCGCCCAGATCCGAGCCTCGGCGATCGGCCGCACCAGGGTCAGGGCCTTGAGCTGCAGCCGCGCCTGCACCCCGGCGCCGAAGATCGCCGCCACCCGGGACTCCGGGCGCGAGAGATGCTTCGCCGCCACCGCGCCGGCGGCCGCGGTGCGGACATCGGTCAGATAGCCATTGTCCAGGAACACGGCGTCGACCAGCCCGGTGCGGGCGCTGAACAGCACCATCAGCCCGTTGGTGCTGGGCAGGCCCAGCTTCGGGTTGTCGAAGAAGCCGGGACTGATCTTGATGGCGAAGCCGTCCAGGCCCGGCACATAGGCGGTCTTGACGTCGACCTCGCCGCGATGCTCGGGGATGTCGAGGCGCAGGATCGGCGGCATCGCCACATCCCTGGTCGCCAGCGCCAGGAACGCGTCCTCGACGCAGGCGACGGCGTCCCGGTCGAGCGGGACGGCACGGCGCAGCTCCGCCTCCCTCACGATGGTCATGCGGGGCACGGTGTCTCCTCCCAGGCACCGCTGACGATCCTGCGGTGCAGCGCCATGTCGATGTTGCGGCCCGAGACCACGAGGACGGTCGGGCCGGTTACGGTGAGCTTGCCGGCCAAGAGCGCGCCGATGCCGACGGCGCCGCCGCCCTCGACGATCTCCTGCTCCGCCGCATAGGCGTGGTCGATCGCGGCGGCGATCTCGGCCTCGGTCAGCAGCACCGCCTCGTCCAGCAGGTCGCGGGCCAGGGCGAAGGTATGGCGGTTGTCGAGGCCGATGCCGCCACCCAGCGAATCCGCCAGGGTCGGCAGCTCCTCGACCGCGACCGGGCGGCCGGCGGCGAGGCTGTCGCGCATCGCCGGGCCGCGCGCCATCGACACGCCGACCATCCGGGCCTGCGGCCGCAGCCCCTTGACCGCGGCGGCGATGCCGCCGAACAGGCCGCCGCCGGACAGCGGCACCACCACCTGCGCCACCTCGGGCAGGTCGGCGACGATCTCGAGCCCGATGGTGCCCTGGCCGGAGATCACGTCGGCATGGTCGAAGGGCGGGATGGCGGTGAAGCCCTCCTCCGCCACCAGCCGGTCGACCTCACCTTGAGCGTCGTCCTGGGACCGGCCGATGATGCGGATCTCGGCGCCAAGCGCGCGGATCGCCGCGACCTTGTTCTCCGGCACCAAAGCGGACATGCAGACGACGCAGCGCAGGCCCTGGCGGGCGGCGGCAAGGGCCAGGCCGCGGCCGTGATTGCCGGTCGAGGCCGCGGCGATGCCGATCTTCCGAGCCTCCGGCGGCAGCGACAGCACGGCGTTGGTGGCGCCGCGCAGCTTGAAGCTGCCGGTGGTCTGCCGGGTCTCCAGCTTCAGGAACACCGGCGCCCCCGCGAGATCGGACAGCGCAGCCGAGCGGACCAGCGGCGTCCGCACCACCTCTCCGGCGATGCGGTCGGCGGCGGCGCGGATGGTGTCGAGGGTGACGGCGCGGGTCATCGACAGCCCTCCCCCTCACCCTCCCACGCGCTTCGCGCGCGGGCCCCTCCCTCTCCCCGAGGAGAGGGGAATGGAGCGCTGGCCGCCCCACACCTCTCCTTGGGGAGAGGTCGAAATCGCGCAGCGATTTCGGGTGAGGGGGCGGCTCGGTGCCAGCCTGATCTGCGCTGTCGTCCCGGCATGCTCATCGGCCCCTCACAGCGCCATCAGCCGGCCGAGCTCCGGCCGGGGGCGGTCGTCGCCGCACAGGCGCAGGCTCATCCAGGCGGTGGCGAGATTGCTGGTCACCACCGGCTTGCCGATCCGGCGCTCGACCGCCGCCGCCACCCCGGCGGCGCGCAGGGCGGTGCAGGAGATGAACAGCGCCTCGGCGTCCGGCGCCATCGCCGCCTCTGCCGCCTCCACGATCGACGACAGGCTGATCCGCGCCATCTCGCGGTCGTCGTCGAGGCCGAGGCAGATGAAGCGGGCGATGTCGTGGCCGTGGCCGGCGAAATAGTCGGCCATCGGCCGGCTGGTCTCGACCGTGTAGGGCGTCAGCACCGCGATCCGGCGGGCGCCCAGCGCATCGAGGGCGCGGCGCGCGGCCAGCGGCGGGGTCACCACGGTGACGCCCGGCTTGGCCTCGCGGATCGCCTCCTCGATCGCATCGTCGCCCATCACCACCGAGGCCGAGGTGCAGGAGTAGCAGACGAGGTCGAGATCCTCCTCCGGCAGGATCAGCCCGGCGCCCTCGCTGAGGCGCGGCTGCATCCGGCGAAGATTCTCCGGCGTGGTCGGGTTGGCATAGGCGATGCGGGCGACATAGATCCCGATCCGGTCGCTCGCGACCATGCGGCGGAAATCCGGCTCGGTGGTGTGGTCGGTCGCCAGGATGACGAGGCCGACCCGCTTCGGCAGCGGCCGGTCGTCGAAGCTGAGCGGCAAAGCAGACCGTTCGATCTCGATCATATCGGGCTCCGGCTCAGCGCAGCGGCCGGAAGCGGCGCTCCAGATAGCGGAGGCCGACCACGGCGATCAGGCTGATGACGAGGAAGAAGGCGCCGACCAGCGTCATCGGCTCCAGGTAGCGGTAGTTGAAGTTGGCGACGCTGCGGGCCTGGTTCATCAGCTCCAGCACCGTGATGGCGGAGAGCAGCGGCGTCTCCTTGAACATGGCGATGAAGTAGTTGGCCAGGGCCGGCAACATCGGCGGGATCGCCTGCGGCAGGATCACGTGGCGCCAACTCTGCCCCGCCGTCAGGTTGCAGGCCTTCGCCGCCTCCCACTGGCCGCGCGGGGTGTTGTCGATGCCGGCGCGGTACACTTCCGCCGTGTAGGTGGCGTAGTGCAGGCCGAGGCCGATCACCCCGGCCGTCAGCGGCGACAGGGTCAGGCCGAGATCCGGCATGATGTAGAACAGGAAGTACAGCTGCACGAGCAGCGGCGTGCCGCGGATGAACTCGATCAGGAAGTTGACGCTGTGCGCCAGCCAGCGGCGGCGGGTGCGGCGCAGCAAAGCGAGGCCGAGGCCCAGCACCACCGCCAGGGCATAGCCCAGGATGGTGGCCAGGATGGTGATCTTCACGCCCTCGATCAGGGTCGGGAGGATCTCGGCGACGAAGGCCCAGTCCCAATCCATGGCTCAGCTCCGCACGCCGTCAAGACCGCGGGCCAGGCGGCGCTCCAGCGCCCGCACGCCCGCCGAGATCAGCATCGCCAGCGCGAAATAGATCACCAGGATGGTGAGGAAGGGGAAGGCGGTGCTGCCGGTCTGGGCCCGCACGATCTGGGCCTGGAAGGTCAGGTCGGTCAGCGAGATCAGCGACACCACGGCGGTGGCCTTCAACAGTTCGATGGCGTTGTTGCCGAAGGTCGGCAGCATCAGCACGAAGGCCTGGGGCAGGATGACGTGCCACAGGCTCTGGCGCCGGGTGAGGTTCAGCGCCACGCAGGCCTCGCGCTGCTCGCGCCCGATCGACTGCACGGCGCCGCGCACCACCTCGGCCCCATAGGCCCCGACATTGAGGCCGAGGGCCAGCACGCCGGCCAGCAGCGGGCTGAGCTCGAACCCGGCCAGCGGCAGCACGAAATAGATCCAGAACAGCTGCACGAAGATCGAGGTGCCGCGGAAGAACTCGACATAGGTCGTGGCGATCGTGCGCAGCAGCCAGCTGGACGAGATCCGCCCCAGCCCGGCCAGGAAGGCCACGACCAGCGCCAGGGCGCAGCCCAGCACGGTCAGCTCGATCGTCACCCAGGCGCCGTCGAGGATCAGCCCGAGATAGCCTTCCCATTCGCTCATGCGGCGGCTCGTCGTGGCGTCGTGTCCCTATGGTGAGGCCGGCGCCGCCCCCCCCCCCCCCCCCCCCGCCGCAAGCGGCGGGCCCCTCCCTCTCCCCGAGGAGAGGGAGGAAACCCTTTTCGCGGCGAGGGCACAGATCACCTCTCCCCCGGGGAGAGGTCGAAATCGCGACTGCGATTTCGGGTGAGGGGGTGGGCACCGGCCTCTCCTTCCGTCTCAGTTCGGGCCGCCGCACATCGCGTCGCGATTGGTCTCGAGCGCGGCCTTGGCTGAGAAGCCGTAGGGCTCGACGATCTTGGCGAATTCGCCGGACTGCTTCAGCGCCGCCAGTTCCTTGTCGAAGGCGTCGCGCAGCGCCGTGTCCTGCTTGCGGAAGGCGGCGCCGTCGCAATAGACCGGGGCGTTCTTCACCGGCCCGACCATCTCGATGTTCGGGTCGCTGGCCTTCTTCAGCAGGTCCTGGATCGACAGGATCGGCAGCGAATAGACGTCGATGCGGCCGTCCTGCAGCATCTTGATGCCGCTCTGCCCGTCCGGCACCACGATCACCCGGTCGCGCGGCACCCCGGCCTCCAGCGCCAGCCGCTCCTCGGTGCCGCCGCCCGGCGCGCCGATCTTGGCGTCGGCATTGGCGGCGATGTCGGCATAGCTCTGGAAGTTCGACGGGTTGCCCTTCTTCACCGCGAAGGCTTCGCCGTCGCACAGGATCGGCTGGGAATAGGCCACGGCGCGGCAGCGCTCCGGCTTCATGAACAGGCCGGCGGTGACGGCGTCGAAGCGACGCGCCTGCAGCCCGGGGATCATGGCGCCGTATTCCGAGATCGAGGCGACCACGTCGGGCACGCCCATGCGCTTGAACACCTCGCGCGCCACATCCGGCCCGGCGCCGGAGACCTTGCCGTCCGCCGCCACCGCGGTGAAGGGCGGCTCATTGGCGATGGCGATGCGGGCGAAGCCCTGCTCCTTCAGATTGTCCAGCGTGTCGGCCGCGGCCGGCTGCGCCAAAGCCACGGCCGATACGGCGGCCAGGATCAGACTCGCGCAAAATCTTTTGTTCATTTCTGCCTCTCCTGTTGCTGCCGCGGTCAGACCCGGTGGCCGGCGGCGATGATCTTCTTGAGGAAGGTCTGGGTCCGCTCCTCGCGCGGATGCCGGAAGATCTCGTCCGGCGGCCCCTCCTCGACGATCCGGCCGCGGTCGAAGAACAGGACCCGGTCGGCGAAGTCGTGGGCGAAGCTCATCTCGTGGGTGACCAGCAGCATGGTCATGTCGGTCTCGGCGGCCAGGCGGCGCATGACGTTCAGCACCTCCTCGACCAGCTCGGGGTCGAGCGCCGAGGTGACCTCGTCGAACAGCATGATCTTCGGCTTCAGCGCCAAGGCGCGGGCGATCGCCACGCGCTGCTTCTGGCCGCCGGACAGCTGCGCCGGCATCGCCTTGGCCTTCTCCGCCATGCCGACCAGCTCGAGCAGCTCCATCGCCCGCGCTTCGGCGGTCTTGCGGTCGACGCCGTTGGTCAGGATCGGCGCCAGGGTCACGTTGTCCAGCACGCATTTGTGCGGGAACAGGTTGAACAGCTGGAACACCATGCCGATCTTGGCGCGCATCTTGTGCAGATGGCGGTCATCGGCGGCCACCAGCCCGCCGTTGCGCGGCATGTGGAACAGCTGCTCGCCTTCGATGCGGATATGGCCGCCGTTGATCTCCTCCAGCGTCATCAGGATGCGCAGGATGGTGGTCTTGCCGGAGCCGGACGGCCCGATCAGGGCCAGCTTCTCGCCCGGCTTCACGGTGAAATTCAGATCGTTCAGGACGGTCAGCGGCCCGAAGCGCTTGGTCACGCCCTCGACGCTGATGCACGGATCCGATGCGGAGTTCGCCAAGTCGCTCTCCCTGTTGGCGACGGGCCTGTGTTGCCGCCAACGATGGAAGGGAGACAAAATCATGTCAAATGGAAAAACAAATCAGTACAATATGAGCCGACGTGATGATTCCTTAGGCGGCGGCTTGCCGTTTCCTACATCGCCAGCAGCACCGGCTCCGGCTCGCCCTGCAGCAGGTTGACGACGATCTTCAGCCCGTCGCGCAGTTGTTCCGGCGTGGTCGAGCCGACCGAGATGCGCACCGCCGGCTGCCGGTCCATGCCGCCCTCCGCGGCACCTCCGATGGCAAACGAGGCGCCGGGCGCGATCGCCACGCCCTGCAGCCGGGCATGGGACACGAACTCCTCCTCCGACCGCCCCTCGCCCAGCGGCAGCCAGACATGCAGCCCCTCCGGATGGGCCTTGTGCGGGATGCCGGCCAAGAGCTCGGCGGCAATCGCCTGACGCCCGCGAATCGCCTCGTTCTGCCAGCGCACCAGCTCCGCCGCCGTGCCGTTCTCGACCCAGCGGGCGGCCAGCTCGGCGATCAGCCCGGTGGCCATCCAGCTGGTCACCAGGCTGCGGTTGGCCACGCCCGGGCCCAACCGATCCGGCACCACCAGATAGCCGGAGCGCAGCCCGGGCATCACGCATTTGGTGAAGGTGGTGACATACAGCGTGCGCTCCGGCGCCAGGGCGGCCAGCGGCGGCAGACGCTCGGTCAGCAGCGGCGCCAGCACGTCGTTCTCGATGATCTGCAGCCCGTGGCGGCGCGCCACCTCGACGATCTCCGCCCGCCTTGCCTCGCCCATCAGGCTGGCGGTGGCGTTGATCGGGTTCGGCATGACGAACAGGGCGCGGACATCGCCCTCGCTGCAGGCCTCGTCCAGCGCCTCGGGGATCACGCCCTCGGCGTCGATCGCCACGCCGCGCAGCCGCAGGCCGAGATAGGCCGCCAGCGGCACCAGCGTGTGGTGGCCGACCGCCTCGGTCACCACGGTCGACCCCGGCGGGGCCGCGGCCATCAGGGCGATGGTCATGCCGGAGGTGGCGCCGTTGGTCAGGTGGATGGTGCCGGGCGTGGCCTCGACCCCGCAATGCTCGCGCAGCCAGGCCTGCGCCACCCGGCGATGGCGGGCGAACAGCGTGTTCGGGCGGAAGGACAGCACGGCGGAATGCGGCAGGTCGTCCGCCAGCGCGTGCAGCGCCGCCCTCATCGCGTCGATGTGGCGGGTCTCGCACACCACCGGCTTCAGGATCGAGAGATCGATGACCTCGCTGAGCCGCTCGGGGATATAGGGCGGCACGGGCTCGCGCTGCGGCGGGCGGATGAAGGTGCCGCGCCCAGTCTCGCCGGAGATCAGGCCGCGGCGGATCAGCTCCTCATAGGCACGGCTGACGGTCTGCACCGACAGGTCCAGCGTCTCGGCCATGTGCCGGTGGGTCGCCAGCCGCTCCCCGGGCTGCAGCCGCCCGTCCGAGATCGCCCGCGCGATCTGGTCGGCCAAAGAGAGATAGGCGGGCCGCCGCAGGGCGGCGGGATCAGGCTGCCACATTGTCATGATTGGACTGTGGTCCACAATCAGTTCAATTGACAACCCGATTTGCACAACGGCATGGTTTGCAACCATGTCATCCGTCAAGCTCGACCCGATCGACCTGCGCATCCTGGCCGAGATCCAGCGCGACGGGCGCATCACCAAGCTGGCCCTGGCCGAGAAGGTCGGGCTGTCGCCGACGCCGTGCTGGACCCGGCTGCACCGGCTGCAGCGCGAGGGCGTGATCTCCGGCTACCACGCCCGGCTGGCGCTGCGCCGCATCGCGCCCTTCGCCATGGTGTTCGTCGAGATCACGCTGGGCGCCCACCGCCAGGCCGATTTCGACCGGTTCGAGCGGGCGGTGAAGGCGGTGCCGGAGGTGGTGGCCTGCTGGTCGCTGGGCGGCGGCATCGACTATCTGCTGAAGGTGGTGGCGCGCGACATCGACGGCTATCAGCGGCTGATCGACCGGCTGCTGGAGGAGGAGATCGGCATCGACCGCTACTTCACCTACATCGTCACCCGCACGGTGAAGGACGACGTGACGGTGCCGGTCGAGGTGCTGGCAGGTGCCGCGGACGGGGCTTAATTCCCCAGAAAGATCGTCATCCCCGCGAAAGCGGGGATCTCTTCCCGGCAGTGCTCTTTCCTGCGCGAGATTCCCGCTTTCGCGGGAATGACGAAACTATGAGGGGTTTCAAGCCAGAGACTTTCTCTCCTCCACCCTGCCCCGCAAGAGACTTGGTCTGCCGACCACTGCCCGAACAGCCTCCTTCTCCTCCGCCTTCCCCCTACCCTGGCGGCCTCGCCCTTGACGGAGGCTCAGCCGATGACCGCCCTCGCCACCCGCCCCAGCCAGCATGACGCGCTCGGCCGCCTGACCGACCGACGGCTGCTGCGCGAGCTGGCCTATATCGACGGACGCTGGACCGCTGCCGCCAACGGCGCAGTGTTCGAGGTCGCCGACCCCGCCACCGGCGTCACCGTCGCCCGCGTGGCCCGGCTGGGCGCGGCCGAGGCGGACCGCGCCATCGCCGCCGCCGAGGATGCCTTCCCGGCCTGGCGCGCGCTGCTGCCGCAGGAGCGGGCCGCCAGGCTGCGCAACTGGTTCGACCGGATCCTGGCGGCCAAGGAGGACCTCGCCCTGCTGATGACGCTGGAGCAGGGCAAGCCGCTGGCCGAATCGCGCGGCGAGATCGACTACGGCGCCGGCTTCGTCGAGTGGTTCGCCGAGGAGGCCAAGCGCCTGAACGTCGAATCCGTCACCAGCCACCTGCCCGGCGCCGAGATGATGGTGCGGCGCGAGCCGCTGGGCGTCGTCGGCGTCGCCACGCCATGGAACTTCCCCTGCGCCATGCTGACCCGCAAGGCCGCCGCCGCCCTGGCCGCCGGCTGCACCGTGGTGGCGCACCCGTCGTCGCAGACCCCGCTGTCGGCCCTGGCCCTGGCCGAACTGGCGGAGCGCGCCGGCATTCCGGCCGGGGTGCTGAACATCGTCACCGGCGACCCGGAGCCGATCGTCGGCCGGATCTGCGCCGACAGGCGGGTGCGGGCGGTCAGCTTCACCGGGTCGACCGAGATCGGACGGCTGATCGCCGAGCGCTGCGCGCCGACGATCAAGCGGCTGCAGCTGGAACTGGGCGGCCACGCCCCGCTGATCGTCTTCGCCGATGCCGATCTGGACCGTGCCGTGTCGATCGCGATCGACGCCAAATTCGCCACCTCGGGCCAGGACTGCCTGGCCGCCAACCGGATCTATGTCGAGCGGCCCGCCTATGCCGCCTTCTGCGACGCCTTCGCCCGGCGGGTTGCGGCGCTCAAAGTCGGCAACGGACTCGATGCCGGGACCGAGATCGGTCCGCTGATGCACGGCCGGGCCGTCGCCAAGGCGGCGGAGCATGTCCAGGACGCGGTGGCCCGCGGCGCCCGCTGCCTGGCCGGCGGCGATGTCCATGCCGCCGGGCCGCTGTTCTTCGCCCCGACCGTGCTGGCCGATGTGCCGGACGACGCCGCGATCATGCGCGAGGAGACCTTCGCTCCCGTCGCCGCCGTCACCGCTTTCGACAGCGAGGACGAGGTGGTCGCCCGCGCCAACGATACCGAATACGGGCTGGTGGCCTATGCCGTGACCCGCGATTCCGGCCGCGTGCTGCGGCTGGGCCGCTCCCTCGACTACGGCATGGTCGCGGTCAACCGGGTGAAGATCACCGGCGCCCCGATCCCGTTCGGCGGCACCAAGCAATCCGGCCTCGGCCGCGAGGGCTCGCGCCACGGCATCGAGGCCTTCACCGAGCTCAAATACCTGTGCCTGGACGCCGCCTGAGCGCCCGCCCCTCGTTCAAGGAGATTTCCGATGGCCCTTCGCGGCAACGAACTCGACGCCTGGGATCGCGACCATTTCTTCCACCCGTCGACCCATATGGCGGCCCATGCCCGCGGCGAGACGCCGAACCGGATCATCACCGGCGGCGAGGGCGTCTACATCACCGATCGCGACGGCAAGCGCAGCCTGGACGCCTTCGCCGGGCTGTACTGCGTCAATGTCGGCTATGGCCGGCGCGAGATCGCCGACGCGATCGCCGCCCAGGCGCATGAGCTGGCCTATTACCACGCCTATGTCGGCCACGGCAGCGAGCCGTCGATCCGCCTGGCCAAGATGATCATCGACCGGGCGCCGGCCGGCATGTCGCGGGTGTTCTTCGGCCTCGGCGGTTCCGACGCCAACGAGACCAACGTCAAGCTGGTCTGGTACATCAACAACATCCTCGGCCGGCCGGAGAAGAAGAAGATCATCTCGCGCTGGCGCGGCTATCACGGCTCCGGCCTGATGACCGGCAGCCTCACCGGGCTCGAGCTGTTCCACAAGGCCTTCGACCTGCCGCTGGCCCAGGTGCTGCACACCGACGCGCCCTACTACTATCGCCGCGAGGACCGGTCGCTGAGCGAGGAGCAGTTCTCGCAAGCCTGTGCCGACCGGCTTGAGGAGCTGATCCTGGCCGAGGGGCCGGAGACGGTGGCCGCGTTCATCGGCGAGCCGATCCTGGGCACTGGCGGGCTGGTGCCGCCGCCGGCCGGCTATTGGGAGAAGGTCCAGGCGGTCCTGGCGAAGTATGACGTGCTGCTGATCGCCGACGAGGTGATCACCGGCTTCGGCCGGCTGGGGTCGATGTTCGGATCGGAGCACTACGGCATCAAGCCGGATCTGATTACCATCGCCAAGGGCCTGACCTCGGCCTATGCGCCCCTGTCCGGCGTGATCGTGTCGGAGAAGGTCTGGAAGATCCTGGAGAAGGGGTCCGACGCGCTCGGCGCCATCGGCCATGGCTGGACCTATTCCTCGCACCCGCTGTGCACCGCCGCGGCGATCGCCAATCTCGAGCTGGTCGACAGCCTGGGGCTGGTCGAGAACGCGAAGGCGACCGGCGCCTATTTCAAGCAGGCGCTGACCGATGCGCTGGCCGGCCATCGCATCGTCGGCGAGGTGCGCGGCGAGGGGCTGGCGGCGGCGGTCGAGTTCGTGGCCGACAAGAACGACCGGGTGTTCTTCGACTCGGCGCTGAAGGTCGGCCCTCGGATCTATGCGGCGACCCTGGCCCGCGGCGTGATCTCCCGCGCCCTGCCGCAGGGCGACATCCTGGGCTTCGCCCCACCGCTGTGCCTGACCCGCGACGAGGCCGACATCGTGGTCAAGGCCGTGGCCGGGGCGGTCGAGTCGGTGGCCAAGGAGCTGTGAGCAGGACGATGATCGCCGAAACCATCCCCACCACCATGCGCGCCGTGGTCCTGACCGGCCATGGCGGGCCCGACAAGCTGGTCCATCGCGACGACGTGCCGGTGCCGAAGCCGGCCGCGGGCGAGGTGCTGATCGAGGTCGCCGCCTGCGGCATGAACAACACCGATGTCTGGGTCCGCGAGGGCGCCTATGGCACCGAGGCGGACCCGGAGGCGGTGTCGAGCTGGCGCGGCCGCGGCGACCGGTCGACCCTGACCTTCCCGCGCATCCAGGGCACCGACACGGTCGGCCGCATCGCCGCGGTCGGCCCCGGCGTGCCGGAAGCGCGGATCGGCGAGCGGGTGATGGTCGATTTCAGCATCTACAACCGCGACGACGACAGCCTGGCCGACATCGACTACATGGGCCATGGCCGCGATGGCGGCTATGCCGAGTACATGGCGCTGCCGGCCGACCACGCCCATCGCGTCGACACGCCGATGAGCGATGTCGAGCTGGCCACCTTCTGCTGCGCCTACCTGACCGGCGAGCACATGCTGGACCGCGCCCGGGTGGCGGCCGGCGAACGGGTGCTGGTCACCGGCGCCTCGGGCGGCGTCGGCTCGGGCATCGTCCAGCTGTGCCGCGCCCGCGGCGCCATCCCCTATGCCGTGGTCGGCCGCGGCAAGGAGGAGGCGGTGCTGGCGGCCGGCGCCGAGGCAGTGGTCACCCGCGACGCCGGCGACCTGGTCTCGGCGGTGGAGCGGGTCACCAAGGGCCGGCCGATCGATGTGGTCGCCGACCTGGTCGGCGGGGCGATGTTCAATGACCTGCTGCGCATCCTGCGGCCCGAGGGGCGCTACACCACCGCCGGCGCCATCGCCGGGCCGGTGGTGCAGCTGGACCTGCGAACGATGTACCTGAAACACCTGGAGCTGCACGGCTCGTCCCAGGGCACGCGCGGCGCCTTCCGCCGGCTGGTGCGCTACATCGAGGAGGGCAAGCTGAAGCCGCTGGTCGGCGGCGTCTACCGCCTGTCGGAGTTCCACCGCGCCCAGGCCGATTTCATGGCCAAGGGCTTCGTCGGCAAGCTGGTGGTGGTGCCGGATGCGCGGTGGGCCGGGGATCGCTGAAGCTCGCTCAGCCGGCTGAAAAATGAGTCCCCCCTCCCCCTAACCCCCTCCCGCGAGGGGAGGGGGGACAAGGGAAAAGCAGGCCCAGCGCGATTACACCCGCACCACGTGCAGGTCGCGCGGCAGGGAGGACAGGATTTCCGGCCCGTCCTCGCGCAGGATCACGATGTCCTCGAGCCGGATGCCGAAGCGGCCCGGGATGTAGATGCCCGGCTCGATCGAGAACACCATGCCCTCCTCCAGCACCGTCTCGGAGGTGGCGGTGATGTAGGGCGGCTCATGGCCGTCGATGCCCATGCCGTGGCCGGTGCGGTGGACGAAGTATTCGCCGTAGCCGGCATCGGCGATGACCTTGCGGGCGGCGGCGTCGACCTCCTTCGCCATCACGCCGGGCTTTGCCGCCTTCAGCGCCGCCTGCACCGCCTTCTCGACGATGGTGTGGATCTGGCCATAGCCCTCCGGCGGGCGGCCGATCGCGACCATGCGGGTGATGTCGCTGGGGAAGCCGGCCTTGCGGCCGCCGATATCGACCACCACCGCGTCGCCCTCCTCCAGCCGGCGCCCGCCGGTCTGGTGGTGCGGGAAGGCGCCGTTGCCGCCGCCGCCGACGATCCAGAAGGCCGGCGACGCCCCTTCCGAGGTGAAGTGCGCCTTGATCGCATCCGCCAGCTCCAGCTCGCTCATGCCCGGCCTGGCCGCGGCGAAGGCGGCCTGCATGGCGCAGTCGGCGATGCCGGCATTCATCTTCAGCGTGGCGAACTCGGCCGCATCCTTGCGCATGCGCAGCGCGCCGATGGTGCTGTCGGTGAAGCTGTGCCGCGCGCCCGGCAGCGCGCCGAGCAGCAGCAGCGCGAAATCCGCCCGCATCGTCTCGTCCAGCACCACATGGCCCGCCTGGGCGGCGCCGACATCGGCCAGCGCCGCCGCCAGGGCGGCGTCCGGCCCGACGGCATCGTCCCAGGTGTGGAAGGCGATCGCCGTCTCCTCGCGCGAACCCTCGGCGTTCAGCACCGGCATCAGGAACGCCTCGCACTCCGGCCCGATCAGCAGCAGGCAGGGCCGCTCATCGGCATGCGGGTGGAAGCCGGCCGCCCATTGCATGTGCGACCCCGGCCCGAGCGCGACAAGGTCGACGCCCGCCCCCCGCATCTTCGCACGCAGCGCCGCAAGCCTCTTGCCCAAATCGACCGCCATCCTGCCCTCCCGTTCACGGCGAATCGCCGTCCTCGACCGCCAGCCTAGACCGCCTCGGTGCGGAAATCCTCGCGATGGATCGCGGTGCGCAACACGCCGTCGGCGCCGATCACGCCGCGATACATGCCCTCGCAGTTGAACGGCAGCGCCACACGGCCCTGGGCATCGACCGCAATCAGCCCGCCGGAGCCGCCGGCCGGGGCCAGCAGCGCCTGCACCACATCCTCGGCCGCCTGCTCCAGCCCCTGGCCAGCCCAGCGTATGCGGGCGTCGATCTCGTGCCCGGCGGCGTAGCGGATGAAGATCTCGCCATGGCCGGTGCCGGAGACGGCGCAGGTGGCGTTGTCGGCCCAGGTGCCGGCGCCGATCACCGGGCAGTCGCCGACCCGGCCCGGGGTCTTGCCGGTCATACCGCCGGTCGAGGTGGCGGCGGCGAGGCTGCCGGCGGCGTCGCAGGCCACGGCGCCGACCGTGCCGTGCTTCCGCGCCGGGTCGCCATCATCCGGCAGGGCCTGGCGGCGGCGCGCCAGCTCGTCCTGCAACGCTTCCCAGCGCCGCTCGGTGCGGAACCAGGACGGGTCCATATGCTCCAGCCCGGCCTCGCGGCAGAAGCGGCGCGCGCCCTCCCCGGCCAGCATCACATGCTCGGTCCGCTCCATCACCGCGCGGGCAGCCAGGACCGGGTGGCGCGGGCCGCAGATGCCGGCGATGGCGCCGGCCCGGCGACAGCGGCCATCCATCACCGCCGCATCCATCTCGATCTCGCCAGCGCTGGTGAAGACGGCGCCGCGGCCGGCGTTGAACAGCGGGTCCTCCTCCAGCGCCATCACCGCGGCGGTGACGGCGTCGAGCGCCGAGCCGCCGGCCTCCAGGACCAGATGGCCATTGCGCAGCGCGGTGCGCAGGCCCTGGTGATAGGCGTCCTCCTGCTCCGGCGACAACGAGTCCCGGCGGATGGTGCCGGCGCCGCCATGGATCACCAGGACGGCGCGGGATGGGTCGGTCATGGAAGCCTCGTTCAACGCAGGAAAGCGGTCATCGCCGACACGGCGTTCATCCAGCGGATAGCGTCGGCGACGCTGCCCGCCGGCAGGGCGATGGTGACGCCGTCGCGCCGTTCGGCCGGCGGCAGGGTGGCGGCGAGATCGGCCAGGGCCGGGCCGCCCATCTCCAGCTCCAGCGTGTAGGGGCCGCCGATGCGGAAGGGCGGGATCGACCCGGCGCGGCGGACGGCACGGGCGGCGCCTTCGCGCAGGGCGGCGCGGGCGGCTGGCAGCGGCAGCGACCGGGCGGCGCGATTGCCCAGCGCCTGCTTGGTCTGGACGAACTCGGCCTCCGGGAAATGCTCGCGCAGCTCGGCGACGCAGCGGTCGTCGCCGGAGACCATGGCCACCGGCACGCCCAGGCTGCCGGCATAGGCGCCATAGATCCCGGCCTCGCCCAGCGGCTGTCCGTTCAGGCGCACGGCGCGGAAGGCGAAGCCGTTGGTGGTGTGGGCCAGCACGCCCTGCTCCGACGCCCTTGCGTGGTAGCCCAGGCAGAACACCGCTTCATGGCCGGCATCGAGCCCGCAGAACATGTTGAGCGGCTTCGGCTTGCCCTGGATCAGCTCCGCCGCCGGGTGCAGCAGTTCCGGCAGCAGGTTGGTCATCGGGCCGTGCGCGTCGTTGACCAGGATCTCGGTGGCGCCGCCTTCCAGCGCGCCCTCGATCGCGGCGTTGACCTCCTCGGTCATCAGCCGGCGGGCGCGTTCGTACTCGCCGTTGCCGGGCTGGCCCTGCTGCGGCGTGATCACCCCGGCCACGCCCTCGATATCCGACGAGATGTAGATCTTCATTTGCGTTCCTCCGCCTCCAGCCAATCCGCAAGCGATGGCCGGCTGTGCCCGTTGCGGCCGATGGCTGGCCCGGCGGCGCAGAGGGCGTTCAGCACGGCCTCCTGCGTCGCCTCGGCCGCGGCCTGGAACAGCCGGTCGATCCGCGCCTCGTTCAGCACCCGGATCTCGACCAGGTCGCGCTTCCGGTCGTGCTCCACCGGATCGGCGGTGGTGAAGCCGAGCGCGATGTCGCCGCTGCCATGGCCCCAGAAGGCACCGAGCCGCGCCAGCCCGGCGCCGCATCTCTTGGTGACCCGGTGCAGCTGGCGGTGCTCCAGCGGCACGTCGGTCGCCAGGATCACGATCACCGAGCCCTTTTCAGGCGCCGGCTCGGAGGGCGGGACCGGACGGCGGCCGTCGGGCAGCACCAGGTCGCCGGCCCGGCCGAAATTCGCCAGCACCAGCACGCCGAGATGGAAATGGTCGCGATCGAACTTGACCCGGCGCGAGGCGGTGCCGATGCCGCCCTTGAAGCCGAAGCTGCTCATCCCGGTGCCGGCGCCGACCGAGCCCTCGCCGACCTTGCCGTTGCTGGCCGCCCTGATCGCCTCCAGCGCGTCGGTCTCGGTCACCGCCAGGGCCTGGATGTCGGACAGGAAGCCGTCATTGCATTCCAGCACCACCGGGTTGACGGTGCCGGTCTCGCGGCCGATGTCGGGGTTGGCGGCGATGGCGGCACGGATCAGCGCCGTGGCGCAGGTGCCGACGGCGAAGGTGTTGGTCAGCAGGATCGGCGTCTCGACCGTCCCCAGCTCCGCCACCTGCATCAGGCCGGTGCTCTTGCCGAAGCCGTTGATCACCTCGACCGCGGCGCGCGCCTTGGTCCGGAACAGGTTTCCGGTATGCGGCAGGATGGCGGTGACGCCGGTCAGCACGTCGCCGGCATGCATGCTGAGATGGCCGACCAGCACGCCGGGGACATCGGTGATGGCGTTGAGCGGGCCGGTCGGCAGCGTGCCGCAGACCAAGCCGAAATCGCGGGCGAGACGGGCCGTCACCGATGCCTCCCTTACGTCTTCAGCTTCGGGTCGAGCGCGTCGCGCAGGCCGTCGCCGAGCAGGTTGAAGGCCAGCACCGTGACGAAGATGGCGATGCCGGGGAAGAGGGTGATGTGGTCGGCGACGCCGAGATAGCTGCGGCCATCGGCCAGCATCGCCCCCCATTCCGGGCTGGGCGGCTGGGCGCCGAGGCCGATGAAGCTGAGGCTGGCCGCGGTCAGGATCGAGGTGCCGATGCGCATCGAGAAGTAGACGATCACGCTGGGCAGCGTGCCGGGCAGGATGTGGCGCAGCATCAAGAGGCGGTGGCGCACGCCGATCGCCCGGGCCGCATCGACATAGACGGTCTGCCTGATCGCCAGCGTGCTGCCGCGCACCAGCCGGGCGAAGACCGGCACGCTGAACACGGCGACGGCGTAGATCACGTTGTCGATGCCGGGGCCGAGCACGGCGATGACGCCGATCGCCAGGATGATGCCGGGGAAGGCCAGCAGCACGTCGCACAGCCGCATCACGAAGCCGTCGACCCAGCCGCCGTAGAAGCCGCTGACCAGGCCGAGCAGGATGCCGGCCACGCCGCCCAGCGTCACCGACAGGAAGCCGACGGCGAGCGAGATGCGGGCGCCGAAGACGATGCGGCTGAGGATGTCGCGGCCATAGGCGTCGGTGCCGGCGAGATGGGCCCAGGAGGGCCCCTCCAGCACCCGCTCGTAATCCGGCGCGGCCAGGTCGTAGGGGGCGATCCAGGGCGCCAGGATGGCGACGACCACCAGCGCCACCAGGAACAGCCCGGCGATGACGCCGACCTTCTGCCGGCGGAAGCGGCGCCAGAATTCGCGCCACGGCGAGCGGACGCTGTCCGCGCCGGCCGAGGCGACGGGGGCGGTGACGGCGCTCATCGGTAGCGGATCTCCGGATTGGCGAAGGCGTACAGCATGTCGACGGCCAGGTTGATCAGGATGAACTCGATCGAGAACAGCAGGATCTCGGCCTGGATCACCGGGTAGTCGCGATAGGAGACGCTGTCGACCAGCAGGCGGCCGAGGCCGGGCCAGGTGAACACGGTCTCGACCACGATCGAGCCGCCGAGCAGGAAGCCGAATTGCAGCCCGACCATGGTGATGATCGGGATCATCGCGTTGCGCAGCGTATGCTTCCAGATCACCGCGCGCTCGAACACGCCCTTGGCCCGGGCGGTGCGGACATAATCCTCGCGCGAGATCTCGATGAAGGCGGATCGGGTGAAGCGCGCCATCACCGCGGCAACGCCGAGGCCGAGCGCGATCGACGGCATGACGAAATGCTGCCAGGTGCCGTAGCCGCCGGTCGGCAGCCAGCCGAGATCGACCGAGAACACGCCGATCATCAAGAGGCCGAGCCAGAAGGACGGGAAGGAGATGCCGGAGACGGCCAGGACCATGCCGCCGTAATCCTGCCAGCGGCCGCGCTTGACCGCGGACAGCACGCCGATCAGCAGGCCGGCAATCACCGCCCAGACCATGCTGACGACGCTGAGCCAGACCGTCGGCATCAGCCGCTCGCCGATCTCCTCGGCCACCGGCCGGCGGGTCTTCAGCGAGGTGCCGAGCTCGCCCTGCACGATATGGCCGACGAAGGTCAGGAACTGCTCGTGCAGCGGCTTGTCGAGGCCCAGATCGGCGCGCACCAGCGCCACGTCGGCGGCGGTCGCGTCCGGCCCGGCCACCAGCCGCGCCGGGTCGCCGGGCAGCATGTGCACGAAGCTGAAGACCAGGACGGCGATCACCGCCATGACCGGGACGATGCCGAGCAGGCGCCGGATCAGATAGTTCAGCATGGGGACTCCGGACGGCGCCCGCCCCTCGGCACGTGGCCGAAAGGCGGGCGTCTAAGGCTTACTGGAACGCCGGATCCTCGACCACGAAGCCGCGGTCGGGCAGGACGAAGACGCCGGACAGGTCCTTGGCCTGGGCGCTCAGCACATGCTCGACCGCCAGGTCGATCCAGGGCGCGTCCTGCCAGACCTGAGCCTGCACCTTGGCATAGGCCTCGCCGCGCTTGGCCTCATCGGCCGTGGCCACCGCCGCCTCCAGCGCCGAATCCACTTCGGGGTTGGAATAGTAGGCGACATTGAACAGCTTCGGCGGGAAGCCCTTGCCCCACAGCAGCGGCCGCAGCGCCCAGTCGGCGTCGCCGGTCGAGGACGACCAGCCGCCATAATACATCTGCACCGTCGCCTCATCCGGCGTCTGCACGCTCCAGATCTTCTGCGACAGCACGCCGGATTCGAGCGGCGTCACCTGCGCCTTGACCCCGACCTGGGCCAGCTGCTGCTGCAGGAACTGGGTGGCGCGGACCGAGGTGGTGCTGTTGCCGGACCACAGCACGGCCTCGAAGCCATCGGCATAACCGGCATCGGCCAGCAATTGCTTGGCCTTGGCCGGGTCATAGGGCCAGACGCCCTGCTTGGCGTAGAACTTCAGCAACGGCGGCATCGGCGAATCCGCCGGCTCGCAGAAGCCGCTGAGCACCACCTTGCAGAAGGCGGTGCGGTCGACCGCGTAATTCAGCGCCTGGCGGACGCGGAGGTCGTCGAACGGCTTCTTGTGGGTGTTCAGCGCGACGTACCAGTTGACGATCGACGGCCGCTCGACGACCTCCAACGTGGCGTTCGCCTTGATCACCTTCACCATCTCCGGCGGCACCGGGGTGATGAACTGGGCCTCGCCCGTCTGCAGCATGGCCATGCGGCTGCCATTCTCCGGCACGCTGCGGATGGTGACGCCGTCGACCTTCGGCGCGCCCTTCCAGTAGCTGTCGTTGCGCACCGCCTCGAGCGTGTCGGCCGACCAGGACTTGAAGCTGAACGGGCCGGTGCCGACCGGGTTGCGGCCGATGTCCTTGCCGTATTTCTCCAGCGCCGCCGGGCTGATGATCATGGTGCCCGGATGGGCCAGGGTGTTGACCAGGGCGCCGAACGGCTCCTTCAGCAGCACCTTGACGGTGTGGTCGTCGACCACCTCGACATGGTCCAGCATCGACAGCAGCGACTGCCGCTTCAACTTGTTCTCGGGGTTGGCCAAGCGCTCCAGGCTGACCTTGACCGCCTGGGCGTTGAAGTCGGTGCCGTCCTGGAACTTCACGCCCTGGCGCAGCGTGAAGGTGTACTGCTTGGCGTCGTCGCTGACCGTGTAGCTCTCGGCCAGCAGCGGCACCAGCTTCATGTCCTGATCGAAGCCGTAGAGCCCCTGGTAGAACAGCCGCGACGCCGACTGGGCCGAGGTCTCGTTGGCGTTCGACGGGTCCAGGCCGGTCAGGTTCTCCTGGATGCCGATGACCAGGGTCTTGGCCATGGCTGCGCCCGGCAGCGCCAGCAGCGCCGCCGCGGCACAGCCGATCAGGGTTCGTCTCCAGTTGCTCATTGCTCTCCCCTTTTTGGTTGGTTCGGGTTCAGCCGAAGTCGCCGACGCGGTGGCGGGCGACGAAATGGCCCGGCCCCACGGGCTCGAGCGGCCGCACCAGCGGCTCGTCGCCCAGGGACCGGATCGGGCTCGGGATCTCGCCTTCGATCAGGCTCATGTCGCGGTTGCGCCGGGCCGGGTCCGCCACCGGCACCGCCGCCATCAGCCGGCGGGTGTAGGGGTGCTGCGCGTTCTCGAACACGGCCTGGCGCGGCCCGATCTCGACGATCTGGCCGAGATACATCACCGCGACGCGGTGGCTGACCCGCTCCACCACCGCCATGTCGTGCGAGATGAACAGGTAGGACAGGCCGTGCCGCGCCTGCAGCTCCATCAGCAGGTTCACCACCTGCGCCTGGATCGAGACATCGAGCGCCGCCACCGCCTCGTCGGCGATGATCAGCTGCGGTTCCGACGCCAGGGCCCGGGCGATGCAGATGCGCTGGCGCTGGCCGCCGGAGAACTCGTGCGGATAGCGCCGCGCATGCTCCGGCCGCAGCCCGACCTGGGTCAGCAGATCGGCGACGCGCTGCTCCACCGCCCGGCCCTTGGCGAGGTTGTGGGTCAGCAGCGGCTCGGCGATCGAGAAGCCGACCGTCAGCCGCGGATTCAGCGAGGCGAAGGGGTCCTGGAAGACATACTGGATCTTCTGGCGCAGCCGCCGCCGCTCCTCCGCCTTCATCTGGGCCAGGGCCCGGCCTTCGAAGCGGATGGTGCCGGCCGAGGGCTCCAGCAGCTGCATGATGGTGCGGCCGGTGGTGGACTTGCCGCAGCCGCTCTCGCCGACCAGGGCCAGGGTCTCGCCCGGCTGCAGGCCGAAGCTGACCTGCTCCACCGCATGCACGCGCGCGGCCAGCCGGCCGAACACGCCGCGGCGCACGTCGAAGCGGGTCGAGAGCTTGTCGACCTCGAGCAGCGGGCTGCCCGCCCGCACCGTGTCCTGCGGCGCCGGCGGCGGCTCCTTCGACCCGTCGACCCGGACCAGCGGGAAGCGGGCCGGCAGCGCCTGGCCCTGCAGGCTGCCCAGCTTCGGCACCGCCGACAGCAGCGCCTTGGTGTAGGGGTGCTGGGGCGCCGCGAAGATCTGTTCGGTCGGCCCCTCCTCGACCTTGCGGCCCTGATACATCACCACGACCCGGTCGGCGACTTCGGCCACCACGCCCATGTCATGGGTGATGAACATCACCGCCATGCCCATCTCGCGCTGCAGCCGGCGGATCAGCCGCAGGATCTGGGCCTGGATGGTGACGTCCAGCGCCGTGGTCGGCTCGTCGGCGATCAGCAGGCTGGGGCGGCAGGACAGCGCCATGGCAATCATCACGCGCTGGCGCATGCCGCCCGACAGCTGGTGCGGGTGCCGGTCGAGCATCCGCTTCGCCTCCGGGATCCGCACCCGCTCCAGCATGCTCAGCGCCTCGGCCCGCGCCGCCTTGGCGTCCTTGCCCTGGTGCAGCATCACCGCCTCGGCGATCTGGTCGCCGATGGTGAAGACCGGGTTCAGCGACGTCATCGGCTCCTGGAAGATCATCGCGATCTCGTTGCCGCGCAGCGCCCGCAGCGCCTCGGCCGGGGCCTTGGCCAGGTCGCGCACCGTGCCGTCGCGGCCGCGGAAGCGCACGGACCCGCTGGCAAGCTTCCCGCCGCCATAGTCGACCAGCCGGATCAGGCTGAGCGAGGTCACCGATTTGCCGGAGCCGCTCTCGCCGACCACCGCCACCGTCTCGCCCGGGGCGATGGCGAAGCCGAGATCCTCGACCGCGGTCACCGGGCCGTCATCGGTCCGGAACTGGACTGTCAGCCCGTCGACCTCGATCAGCGGCGTCACGGTCATGCCGGCAGACCGACCAGGCGGTCGAAGGCGTCGCGCACCCGGCGCCACACCGGCCCGGGCCGGCCGGAGCCGATCGCGGCGCCGTCCAGCCGCACGATCGGCGCCAGCTCCTTGGTCGTGCTGGTGATCCAGATCTCGTCGGCGGCGCGCAGCTCGGCCTCCGTCACGTCGCGCTGCTCGACCGCGATGCCGAGCTCCTCGGCCAGGTGGATCGCCAGGCGGCGGTTGATGCCGTCGAGGATGCGATGGTCGGCAACCGGCGTCGCCACCCGGCCGTCCTTGACGACGAAGACATTGCTGGCGGCGCATTCGCTGACCAGGCCGTCGCGCAGCATCACCGTCTCCAGCACCCCGGCCTCGGCCGCGGTCTGGGCGGCGAGGACGGAGGGCAGGAGCGCGATCGACTTGATGTCGCAGCGCAGCCAGCGGATATCAGGCGCCGAGACCAGGGCGAAGCCGTCCTCCTGCTGCGCCCGGGTCAGGCGCTTCAGCGCGCCGGCGAAGGCCAGGATGCTGGCCTGGGCGGACGCCGGGAAGGCATGGCTGCGCTGAGCCGGGGCGCCGCGGCTGACCTGCATGTAGATGGTCGCAACAGGGCGCGGTGCGGTCTCGGCCAGCTGCCGGAACACCGTGGCAAGGCCGGCGCGGTCGAGGCCCGGATCGATCCGCACGGCCGCGAGGCTGCGGGCCAGCCGGTCGAGATGGGCGTCGAGCTCGAAGATCCGGCCGTCATAGACCGCCACCACCTCGTAGACGCCGTCGGCGAACAGGTAGCCGCGGTCGAGCGGCGAGACCTTGACCTGGTCGAGCGGCAGGTAGGTTCCGTTCCAATAGGCGAGGGTCATCGTCGGCGTTCCGCTTCAGAAGATCTGGGGGCTGGAGGGCGGGCGCGGCGCGCGGGGGCGTCGTCGACCAGGAGGAAGGGCATGATCTGCTCGGTCAGCTCGGCCGCATCGGCGATGGTGCCGCGGCGCTGGGCCACGGCCCCGGCCAGGCCTTCGGCCAAGGCCATCACGGCGACCGAGGAGCCGTGCAGCACACCATGCTCGGCCGGGCCGAACAGGGCAACATCGCTGTCCGGCACCAGGGGCGAGGCCGGCCCGTCGGTCAGGGCCAGCGCGCGCAAGCCCCGTGCCTTGGCCCGGCGCAGCAGGTCGATGGTGGTGCGGGAATAGCGTGGCACCGAGATCGGAACCAGAAGGTCGCCGGGGCCGAGGCGCAGCAGCTGGCGGACCATGCGCTCGGTGCCGCCGCTGCCGTCCAGCACCTCGACCGCTGGGCAGTAGGGATGCAGCAACTCGGCCAGGAAGCGGGCTGTGACGGCGCTGATGCCGAGGCCCAGCGGCACCACCCGGCGCGCCGCCAGGACCAGGTCGACCGCGCCGGCGCAGGCCTCGCCGGTCAGCAGCGCCGCGGCCTGGCCGAGATTGGCGGCGACGCCGTCGAGCGACCGGCGCAGCACGGCATGGGCCGATTCGCCGCCCCGCTGCGTCGCCCGCAGCTTCTCGACCGGGGCGAGGGCACGCTGGAACTGCTGCAGCAGCTCGGTCCGGAATTCGGGGAAGCCGCCGAAGCCGAGGCGGTGGGCGAAGCGGTTGGCGGTGGCGACCGACACGTCGGCGGCGGCGGCCAGGTCTTCGATCCCCATGGTGGCGGCGCGGAACGGGTGCTCCAGGACGAAATCCGCGACCCGGCGATGCGCCGGCGAGAGCGACTCCACGCCCTGCGCAAGCCGGTTCATCAGGGTCTGCGGCAGGTCCTGGGCCATGCGGAATCGGGCAAGGAATGGAAAGCCGCGGGGCGGCCGGATGAAAATTCTTCTGTCATCCGATGTGATGGATGTAAAGATTTTTTCAGAGCGGGATAGGACCGGCGGCCTCGGCCGTGCTGCCGGCCCGGCCCGTCAGAACTCGATCAGCACGCTCTTGTGGCGCAGATTGGCCTCGACTGCCTGGCGCCCGAGATCCTTGCCGATGCCGGAGCGCTTGTAGCCGCCGGTCGGCAGGATGAAATCCGCCGTGCGGCCGTAGCGGTTGACCCAGACCGTGCCGGCCTGCAGCCGCCGCACCGCCCGCATCGCCCGGCCGAGATCCGCGGTGTGGACGCCGGCGGCGAGGCCGTAATCCGGATGGTCGGCCAGGGCCAGCCCCTCCTCCTCGTCGTCGAAGGCCTGGACCGTCAGCACCGGGCCGAAGATCTCCTCGCGCACCGCCGGCATGTCGTCGGTCACGTCGGTCAGGATCGTCGGCTCGTAGAAGGCGCCGTCCTGGATCGCGGCCAGGCGCCGGCCGCCGGTCACCGCCCGGGCGCCGGCGGCGAGGGAGCGACGGACGATGCCGTCGATCCGGTCGGCCTGCGGCGTCGAGATGATCGGCGAGAAGCTGGTGTCCTGGCGCCAGGTCGGGCCCGGCCGCACCTCGGCGAACAGTGCCGTCAGCCGCTCCACCATCTCGTCGCGCAGCCGGCGCTGCACGATCAGGCGCGAGCCGGCGACGCAGACCTGGCCGGCATTGCCGAGGATCGCGGCGGCGACCTGGCGGGCGGTGCGGTCGACGCTGGGCGTGTCGGCGAAGACCAGCTGCGGGCTCTTGCCGCCGAGCTCCAGCGTCACCGGTTTCGCCCCGCTGGCGGCGCTGGCCGCCATGATCGCGGCGCCGGTGCGGGTCGAGCCGGTGAAGGAGATCTTGCCGACCAGCGGATGGCGGCAGAGCGCGTCGCCGGTGACGGCGCCGGTGCCCTGGACGACGTTGAAGATGCCGGGCGGCACCCCGGCCTCGACCGCCAGCTGCGCCAGCAGCACGGTCGAGAACGGCGTCAGCTCCGACGGCTTGAGCACAATGGCGTTGCCGGCAGCCAGCGCCGGCCCGGCCTTCCACGACGCCATGCTGAGCGGGAAGTTCCAGGGCGTGATCGCGGCGACCACGCCATAGGGTTCGGAGATCACCAGACCGAGGCTGTCGCTGCGGGTGGCCGCGACCTCGCCGCCCAGCTTGTCGGCATATTCGGCGAAGAACCGGAAGCCCTCGGCGGTCGAGGCCACGTCGACGGCCAGGGCCTGGGCGATCGGCCGGGTGGAGCCGAGCGCCTCGAGCCGACCCAGCTCTTCCGCCCTTGCCTCGATCAGGTCGGCGAAGCGACGCAGCACCCGGGCCCGCTCGCGCGGTGCGCGGCTGGCCCAGTCGGTGCGGCGCTGCGCCTCGGCCGCGTTGCTCACCGCCCCGTCGACGAGATCGGCGGAGGCAACGGGGAGATCGGCATAGAGCGCGCTGTCGGAGGGACGGCGGACGGCGATCGCCACGCCCTGCCCGGCCACGACACGCCCGTCGATGAAATGGCCGGCGGGGATGGCGACGGCAGTGGGATCGAAGTCGAGCATGGTCAGTATCCCGCGGCCCAGCGGGCGAGGTCGGACGCGCTCTCGGCGCCGTCGAACATGGCAATGATGCGCTCGCCCAGCAGCGGCCCGAATTTGAACATCTGGCCGTCGCAATGGGTCACCACGAGGCCGCGCCCGGCGGTGTCGAGCCGGAAGCGGCGCGAGGCGTCGAGCACGTAGTAGCCGACCTGGATCCGGGTCGGGCGGTACTCCGCGGCATCACGGAGATAGGGCCGGAACGGCGCCAGGATCGCCTCGCCCTCGGCGGCGAGGTCGGAGCCGAAGCCGTCGATCTCCGGCCGGGCACGACGGCGATGCGGGCCGTGGCCGAATTTGAGGCCGGCGCCGCGGCGGTCCGGCAGGGTGTAGCCGGCATGGTCGCCGAGGGTGACGATGGCCGGCGCGTCCCGCCAGGGCTGAGCGAAGTGCGCCGGCGGCTCGACATAGCACAGGCCCTGCCGCCAGGTGGACGCGTCGCCGTAGCGCTCCGGCATCAGCGCCGGCAGCCAGGCGCCGGCGGCGACCACCAGGATGTCGCCCTCGACCGTGCTGCCGTCGGCGCGGATGGCGACGCCGCGCTCCTGGTCCACCCGGGCGATGCGGCAACCGCCTTCGACCACCGCCCCGTGCTCCGCCACCCAGCGCGCCAGCTCGGTGACGATGCGGCCGGCGAAGAGCGGCCCGCCGGGGAAGGCGACCACGCCCCAGGCACCGTCGGGCAGTTGCAGATGCGGGCACAGCCGCTCCACGCCGGCGCGGTCCAGCACCTCGTGCGGCACGCCCAGCTCGCGGAAGGCCGCCAGCGTCTGGGCGGCATAGTCGCCGGCCTCCAGCGAGATCGCGATCGCGCCGGTGTCCTCGAACTGCTCGCTGCCGATGTCGTCCCAGACCCGCGACCAGGCCTCGAAGGCGGGCGTCACCATCCGGGTGTAGCCGACCGCCGCGCCGTAATGGTAGCGGATCATGCGGTGCTGGTCGTAGGAGGCGCTGTGCGGGTTCGGCACCTCGCTTTGCTCGAGCAGATGCACCTGGTGCCCGCGCTGCAGCGCCGCCCGCGCCACGGACAGACCGACGATACCGGCACCGATGATGACGACACGAGCCATGGGATACGTCCTGCTTTCCCTGAGACTGGTTGGGAGGGCGATCGGGTGAGAACCAAACCCTTTTTCTGTCATTGCCGGGCTTGACCCGGCAATCCAGGAGGTGTCGAGACCCTCTGGATGCCCGGGTCAAGCCCGGGCATGACAGCTATGGGATTGTTCTTTCACTCGAGCGTCCCTATTGCCTGCGATAGAGGCTAACCCCGGCATCGAAGCAGATGCTGCCATGGATGCGCGCCGCTTTGGTGCATCCGCATGGTGCGCCGCCGGCTTTTCGGCCGATCGTGCCAGGATGGGCGGAGCAAGCTGAGGGCAAGTGGCCCGACCAGAGATAGCGGTGATGATCCAGGACACCCCTCCCCCGAGTTTGCGCCCGATGACGGAGCATGACCTGCCGGCGCTGCACGCGCTGACCGTGGAGGTCGGCTGGGCGCACCGGCCGGAGGATTGGCGCTTCGTCTACGAGGTCGGCCATGGCGTGGTGGCCTGTGACGGCGCCGGCCGGGTGATCGGCTCAGCCCTGTGGTGGCCGTTCGGCGCCGATTTCGGCACAGTCGGCATGATCATCGTCTCGCCGCGGCTGCAGGCGAAGGGCACCGGGCGGCGGCTGATGCAGTGGCTGTTCGACCGGGCCGGCGACCGCGTGCTGCAGCTCAACGCCACCTCGGCGGGGCTGCGGCTGTACCGGTCCGAGGGGTTCCGGGAGATCGGCCGGATCCACCAGCACCAGGGCGTGGTGCAGCCGATGCCGGCCGTCGCCGCGCCCGGGCGGGTGCGGCCGATCGCTGCCGAAGACTGGCAGAAGATCCGCGAGCTCGACCGGGAGGCCTATGGCGTCGACCGGTCGGCGGCGCTGGACGGGCTCGCCACACGATCGGTCGGCACCGGCTACGAGTTGAACGGGGAACTGGTGGGCTTCAGCCTGTGCCGCCCCTTCGGCCGCGGCCATGTCGTCGGCCCGATCGTGGCGCCGGACGAGGCGGCCGCGATCGCCCTGCTGCAGCCGCATCTGGAGGAGCATGCCGGCCGCTTCCTGCGGGTGGACACGCCGGATGACGGCGCCTTCGCCGACCGTCTCGCGGCCGCCGGCCTGGCGCGGGTCGACACGGTCGCGACCATGCGACGCGGCGACCGGCCGGCGCGCCCCGCTACGGTCCGGACCTTCGGGCTGATCAACCAGGCCTTGGGCTGACCATGAGCCGGGCGACGCTGCTGTACAAATCCGATCCGGTCCGCGGCGCGGTCTGGGAGAAGGTGTTCCGGGAAGAGGCGCCGGACATCGCGCTGGAGGTCTGGTCGCCCGACGCGCCGCCGTCGGACGCCGCCTATCTGGTGGCCTGGATCCCGCCCGAGGACCTGCAGCGGTCGGTGCCGAATCTGCAGGTGCTGTTCGGCCTCGGCGCCGGGGTGGACCATCTGGCCCTCGACCGCCTGCCGCCGGGTGTCCGGATCGTGCGCATGGTCGATCCGGACCTCACCCGGTCGATGGTCGAATATGTGCTCTACGCCGTGCTGGCGCTGCACCGGGACATCCCGGCCTATCTCGCCGACCAGCGCGAGGGCCGCTGGGCCCCGCGCCCGGTGCGGCGCAGTGCCGACCGCACGGTCGGGGTGATGGGCCTGGGCGTGCTCGGCCGGGCCGCAGCCAAGGCGCTGCACGGCCTCGGCTTTTCCGTGCGCGGCTGGAGCGCGTCGGAAAAGTCGATCCCCGGCGTCAGCTGCTTCGCCGGGCCGGAGGCGCTGCCGGAGTTCCTCGGGGCGTGCGAGATTCTGGTCTGCCTGCTGCCACTGACCGATGCGACCCGCGGTCTCCTGGATGCCGAGGTCTTCGGGGCCCTGCCGGCCGGGGCCGGGCTGGTCAATGTCGGCCGCGGCGGGCATGTGGTCGAGGCCGACCTGCTGGCCGCGCTGGAGAGCGGGCAGATCTCGGCCGCAATGCTCGACGTGCTGGCGGCCGAGCCGCCGCCGCCCGACCACCCGCTGTTGCGCCATCCCCGCGTGATGCTGACCCCGCATGTGGCCAGCGCCACCCATCCGGACTCCGCCGCCCGCCAGGTGATCCGCGCGATCCGCCGGCACCAGGACGGGCTGCCGATGGAGAACGTGGTCGACCGCCGGCAGGCGTACTGACTTCAGGCGAACAGGCTCAGCAGCGGCTGCTCGGTCTTCCGGACCGGGGTCTTGATCACGATGTAGCTGAAGTATTTCGAGATCCCGACCGGGCGCTCCAGCAGCCCCTCCATCACCTCCTGATAATGCGACAGGCTGCGGGTGACGAACTTCACCAGATAATCGTAGCCGCCGCTGACCAGGTGGCATTCCATCACCTCGTCCAGGCCGCGCATCGCCGCCTCGAAACGGGTGAAATAGGGCAGGGTCTGGTCGGCCAGCGTGATTTCGGTGAAGACGGTGACGGTCTCGCCCAGCTTGGCCAGGTTGAGATGGGCGCCGTAGCCGCTGATGTAGCCCGCCTGCTCCAGCCGCTTGACCCGCAGCAGGCAGGGGCTGGTCGACAGCCCGACCGCATCCGCCAGGTTGACATTGGTCATCCGGCCCTGGCGCTGCAGCTGCACCAGGATCCGCATGTCGATCTGATCGAGCCTGTTGCCTGATGGATGCACGACCTGCTCCTATTCGGCGGCGACGTCGGTCTTGCCCTGCCGCAGGGCGTTGGCCTTGTGCAGCGTCCGCACCGGGTCGCCGAAATGGCGGTCGAGCTCCTTCAGCGCCGCCTCGGCGTCGTCGCCGCCGACCAGTTCGGCCAGCAGCTTGTGCTCGTCGATCAGCGCCTTGTTGCCGCGATAGCCGCCCATCAGCTTGTGCAGGCACAGCATGGTCTCGGCCTGCAGCGTGGCGTAGCCGCGGGACAGCCGGTGGCTGCCGGCCGTGTCGACCAGCTCGCGATGGAACTCCAGGTCCAGCTCGGCGGTGCGCGACCAGTCCTCGCGCCGGACGGAGACCTCCATCTGCTTGACGACGGCCTTCAGCTTCTTCGCCAGCGCGACCCGGCCGGGCAGGCCCATGACCCGCCGCAGGGCGACCAGCTCGAGCGACCGGCGCACGAAGTAGATGTCCTGCAGATCCTCGTCGCTCAGCTCCGGCACGAACACGCCGCGATGCGGCTCGCTGCGCAGCAGCCCTTCCTGGATCAGCCGCTGCAGCGCCTCGCGCACCGGCCCGCGGCTGACGCCGAAGCTGGCCGCCAGCTCCATCTCGTTGAGCTGGGCGCCGAGCGGGAAGGTGCCGTCGAGGATCGAGGCGCGGATCTGCTCGCTGACCTGACCCGACAGGGTCGTGCGCTTCAGCTGCTTGACCTTCCCACCATTCGCCTGTGCCATGCGCTGCCCCACCCCCCGTGATGTCCCGCCCGGCCCGCTCAATGCAGGACGTCCTGCAGCCGATAGTAAGCGCCGACCAGGGGCAGGAACCAGGGGGGCCCGAAATGGCCGGGCACCGCCGGCCAGTCGAGGTCGCGAAAGACGTTGCATTCCGGCCGGCCGCTCATTACCTCGGCCATCACCGCGCCCATATGGGTGGCCATCTGGGTGCCGTGGCCGCTGTAACCCATCGAGTAGTAGAGGCCGTCATGCACGCCGGCCCGGGGCAGCCGGTCGGCGGTCATGTCGACAATCCCGCCCCAGCAATAATCGATGCGCACGTCGCCGAGCTGCGGGAAGACGGCACGCAGCGTCCGCTGCAGCACGCGGCCGCTCTTGGCGTCGGACAGCGGGCTGGAGACGGCGAAGCGCGCCCGCCCGCCGAACAGCAGGCGGTTGTCACCGAGGATGCGGAAATAGGTGCCGACATTCTTCGAATCCGTCGCCATCCGGCGTGTCGGCATCAGCTCGTCCACCACCGCCTGCGGCAGCTTTTCGGTGACGATCACGAAGCTGCCGATCGGGATGACGCGGCGCCGGAACCAGGCGAAGGGGCCCGCGCGCGACGGGCCGGTCGCCAGCAGCACCTGCGACGCCGTCAGCCGGCCGCGGGCGGTCACCACCTCATGGGCGTGGCCGTTCCGCCGCTCCAGCGCCGAGACCGGTGCATCCTCGAAGATCGCGGCGCCGCGTGCCACCGCCGCCTCGGCCAGCCCCTTGGAGAACCGGCCCATATGCATGCCGGCGCTCTTCCGGTAGACCAGCCCGCCGTGGAACCGGTCGGACCCGATCTCGGCCCGCAGGTCGCCGGCCGCGACCAAAGCGGTGTCGGCGTCGACCTCGCGGGCCAGCACCTCCTGCGCCCGCTGCAGCTTGTCGAAATGCTCCGGCTTGGCGGCAAGCTTGATCTTGCCGGTGCGCTGGAAGTCGCAGTCGATCCCCTCCTCCCGGACCAGCCGCTCGACCGTGTCCACGGCGGCGTCATAGGCGCGGTACAGCAGCCGGGCGCGGTCGAGGCCGTGGCGGGCCGCGACGCCTTGGAAATCGACCGCGAGGCCGTTGTTGCACTGGCCGCCGTTGCGGCCGGAGGCGCCGGCGCCGACCCGCCCGGCTTCCAGCACTGCCACCCGGGCGCCACGCCTTGCCAGCGCCAGCGCTGCCGACAGGCCGGTGAAGCCGGCGCCGATCACGGCGACATCCACCTTGCCCCCGACCGGGCCGGCGGCGGCGCCCTGGAACGGCGTCACGGAATCCATCCAGTAGGAAGCCAGCTTCATGATCGATCCTGGATCGCGCTGGGGATCAGCGCCCGTCGCGGCGGCGACCCATTAGCTTGATCACGCCACTCGTAGGATTGTCAACAATCATAACGAGAGATGAGACACCAGTCGCCCCAGCATGGCGACGCCGGAGGCCAGCTCGGCCCGGGTGATGAACTCGTCCGGCTTGTGCGCCCGGTCGATGGCGCCCGGCCCGCAGACGATCGACGGCACGCCGGCCTGCTGGTACAGGCCGGCCTCGGTGCCGAAGCTGACGGCGGCCTGCCGCGGCTGCTGCGCGATCGCCTCGGCCAGCGCCGCCAGCGGATGGTCGTCGGCAAGGTCGAGCGCCGGGTAGAGGGCGAGGGTCTCGCTGTCGACGGCGACCGACCGCCCCTCGGCCCGCAGCGCCGCGACCCGGTCCTCGGCGAAGCCCGCGATCGGCCGCCACAGCCCGGCCGGGTCGGTGCCCGGGATGGCGCGGGCCTCGAGGTCGAAGACGCAGTCCGCCGGCACGATGTTGACCCCGGTGCCGCCGGACACGACACCGACCTGCAGGGTCGAGACCGGCGGCGCGAAGCGGTCATCGAAAGGGCCCTCGGCCTCGATCCGCCGAGCCTCGTCCCGCACCGCCAGCATCAGCTCCGCCGCCAGGTGGATGGCGTTGTCCGCCAGGTCGGGGCGGGAGGAATGGCCGGCGCGGCCGCGCACGCGGACCCGCTGGGCGATCTTGCCCTTGTGCCGCAGCACCGGGCGCAGCCCGGTCGGCTCGCCGACGATGCAGCCGGAGGGCGGGGCGCAGAGAAGCGGTAACCGGTCGATCAGGTGGCGCACGCCGACGCAGCCGACCTCCTCGTCATAGGACAGGGCGATGTGCACCGGCCGCGTCAGCCGGGCCTCGACCAGGGTGGGCACGGAGGCCAGAACGCAGGCGACGAAGCCCTTCATGTCGACCGCGCCGCGACCGAACAGCCGGTCGCCGTCCCGGCGCAGGGCGAAGGGGTGGCCGGTCCAGCCCTCCGGCGCCGCCGGCACCACGTCGAGATGCGCCGACAGGATGGTGCCCGGCACATCCGCCGGACCGATGGTGGCGAACAGGTTGGCGCGGTCACCCTCCGGCCCCGGCAGCACCTCGGCCGCCACGCCGTGCTCGGCAAGGTACGACAGGGCATAGTCGACGATGGCCCCGTTCGGGGTGCGGCAGACGGACGGGATCGCCACCAGATCCGCCAGAATCTCCTCGACCGACTTCATCGCGCGCCTCCTGCCGTTGCATCGCCATCCTGCCCTGCCGCGCCGCCGCGGTCGCGCCGAAGGAGGACGGCGGATCGGCATGTCGTGCCATCCGGCCGGCCGCAAACGGCATGATCGCCCGGCGATGCGGCGCGTTGGGGGCTGGCCGTGCGGCCCGCCCCTTCTAGGATGGCCCGATCGTGGATCCCATGAGAGCGACGACCATGGCCCTGAGACCGAAATACGTCACCTTCGACTGCTACGGCACCCTGATCTATTTCGAGATGGCGCCCGTAGCCCGCCGGATCTATGCCGACCGGGTCGTCGCGTCGCGGCTGGACGCCTTCTGCGCCGATTTCTCGGCCTATCGCCTGGACGAGGTGCTGGGCGCCTGGAAGCCCTATTTCGAGGTCGTGCGCAATGCGCTGGAGCGCAGTTGCAAGCTGTGGCAGGTGCCGTTCCGCGAGGCAGACGCGCAGGCGATCTACGACGCCATCCCGGGCTGGGGGCCGCATCCGGACGTGCCGGAGGCGCTGGCCAAGGTCGCCACCCGCATCCCGCTGGTCATCCTGTCGAACTCGATGACCGACCTGATCCCGCACAGCGTGGCGAAGCTCGGCGCCCCGTTCCACGCCGCCTATACGGCGCAGGAGGCGCAGGCCTACAAGCCGCGGATGCGCGCCTTCGAATACATGTTCGACCAGCTCGGCTGCGGGCCGGAGGACGTGCTGCACTGCTCCTCCAGCTTCCGCTACGACCTGATGACCGCGCATGACCTGCGGATCACCAACAAGGTGTTCGTGAACCGCGGGCACGAACCGGCCAACCCCTATTACGGTTATCACGAGATCAAGGACATCAGCGGCCTGCCCGGCCTGCTCGGGCTGTAGCCGGATCGGGTGGCGGCATCGTCTTCATTAAGATTGTTGACAATCCTACGACTGTCGCCATCATACCGGACGGGAACCGAGGCATCGCGCCACCAGCGGCTGCGAGGGGCGACGCGGAACACCGCGCGTCCGGGATGCCCGGCATCAGAACAATCAGGGAGCTCGGGATCGGTGATCCCGCACAACAGAGGGACGGCGGCATGACGAAGATCAGCGATTTCGAAGCGATGCGCCCGGCCGAGCGCCGGCGGGTGCTGGAGGCGCTGCGCCGCGGCGCCACCCGGCGCGAGGTGCTGGGCATGCTGGGGATGGCCGGCATGGGCCTGGCCGCCGGCGGGTCGGTGTTCACGCATGCCAGCCGGGCGCTGGCCGACACGCCGAAGCGCGGCGGCAGCATCCGCGTCGCCGGCTACACCAGCTCGACCGCCGACACGCTCGACCCCGCCCAGCAGACGGCGTCGACCGACTATGTCCGCTGCAACCTGTTCTACAACAAGCTGACCCGGATCGACGAAGCCGGCGAGCCGCAGCCGGAGCTGGCCGAGGCGATCGAGAACGACAAGGCGACGGTCTGGACCATCAAGCTGCGGAAGGGCGTCACCTTCCACGACGGCAAGGCCCTCATGGCTGAGGACGTAGTCTACTCGCTGAAGCGCCATCTCGACCCCGAGGTCGGCAGCAAGGCCAAGGCCCTGGCAGCGGCGATGGAGGAGATCAGCGCGACCGGCCCGAACGAGGTCCGCATCAAGCTGTCGGGCCCGAACGCCGATTTCCCGGTGATCCTGGGCACCGCCCATTTCCACATCGTCAAGGACGGCACCAAGGATTTCGCCACCGCGGTCGGCACCGGCCCGTTCAAGTGCCAGGAGTTCACGCCCGGCGTGCGCTCGGTCGCCGTGCGCAACGAAAGCTACTGGCGCGACGGCCCCTGGCTCGACCAGATCGAGTTCTTCGGCCTGGCCGATGAGAGTGCCCGGGTCAATGCGCTCTTGTCCGGCGACGTGCACCTGGCCTCGACCATCAATCCGCGCTCGGTCAAGCAGCTGCAGGACACCGGCGCCTTCGGCGTGCTGGACACCCGGGCCGGCAACTACACCAACCTGATCATGCGGCTGGATGCGGCGCCGGGCAGCAGCCCGGACTTCGTCCTGGGCATGAAGAGCCTGATCAACCGCGAGCAGATCAAGTCCGCGATCTATCGCGGCTATGCCGAGATCGCCAACGACCATCCGATCCCGTCGTCGAACCGGTTCTACGCCAAGGACATCCCGCAGCGGCCCTTCGACCCGGACCAGGCCAAGTTCCACTTCCAGAAGGCGGGGGTGCTGGGCACGACCGTCCCGGTCGTCGCCTCCCCCGCCGCCGACAATTCGGTGGAGATGGCGGTGCTGCTGCAGCAGGAGGCGCAGAAGATCGGGCTGACGCTCGACGTGCAGCGGGTGCCGTCGGACGGCTTCTGGTCGAATTACTGGATGAAGTCGCCGGTCGGTTTCGGCAACATCAACCCGCGGCCGACCGCCGACCTGCTGCTGACGCTGTTCTACAAGTCGGACGCGGCCTGGAACGAATCCGGCTGGAAGGACGAGAAGTTCGACCAGCTGCTGGTCGCCGCCCGGGCCGAGACCGAGGAGGACAAGCGCCGGCAGATGTATCACGACCTGCAGGTGATGGTGCGCGACGGCTCCGGCGTGGCCATCCCGACCTTCATCAGCAACCTCGACGCCTACACCAGCAGCCTGAAGGGGCTGAAGCCGATGCCGACCGGCGCCCTGATGGGCTATGGCTTCGGCGAGTATGTCTGGCTGGACAGCTAGCATCGGATTTGGGGATGCCGGCTTCACAGATCCCAGGGCGCACTCCGGTTGCCTCTCCCGCTTGCGGGAGAGGTCGGAGACGCGAAGCGGCTCCGGGTGAGGGGATTTTGTCGAGGCCTGGACCAGCCCTCACCCGGTCATCCTTCGGATGCCCGACCTCTCCCGCCAGGCGGGAGAGGCAAAACAAAGCTATGGTGTCAGCCCGCTCTGATCGGGAGACCGGGCGATGAACGCCCAGATCACGAAGCTGATCGGGGGGCGGCTGGTCGTTGCGGCGCTGACCCTGGTCTTCGTCGCCGTGGTGGTGTTCGTCGCCACCCAGCTGCTGCCGGGCGATGTGGCCCAGGCGATCCTGGGCCAGAGCGCGACGCCGGAGGCGGTGTCCGGGCTGCGCACCGCGCTGGGGCTGGACCAGCCGGCGGCGCAGCGCTTCCTCCACTGGCTCGGCGGGATGCTGACCGGCGACCCGGGCGTGTCGCTGGTCAGCCGCCAGCCGATCGGCCCACTGATCGGCACCCGCCTCGCCAGCTCGCTGCTGCTGGCCGCCATCGTCGCCGCCGTGGCGGTGCCGCTGGCGCTGGCGATCGGCATCACCTCCGCGGTCTGGCGCGGCTCGCTCTACGACCGGGCGGTGGCCACCGCCACCATCTCGGTCGTGGCGGTGCCGGAGTTCCTGGTCGCCACCGTCGCAGTGCTGATCTTCGCGGTCCATCTGCACTGGCTGCCGGCGCTGTCCTTCGTCCCGGCCCATGCCTCGCCGCTGCAGTTCCTGCGCGCCGTCGCCATGCCGGTGCTGAGCCTGACCTTCGTGGTGACGGCGCAGATGGCGCGGATGACCCGGGCCGCGGTGATCGAGACGCTGCGGTCGCCCTATGTCGAGATGGCGGCGCTGAAGGGGGCCAGCCCGGCGCGCATCGTGCTGCGCCACGCTTTGCCCAACGCGATCGGCGCCATCGCCAACGCCGTGGCGCTCAGCCTGTCCTACCTGCTGGGCGGCGTGATCATCGTCGAGACCATCTTCAACTATCCGGGCATCGCCAAGCTGATGGTCGACAGCGTCGCCATGCGCGACATGCCGGTGGTGCAGTCCTGCGCCATGGTGTTCTGCGCCGTCTACCTGCTGCTGGTCACCGCGGCCGACATCGCCGCGATCCTGTCCAACCCGAAGCTGCGCCACCGATGACCCAGCCCGCCCTCGATCCGGTGGAATTGCTGCCCCGGCGCCGATCGCGCCGGCTGCGCCTGCCCGTGTCCGGCGTGATCGGCGCCGCGATCGTCCTGCTCTGCGTCGCGGTCGCGGCCTTCGGTTGGGCTCTCGCTCCCTACGACGCCGGCGCGGTGATCGACTACGAAGTGTTCAAGCCGGTCAGCGCCGCCTTCCCGCTGGGCACCGACTATCTCGGCCGCGACATGCTGAGCCGCGTGCTGCTCGGCGCCCGCTACACCGTCGGCATCGCCGGCCTCGCCACCCTCCTGGCCTGCGGCGCCGGCGTGTGCCTGGGCCTGTTCGCCGCCGCGGTCGGCGGCTGGCCCGACGCGCTCTTGAGCCGGACGCTCGACGCCCTGACCTCGATCCCGAGCAAGATGCTGGCGCTGGTGCTGGTGGCAGGCCTCGGCTCCTCCACCCCGATCCTGGTGCTGACACTGGCCTTCATCTACCTGCCGGGCTGCTTCCGCATCACCCGGGCGCTCGGCGTCAACATCGCGGCGGAGGATTTCGTCCTGGCCGCCCGCGCCCGCGGCGAGCGCACCGGATACATCATGCTGCAGGAGGTGCTGCCGAACATGGTCGGGCCGATCCTGGCGGATTTCGGACTGCGCTTCGTCTTCGTCGTGCTGCTGCTGAGCAGCCTGAGCTTCCTCGGCCTCGGCGTGCAGCCGCCGAACGCCGATTGGGGGTCGCTGGTGCGCGAGAACATCTCGGGCCTGAGCGAGGGGGCGCCGGCCGTGATCATGCCGGCCATCGCCATCGCGGTGCTGACCATCGGCGTCAACCTGCTGATCGACAGCCTGCCCGGCCGCCGCCGTGAGGGGCATTGAGATGACCGCGACCGTCCAGGTCTCGGGGCTGCGCGTCACCGCCCGCACCGAGGAGGGCGGCGAGGCCGTGATCGTCGACGATGTCGGCTTCACCATCCGCCAGGGTGAGGTGCTGGCGCTGATCGGCGAATCCGGCTCGGGCAAGACCACCATGGCCCTGGCGACGATGGGCTATTGCCGCGGCGGCTGCCGTATCACCGGCGGCTCGGTCAATGTCTTCGGGCGCGAGATCCTGGCGCTCGACCGCAAGACCCTGCGGGGCCTGCGCGGCCGCCAGATCGCCTATATCGCCCAGAGTGCCGCGGCCGCCTTCAACCCGTCGCGCAGCATCATGGCGCAGGTGATCGAGAGCGCGCTGATCCACGGCACCATGCCCGCGGAGGCGGCCCGAACCAAGGCGCGCCAGCTGTTCCGCGAGCTGGCCCTGCCCGACCCCGACCGGATCGGCGACCGCTATCCGCACCAGGTCTCGGGCGGCCAGCTGCAACGCTTGATGGCCGCCATGGCGCTGATCAACGACCCCGAGCTGGTGATCTTCGACGAGCCGACCACGGCGCTGGACGTGACCACCCAGATCGAGGTACTGCGTGCCTTCAAGGCCGTGGTGCGGACCCGGAAGACGACCGGCATCTACGTCTCGCACGACCTCGCCGTGGTCGCCCAGATCGCCGACCGGATCGCGGTGCTGCGCCATGGCCGGCTGCAGGAGACAGGGCCAACCGAGCGCCTGGTGACCACGCCGGAGGACGGCTACACCCGTCAGCTGATCGCCGCCGCCACCCCGGCGCGGCGGACCGCCGGCGAGGATCCGGCGCCGGCCGAGGCGGCCCCGCTGCTGCGGGTCGAAGGGCTGCTCGCCGGCTTCGGCGCGGCCCGGCCCGGCGCGCGGCCGCCGGTCACGGCACTGCAGGATATCGACCTGTCGATCCGGTGCGGCCGCACCCTCGGCGTGATCGGCGAATCCGGCAGCGGCAAGAGCACGCTGGCCCGGGTGATCGCCGGGCTGCTGCCGGCGGCGCGCGGCCGTATCCTGCTGGACGGCGAGGCGCTGCCGGCCACGCTCCAGGGCCGCAGCCGCGACCAGCTGCGCCGCATCCAGATCGTGTTCCAGAACGCCGACACGGCGCTGAATCCGGCCCGCACCGTCGAGCAGATCATCGCCCGGCCGCTGGCCTTCTATCACGGCCAGGGCGACCGCCAGCGCCGGCAACGGCTGCACCGCCTGCTCGACCTCGTGCGCCTGCCCGCGGCGGTGGCCGACCGGCTGCCGGGCGAGCTGTCGGGCGGGCAGAAGCAGCGCGTCAACCTGGCCCGGGCGCTGGCGGCCGACCCCGAGCTGATCCTGTGCGACGAGGTCACCTCCGCCCTCGACACCGTGGTCGGCGAGGCGGTGCTGGACCTGCTGACCGAGCTGCAGCGCGAACTCGGCGTCGCCCTGATGTTCATCAGCCACGATCTCGGCGTGGTCCGATCGATCAGCCATGAGGTGCTGGTGCTGCGCCAGGGCCGGACCGTCGAGGCCGGGCCGACCGAGCAGGTGCTGCGCGCGCCGCAGGCCGCCTATACCAAGCTGCTGCTGGCCTCGGTGCCTGAGCTGCGCCCCGGCTGGCTGGACGAGCGCGCGCGGGTGGTCTCCGCCGCCTGACACGGCGACGAGAGTGAATGCTGCACTGCCAGAGCAGGTGCTCTCTCAGGATCGCGGCCGTGTTCGGCCATTCCATCCGACATAAACGGCCACTCCATACCGCATATGCGAAACAATCATTCGTTGACAGAACTTATCTGATAACTAACATCCGACCTGTCAGCGCATATCCCGACAGCCAGATCCTCCCGCAACCAACCGGTGAGCAGCATGGCCAGACTCTCCTTCGGTGATCGCGGCATCGTCATCGCCATGGACCACGCCCGGACGCTCGGCGTGGTGCCGGGGCTCGAGGACCCAGGCTTGGTGCTGGACCGCGTGATCGCGGCCGGGGCCGACGCGATCATGACCTCCTATGGCGTGATCAAGCACTACCGCGACAAGCTGCTCGGCCGGCTGCCGGTCTATCTGCGGCTGGATGGCGGCCCCAGCATCACCCGCGAGGACTGGCTGCGCTACACCGAGTGGAGCCTGCTGCACACGGTGGAGGACGCCCGCCGGCTGGGCGTCGACGGGGTCTGCGTCATGGGCTTCATGGGCGGCGACGTCGAGATGCGCACCTACGACATCGTCGCCCGGGTGGTCGGCGACTGCGCCGCCGACGGGCTGCCGGTGATGGTCGAGGCGCTGCCCTGCCCGGCCGAGCGCATCCCCAACCCGCTCGATGCCGGCGCCATGGCCTCGGCCTCGCGCATCGCCTTCGAGCTCGGCGCCGACATCGTCAAGACCTACTACACCGGCTCGGCCGACAGCTTCCGCCGGGTCACCTCGACCTGCCCCGCCCCGGTGCTGATCGCCGGCGGCGTGAAGATGGAGACGGTGCGGGACGCGCTGGCGGTGGTGCACGGCTCGGTCCAGGCCGGCGGGCGCGGCGTGGTGTTCGGCCGCAACATCTGGCAGGCGCCGGACCCGGCGGCGGTGGTGCGCGCTTTGGCGGCGATCATCCATCGCGGCCATGGCGTCGACGAGGCGATGGCCGCCGGCGGCTTGCCCGGCTGACAACACGCATTGCGGGGCCAGAGATGGCGACGCGCTTCGAACCGCCCTTCCTGATCGGCATCGATGTCGGCACCCGGTCGGTCCGCGCCATCGCCTTCGATGCGCGCGGCCGCCGGGCGGCGCAGGCGGCGCGGCCGACCCCGGCCCGGATGCAGGCGGGCGGGCGCGGCGAATACGATCCCGACGGGCTGTTCGCCGCGGTCATGGACTGCCTGGCCGAGGTCGCCCGGTCGCTCGGCGGCAAGCCGGTCGCCGGCCTCGCAGTCGGCAGCGTCGGCGAGAGCTGCGTGCTGGTCGACGATAGCGGCCGGTCACTGGCGCCGTCGCTGGTCTGGTTCGACCGGCGCACCGAGGCGGCGGCGCGGGAGCTGGCCGAGACGATCGGCCCGGATCGTATCTTCCAGATCACCGGCCTTGCCCTCGACCCGACTCTGACCCTGTGCAAGCTGGCCTGGATGCGCGCGCATTGGCCGGAGGCGATGGGCCGCGCCCGCCGGGTGCTGGCCATCGCCGACTGGATCGCCTTCCGCCTGACCGGCGTGGCGGCCACCGAGCCGACCCTGGCCTCGCGCACCCTCTGCTTCGACATCCATGAGCGCCGTTGGTCGGAGGAGCTGCTGGGCCTCGCCGCGATCGACACCGCCCTGCTGCCGCCGATCCTGCCCTCCGGCGCCGCGATCGGCCCGGTGCGGCCGGAGGTGCTGGCCGAGACCGGGCTGGCCGGGCGGCCGGTGGTCGCCACCGGCGGCCACGACCATCTCTGCGGCTCCTACGCCGCCGGGATCACCCGTCCGGGCATGCTGCTGGACAGCCTCGGCACCGCCGAGGCGGTGCTGCTGGCGACTTCCTTCCCGCTGCTCGACCCGGCGGTGATGCGGCGCGGCTTCATCCAGGGCGCGATCGAGACCCACCGCCCTCTGTCCTATCTCGGCGGCGGCATCAACAGCTCCGGCGGGGCGGTGGAATGGTTCCGCTCGCTGACCGGCCAGGCCGAGCACGAGGCGCTGATCGCCGAGGCCCGCGCGGTCGAGCCGGGCAGCCAGGGCGTGGTGTTCCTGCCGCATCTGGTCTACAGCCCGCCGCCCGACCCGGACACCAGCGCGCGCGGGGCCTTCATCGGCCTGACCGCCCATGCCGGCCGCGGCGCCCTGTATCGGGCGGTGCTGGAGGGGCTGGCGATGCAGGCGCGGCTGATGGTCGATGCCATGGCAGCGCTGCCAGGGATCACGCCGCCGACCGAGATCCGGGCGATCGGCGGCAGCTCGCGCAATGCCCTGTTCCTCGAGATCAAGGCCAATGTCTATGGCCGCCCGGTGACGGTGGTGGACGAGCCCGAGGCCACGGCGCTGGGCGCCGCGCTGCTGGGCGGCGTCGCCGCCGGGCTGTGGCCCGATCTCGACGCCGCCCTGGCCGCGATCGACCAGCGGCACCGTACGGTGGCGCCGGATCCCGGCCTCGCCGAGCGCTATGATGCGCTGCACCGCTCGGTGTTCGAGCGGCTGCATGCGACGCTGACCCCGCTGAACCATGCCCTGGCCGGCTTCGACCGCAAGGCCGAGCTGGTCCCGGCCTGACCCCCGTGCCAACGACCAAGAAGAAAGCAACAACCAACCAGACAGATGGAGGAAACGATGGAACGGAGATTGCTTCTATCCCTCATGGGAGCCTCGGCCGCGCTCGCCGGCACTGCCGCGATCGCCCCGGCCGCGGCGCAAGGCAAGAGCTTCAAGATCGCCCTCGTCCCCGGCCTGACGACGGACGCCTTCTACATCACCATGCGGCGCGGCGCCGAGGCCGCCTGCAAGGCGGTGGGGGCCGAGCTGGTGTTCCAGGGTGCGCCCGAGTTCAACCCGGTGCTGCAGGTGCCGGTGCTGGATGCGGTGATCGCGCGCAAGCCCGACGCCCTGCTGGTGGCGCCGACCGACAAGACCCAGCTGATCGAGCCGCTGCGCAAGGCGGTGGATGCCGGCGTCCCGGTCTTCACCGTCGACACCTTCATCGGCACCGGCGTGTACCAGGCCGGCGAGGGCAATGCCGACTTCCCGCTGTCCTACATCGCCTCGGACAACATCCTGGGTGGCCGCATCGCGGCGCGGGCGCTGGCCAAGTCGATCGGCGGCAAGGGCAAGGTCTACGTCTCCAACGTCAAGCCCGGCATCTCCACCACCGACCAGCGCGAGGAGGGGTTCAAGGACGAGATCAAGGCCCATTCCGGCATCGAGGTGCTGGAGACGCAGTTCAACGACGACGACGCCAACAAGGCGGCGTCGCAGCTGCAGGCGGTGCTGGCCCGCAACCCGGACCTGGCCGGGGTGTTCGGCGCCAACCTGTTCTCCGCCCTCGGCTCCGCCAACGGCGTCAAGCAGGCGGGCAAGGCGGGCGCGGTCAAGGTCGCGGCCTTCGACGCGCCGCAATCGATCGTCGAAGATCTGAAGAACGGCACGGTCGACATCGCCATCGCCCAGCACCCGTCCGAGATCGGCTATTTCGGCGTGATCAGCGCCTTCGCCCATCTGACCGACCAGTCGGTGCCGACCGCGATCGGCACCGGCTTCACCGTGATGGACAAGGCGAATATCGACGACCCGAAGGTGGCACGGTTCCTGTACACGGGCTGATCCGCCGCGTGACGAACATCAGGCCGCCGGAGACGGCGGCCTGGTCCTTCCGACCAGGAGCCGCCATGTCGATCTCCTCGATCCCCTCCCCGACCACGAGCAGCGGCCGGGCCTTCCTGCTCCGGGTGGCGGAGCTGCGGGCCTGGCTGTTCCTGATCCTGCTGGTCGTGTTCTTCGAGGCCTGGGCCCGGATCGTCTACGACACGACCTTCATCCTGAACCCGTACAACCTGCAGTCGATCGGCATCTTCGCGGTGGCGCCGCTGCTGCTGGCGCTGGGGCAGACCTTCATCATCATCTCGGCCGGCATCGACCTGTCGGTCGGCTTCACCATGGGGCTGGCCTCGGTGGTCGCGGCGCATGCGGCCAATCTGGGGCCGGTGATCGGCCTCGGCCCGGTGCCGGCAATGCTGCTGGGGCTTGCCGCCGGCGTGGGCGTGGCCTTCGTGCCCGGGCTGGTCAATGGCTGGCTGATCGCGCATCTCAAGGTGCCGCCCTTCATCGGCACGCTGGGCATGTACGGCGTCGCCCGCGGCGCCGCCTTCCTGATCGCCGGCGGCACCACGGTCCCGGTGGTCAACAGCTGGTTCGCCACCATCGGCAACGGCCGGGTCGCCGGCATCCCGACCGTGGTGCTGATCACCGTGATCGCCGCGCTGGCGATGCACTACCTGCTGTCGCAGACCCGCTTCGGCCAGCACACCTATGCCATCGGCGCCAACCGCAACGCGGCGCTGCGGGCCGGCATCGACGTGCGGCGCCACGCCATCCGGCTGTACCTGCTCGCCGCGGTCTGCGCCGGGCTGGCGGGATCGCTGTATGCCGCCCGCTTCAACGCCGGCGCGGCCCAGGCGGGGGAGCCGCTGCTGCTGGATTCGATCGCCGCGGTGGTGATCGGCGGCGCCAGCCTGTTCGGCGGGTCGGGCACGATCGGCGGCACCATCGCCGGCGCCCTGGTGATCGCGGTGATCCAGTACGGGCTGGTGTTCATCGACGTCGAGCCGTTCTGGCAGTTCGTCGCGGTGGGCGTCGTCATCATCATCTCGGTGCTGGTCGACCAGAGCCAGCGCCGGCTTGCGCGGGGACGGCAAGATGACTGAACCGCTGCTGTCGGTCCGCGGCCTGTCGAAGCGCTTCGGCGGGGTGCAGGCGCTGAGCGGCGTGTCGCTCGACCTCGCCGCCGGCGAGGTGCTGGCGCTGGCGGGGGACAACGGCGCCGGCAAGTCGACGCTGATCAAGGCGATCTCCGGCGTCCACCGCCATGACGAGGGCGAGATCCGCCTGGCCGGCGAGCCGGTCTCCTTCGCCACGCCGCATGACGCGCGCGACCGCGGCATCGAGACGATCTACCAGGACCTGGCGCTGGCCGACAACCTGTCGATCGGGGCCAACATCTTCCTCGGCCGCGAGCCGAAGCGGCGGCTGTTCGGCTTCCTGCCGGTGCTGGACCGCAGGCACATGGCCGAGGCGGCGCGGCAGACCATGGCGCGGCTGGACTTCCATGTCGACCGGCTGGAGGCGCCGGTCGCGACCTTCTCCGGCGGCCAGCGCCAGGCCGTCGCGATCGGCCGGGCGATCTACTGGAACGCGCGGATCCTGATCATGGACGAGCCGACCGCGGCGCTGGGCGTGCCGGAGCAGCGCAAGGTGCTGGCCCTGGTGCAGGCGCTGAAGGCGCAGGGCAAGGGCGTGGTGTTCATCTCGCACAATCTCGGCGACATCTTCGCGGTGGCGGACCGCATCGTGGTGCTGCGCCGCGGGGTCAAGGCCGGCGAGCGCCGGACCGCGGAGACGGATGCGGACGAGGTCGTGCGGCTGATGGTGGGTGGTTGACCACACCTCACGGCCCGTCCAGGTCGGCGACGATGTCGAAATGGGCGACCATCAGGGCGCGGGCGCGATCGGGGTCGCGGGCGCGCACCGCCTCGGCCAGCTCGATGTGGCAGCGCAAGGCGCGCTGGGTGGTGGCGAGGTCGCGCTTCAGCTTGGCGTTGCGCATGGTCTCGCGGGTCGAGGCCTCGAGCGCCTCCAGCAGATGGGCCAAGAGGCGCTGGCCGGCGATGGCGGCGAGGCGGCGGTGGAACAGGAGGTCGGCCTCGACCCAGGGGTCGATGGTGCGGATCTCCGACGCCATCAGCTCGACCGCCTCGATCAGACCGGCGACCTCATCGGCGCTGGCGCGGGCGGCGGCCAGGCCGGCGATCTCGATCTCGACCGCCCGGCGCAGGGCGGAGAACTCGCCCGGCGCGATGCCATAGGCGCGGGCGAGGGTGGCGAACAGGCCGGCGACGGCGCCGCCCGACAGCGGCTGCACCACGGTCGTCCGGCCGTGGCGGATGGCGACCACGCCCTGCACCGCGAGCCGGGCCATGGCCTCGCGCACCACCGGCTTGGACACGGCGAAGCGCTCGGCCAGCGCCGCCTCGGGCGCCAGCGGCTCGCCCGGGTTCAGCCGGCCGGCGGCGATGTCGTCGAGGATGCCGTCGACGACCGAGGCGGCGAGGCGGTCGAGGCTGCGCCCCATCTCAGCCGAGTCCTGTCCCGCTGCGCCGCATGTCTCCCCCCGATCGTGATCGCCGCCATCGAGCATACACCGGCCGGGCCCGGCTTGGACCAAAGGACAACGGACCTAGCGCGGACCGGCCGCCATACTCACCCGAACGGGCGGGGCGGACCGCCGGACACGGAGGGAGCTTGAGATGCGTGCACCGACGATCGCGGCGGCGGCCGCCCTGCTGCTGGCGCTGGGTCTCGCCGGGCCCGCCGCGGCCCAGGCCGGGCTGACCACGCGCCCGACCACCCTGGAGACGCTGAAGCTGTCCTCCGGCGTGCCCTTCCCGGACAAGCCCTACGAGCTGGAGGCCGGCAAATACTACCGCTGGACGATCGAGGCCGACGGCACCGCCGAGCTGGGCATCGCCGCGCCGGAGTTCTTCCGCAACATCTGGATCAACGAGGTGGTGGTCAACAAGATCGAGATCCGGCCGCTGGGCCTGGATTCGATCGAGTTCGACGACGCCGGCAAGGCCACCATCACCTTCGTGCCGATCCGCCCCGGCACCTTCACCTTCCTCGCCCCGGAGACCGAGGGCGACAGCATGCGCGGGACGTTCGTGGTGAAGTAGGAGGCGAGCCGGCGCGATCGGAACAACGCAGTGCCTCTCCCGTTTACGGGAGAGGTCGGGCTCGCGCAGCGAGACCGGGTGAGGGCGGGCCCCGGCCTCGACAAACCCCCCTCACCCGGAGGCGCAAGCGCCTCCGACCTCTCCCGTAAACGGGAGAGGCAAAAATATCCGAGCTGTCGTGAGGGAGCGCGGGACAATGCGCAGCTCTCAGCTGCTGTCCGGTTTCGGCGGCTTCGGCATGGGCTGGCCGGCGTCTGAGTCATCCGGCGGCCGGGGCCAGGCCTCTGCAGGCTCGCGATCGGCGACGGTCTCCGCCGGCTCGACGTCCGCAGCCTCGGCGCCATCGTTCCAGCCTTGCGGCACCCGGATCGGGTGC
>NZ_VCCH02000150.1 GCF_005938675.2 Mycobacterium sp. KBS0706
GGAGACGGTTGCGGCCGCCGAGGCCGTGATCGCGCCCGAGCCCGCCCCGGCCGACGCCGCCCCGGCGGAAGCCGCGGCGCCGGCCGAGGAGGCGCCGAAGCCGAAGCGCCGCGCCGCGCCGCGCCGCAAGAAGGCCGTGGCTGCGGCCGAAGAGCCGGCCGCCGAGGCGCCCGCCCCGGCACCGCAGGTCGTTCCGGAGCCGGTGCCCGAGCCCGAGGCGGCGGCGGCGCTGAACGGCGCTGTGCCCGAGCCTGTGCCGGCCGCGGCCGAGCCAGCGCCCGAGGCGCCGGCCGCCGAGAACCTTGCTGTCGAGGCCAACCAGGTGGTGAACCAGCCGCCCGAGGCCCCGAAGCGCGGCTGGTGGCGCCGCGGCGCCTGAGCCCAACCGATCGTCGGATCAGAGAAGCCCGCCCGGGAAACCGGGCGGGCTTTTTCGTGACTTGCGCGGCGCCGCCGGACACACACGGCCATTGCTTCGTCGGCTCCGCCTCCTCGCAACGATGGTATTATCGTAATGCCCTTGTAGATTTTTTATTATTGACATGCCGCCGCGTATGTTCGAGGGTCGGCACCGATCTTCGGATCCGCGGGATTTTGACGGAAGCAGCTTGCGCCGCGTCACCAAACGCTAAAGCGCCACGACAATGTTCGTGGTTCCGGCAGTTGATGCTGAGGAGCCGACCGATGGTTTCGACCTTGCCCCCACCGTTCCTCTCCGCCGTGCCGCGCATCGGCATGTGTCGCGCCTGTCGCTGTTGCTGACCGCGGGCGCTGCCCGCCGCCCCCGACCGCACGACCAGATGCGCCCTCCGAGAGGATCTCTTCCATGGCTGACGCCTTCATCATCGTCGCCGGTGGCCTGACCGCCGGCATCGTCACGCGCGAGCCCCGCGGCTTCCGCTTCTACGCCTCCGACGCGGCCTTCACGCCGCTGGAGGGGCGCCTGTTCCGCACCACCCGTGCGGCCGGCCGGGCGGCGCATGCGGCGCTGACCACGATCGCCCGCCGCCAGCACCGGCCGGACCAGGCCCGGGCCTGACCCGCGGCGCCGCGCCGCCCCATATCCATACCGACCCAAGACGTGCAGGAGCCCATCATGTCCCTTTCCCCGCTGACGCGCGGCCTGATCGGCCTGGCGCTCGGCCTCGCCCTCGGCGCCGCCACCGCCGGCAGCGCCCTCGCCGCCAGCATCAAGCTCGGCGTCATGGGCGGCAGCGAGGAGGAGATCGCCGAGGTCGCCAAGCAGGTGGCCGCCAAGAAAGGCCTCGAGGTCGAACTGATCACCTTCTCCGACTACGCCATCCCGAACGAGGCGCTGGAGCATGGCGAGCTCGACGCCAACGCCTTCCAGCACCAGCCCTATCTGGACGCCCAGATCGCCGCCCGCGGCTATCACATCGTCCCGATCGGCTTCACCATCGTCGAGCCGATCGGCCTGTACTCGAAGAAGGTCGCCAAGATCGACAAGCTGCCCGACGGCGCCAGGATCGGCATCCCGAACGACCCCAGCAACGGCGGCCGGGCGCTGAACCTGCTGGCCGCCAACGGCCTGATCAAGCTGGCCGCCGGCAAGGGCCTGAACCCGTCGCTGCTCGACGTCGCCGAGAACCCGCACAACTTCCAGTTCTCCGAGCTCGACGCGGCACAGCTGCCGCACGCGCTGCCGGACCTGGACGGCGCGATCATCAACACCAATTACGCGCTGGAGGCCGGGCTCGACCCGCGCAAGGACGCGCTGATCGCCGAGAGCCGGACCAACAACCCTTACGGCAACTTCGTCGCCGCCCGCGCCGGCGACAAGGACCGGGCCGACCTGAAGACCCTGGTCGAGGCCTACCAGTCGCCCGAGGTGGCGCAGTTCCTGGAGACCCGGTTCAAGGGCGCCATCCTGCCGGCGTGGTAAGCCTGAAGCAGGCCGGGGCTGCGGCCCCGGCCGTTGCGCGGCCGGATCAATTCTGCTAGACGACCGCGCTTGCGTGAGCATTCACTCACGCCGTATCGACGCCGGCACCCCTGGAGGCCGGCGTCTTCACTTAGGAGAGAGCCGATGGCCGATACCATCAAGATCACGGCCGAGGCGCGCGACCGGGCCGGTAAGGGGGCAGCACGGGCAGCGCGTCGGGCCGGGATGATCCCGGGCGTCATCTACGGCGACAACAAGCCGCCGGTGCTGTTCAACGTCAACGCCCAGTCGCTGCTGAAGGTCCTGCGCGATCCCGCCGCGCTGACGCATCTCTATGACATCGAGATCGGCAGCGAGAAGCACCATGTCCTGGCGCGCGACATCGCCCTGGACCCGGTGACAGACCGCGCGATCCACCTGGACTTCCTGCGCGTCAGCGACAAGACCACCGTCCATGCCGACGTGCCGGTGCACTTCGTCAACGACGGCGCGTCGCCCGGCATCAAGCGCGGCGGCGTGCTGAACGTCGTGCGCCACGATGTCGAGCTGATCTGCCGCGCCGAGTCGATCCCCGAATTCGTCTCGGTCGACCTGACCGGCGCCGATATCGGCGACTCGCTGCGCATGAGCGCGGTCAAGCTGCCGGAGGGCGTTCGTCCGGCCGTGCAGGATCGCGACTTCGTGATCGCCACCGTCGCGGCGCCGTCGGCGGTCCGTGCCGAGGCGGCCGAGGCTGCGGCCGCCGCGGTCACCGGTGAGGCGGCCCCGGCCGCGGCCGAGGAGCCGAAGGCCTGATCAAGGCCCCGCGGGCTGGGAGAGTGCGATGCTGCTGTTCGTCGGCCTCGGCAATCCCGGCTCGCAATATGCGTATCACCGGCACAATGTCGGGTTCATGGCGCTCGACGACATCGTCGAGCGCCATTCCTTTTCGCCCTGGAAGCTGAAGTTCCAGGGCCGGCTGGCGGAAGGCCGGCTCGGCCCCGAGCGCGTGCTGGCGCTGGAGCCCACCACCTACATGAACGAGAGCGGCCGGTCGGTCGGCGAGGCGATGCGCTTCTTCAAGCTCACGCCCGACGACGTCGTCGTGTTCCATGACGAGCTCGATCTGGCGCCCGGCAAGGTCCGGGTCAAGAAGGGCGGCGGCACCGCCGGCCACAACGGCCTGCGCTCGCTCGACGCCCATATCGGACCCGAGTTCTGGCGCGTCCGCATCGGCATCGGCCATCCCGGCCACAAGGACCGGGTGCATGGCTGGGTGCTGGGCAACTTCGCCAAGGCCGACGAGGCCTGGCTCGACCCGCTGCTGGAGGCGATCGCCGGGGCGGCGCCGCTGCTGGCCGAGAAGGCGGCCGGCAAGTTCATGACCCAGGTCGCCCAGACCACCCAGGACGCGTGATCCGGCGCCTGACCGCGGCAGCCTCGTTGACCTTTGCTGCGCCGCACGACGACCCCCTTGATCCGATCGTTCCGGGGGCGCATCGTATGGCCACGTGGTCGGCATAGCCGGTAACGCGTATTGGCCAGCCGCAATGCCCTTGCGGCGACCTCCGTCGGAATGGCAACCCGGCATCGTCGGGTGAGCCTGCGGACAAAAGAGCAAAACGAGGAGCCGCCGCCGTGCGGCTCCTCTACTGTCTGGGCCTTGGATTCCCCTAGCGAGGCGGGATCGGCGTCTGCGCCACCAGCGAGTTGGCCGGATCCAGGCATTGGAAGCCGATGTAGTTCCATTGCCGGTCGGTGGCGAGCGCCGTGCGGCTGGTCTGGCCGCAATACCGGTCCGCGGTGGCCTGCGCCCCCGCGGCGCCGCGTTCGTTGAAGGTCTGCACCACGACGAAATTATTCTGGCCCGACGGCACGCACGCACCGGCCAGCATAGCGACGAAAATCAAAAGCATCGATCGCATCGGCGGCTACCCCGTCGGATTCGGGTGAAGGCGATCACCTCGGACAGAAGCAAACCCGATCAGGATCACAAAATTTCCGACGCTGGCCAACCGGCTTGATGGGGTCCGCGCCGCTTTCCCGCCGACCGTTGGATATCATCCGGCCGCGGACAGCCGCCGGTAGGACAGGGCTTCGGCGATCTGGGCGCGGCCGAGGCTCTCCGCCCCGGTCAGGTCGGCCAGGGTGCGGGCGACGCGCAGCACCCGATGGTAGCTGCGGGCGGACAGGCGCAACCGCTCCGCCGCCTGGGTCAGCAGGGTGGCGCCGGCCGAATCGGGCATTGCCACGCGTTCCAGCACCGCGCCGTCGGCCTCGGCATTGGTGGCGATGCCGTCCCCGGCGTAGCGCGCAGCCTGGATCTCCCGCGCCGCCGCGACCCGGGCCGCCACCTCCGCCGTGCCTTCGGCCGGCGGCGGCAGCGACAGATCGGCGGCGGAGACGGCGGGCACGTCGACATGCAGGTCGATGCGGTCGAGCAGCGGCCCGGACAGGCGCGACTGGTAGTCCTGGCCGCAGCGCGGTGCCCGGCCGCAGCCGAGCGCCGGGTCGCCGAGATAGCCGCAGCGGCACGGATTCATCGCCGCCGCCAGCAGCACCCGGGCCGGATAGGTGACATGCGAGTTGGCCCGGGCGATCACCGCCCGGCCGCTCTCCATCGGCTGGCGCAGCGATTCGAGCGTGGCGCGGGCGAATTCCGGCAGTTCGTCCAGGAACAGCACGCCGCGATGGGCCAGCGAGATCTCGCCCGGCCGGACCCGGAGCCCGCCGCCGACCAGCGCCGGCAGCGAGGCCGAATGGTGCGGGTCGCGGAACGGCCGGCGGCGCATCAGCCGGCCGCCCTCCAGCAGCCCGGCGACCGAATGGATCATCGACACTTCGAGCGCTTCGGCCGGCGACAGCGGCGGCAGCAGGCCGGGCAGCCGCGCGGCCAGCATCGACTTGCCGGAGCCGGGCGGACCGATCATGAGCAGATTGTGATTTCCGGCGGCGGCGATCTCCAGCGCCCGCTTCGCCGTCTCCTGCCCCTTGACGTCGCGCAGGTCGAGGCCGGGACCGTCCGCCGCGGCGAGCAGCGGCTGCGGCTGGGCCAGCACCTGGGTGCCCTTGAAGTGGTTGACCAGGGCCAGCAGCGTCGGCGCCGCCAGCACGTCGATCCGGCCCTCGGCATCGGCGGCCCAGGCCGCCTCCGGCCCCGAGGCGGCCGGGCAGATCAGGCCGAGCCCACGCTCCGCCGCGCCCAGGGCCGCCGGCAGCACCCCGGCGACCGGAGTCAGCGCCCCGTCCAGCGCCAGCTCGCCCAGCGCCATGTACTGCCCGATCTCCTGCACCGGCAGCACGTCGAGCGCGGTGAGCAGGCCCAGCGCGATCGGCAGGTCGTAATGGCTGCCCTCCTTCAGCATGTCGGCCGGCGCCAGGTTGATGGTGATGCGCCTGGGCGGCAGGGCCAGGCCGAGGGCATGCAGCGCCGCCTTCACCCGCTCCCGGCTTTCCGCCACCGCCTTGTCGGGCAGGCCGACCAGGGTGATGCCGGAAAAGCCGCCGGAGACCTGCACCTGCACGTCGACCGGCGCCGTCTCGATCCCCTGGAACGCGACCGTGGCGATCCTGGCGACCATCTAGGCGGGGCTTCGCGGGTGTGGAAGCGGCGGCGAGAGCATATCTAAAATTGTCTTATGTCAATCATTCACAACCAATATTCAGCTGGCCGAGGGGCGCTTGTCAATCAATCTCCCGGCACATCCAGGCGCAGCGAAGCGGCCTTGCCGCCGCATCGGCCCTTGGCGATCATGCGGCATGGGCGATCTGAACGAATCCGCCGGGCCGCCGGCCGGCCCCCTGCCGCTGTCGCACCTGATCGAGACGGCGTATGGCCGGCTGTTCGGCAATCTCGGCGTGTTCATGAGGATCGCCCTGGCCTGGACCGGGATCACCGTGCTCCTGCTCATCGCCATCATCATCCTGGCGCCGCAGGCCTGGGACGGGCCGGGCGGAGACCTCGTCATGGCCGCCATCGGCGCCGGCACCGCCATCGGCTGGCACCGCTTCGTGCTGCGCGAGGAGCGCCGTGCCTTCTCCGACCTGAACACCCTGGCGCGATACGTTGTGCTGGCCGCCGTCGCCGCATTGCCAGCCGTCGCCATCATCGTGATCGGCACGCCCGCCGTCGCAGTCCTGCTGCGCGGGCTGGGCGACCGGGCGGGCGCCACGGTGATCACCGTCGTCATCATCCTGCTGGCCGTCGCCGGCGCCGCCGTCACCCTCCGGCTGTCCCTCATCCTGCCGGCCGTGGCGATCGGCGACCGTTCGATGACCTTTCGGCGGAGCTGGGCGGCGACGCGGGGTCGTGCCATCCCGATCTTGATCGGGTGCATCACGGTACAGATTCCGCCCTGGTTCGGCATCGGTCCGCTGGGCTGGGCGCTGCAGCATCTGGGCGGTGGTCCCGGCACCTCCGGGCCCGGTGCCGGCGCCCTCGTCTTCGGGGTCGTCGCCTACCTTGTCCTGCTGCTGCTGATCGCCCTCTCCACGGCCCTGGTCGCCGGCTTCCTGTCGGAGCTCTATCTCCGGCTGTATCAGGATCCGGGGCCGGCCCCTGATTCTGGCCCCGCTTGACCATGCACAAGCGAGGGCCGAATCTGACGGGACATGCGCCGATCCATCCGATGACGTCGATCGACATCTCCGCAGCCAGGATCCTGTTCTCCCAGATCGTCGATCGGGCGAGCAAAGGGGAAAGCTTCGTCATCGCCAAGTCCGGCACGCCGCTGGCCAAGCTGGTGCCGTTGGACGAGGGCAAGCCGACCAAGATCCGGTTCGGCCTGATGAAAGGCGAGATCCACATCGGACCCGATTTCGACGCGCCGCTGGACGACTTCGAAGACGGTTCGTCTGCGTAAGGCGCTCACCCGCCCTTGGCGATGCGCCAGATCGTGCCGCCCTCGTCGTCGGAGACCAGGATCGATCCGTCCGGCAGCACCGCGATCCCGGCCGGGCGGCCCCAGACCCGGGCCGCGCCGGCGCCGCGATTGAGCCGGAAGCCGGTCGCCAGCGCCTCGTAGCCGCCCGCGGGCTTGCCGTCCCGGAACGGCACCCGGACCACCATGTAGCCGATCGGGTCGGCGCGGTTCCACGAGCCGTGCAGCGTCACCAGCGCGTCGCCGCGCCAGTCGGGGAACATCGAGCCGTCGTAGAACACCAGGTCCAGCGGCGCCGAATGCGATTCGAACAGCAGGTCCGGCACGATCGCCTTCTTCACAAGCTCCGGCTGCTTGTCCGCCAGGTCCGGCTGCGGGTTCTGGCCGATATAGGCGTAGGGCCAGCCGTAGAAGCCACCCTCCTGCACCGCCGTCAGATAGTCCGGCACCAGCCCGTTGCCGAGGCCGTCGCGCTCGTTCACCACGGTGTAGAGCTTTCCGGTGCCCGGCTGCAGCGCCAGCCCGACCGGGTTGCGCAGCCCGGAGGCGTAGGTGCGGCCGCCCGAGCCGTCGGCGGCGAAGGCCTGGATGGTGGCGCGCGGCGCCGGCTCCTCGGCGATGTTGCTGCGGCTGCCGATAGCGACGAAGAAGCGGTCCGACGCCGGGTCCCAGATCACGTTGCGGCTAGCATGGCCGCGGCCGCCGTCGAAGGCGCCGTCCGGCGTGATCCGCTGCGGCTTCGCCTGCGCCTTGGCGTCGCCCGCGGTGTAGGGCACGCGCCACAGCCCGTCGAGATCGGCGACGTACAGCGCGTCGCGGCGCAGCGTCATGCCGTAGGGCCCGTCCAGCCCGGTCAGGAACGGCATGGCCCGGGCGCGGGCCGGGGGGCTGGGCGCGACCAGCCGGCTGATCCGTCCGGCCTCCGGCTCCGACACCAGGATCGACCGGTCCGGCAGCACCAGCATCTCGCGCGGGCCCGACAGGCCCGAGGCGAACAGCGTCGCGGTCATCCCCTTCGGCACCTGCGGCCGCATCGCATCGGTGCGGGCGACGGGCCCGGCGCTGTTGGCCACGGCGTCGGTGGCATAGGGCTTGGGCAGGGCGTCGGGCCGGATCTCGAACTTGGTCCCCGGGGCGACGTCCTCGGCCAGGGCCGGAAGCGCAATGAACGGAATTGCGGCGAGCAGAATGGCGGCCGCGACCGGGCTTCGCATCGGCGTCTCCTCCACATCCTTGTTGAAGATGTGGGGCCCGTGGCGGTCGCGAAAAGGCCGCCGATGGGAAATTTGTCCGACAAGGATCCGGCCGCTTCGTCCCGGCCGCGAAACAAATGGCCGGCTGCGGCGTTGCTGATGGGCGATTGTCCGCCCGGCACGGCGCCGGGCCAAGAAGGAGACTGTGATGACCCGCCGCCTGACCCTGATCCCCTGCGCGCTGGCCCTCGCCGCGCTGGCCGCCTGCGGCGACGAGACCCCGAACCCGACCGCGCGGACCGAAGCCATCGCCAGCAAGACCGTCGGCTATCGCTGCGCCGACGGCACCAGCCTGTCCGCCGGCTTCACCGGCGACGCGCTGGTGCTGGCCGACGGCGGCAACACGATCACGCTGCAGCGCGCGATCTCGGGCAGCGGCGCGCGCTACACCAACCCCTATGGCGCCGAGTTCTGGGACAAGGGCGGCCAGGCCACCTACAGCCGCATCGCCGGCGCCCAGAGCACCACCTGCACGTCGGGCTGATCCCGCCCATTCATCGTCATCCCGTGCGCGCTGCGGCGCGGAGTGCCGCGGCGCAGACACGGGATCTCGGCATTGCGCCGACGAGATCCCCGCTTTCGCGGGGATGACGCCAAGGGGTGGGGCTAAACGTTGAAGCGGAAGTGGAAGATGTCGCCGTCGCGGACGATGTAGTCCTTGCCTTCCTGCCGCATCTTGCCGGCGTCCTTCGCCCCCTGCTCGCCGCCGAGCGCGACGAAGCTGTCATAGTCGATGGTCTCGGCCTTGATGAAGCCGCGCTGGATGTCGCTGTGGATCTCTGCCGCGGCTTCCGGCGCGGCGGCGCCGGCCCGCACGGTCCAGGCCCGCGCCTCCTTCGGTCCGACGGTGAAGAAGGTGAGCAGGCCGAGCAGCTTGTAGCCGGCGCGGATCACCTTGTTCAGCCCTGGCTCCTCGAGCCCGATCGAGGCCAGGAACTCCTGCTTCTCCGCGGCCGAGAGCTGCGCCAGCTCGGCCTCGATCGCGGCCGAGATCACCACCGCCTCGGCGCCCTGCGCCTTCGCCATCGCCTCGACCCGGGCGGAATGGGCGTTGCCGGTCGCGGCCTCGTCCTCGGAGACGTTGCAGACATAGAGCACGGGCTTGGAGGTCAACAGCGCCAGGCGCCGGAACGGCTCGCGCTCATCGGGCGACAGCTCGACGGTGCGGGCCGGCCTGCCCTCGCGCAGCACCGCCAGCGCCCGCTCCATCAGGTCGATCTCGGCCTTCGCGTCCTTGTCGCCGCCCTTGGCCCGCTTGGCCGCGGACAGCACCCGCCGCTCCAACCCCTCCATGTCGGCCAGCATCAGCTCGGTGTCGACGATCTCGGCATCGCGCACCGGGTCGACCGAGCCCTCGACATGGGTGACCTCGCCCTCGAAGCAGCGCAGCACGTGCAGCACGGCATCGGTCTCGCGGATATTGGCCAGGAACTGGTTGCCCAGCCCCTCGCCCTTCGACGCGCCGCGCACCAGCCCGGCGATGTCGACGAACTCTAGTTGGGTGGCGACGACCTTGGCCGAGGCCGCGATCGCCGCCAGCTTGTCCAGCCGCGGGTCGGGCACGCCGACGCGGCCGGTGTTCGGCTCGATCGTGCAGAATGGATAGTTCGCCGCTTCCGCCGCCTGGGTGGAGGTCAGCGCGTTGAACAGCGTCGACTTGCCGACATTGGGCAGGCCGACGATGCCGCAATTGAATCCCATGGGTTCTCGTCCGGATCTTCGAATCGGCGCCCATCTAGCACGGATGCCGGGCCAAGGGGAGTCGCGGCCGGGCCGTCCCGCACTTGACGCCGGCTCGGCGAGGATGGCACCTGGAGGGGAGATTGTCCTGACGAGCTGCCGGTCCTTTCCGTCCGGGCGAGTGAGCCGGACCGTTCCCGACCAAGCCGAAAACCCGCCTCCCGCAGTGCCCTAGACGCCCCGGAGACCAGCCCCATGACCCTGACCCTGCCCCGAGTCATCGGCCATCGCGGCGCCGCGGCCCATGCGCCGGAGAACACCCTGGCGTCGTTCCGCAAAGCCGCCGCGCTGGGCGTCGAGATGGTCGAGTTCGACGTCAAGCTGACCCGCAACCGGGTGCCGGTGGTGATCCATGACGACACCCTGGACCGCACCACCGACGGCAGCGGCCCGATCGCCAATTCCGATTTCGCGGCGGTGCGGATGCTGGATGCCGGCCGCAAATTCGCGCCCGAGTTCCGGGGCGAGCGGGTGCCGACCCTGGACGAGGTGCTGACCGTGGCGCTGGAGCTGGGCCTGGCGGTCAACATCGAGATCAAGCCCTGCCCCGGTCGCGAGGTCGAGACCGCCGAGGTGGCGCTGGCCGCGGCGCAGAAGCTGTGGCCGGCCGACCGGCCGAAGCCGCTGGTCTCCAGCTTCGCCATCGAGAGCCTTCTCAAAGCCCGCGAGATCGCGCCCGACTGGCCGCGCGGCTACCTGATCTGGGACCGGCCGGCGGTCTGGGCCGCCAATGCCGACGCCATCGGCGCCACGACCATCAATGTCAGCCACGAGAAGGAGACGGCGGAGACCATCGCCGAATACCGCGCCACCGGCCGGCCGGTGCTGGCCTATACGGTGAACGACGCCGAGCGGGCCAAGGCGTTGTTCGACATGGGTGTCGCCGGCGTCTTCTCCGACGCGCCCGACCGCATCCTCGCCCTCTGATCGCCGCTTTTGCCGCCGATACCGGGCGCGGCCGCGAGCTTCGGGAGAATTCGGCGCGTGCAGGGCTTCATCGACCAGACGATCGCCTATATCGGCGCGCATGCCGGCTGGGCCGGACCGATCATCCTGGTCTTCGCCTTCGGCGAATCCTTCGCCGTGCTAAGCCTGCTGCTGCCGGCCACCGCCATCCTGGTCGCCGCCGGCACGCTGATCCAGTCGGGCACGCTGAGCCCTTGGAACGTCATCCCCTGGGCGATCGCCGGCGCCATCCTGGGCGACGCCGTCTCCTACTGGATCGGGGTGTGGCTGGAGCACCGGGTGGAGCGGATCTGGCCGTTCACCCGGCACCCGCGGATGCTGCGCACCGGCCGCGACTTCTTCCACCGCTGGGGCGGCATCAGCGTCTTCATCGGCCGCTTCCTCGGCCCGATCCGCGCCGTGATCCCGCTGGTCGCCGGCATGATGGGGATGCGCCACATCCCGTTCCAGATCGCCAATATCGCCTCGGCGATCGTCTGGGCGCCGGTCTGGGTCGGGCTCGGCTGGTTCGCCGGCGAGACCCTGAGCCGAATCTTCGGGATTGAAGATGCGGCGCCGCTGCTGATCATATTTCTCGTCGTCACGACGCTGGTCGGCGCCGCGGCGGCCTTCCGCCTGCTGACGCGCAAGAGCAAGAGTTCGCATGAGGATCGCCCGGACCACCGTCCCTAGCCTGATCATGGCCGCCGCGCTGGCCCTCGCCGCCGCGCCCGGACCGGCGCGGGCGGACGGGCTGGACGACTTCTTCAGCAGCATCCGCCGCCAGTTCGACGAACCGGCCAGGCCGAGCCGGTCGCAGAGCTGCGCCCAGACCGAGGCCGAGGCGCATGTGCTGGCGACCACGGCGGACAGCGATCTCGGCCGGGTCAAGACGCGGATCGACCGGATCGAGCGCGACGCCGGCGCCGGCACCGCCCGCGATTCGATCGACCAGGCGACCCAGGTCGCCAGCCAGGCCCAGGGCCTGTCGGCCAAGCTGCGCCGGGCCCAGGCGGCCTATCGCACCATCATCGGCCAATGTGGCCGCCCGGACCTGCAGAGCGAGCGGCTGGGCAGCCTGGCCCGCCGGCTGGATGCCGAGGCGCGGCGGGCGAACCGCCTGGCCGACCGCATCGCCTCGACCCCGACCGGCGCCCTGCCCGGCGGCCCGCAGGCCTGCCCGGCGCTGGTCGACGACGCCCAGTCGGTGCAGGCCGACACCACCGCCCTGCTGGACCGCATCGGCAAGCGCCTGGGCGAGCTGGAGGCCGCCGACCCCCTGGCCGCCCGCACCGGCGCGCTGGCCGTCGCCGACAACATCGCCGAGCAGCGCCAGCGCGTCGACACCATCGATGCACGCGCCACCACCCAGGGCCCGGACTGCGCCGAGGCCACGGCGATCCGCGACCGCGCCGCCGGCGACCGCCAGTCGCTGCAGGCGCTGCAGAATCAGGCCGACACGCTGATCGGCCCGCCGGCCCCGGATGGCGCCGAGCCGGCGCTGACCACGGCGCAGCGGCGCAAGGTCCAGGAGCGCCTGGCCGCCCTCGGCCACTATCGCAGCCAGGTCGACGGCCGGTTCGGCGACGGCACCCGACGGGCGATCGCCCTCTACCAGCGCGCCGGCGGCGCCGCCGCGACCGGCCGGCTGACCCAGGCCCAGGCCGATGCGCTGCTGGCCGACCCCGCCACGGCACCGCCGCGGCCGCTGGTCCAGCAGGCACCGGAACCCGCGGCCAAGCCGG
>NZ_VCCH02000151.1 GCF_005938675.2 Mycobacterium sp. KBS0706
GAGCCGGGAACGATCACCGAAGGCCCGAACGATGGGAAGTGGCAAGTAGGACCGACAACTCATGAATGGAAAGCGGCAGAAGACCCAGTGCGTACTGGCCCTCGAACCGATGGGCAGGGGTGAACCCCCGGTCAGCGGCCACGAAGGGGCCGAACCATCCGTGGCGAAGTCGGCACCCGAAAGTCCGGCCTGGACAGAACAACTCATGGAGACGGTGTGTAACCGGGAGAATCTGGAAACAGCGTGGAAACGCGTTCGAAGCAACAAAGGTAGTCCGGGCGTGGATGGGATGACCATCGACGATGCCAAGGACTACCTGCGTAAGCATTGGCCAGACATCCGGTCCCAATTGCTTGAGGGAACCTACCAGCCGCAGCCGGTCAAGCGGGTCGAAATCCCCAAGCCGGACGGCGGGGTCAGAAAGCTCGGCGTGCCTTGCGTCGTCGACAGACTGATCCAGCAAGCCTTGCTGCAGGTTCTCCAGGAGCAGTGGGACCCGACGTTCTCCGAGCACAGCTACGGCTTCCGCCCGGGACGCTCCGCCCATCAGGCTGTAGCCCAAGCGCAACGCTACGTTGCCGAGGGCTGCTGCTATGTGGTTGACATCGATCTCGAAAAATTCTTCGACCGAGTCAATCACGACAACCTGATGGCGCGCGTTGCCGCGAGGGTGCACGATAAGCGTGTGCTCAAACTCATCCGCGCATTCCTCAATGCGGGGGTGATGGAGAACGGCCTGGTCCGTCCAGTGGACGAGGGGACCCCGCAAGGGGGCCCGCTCTCGCCCCTCCTAAGCAATCTCCTGCTCGACGACCTCGACAGGGAACTGGCCCGAAGGGGGCTCCGCTTCTGCCGCTACGCGGACGACTGCAACATCTATGTCCGCAGCCGCCGCGCCGGCGAACGGGTCATGGCCTCCGTCAGCCGGTTCCTGACCAAGAAGCTACGGCTGAAGGTCAACGCGGCGAAGAGCGCGGCGGCGCGTCCGGAGGAGCGGAAGTTCCTTGGATTCAGCATCTCGAATGACGGGGGCGAGCGGCGCATTGCGCCGAAGGCCCTCGACATATTCAAGACGCTGATCCGGGACATGACACGCCGGACACGGGGCATCAGTCTGGCGCAGCTGATCAGAGAGCTGAAGCCATACCTCATCGGATGGCGCGGCTACTTCGGCTTCTGCCAGACCCCCCGGGTGCTTACGAACTTGGAAGCGTGGATCCGCCGAAGACTGCGCTCGTATCTTTGGCGGCAATGGGGGAACGGGCACAACCGCTACAAGGAGCTGCGCCGTCGTGGCGTACCAAAGCTCCGTGCCGCGGTTGCCGCCGGTTCGCCGACGGGATTCTGGCGCATGTCAGGACATCCGGCGGTCCAACAGGCCCTGCGCAACCACCACTTCGAGTCGCTCGGTCTCCCCCGACTCTACGTCTCTGTCCAAGCTTAATCCGGTCGAACCGCCGTGGTACGTGACCCGTATGCCCGGTGGTGTGGGAGGGGCGGCGCCGTGAGGCGTCCCCCTATCCCGATCTCTGGCGCCGATCGGCCCGGCCTGCCGCCGCGGAGGGGCGGAAGGCCAGGCCGGATTCAACGGGAATCAAATCCCTCGCGAGGTGGTTACGACAATGCCTCTTGGGGGAAGCGCAGCCGTCCGTCCCCAATATTTCCTGGTCCAACAAGGTGCGGGAACCTGAGGCGATGCTGTCCATGACCGCTTCACGCTCGCACTCGGAGTGATCTGTCAAGAGTGCAGCCATCGGCGCCGTAGTCAGTTGGACCGCACAATGTCACCGACGCATGGAAAGACGTTGTCCTGTGTGGCGATGTGAGCCTCGACCTGCTCAAATCCGGCATCTGCGCTGGTCAGCGCTTCGATGGGAGCGACGTGAACGTTCGCCGCGGGTAGGTGATCGCGATGACCAGCAGAGCCAGTCCGAAGCCGGCGAGTTCCGCGGACACGCGAAATGCCGCCAGCGGTCCGTCCAGCGAGCCGAGCGCGAGCGGGATGGCGACGGCCAGGACCGGATTGGCGAACGGGCCCGCCGGTGCGACCAGATTGACCGTGACGAGCCAACCGACGACGGCCAGCAGCCCGACCTTCGGACCCATGACCAGGCTTGCGGCCAGAACGATCACGATCAGACCCGCGCTAGCGAAGACTTCGCTGCCGATCACGAGGCTTATCGGAGCGGACGCCGCGTCGGGAGCTTGCCCGATCAGCGGCCCCGCCAGAGCTGCGCCGCCGAGGGCGCCGGCGATATGGGCGCAGAGATAGGCGACGAGGCACCGCGTGCTCCGGTGGCCACGCATCCATTGAGAGGCGGTCACAAGGGGGTTGAAGTGGGCGCCAGTGGCCGGACCGAAAGCCAGGGTGAGCGCGGCAACCGCCGCCGGCACTCCAAAACCCAACGCCAAGGGTCTCAGTTCGCCGAGCCACGCCGCCTGCGCGGAGAACACGACAACCATGGTCAGGGCGATCGTGGCCACGCACTCTGCCAGTGCGCGGCGAACCAGCGTAGGCGAGTCGGGTCCCTCGAAGAAGGGCTCCGTCTGTCGTCGGGGCTTGGTGGCGAGCATCGTTGCATCTCCATCGATCAATCGGGCCGCGGCGTCCACGACCCTCGCCGCACTAGCGGGCGAGTTCCCCGAGATGAAACCCGAGCCGGCTCTCGACATCCCCCGGGCTTTGGAAACCACGTCGAGTCAAGGCGTCGATGCCGTTCTGGGCAGCCGGCCGGCCCAGCGAGGCGATGCAGGCCTCCCATCCGGCGCCGAGTTCCACATCCGGAGGCAGGCTGGTGTTCACCAGGCGCCTCGTTTGGGCGATCGCCCATTTGTCGAAGCGTGAGATCCGGGTCGCCAGCGTGTCGACATAGGCGTCGAGCTCGGCGTCCGGCAGGGCGCGGTTCACATAACCATAGGCCTCGGCCTGATCTCCGCTGATGTCGTGCGAGCTCAGCAGCACCTCCATGGCACGGTTCCGGCCGATGAGATGGGGCAGCCGCGCCATCGGCCCGCCGCCCGCGACCATGCCGACACCGACCTCCCACTGCGAGATGACGGTCTTCTCCCTGCTCACGAATGCCATGTCGCAGGCGAGCAGGATCTCGCTGCCATTGCCCGTGGCGCGGCCGCGAATCTGGGCGATCGAGGCAACCGGCGCGCGGGTGAGGCGCACCAGAAAGTCGGGCCACTGCGGCAGGCCCGTCGGCCCGGGCGGCAGTGAGGTCATTTCCTCGATCGGCACCCTGAAATCGGAGTGGCCGAGGAAGAAGCCGTCGACGGCGCTATCGAACACGACGACCCTAACGTCGTCATCGGCCTCGATGCGGTCGATCACGTCCTGGAATTGCCGGACCATCTCCGGCCCCATGACGTTGAGCGGGGGATTGTCGATCGTGACGCGCCAGTAGGTCGGGGACTCGCGGGTCAGGCGGATCTGTGCGGTGCTCGCGTTCGCGTCCACCGAGGCCTCCTCTTGGCAGATGAATGTTGACCCCTGTCCAGCCGCGGCCCCGCCGGACGCGCCATCGGCGCCGTCGACGGCGGCGACCCGGCTGCCGGCGGGGCTCGCGGGGGAATGACGATCAGGCAGCGCTAGAGGCGCGTGTCGCCGACGTCGTCTCCGAGAGCAGCTTCAGCAGGTGCTGCGCGCCGGCGGTCGAGGAGGCCGGGTTCTGACCGGTGATCAGGCGCCCATCGGTGATGGCGAAGCTCTGCCAGTTCGGCACCTTCTTGAAGATCCCGCCCAGCCGCCGCAGCTCGTCCTCGACGAGAAAGGGCACGACATGGGTCAACTGGACCTCTTCCTCCTCGGTATTGGTGAAGCCGGTGACGCGCTTGCCCTTGACGATCGGCTCGCCCTTGTATGCCACCCGGTGCAGCACGGCCGGCGCGTGGCAGACGGCGGCGACTGGCTTGCCGGAGTTGTAGAAGGATTCGATCAGGGCGATGGAGTCCGGGTTGTCGACCAGGTCCCACATCGGGCCGTGGCCGCCCGGATAGAAGACCGCGTCGAAGCCCTCGGAGCGCATGTCCTTCAAGAAGAAGGTGTTGGCGAAATCCTTTTGCGCCTGGGGATCCTGCTTGAACCGGGTCATGGCCGGCGTCTGGTTCTCGGGCAGGTCGCTCTTCGGGTCGACCGGCGGCTGGCCGCCCTTGGGCGAGGCGAGCGTCAGGCTGACGCCCGCATCCCGGAACACGAAATACGGCGCCGCGCCCTCCTCGAGCCAGAAGCCGGTCTTTCGTCCGGTCTTGCCAAGTACATCATGTGACGTGAACACCATCAGGATCTTCATGATTATTCTCCTGTGTGCTTGATGGGCAGAATTGCAGTCGGCTTCAGTGACGTCATTTGATCACGTGATACGACTAAGGACAGATGGACCTTGGTGTCGGCGAGACCTTCGTATCGGTCCGTCGTCTCGTGACGGTGGAGGCCCTCGGCCGCGCAGGCGTGAGCGCATATCACCGTCATGCCGCAGCCCCGGCAGAAGCCGGCCGGCGATGGACAACGAGCAACCGCTGCTGACATCGGATTTCGCCGTCCCGGGGCGAGCGCCGGGACTTGCCGGGGAGTTCATTGCTGCGTGCGCGGGTCGTCGCGGAGGTCGAGATACTCCATGCCCAGGGGGCCGACACCCATGACCTGGGTCACATATTCTCCGGACCGCGCCCAATGGAAGTGCCAAGTGTTTCCCGGCAGGAACACGACACTTCCCGGCAGATAGGCAGTGAGCGCTCTGGCATCGAACTCTTCGCCGACGCCGATATAAAAGGTGCCGGACATCACGGTGTAGATGCGGTTCTCAGGGTGCCGGTGAGGCATGAGCTTCACGCCTCCCGGCAGCTTCACCCTGATCACATAGAGGCCGGGCTCCGATGGGCGCCCGAAGACGATGGCGAGCCGCGCGGCAGCCGGAAAGGCCGGAAACGGCTTCCAATCAAGACCCTGGGGGCGGATCGACCTCAGGATTGGCGGTCCCGCCGGGTCCAGGTGAGCCGGTGCGACGTGGTCGCTCGCGAACTGATCCATCATTGGAGCCATTCCTTCAGTGGGGTCGATGCGCCGTCACGGTCAGCTGCTCGGGCCGCTGGCGAGCGCTCGAGCGTTGCCGTTCCGCGTCAGGAAGGCATCTGCAAGGGCCGACCTGTCGCCAGTCGCGGTTCGAGCGCGAAATGGTCGCTATCGGGAGATTCGCCTCGAGCGCCCTTGGAGGGGCTGCCTCGCGGGAACTATCGATAGCCCGTCGACTTCGATGCCGCGGCACGCAATATTCGCAGCCGTGCCGCCGGCACCGGCAGGCTGGGCGGAGCCGCGAGACCGACGGACGCTGCGGCTGTCGCGGCCTTGAATCCGCTGGTCATCCACCTCTCCAATCGATGCTCACAGTGCTCTTGCGCAGGATCGGTGCATCGCCGGATGCATCGGGACACTCGTGAGCGGCCTGATGATCAATTGAGCGCCAGGACAGCATGAGATGATTCCGGCGAGAGGCGCGATTGCACGTTGGTATCGCCAAGACCTAGGTATCGCTTCGCTGTCAATAATGTGTCGTTCTCGGGCGCTTCCCGTCCTTTGCCCTCGTATCCGGCATTATGGTGTCGGCGATACCTTCGTCCGATAGCGTGACGGTCCGATGGCTGGCATCCCAGTGCTGCGCCAGGTCGCGCCGGCACGCGGCCCCGCCCGCGCTTACAGGATGGCCGCCATGAAGATCAGCATCAGGATCGATGGAGAGGACTTGGACATCCGGTCGACGGTGCCCCCGCGCTGGTGAGAGCGTCTGCCTAAGTCGAGCAGAATGCGATGCGCCGGTGCATCGCCATCATCGGCAGACACAGCCAGTCCGACAACATCATCGCCGCGTTGTGATGCGGCATCCTCTGAACGGCCCACTTGCCGCGGCCCTGGGGTGGTCTCGAGCCGCAGTCCGGCGAATCCAGGACGTCTCCAGGCCCGCATAGCCCTACTCAGATCGACAGGGAGAATCGGCATGGCGACGCGCATGCTCTTCGGCCTGCTGCTCCTGGCCACCCTCGCGGGAAGCGGAACTGTCCTTGCCCAGGATGCCGGAGCCGGAAAGCTGACCGGGGATTGGGGGGGCTTCCGGACGGATCTCGCCAAGGCCGGCGTCGACGTCCAGCTCGGCTACACTTCCGAGCTCGCCTATAACCCCGCCGGCGGCACCCGCGACCAGCTGAGCTATACCGACCAGCTGAGCTTCGGCGCCACCTTCGACCTCGACCGCCTGCTCGGGGTGCATGACGCCAAGATCCAGCTAACGATCACCGACCGCAACGGCCGCAACCTCAGCGACGACGCCCATCTCGGCACGCTGCAGCAGGTGCAGGAGGTATTCGGCCGCGGCCAGACCTGGCGCCTGACCCAGTTCTGGTACGACCAGACATACTTCTCCGGCCTGCTGGACTGGAAGATCGGCCGGCTGACCGTCGGCGAGGATTTCGCCGCCTTCAGCTGCAAGTTCCAGAACCTGACCTTCTGCGGCTCGATGCCGGGCAACATCGTCGGCAACTACTGGTACAACTGGCCGGTCAGCCAATGGGCTACCCGGCTGAAAGTCAATATCGACGGCGTCGGCTACATCCAGACCGGCGCCTACCAGATGAATCTCGGCTTCCTGAACGTCACCGACGCGGTGCTGCCGAACAACCCCTCCGGCACCACCGGCGTGATGATCCCGGTCGAATTCGGCTGGACCCCGACGCTCGGCCCGGCCCGGCTGCCCGGCAGCTACAAGTTCGGGGCTTGGTACGACACCTCGACCGCGCCCGACGTGTTCGAGGACGACGACGGCAACCCCGAGGTTCTCACCGGCCGGCCGTTCAGGGATCGGCACGGGCGGTATGGCGCCTATATCAACTTCCTGCAGCAGCTGACGCGCCCGGATCCGGACGACCCGTCGCGCGGCCTCAGCGTCTTCCTCAACGCCACCATTGCCGACCGGCGGACCTCGACGATCGACGACCAGGTCGCCCTCGGCCTGATCTACACGGGCCCCTTCGACGCCCGCCCGAAGGACGAGATCGGCGTCGCCTTCGGCCGGACCCATGTCAACGGCCGGGTGGCGAAGGGCCAGCGGCTGCTGAACCACGCGGGGCTCGGCCCCGTCGCCGTCCAGGACGCCGAATACGCCTTCGAGGTCTATTACGGGCTGCAGGCGACCAACTGGCTGATGGCGCGTCCCAACATCCAGTACGTCCATCTGCCCGGCGGCACCCGGCACAACGACGATGTCGTGGTCATCGGCCTGAAGACCTCGATCGACTTCTGATGCGGGGCGACTTCTCCTTCGCCGGGCGGTGAACCCGGGACTTGATCCGCATAAGGAGCTTTGCGGAAGAACCCTGATCGATCGGTTCGCTTTGGACGCAACTCACCTGCCGATTGTGCTTTGCGCCAATGGCGAGCTGCTTTGCGATCCGGACGAGGCCGAATTCGCGATCGGCGACGTCCGCTCCGGTTCGGCAAAGCGGGTCGCCGCGGCGGTGGGCGAGGGCGCCCAGTTGATCGCGGCGCTCCACACACATCTCGCGAGGGGCAGAATGACGACGGCAATGCCTGCCGCCCTCGAAAGGCCGTGATCTCCAATACCTCGAATCTAACTGCGGGCCTCGCCCAGTCCTTATGACGTTGAGCCATTCGAGAGGAAGCGATCTATCGCACTGCGAGTTCATTATACCAAGGTGTTGGGCAGACCTTCGTATAATCGTGATTACGCCATTCCTGCTGTAACTCTGCAGGCGCGCTCCATTTGCGCGCTGGGCTGCACTCGAACCGCGATGGAGCCCAAACCAGATATCTCCCAAGGAGAGAAACATGGACATTTCAGAGATGCAGAGCGGTGCTTCCCGCACCGACACGATCGAGATGCGGCTTGAGATTGTCATCATCCCCGTTTCGGACGTCGATCGGTCCAAGCGATTCTATGGCGATTTGGGATGGCGGCTTGATCTCGACTATGCAACCGGGGATGACTACCGCGTGATCCAATTCACGCCGCCCGGCTCCAGTTGCTCCGTGATCTTTGGTAAGAACGTCACTGCCGCGAGTCCCGGCGCAGTGCAGGGGCTGCACCTGGTCGTCGGCGACATCGATGCCGCCCGTGAGGACATGGTCCGTCGTGGCGTCGAGATCAGCGAGCTGTTCCACGATGTCGGCGGGGTGTTCCACCATGCCGATGGAAAATGCCTGGGAGGCGGGCCGAACCCGCAGCGGAAAAGCTACGCCTCCTATGCCTCTTTCACCGATCCGGACGGCAATGGCTGGCTGCTGCAGGAGGTCAGCGCACGCCTTTCCGCAGACATCGAGGTCGGCGATGAGAGATTCACGAGCGAGGTCGTGAAAGCGATCCACCAAACCGGGGCTGGAGGCTGAGATCATCCTGTAACGGCTGCAGATCGCTTGGAACCGAATCCAGCTCTGGGCCATGGCCGCCGGTGGCGACAGGAAGGGACAGCAACGCGGCCCACGAGATGGCCGAACTCGGTCAGGAGAGCGGCCTTCTGGGCGTCGATACCATTGCGCAAGACGTCGAGTGTGCTCACGAGCCCGATTACCGCAGTCCACGGTATTGTGCCACCCAAGTCGACGCTCTCCGGGTATTATGCCATCAATCTCGCACTGCATGGCGGAGCTCGGAACTTCCGAGAACCCTTGAGAGAGGACAGCTGAGCGTCAACTCCTGTGGATACGGCGTCGAGATAGCCGCCACGCCCAGGGACCCGAGATTGAAGTCGCGAAGGGTGTCATGGTGGCCCTAACTGCTCGAAGCGGGGGTGACAATCGTGTTCACCCTCGGAGGCAATCCATGAGCGCCTTCGCCACTTTCAAGTCGGCCGTGTCGAACCCCTCGTTGAAGCGGCTGTAAATCGGTTCAAGGACAGCGAGGCCCTGTTCCGAACGGCCTGTCGTTTGCAGGACTTGAGCGAAGGTAGTGGCGGTTCGGAGCTCCCACGCGAGGGCCTGTTGCTCTGATGCAAGCCTGAGTGACTGCCGGAAATCGTTCTCCGCCTCCGCCAAGGCCGCCTCTCCGCACTGCATCACCGCGAGCTCGCCCCTGATCCGGAGCAACTCAGGTTGCACCCAACCCTCAGCTGTATGCTTGGATCGGTCGATCGCCTGTTGGATCGTGATGAACGCCTCTGCAATTTGGCCGGCGTGGCCCAAGCTGCTCGCAAGCTGCCCGACGAAATCGACGGCTCGGTAATGACTGAACGATGAGTCGAGTTCGATGATGCTCGTCCGCAGCATCTGCATGCCGGCGGTAGAGTCGCCCCGGCGGATCTGAAGCAAACCGTCAAACGCACGAGAAAATATATGCAAGACAGGATAGGCGTGTCTTTGAGAATAATCCCGTAGAAGGTTGATGTATCGTTCAGCCAGTTCGAGATCGCCGATCAATAGAGCAATCGGGCACGCTCCCCTTGTCAGGATTTCGCAGAGAGTGTGCGTCCGGTGCGTGCTCAGCAGATCGTCCACGACCCGGGCGGCTGTTTTTGCCGCTCGGTCCGGGAAACCTTGAAGCCAAAGGACCCGGGCGAGAAACGCCTGCGCGAATGGCCGATTGTCGATGAGATAACGGCCGAGACGCCATGGAGGGTCAAGAGGAACGTCATCCGCGATGACGTACTCGAACAGATCACGCGCCCGGCTTTGATCGCCCAGGAAGTGATGGGACACCCCCAACATTCGTGCCCCCATCAGCCGGTCTTGCGGTGTTTGGGCCAGTTCGGCGAACTGCCGTGCCCGTGCAAGCGCCTCCCGGTCCTGCACCATCCAGAGCCCCCACAGCGCCCGGAGTTGATGGTCGACTTCTCCAAGCTCCTCGGCCAGATGAAGAGTCTTCATCCAAGCTGCTTCGACCTCCTCTGCGCTCCCTCCGGTGTATACGAGCGAGGAGGCAAGCGCGGTGTAGAGTTTCAACTCACGCAGGGCATCTCTCGGCATAGAAGTTGCGAGAGCGGAGAGCGCCCGATTTGCGCGGTCGCGGCACTCTCTGACGAGAGACAACGATACCCAGAGTGGAACTGCTGCTGCGGTTAGCGCTACCGCCAACCATGTGTCCCCGCGGGATGTAAACGCCCAGTCGATTGCAGCGCGCAGATTGTCGATCTGATGACCATAAGTGGAAATGGGATCCGATGCGGATCGAAGGTCCCATTCGCCCTGGGCGCGCTCGAAGAGGTCACAAAAGAACGTCGCGTGGCGTTGCGCGAGTTGATCCCGCTCGCCGGCCGCTGTCAACTTCTCGAGCGCATAGGCTCTGGTCGTCTCAAGCAGACGATAGTTGGCCCCGGCCCTCGGGTCCCTCAGGGCGACGAGTGACTTCGCGACCAAGCTCGATAGGCATGCAATGACGGCTTCCGGAGTTTCCCCGCCCGCAGCAACCGCGATCACCGCGTCCAGGCTGAAATCGCCGGCGAAGATCGCGAGACGACGGAAGAGAATGCCTTCATCCTTGTCCAGAAGGTCGTGGCTCCAATCGAGCGTAGCCCGCAGCGTTTGCTGTCGCGGCAAGGCGGTTCGGCGTCCTCGGGCCGTCAGCAGGAGCCAGCCTTCGAGCCGTTCAGCCAAGTCCCTGATACCGAACGCGTCGGTTCTCGCTGCCGCAAGCTCGAGCGCGAGCGGTATCCCATCGAGCCGTCGGCAGATGTCGGCGAGTGCCTGCGCATCCCGATCTTGAAGTTCGAAGCCGTCTGACGCTGCAGCTGCCCGCTCGACAAACAGCTGCGCCGCGGAATACGCCAGCACTCCCGCGGCACTCAGACACCCACTTCCGGGCGGGCATTCGAGCGGAAGCAGGCGATGGATATGCTCGCCGTGAACACGCAACGCCTCTCGACTCGTCACAAGAATGTGCACTGTCCGACATTTCACGAAGAGCGCCTCGGCCAGTCTCGCGACGGTCTCGATCAGGTGCTCACAGTTGTCGAGGATAAGTAGCAGCTTCGCATCTTGCAACGACGCAACGAGGCTGATAACTGATTCATCGGAAGTAGTTGTGAGCCCCAGCCTCGACGCTATAACGCTCGATACCAGCTGAGGGTCAGAAATGGAAGCTAAGTCTACGAATAGAACGGCGCCCTTGAAATTTCGCCAGACCATATGCCCTACGGCGGCAGCGACCGTCGTCTTGCCGATACCGCCGGATCCGACGATGGAAACGAAGCGATGTGCGAGCAGCGTTTCAGTGATCCTCAGGGTTACTTCATCTCGCCCGATCATTCGTGCCAAGCGAGCGGGCAATGACGGAGATTGGATCGACGCCATATTCGCATCAGACGCTGTATCCGACGTCGAACGAAAGACCGGAGCCGCAAGGCGGTAGCCGAGCCCTGGAACGTTTGCGATGAACCGCGAGTCCGATCGGCCATCACCCAGCGCCTTGCGCAGGCTTGCGATATGGACCCGCAGTGTTCCCTCTTCGACAGCGATATTGGGCCATACGCGAGCGAATAAATCTTGCTTACTCACGATCTCGCCGGCTTGCTCGGCCAGAACGATCAAGATGTCGAGGGCCCTCGCACCAACCTGCACAGGCACGCCATCACGCTCCAGTTGTCGCGCTGCCGGGCGGAGCCGGAACGGACCGAACAAGAGCGTGGCTTCAACGGGCTGGGCGTGGGACATGTGAACCCTCGGGCGCGGTCACCGCTCGCTCAGCGCTCTACGAGCGATGTAGGTTTGAATTTAGCTCAAATGATATGAGCGCTGTTGAAATGTGTCTATTGATCAATAGGCATTCTAAGGATAAATCATTTCCCGAAAAATATCGAGTGTAAACCAAGATATTGCTGAAACATATTTATATAATCTAAATAAAGACGATGATAGATTGGTCATATCTCTTTTTTTGGTGCAATGCCGTCTCGAAAGTAAAAGAAATTTAACTCCCGGCGCGGCGGACGGTGTGGCCGCAAAACAGGCGCCCTGAGAATGGTGGAGTAATGGTCAGAGGATCATCCGTTATATTTCTTCTGATCTGCGATGAGCATGATGTTCACTCCTCTGTAATCGGATTATCCGCTTGAAGTATCGTGGCCATCCGCTAGTTTATCCAAACCTGGGTAGTGTCGTCTCGCCATCCCGTCCCATGGGTTCTTTGTGGTGACGCGCATGACGACTTTTTCGGATCTCTCTCTCTCTCTCTCTCTCTCTCTCTCTCTCTCTCTCTCTCTCTCTCTCTCTCTCGGATCGCGCCCGGACGGGTAACCCCGTAGCCGATCTGACGCCGTCAACGCACGCCTCAGTTTCGGCAAACGGCGGGCTCCTACCGTGTCCGGTTCTGAGGCCGATCGAAATGGCCGGTTGTGGGCGTCTAGCTAGGGTCGATCGGGTCGGCAAGCCCCTGATATACCGCAGGTTAGGGCGGTGTCCGCTTCCGGGACGCCAGGGCTCCGGCCGCTTT
>NZ_VCCH02000152.1 GCF_005938675.2 Mycobacterium sp. KBS0706
TTGGGGAGAGGGAGGGGCCCGCCGCGTTGGCGGCGGGAGGGTGAGGGGGCTGGCGCGGGACGAAGCAACGAAGTGCTACGGCGCGATCCGCTCCGCCGCCACCGTCCTGCCGTCGATCGTGCCGGTGATGCGGGCGACGGCGTCGGTGTCGCGGTCGTTCCAGGCCAGGGCCAGCGTGCCCGTCGCCGCGCCGGCAAGAGTAAGGTCCGCGGTGACGTCGCCGGTCGACTGGTCCCAGCGGATCGTGCCCGACACCGCCAGGTCCTCGGCCCAGCGGACCTGGTCGAGGGTGAAGGCGAAGCCGGCATCGAAGGCCTCGAAGGCGAAGGTCCCGCCGCGCAGCCCGACGCCGCTGCCGCCGCTGTTGACGAAATAGCGCGCCAGCACGTCGCCCGCGGTCTCCGCCGCCGCCGAGGCCAAGTGGAGGTCGGCGTCGGTTCCGGCATTGCCGGAATCCGCCGTGGCCGGGGCGACATCGGCCGCCTTCACCGCGAAGACCGGCACGGTGCGGATCGGCCGGATCCGCTGGGTGCAGGAGGTGTCGCCGGCATCGCCGCCCGAGCGCACGAAATTCAGCACGATCGGGGCGACGCAGCCGGTGGCGTCGGCGCCCTTCGGCGGCACGAAGATCGCCTGGTCGGTGATCGCTGTGATGTGAGTCAGGTTGCGCACCGGCACATAGGTCGCGTCCGGGAACAGCCGCGCCGTCTCCAGCCCCTCGATCGGCGAGGTGATGCTGTCGAGGTCGCCCGACAGCACCAGGGTCGGCACGTTCGGGAAGGACACCTTCGGGTCGGCGGCGCTGGTCGGGACGACACCCTTCGGCGGTGCCGGCCAGTCGAGGCACAGGTCGCGCCGCTCCCATTTGTGCGGCGAGGTGTCGACCTCGGCGATGGTGAAGGGGGTGTAGACCCCAGGCTCCGCCTGCTGCTTCTGGGCCGTGGCACGCATCAGCTGGCGCCGCCGCTCGGCCCGCGACGCATCGGCGCGGAACAGCCGCGGATAGTCGCTGCAGACCACCGCGACATAAAGCGCGGTGGAGAAGGCGACCGGGTCGGCGCCCGGCGTGTTCCAGGACGCGGCCTCGGCCATCAGCCGGTGCAGCGGCGCCGGGTCCTTGGCGTCCAGCCAGGCGCGGGCCGCGGCGTCCAGGTCGCGGTAGAAGGTCGGGCTGCCGCCGGCGCTGTTCATGGTCAGGAACAGGGTCGAGGCGTCGACCGCGATGCCGACGGTGTTGCCATCGCCGTCCGGCGCCTCGGCCTTGCCCGGCTTGGCCCGTAGCGCCGCCGCCAGCCGCTCGATCCGGTCGAGCGAGCGGCCGCCCAGCGCCCGGCAGCTCGGTGAGCGCCGGCACACCAGCTCGAATCCGTCCCGGATGGTCGTCCATTCGGTCTCGAACCAGGGCGACAGGCCGATGGTTGGATAGACGCTGTCCAGCACGATGGTGCGCAGCCGGTCCGGGTGGCGCTGGGCGAAGACCTGGCCGAACCAGGTGCCGTAGCTGTCGCCGTAATAGTCGACCTTGCCAATTCCCAGCGCGTCCAGCACCGCCGCCACGTCGTCGGCCGCGGGCGCCGTGCCGTACATCCAGGCGGCGGGGCCCAGCTGCTTGGCGCAGGCGGCGATCGCGGCGGGCACGAACTCGCCGGCCTCCTGCAGCGCCTGGCACTGGATCGGGTCGGACAGGCCGGTGCCCCGCTTGTCGACCAGCAGCACGTCGCGCCGGCCGCGCAGCGGCTCGAACAGCCGCAGATAGCCCTCGCGCGTGCCGGTGGAGGAATAGCCGGGCCCGCCCTCCTGGGCCAGGACCACGCCCTCGGCCGGCTGGCCGGCGTCGTGGTGCGGGTAGAACTCGAAGCCGATCGTCACCGTGCCGGGCAGTTTGCCGGCGGGATCGAGGGGCCGGCTGATCGTGCCGCAGAAGCCGCCGAAATCCGGCTGGCAGGCGGTCAGGGTGACGCCGCCGACCTGGATCGTCGCGGCCGGCGCCTCGGCTGGAGCGGGTGCGGTCTGCTCCTGGGCCATGGCACCGCCGGTGGCGGTCAGCAGGGCCGCGGCGGCCCACAACCTGCCGAACATGCTCCCCCGCATGAGCCCCCCCTTTGTCGTTGGCTCCGGCGGCCGCTTGGCCGCTCGCCGTTACAAGGTGCGGTGCCGGGCGCGCGACCCGCGTTCGATCGCCGCCGCCACCAGCCGGTCGACCTCGAACTTGTCGCGCATCAATTCCAGCAGGCGCAGCTCCGGCTGGCTGGCGCGGCCGTCCGCCGCCACCGAATCGCAGGCGACGGCATAGGCGGTCTCGCGCAGATGCTCCGGCAGCGCCTCGGCGATGATGTCGAGGGCGTTGTCGATGCCGTCATCCTCCTGCAGCAGCTCGATGCAGTCGCGGGTCAGGTCCGGAATGCGATCGATGTCGAAGTCGCGGAACACCGGCAGGAACCGCACCATCTCCGACAGCGTCTCCAGCTCCGCATCGGTCATGTTCGTGTCGGCCACGGAGGCGAGCACCATGGTGTAGATCAGGGCGCCGTGGGCGTCGGTCGTCATGGCAGTCTCCGCTGGCCTGCGAGTCGCGGGAAAGGATCGTCCCGGATATGGCGCGGAACGCCGCGGGGCGTCAAGGCGACCGGCCGGCTGATGGTGTGACCGGCAGCCTCTCCCGGCAGCATGCTCTTTTGCAACCCAGCCTTCCCCCACCGCGCTTCCCCGCCTCGGCCGGGCATGGCATGAGGGCGCGATGCAGGCGGTCATCAACGTGGCGTTGCCGGTCTTCGGCGTGATCTTCCTCGGCGTCTTCGCCGGGCGCATCCGGCTGCTCGGCCGCGCCCAGTCCGAGGCGCTGAACGGCTTCGTGTACTGGATCGCGCTGCCGGCGCTCTTGTTCCTGGCCATGGCCCGCACCCCGGTCGCCGAGATCGTCAATCTCAACTTCGTCGGCGCCTTCCTCGGCGGCGTCCTGGCCGTGTGGCTGCTCGGCTCGGTCCTCGGCGCCCTGATCCACCGCGCCGATGCCGGCGAGGCGACGATGCAGGGCATGAGCGCCGGCTTCTCCAATACCGGCTATATGGGCATCCCGCTGTTCGCCGCCGCCTTCGGCCCGGCCCGTGGCCTGCCGCCGGCCTCGTTGGCGACCGTGATCATGAGCGTCGCCTGCGTCGGCCTCGCTGTGATCGCGCTCGAGCTGACCGGCAGCCGCAACCGCGGCATCTTGGCCGCGCTGCGCGACGTGGCGTTGGCGCTGCTGAAGAACCCGCTGGTGGTGGCGCCGGTGCTGGGCGTCGTCTGGTCCTGGGCCGGCTTCGCCGTGCCCACGCCGCTGGCGACGCTGCTGTCGCTGCTCGGCGCCGCGGCCAGCCCCTGCGCGCTGTTCGCCATCGGTCTGTTCATGGCCGGGCAGGCGCTGCGCACCGGCCTCGGCGAGGTCGGCTGGATCTCGGTGCTGAAGCTCGTCTGGCAGCCGCTGATCACCTGGGGCCTGGCCGCGACCGTGTTTCCGATGGACCCGTTCTGGACCGCCAGCGCCGTGATCCTGGCGGCGCTGCCGACCGGCGCCCTGACCTTCGTCGTCGCCCAGCGCTACGGCGTCTATGTCGAGCGCAGCTCGGCGGTGATCCTGGTTTCGACCGTGGTCTCGGTGCTGACCCTGTCGCTGCTGCTGGCGATCTATGCGCCGCAATTCCCGGCCGGCTGAGCCCCGGGCGAAAACAAACAAAATTTGCCTCAAACGGGCGGTGCAGGATCGCGAAACCTGATGTTACTCTCCGGGAAACAGCCGAAGCCGGGAGGACCCCTGGATGCGTGACGACGGCCCGATCCGCCAGCTTCCCAAGCGCACGATCGCCCTGGTCCTCGCCGGCGGCAGGGGCAGCCGGCTCAAACAGCTGACCGACCGCAGGGCCAAGCCCGCGGTCTATTTCGGCGGCAAGTTCCGGATCATCGACTTCGCCCTGTCGAACTGCATCAATTCCGGCATCCGACGCATCTATGTGCTGACCCAGTACAAGTCGCACAGCCTGCTGCGCCACCTGCAGCGCGGCTGGGGCTATCTGCGCGCAGAGATGCATGAGTTCGTCGACCTGCTGCCGGCGCAGCAGCGGGTGGACGAGGCGATGTGGTACCGCGGCACCGCCGACGCGGTCTGGCAGAACCTCGACATCTTCGAGGCCGAGGGGCCGGACCACGTCCTGATCCTGGCCGGCGACCACGTCTACAAGATGGACTACACGGCGATGGTCGAAGACCATGTCCGCACCGGCGCCGACGTCACCGTCGGCTGCGTCGAGGTGCCGCGCATGGAGGCGACGGCCTTCGGCGTGATGCATGTCAACGACCAGTGGCGGGTGACCAGCTTCCTGGAGAAGCCGGCCGATCCGCCGCCGATGCCGGGCCGGCCGGACACGGCGCTGGCCAGCATGGGCATCTATGTCTTCAGCATGCGCTTCCTGGCCGAGCAGCTGCGCCGCGACGCCGCCGACCCGACCTCGGAGCATGATTTCGGCAAGAACATCGTGCCGTTCCTGGTCGACACCGCCCATGTCCGGGCGCACCGCTTCTCCGAGAGCGCGATCCCGAACCCGAGCTATGCCGAGCCCTATTGGCGCGACGTCGGCACCATCGACGCCTATTGGGAAGCCAATATCGACCTGACCACGGTGACGCCGGCGCTCGACCTCTATGACCGGGACTGGCCGATCTACACTTATCAGGAGCAACTGCCGCCGGCGAAGTTCGTGTTCGAGGACGGGGCGCGGGTCGGCAAGGCGGTGAACAGCACGGTGTCCGGCGGTTGCATCGTCTCCGGCTCCACCGTCCGGCAGTCGGTGCTGTTCTCGAAGGTGCGGGTCAACTCCTTCGCCCGGCTGCACGAGGCGGTGGTGCTGCCGGAATGCGATATCGGCCGCCACGCCCGGCTGACCCGCGTGGTGATCGACCATGGCGTGAAGATCCCCGAAGGGCTGGTGGTCGGCGAGGACCCCGAGCTCGACGCCCGCCGCTTCCACCGCACCGAGGCCGGCATTGTCCTGATCACCCAGCCGATGATCGACGCGCTGGAGTGAGGCCTCGCCGACCTGTCCCTTCACCGTCATTCCCGCGAAAGCGGGAATCTCTCGACCACCCTTCTGCCCGCACGGTAAGAGATCCCCGCTTTCGCGGGGATGACGATCCTTTTCGAGGCGGAGGGTTGGCCGCATGAAAATCCTGCACGCGGTGTCGGAGATCTATCCGCTGGTCAAGACCGGCGGCCTGGCCGATGTCGCCGGGGCGCTGCCGCCGGCGCTGGCGACGGCCGGGGTCGCGGCCCGCATCCTGGTCCCGGCCTATCCGGCGGTGCTGCAGGCGATGCGGCGGCCGGAGGTGGTGCTGGAGGATCCGGCGCTGTTCGGCGGCGGCCCGGCGCAGGTGATGCTGGCCGAGCTCGACGGCATCGCCGTCCCCGCCTATGTGCTCGACTGCCCCGGCCTGTTTGCCCGGCCCGGCAACCCCTATCTCGGCCCCGACCGGCAGGACTGGCCGGACAACCACCGCCGCTTCGCCGCCCTCGGCTGGGCCGCTTCCCGCCTCGGCCTCGGCGCCGACCCGCGGTGGCGGCCCGACATCGTGCACGGCCATGACTGGCAGGCCGGCCTGGCCCCGGCCTATCTCGCGTTCCAGGCTGGCGGCGTACGCCCGCGCACGGTTACGACGATCCACAATATCGGCTTCCCCGGCTGGTTCCCGGCCGCGACGGCGGTTGAGCTCGGCCTGCCGCCCGAAAGCCTGTCGATCGGCGGGCTGGAATATTTCGGCGGCGTCGGCTTCCTCAAGGCCGGGCTCTCCTATGCCGACCGCATCACCACGGTCAGCCGCACCTATGCGCAGGAGATCCAGACGCCGGACTACGGCTATGCCCTGTCCGGGCTGCTGGCGGCCCGCGCGTCCGATCTGGTCGGCATCGTCAACGGCACCGATTACGGCGTCTGGGATCCGCGCCGTGACCCGCACCTGCCGGCGCCCTATGGCCCGGACGACCTGTCCGGCAAGGCACGGTCGAAGGCCGCGCTGCTGCAGGCGTTCGGCCTGCCGGAAGACGACGGCTCGCCGCTCTTCGCCATGGTGAGCCGGCTGACCGGGCAGAAGGGCTGCGACCTGCTGCTCGACGCCATCCCGGCGCTGCTCGCGGGCGGCGGCCGGCTGGTGCTGCTCGGCTCCGGCGACGCCGGGCTCGAGGCCGGCTTCCAGACAGCGGCGGCGGCCCATCCCGACCGCGTCGCCGTCCGCATCGGCTATGACGAGGCGCTGTCGCATCTCTTGCAGGCCGGCGCCGACGTGCTGCTGGTGCCGTCGCGCACCGAGCCCTGCGGCCTGACCCAGATGTACGCGCTGCGCTACGGCACCCTGCCGCTGGTGCGCCGCACCGGCGGCCTGGCCGACACCGTGGTCAATGCCAGCCACGACGCCATCGTCGAGGACCGCGCCACCGGCTTCAGCTTCGACGACCCGACCGCGCTGGCGCTGGCCGGCACCATCAGCTGGGTCTGCGGCCTGTGGCGCGACCGCGGGCTGTGGGCGCAGCTGCAGCGCCGCGCCATGGCCCAGGATTTCAGCTGGGACCGCGCGGCCGTCGACTACATCGCCCTCTACCGCGACCTGCTGGCGACGCCATGACCGAGGAGACGGGCACGATCCTCGCGGCCGATGGCACGCCGGTCGCCTGGCACCGCCGCGCTGGCCGGTCCGATGGCCGGCCCGGCCTGGTGTTCTGCGGCGGCTTCCGCTCGTCGATGGCGGGGGAGAAGGCGACCTTCCTCGACGGCTTCGCCGCCGACCGCGGCCTCGATGTCCTGCGCTTCGACTATCGCGGCCACGGCGCCTCGGGCGGCACGTTCGCCGACCTGACCTTGGGCGACTGGATCGCCGACGCGCTCCTGGTGCTGGACCGGCTGACCGACGGGCCGCAGATCCTGGTCGGCTCGTCGATGGGCGCCTGGGTCGCGACCTGCGCCGCCATGGTCCGGCCGGGCCGGGCGGCGGGGCTGGTCGGCATCGCCTCAGCACCCGACTTCACCGAGGATCTGATGCTGCCGGCGCTGGGCGAGATGGATCTGGCCCGGATGCGCCGCGACGGCTTCGTCGACCGCCCCTCGGCCTATGGCGACGGCCCCTACCGCATCACCTGGCGGCTGATCCGGGAGGCGCGCTCGCATCTGCTGCTGCGCGGCCCGGTGCCCTTCGCCGGGCCGGTGCGCCTGCTGCACGGCATGGCCGACCCCGACGTGCCCTGGCGCCAGAGCCTCAGGCTGGCCGAGGCGCTGACCGGCCCGAATGTCCGCTTGACCCTGGTCAAGGACGGCGACCACCGCCTGTCCCGGCCGCAGGACCTGGCGCTGCTGGGGCAGGCGGTTATGGAGGTGGTGGCCGTGGCCTGAACTCAGCCCGGCACCAGGCTGCGCGCCGCGGCGATCCAGGCGTCGAGCTCCGGCTCCGTCGCCGGCACCAGCCCGGCCAGGGCCTGGCGGCCGTCCGGGGTCGCGGTGCGGGCCAGCAGCGTCTCGGCGTCGAGCACGCCGACATAGTTCAGGTCCCGGGCCCGGGCCGCAGGGATGCCGGGCACCCGGCCGATGGCGACGGGCTTGGCCTTGGCGCCCGGCGGGCCGCCGCGGCTGGCCGATGTCGCCTGCGGCGGCCAATGCGCCGGATACCAGGCCGGCGCCGTCCCCGCCGCCGTCATCAGCGACTGCAGGGCATTGTCCAGCACGGTCTGCTGCGCCAGCCCCCGGCCGGCGATGTTGCGGTTCTCGCCGGGATCGGCGGTCAGGTCGTACATCTCCCAATCCGCGTCGGACCAGCCGCTGCCGGCGCTGGTCACCGACTGCAGATAGACCGAATAGACCCAGTCCTTCGACCGGATCGTCCGGATGACGCTGGGGTTGGTCTGGTCGTTGATGTCGTCATAGGTGAAGTGGACATAGTCCTGCCCCGGGGCCGAGGGATCGTCCAGCACGTCGCTCAGGTCCTGGCCGACGAAGCGGCCGGCGAAGTCTCCGGCCACGCCCAGCAGGCTGGCCAGGGTCGGCGCCAGGTCGACCGTGCTGGCCAGCGCCTCGGTGGTCTGGCCCTGGGGCCAGGCGACGGGGTTGGAGAACACCAGCGGCACATGGGTGCACTGGCCGTAGGCGTTGACGAACTTCTCGACCAGCCCGTGCGACAGCGCCATCTCGCCATGGTCGGCGAAGCGGATGATCAGCGTGTCCTGCCGCTGGTCCTGGCTCATCACGCCGAGGATGGTGCCGATCTGCCCGTCCACATACTGCATCAGATAGGCGTAGAAATTGACCAGGTCCTTCGGCTTGGCGCCGGACGTCTTCATCGCCTGCCAGGAGGCGTAGCTCTGGCCCCGCGGCATGGCCAGCGGGCTCTCGTCCCTGTCGTCGGGCAGCGGCGCGTCCAGCGACTTGTAGGCGTTCGCGTCATAATAGGTGCCGTCCTGGGCCAGATAGGCCAGGTGCACGTCATGCGGGTTGACCAGCGAGACCACCAGGCACCAGGGCCCGTCCGGCGGGTTCGCCAGGAAGGCCTGGGCGTTCCCGACATAGCGCTGGTCGTTCTGGTTCTGCGTCGTCGGCCCCTGGGTGCCGCCGCCCAGCGTCGTGGTCGACAGGTTCAGCCCCGCATCCGGCGGGTCCCAGGTGATGTCGGTGCCGGCGACGCGATAGGTCCGGAACCCCCATTGCGCCAGCGAGCCGTCGGTGGCGCCATGCTCGTTCTGGCCCAGCAGATGCCATTTGCCGATCCAGTAGCAGTTGTATCCCGCCTGCCCCAGCACGGTGGCGAGGTTCGGCCGGCTGTCCGGCAGCGGCAGGGTCGAGCTGCCGGTCGTCGTGCAGCCGGTGACGATCGGGTACTGGCTGGTCAGGAAGGTGGCGCGGCTCGGCGCGCACATGCAGGCGCCGGTATAGGCGTGCTCGAAGCTGAGGCCGTTGGCCGCCAGCGCCTGCATCGCCTTGAGCTTGCCGCCCAGGGTGGCGCGGTAGCTCGCCGGCCATTCGGACAGGGCGCGCTCCTGGTCGGTGATCAGGATCAGGATGTTGGGCTTGTCGCCGTTCGCAAACAGATCGCTGATGGGCACGATGTCGCTCCGCGCTGGGATGGGCACGACGTGCAGGGGATCTGACTCTATCCGAAGATGGTCCTACGCTTCGGCGCCCGGCGCCAGGAATTCTTTCGTGATCGCCACCGCCTCGGCCAGGCCGATGCGCTGGACCTCGACGCCGGGCGGGAAGGCGGTGCACAGCCGGGTCGGCATCATCGGGTCCAATAGCACGAAGACGCCGCGGTCGTCGGCCCGGCGCACCAGCCGGCCGAAGGCCTGCTTCAGGCGGAAGCGGGTCTGCATGTCGGTCCAGCGCTGCCGGCCGAAATGGCCGCCGCGGGCGCGCGACAGGATGTCGGGCCGCGGCCACGGCACCCGGTCGAACACCATCAGCCGCAGCGCCCTTCCCGGCACGTCGACGCCGTCGCGCACCGCATCGGTGCCCAGCAGGCAGGCATCGGTCTCGCCGCGGAAGATGTCGACCAGCGTGCCGACATCCATACCGTCGAGATGCTGGGCGTAGAGCGGCAGCCCCGCCGCCTGCAGCGCCGGGGCCAAAGCGTGGTGCACCGCGCGCAGCCGGCTGACCGCGGTGAACAGCCCCAGCGCGCCGCCGCCCGCCGCCAGGAACAGCTCGCGATAGGCGGCGCCCACCTGCTCCAGGTCGTCCTTGCGCACGTCGCGCACGATCAGCACCCGGGTCAGGGACGGATAGTCGAAGGGCGAGGCCACCTGGGCGCGGATCGCCGGCCGCGGCAGGTGGCCGGCGCCCGTCCTGTCCTCCGCCGCCCGCCAGTCGTCGGGGTCGTCGCCGGCGCCGTCGGTCAGGGTGGCCGAGGTGACGACGACGCCATGCGCCTGCCGCACCAGCGCGTCGACGAAGGGCCGGGTCGGGTCGACATGGTGGCGGTAGAAGCCGAAATCGAGCTCGCGCCCCTCCACCCGCTCGACCCCGAACCAGTCGACCAGCCAGGGCGGCGTCGGCTCGCTCAGCGAGGTCAGCATGCCGCGCCAGCCGCCGATCTCCATCTTCGCCCGCCGGTCCAGCGACCGGGCGGCGGCGTCCAGCCGCTGGCGCTGGTTCGGGTCCAGCGACCCGGCCTCCTCGTCCAGCCGGTCGCGGAACGACTTCGCCAGCGCCTGCAGCGGCGCCTGCAGCTCGGCCAGGGCGGCGTCCAGCGCCAGGGCGGCGTCGACCAGCCCCTCCACCGGATCCGTGGTGTCGCATTCCAGGCTGTAGGGCCCGTCGGCGCCTTGGGCCCGGGCATAGACCTGGGTGCGGGTCAGCGCCAGGAAACGCTCGGCCGGCCCGCGCGGCTCGTCGCCATGGATGCGCCGGCCCCAGCCCGGCCCGGGCAAGGCGCGGGCGGCGCGCTCGATGTCGTCGACCATCGCCAAGGCCTCCTCGCCCGGCAGCAGGTCCTCGACCCGGCGCTTCAGCCCGCGGCCGCGGCTGGCCCGGCGCCCGCCCTCCTCATGGCCCAAGAGCCAGCGCCGCAGGTCGGTGGCCTCCATCCCGGTCAGGTGCCCGGCGAAGGCGGAATCCGCCGCCTCGAACAGGTGGTGACCCTCGTCGAAGACGAAGCGGCTGGGTGCATCGCGGTCGTCCACCCCGCCCAGCGCCGCCTGGATCATCACCAGGGCGTGGTTGGCGATGACGATCTGCGCCTTGCGCGCCCTTCGGATGCCGCGCTCGATGAAGCAGCGGCTGTAATGCGGGCAGCCGGAATGGATGCATTCGCCGCGCCGGTCGGCCAGGGCCAGGCTGTTCGGGCGGCCGATGATGTCGGCCAGCCAGCCCGGGAAGTCGCCGCCGGTCAGGTCGCCGTCGCGCGTCGCCGCCGCCCAGCGCGCCATCAGGCCCAGGGGCACCGCGTCGCGCGGGTTCAGCGCCAGGCCGCGCACCGCATCCTCGTAGTTCAGCAGGCACAGATAGTTCTCGCGCCCCTTGCGCAGCACCACCTGGCGGGCCTTGAGCACCGGGTCCGGGAACAGCCGGTCCATCTCGCCGTCGATCTGGTGCTGCAGGTTGCGGGTGTAGGTCGACACCCACACCGGCGCGCCGTTCTTCTGGGCCCAGACCGTGGCCGGGGCCAGGTAGCCCAGGGTCTTGCCGGTGCCGGTGCCGGCTTGCGCCAGCACCACGGTGGGCTCGTCCGGCGCCGGGCGCGGGGCGAAGGCGGCGCTGACGGCGCCGGCATAGTCGCCCTGCTGCGGCCGCGGCTCGGCGCCCTGGCCCAGCATCTGGGCGAGGCGGGCGCGGGCCTCGCGCGGCTCGACCCCGTGCTGCGACGGCGGCGGGTTCGGCGGCTCGGCCTCCCATTCCGGCAGATGGGCCCAGACCTGGTAGGCGCCGCGCTTGCGGTGGTCGTCGACCGGGGCGCGCAGCCCCAGTGCCCGGGCCACGAAGGGCGCCCAGGGCCAGCCGGCCTCGCCCATCCGCGCCGCCAGCGCCGCCGGGTCGCTGCGCTCGTCCGCCGCCGGCACCGACAGGCCGCGCAGCAGCGTCTCGGCCAGGCGGGGCAGGGCGATCGCCGCATCCTCCAGCGATCCCGGCACCGGCAGCCCGAGGGCCGCGGCCAGGCCGCGCGGCGTCGGCGCCGAGAACCGGCCGGGCCGGGCGAAGGCGAACAGCTCCAGCAGGTCGAAGGCGCCCAGCACCTCCAGCCCGCAGCGCCGCCCCACCGCCTTGGCGTGGCACAGCAGCAAGGGCGGCCCGTCGACCCGCCGGCGCAACGCTGCCGGGTCCAGCGTCACCAGCTCGCCATCGGCGGTCAGCAGCACGCCGCCCTCCGGCGCCAGCACCAGCGGCTCGGCATCCGGCAGCGTCAGGGAGAGGGCAGGGGCGACCATGCGCGCACTATAGGGGCGCGCCGCGCCGGCACCAGCCCCGACGATGCCCGTTGGTCACGAATTGTTCCTGCGACCGACTCGCCCCTTCTACTCTCCCCCTCCCCTCGCGGGAGGGGGTTGGGGGAGGGGGGGGTCGAT
>NZ_VCCH02000153.1 GCF_005938675.2 Mycobacterium sp. KBS0706
CTTGCGGCGGCCGCCTGCGGGGGCGGGCCACTCGACCGTATGGTCCGATACGCTCTTCGTGTCCCGCCCCCTCATCCGACTCGCCGCAAGACGACGCAGGGCGTAAGGGGGGTGGGAAATGGGGGTAACCGCCATCACCCGCGCCGCCGGCATCGCCCGCTCTCTTGTCATCTATCGCGGCATCCCGGGACGCTCCGCCCGTTTCCGGCGCTTCTTCTCGACCCTGATCCGGCCCGGCGATCTGTGCTTCGACATCGGCGCCCATGTCGGCAACCGCAGCCTGTGCTGGGCGGATCTCGGCGCCCGGGTGGTGGCGATCGAGCCGCAGCCCGATCTCGCCCGGCTGCTGCGCCACAGCTTCCGCGGCCGCCTCGGCATCACCCTGGTCGAGAGCGCGGTCGGCGCCGCCCCCGGCACCGCCGTGCTCCATCTCAGCAGCCGCACCCCGACGGTCGCCAGCCTGTCGCCAGACTGGATCGAGGCGGTGTCGCGGGTCGACGGCTTCGCCTCGATCCGCTGGGACCGGCAGGCCGAGGTGCCGGTGACGACGCTGGACGCGCTGATCGCCCGCTTTGGCACCCCCGCCTTCTGCAAGATCGATGTCGAAGGCTTCGAGGCCGAGGTGCTGGCCGGGCTATCACGCCCCCTGCCCCTCCTGTCGATCGAATATGTGCCAGCGGCGCCGCCGGCGACCCTCGCCGCGCTCGACCGGATCGAGGCGCTGGGCCGGTATCGGTTCCAGGTCTCGATCGGCGAAACCGGGCGCTTTCTGTGGCCGAACTGGCGCAGCGGGCACGAATTGCGGGCCTGGCTGTTGACTCGATCGCCGGGGGACCGCTCCGGCGACATCTATGCGCGGGCCGAGGCATGATGGACACCGCCTGGATCTGGCTGCTCGACCGCCGCGCCGGCCGGCCGGCGGCGCCACTGCCTGCCGACGCCGCGGCGCGCGACCGGATCGCGCTGCTGCGGCCCTTTGCCGAGGCCGAGGGCCGCTTCGCCCTGGCCCATCTCGGCCAGAGCATCGACGGCCACATCGCCACCGGCTGCGGCCAGTCGCAATTCGTCACCGGCCCCTGCAACCTCGACCATCTGCACCGGCTGCGGGCGCTCGCCGACGCCGTGCTGGTCGGCGCCGGCACCGTCGCCCATGACGACCCGCGGCTGACCACGCGCCGCGTCGACGGGCCGAACCCGGTGCGGGTGGTGCTCGATCCCGGCCGCCGGCTCGACGACCGCCGCGGCCTGTTCACCGACGGCGCGGCGCCGACGCTGCTGCTCTGCGCCGCCGACCGCGCCGACCGCCCGGCCGGCGCGGCCGAGGTCATCGGACTCGACGACCCCTGCCCCGCCGCGGTGCTGGCGGCACTGGCGGCGCGCGGGCTGCGCCGGGTGCTGATCGAGGGCGGCGGCACCACGGTGTCGCGCTTTCTCGCCGCCGGGGTGCTGGATCGGCTGCATGTCGCAGTGGCGCCGATCATCATCGGCTCCGGCAAGTGCGGCCTGCGGCTGCCGGAGATCGCCCATCTCGACCAGGCCCTGCGGCCGCCCTGCCGCACCTATGCGATGGGCGGCGACGTGCTGTTCGACTTCGACTTGCGGGGGACATCCCGGCCCACGTAAAGCGGGATCGGTTGCGTCCGGCCACATCGGGATCCGACGAGGTGTCGAGCGTCTTCTCGCGTTGCCTCTCCCGCCTGGCGGGAGAGGTCGGGCTCGCGCAGCGAGACCGGGTGAGGGCTGGCCCCGAGCTCGACAAACTCCCCTCACCCGGAGCCGCTTCGCGTCTCCGACCTCTCCCGCAAGCGAGACCTTTTCAGAATGGGAGGTTTCGTGATTCGGTTTATCGAGCCGAGGGAGAGGGTGGAGAGCATGGCGTGGCGGGAGCTTGGTCAATTGAGCCTGGCGGACAGCCTGGTGTCGGGTGTGGGGCAGAACGCGACGCTGGATCATCTGGCCGAGTTGATCGATTGGGCAGCGCTGGCGGAGCTGGTATCGCCGCTGGATCCGTTGCGGCGGGGGGCGCCGGGCTATCCGGCGCTGGTGCTGCTGAAGGCGCTGTTTCTGCAGCAATGGCACGGGCTGTCGGATCCCGGGCTGGAGGCGGCCTTGGCCGACCGTCTGAGCTTCCGGCGGTTCTGCGGCTTCGCGCTGGACGACAAGACACCGGACCATGTGACCATCCACCGGTTCCGCGAGGGGCTGCGGCGGCATGGTCTGGCGGAGCGGGTGTTCGAGGAGGTCAATCGGCAGATCGACGAGCGGAAGCTGATCCTGCGGCGCGGCACGCTGATCGACGCCAGCCTGGTGGAGGCGGCGGTGAAGCGCCCGCCGAAGCCGAAGATGAAGATAGAGGAAGAGAGCCCGGCGGAGGCCGCCGAGGAGGCGTCCCCGACGGAGGCGGCCGAAGGTCCGGCGCCGGTTCCGGCCCGGCCGCCGAGCAAGCTGGTGCGCAGCCCGGTCGATCCCGAGGCGGCCTGGACCAAGAAGAATGGACGCCGCAGTTTCGGCTACAAGGCCCATGTCGGGGTCGACCGGGGCTCGGGCATCATCCGGCGGCAACGCCTGATCCCGGCCAATGTCAACGACACGGTCGAGGCCGACGACCTGATCTGCGGCGACGAGGCGGCGGTCTATGCCGACGAGGCCTACACCACCCACAAGCGCCGGGAGAAGTTGCGGGAGCTTGGCATCAAGGACCGGATGATGCACCGGCCCAACAAGCACCATCCGCTCACGCCCCGCCAGATCCAGCACAACAGGGCCATCGGTCGGCATCGGGCCCCGGTCGAGCAGGTCTTCGCCCAGCTCAAGCGGCTCTGCGGCTGGACCCGGGTCCGCTACTACGGTGTCGCCCGCAACACCGCCCATCTGGCGCTGCTGTGCACCGCCCTCAACCTCAAACGCCTGGTCGTGCTGATGACCCCGCCCAAAACCAAACCCGCCTGAGCCCGGGGGCCTGGCGCCCGGCACCGGCCGGCTTTGGCCGCTCCGGCCCGGACCAACCCTGGCCCATACCGCCCTTCTTCCGGCATCTCCTCTGCCAAACCACCACTCACCACCATTGCGAAAAGGTCTCGCTTGCGGGAGAGGCAAAACTCACTCCTTACCGCGATGGGACGTGAATTCGTCCCGCCCCTACCCCACCAGATCCAGCTCATGCGCGAAGGCGGCGGCCTGGGCCGGCCAGCCGGGCAGCCGGGCGCGCGCCGCCAGGCCGGCCTCGCGCAGCCGCAGCCGGGCGCCCGGATCGGTCAGCAGGCCGTGCAGCGCCGCGGTCAGCGCGTCGATATCGCCCGGCGGCACCAGGATCCCGGCGTCGGGCGGCACGGTGTCCGGGATCGCGCCGCCGGTGGTGCTGACGATCGGCAGGCCGCGCGCCGAGGCTTCGGCCAGGGCCATGCCGTAGCCCTCGTGATGCGACGGCAGCACGAACAGGTCGGACCGGTCGTAGTGGCGCAGCAGCGTCGCCTCGTCGATCTCGCCGAGGAAGCGGATGCGGTCGGACAGGTCGGCGCGCTCCACCGCGGCCAGCACCGCCCGGGCATGCTCCGCATCGCGCTCCAGGCTGCCGGCGCAGTCGAGCCGCCAGGGCAGCCCGGCCAGGCGCTGCAGCGCGGCGACGAGGTCGAGATAGCCCTTGCGCGGCGTCAGCGTGGCGACGCAGAGCAGCACCGGCGCCGCCTCGCCCGAGCCCTGGGCCGGCGGAGTCGGGTCGGTGCCCGGCAGCACCACGCCGATGCGCCCGGCCGCGACACCGTAGCCCTGCAGGTCGCGGGCGGTGCCGGGGCTGGTGACGATCACCCGCCGCGCCGCCGCCAGCGCCTGCCGTTCGCTCTCCTCCAGCGCCTGGCGCTGCGCCGGGCTCAGCCCGTTCTCGAAGGCCAGCGGATGGTGGATCAGCGCCACCAGCCGCAGCCGCGCCGCCTCGGCCGCCATCTGCTGCGGCAGCACGCTGAAGGCCAGCCCGTCGACCACGGCCAGGGCATTGTCGGGCAGGCCCCGCAGCACCGCGGTGGCCTCCACGATTTCGGCCCGGCCGGGAAAGGGAAAGCCGTCGCCCAGCCGGCGCAGCGTCACCGGCCGGCCGAGCGCTCGCAACCCCTCGACGATGCGCTTGTCGTAGATATAGCCGCCGGTGCGCGACTCGGGATCGCCCGGCAGCAGGAAAGCGATGGTCATCGCGCCAGCCGGCCCTCATAGGAGGCCCAGGCGACATGCGATTCGTGCAGGGTCACGGCCAGGCTCTCGATCGCCGAGGCGCCGGCCCCTAGCTCGCCCGCCGCGGTCCGCGCGGCAATGCGGTCGAAGATGGTGCGAGCCAGCACCTCGGTCGTGGTGTTGCGCCCGGCGAAGGCGGCCTCGTCGTCCAGGTTGCGGTAGTTCAGCTCGGCCATCACCGCCTTCAGCGCGTCGGAGGCCAGGCCGATGTCGACGACGATGCCGTCGGCATCCAGCTCGGCCCGGCGGAAGGCCAGGTCGACGACATAGGTGGCGCCGTGCAGCTTCTGCGCCGGGCCGAACACCGCGCCGCGGAAGCTGTGGGCGATCATGAAATGGTCGCGGACCGAAACCGTGTACATGCCTAGTCCTCCGGGTAACGGATGCGCTGGCACAGCGCGCCGGCGGGGTCGGCCGCCAGCCGGGCCAGCACCTCGGGCAATTCGTCGAACTCGCAGTCGCCGCTGAACAGCACGTCCAGCGCCGGGTCCTGCAGCAGTTCCAGCGCCTTCCTCATGCGCCGGGCATAGTCCCAGCGCGGCCGCTGCGCCGTCGCCACCATCCCGACCTGGGAGGAGCGCAATGTCAGGCGCCGGGAATGGAAGGCCTCGCCGAGCGGCAGCAGCACCGGCGTGTCGCCGTACCAGCTGGCCTCGACCACCGTCGCCTCGACCCCGGCGAGGCCGAGCGCGGTCACCGCGCCCTTGGGATGGCCGCTGGCATGGATCACCAGATCCTGGTCGCCCGGCGCGTCCAGCGGCGCGGCGAAGCCGACCCCGAGCGCCGCGGCGACATCGGCCCGGCCGGGATCGGTGTCGACCAGCGTCACCGTGCAGCCGGGGATCCGCCCGGCCAGCCGGGCGACGAGGCAGCCGACGATTCCGGCGCCGACCACGGCGATCCGATCGCCCGGCCGCGCCGCCGAATCCCAGACGACGTTCAGCGCCGTCTCCATATTCGCGGCCAGCACCGCCCGCTCCGGCGGCAGGCCCTCGGGCAGCGGCGTCACCGCCGCCGCCGGCACGACATAGGCGGTCTGGTGCGGGAACAGGCAGAACACGTCGCGGCCGTGCAGGTCCTCCGGCCCGGCCTCGACCCGGCCGACATTGATGTAGCCGTACTTCACCGGCCCGGGGAACACGCCGGCCTGGAACGGCGCCCGCATCGCCTGGTGCTGGCTGCGCGGCACCTTGCCCTGGAACACCAGCGCCTCGGTGCCCCGGCTGAGGGCGCCGAAGCGGGCCCGCACCCGCACCTCCTCGGGCCCCGGCTCGGGCAGGGTCTCGGTGCCGATCCGGGCCTGGCCCGGCTTGAGGATCCAGAGGGCGCGCGCATCCATGATGCCCCTGGAATAAGCCCCCGCGCGGCCGCTGGCCAGTCGGGATCAGAGAAATCGGCTACCGCTGCAACACGGGGCCGGGCCTCGCGCGTTGCCTCCGGCCGGCGGGTTCCGTAGCTTGGGGCCGCAATCGGGAGGACGGGCATGTTTCTCGGCATCGATCTCGGGACCTCGGGGGTCAAGGTGGTGCTGGTCGATAGCGACCAGCGCGTGGTCGACCAGGAGGCGGTGCCGCTCTCCGTCTCGCGCCCGCATCCGCTGTGGAGCGAGCAGGACCCCGAGGAGTGGTGGCGCGCCACCGACCAGGCGGTGGTCGCGCTCAAGGCCCGGCACGCCCAGGCGCTGTCCGGCGTCCGCGGCATCGGCCTGTCCGGCCAGATGCACGGCGCCACGCTGCTGGACGGGGCCGACCGGCCGATCCGCCCGGCGATCCTGTGGAATGACGGCCGCGCCGCCGCCGAATGCGCCGAGCTGGAGCGGCGCGAGCCGCGGTCCCGCGCCATCACCGGCAACCTGGCCATGCCCGGCTTCACCGCGCCGAAGCTGCTGTGGGTGGCGGCGCATGAGCCCGACGCCTTCGCCCGCACCCGTCGGGTGCTGCTGCCGAAGGACTATCTGCGCCTGCGCATGACCGGCGCCGCGGCGTCGGAGATGTCGGACGCCGCCGGCACGCTGTGGCTCGATGTCGGCGCCCGGCGCTGGTCCGAGGCGATGTTGGCGGCCACCGGCCTGAAGCCGTCGGCCATGCCCGAGCTGTTCGAGGGCAGCCAGGCCACCGGCACGCTGCGGCCGGAGGTCGCCGCCGCCTGGGGTGTGCCGGCCGATGCGGTGGTGGCCGGCGGGGCGGGCGACAACGCCGCGGGGGCCGCCGGGGTCGGGGTGATCCGCCCGGGCGACGCCTTCCTGTCGCTCGGCACCTCGGGCGTGCTGTTCGTCGCCGATGCCGGCTTCGCGCCGAACCCGGCCGAGGCCGTCCATGCCTTCTGCCACTGCCTGCCGGGCACCTGGCACCGCATGTCGGTGATTCTCAGCGCCGCCTCGGCCCTGTCCTGGCTGGCCCGCCTGCTGGGTGGCACCGAGCCGGAGCTGCTGGCCGAGGCCGAGGCCGCCGATCCGGATATCGGCGAGCTCTTGTTCCTGCCCTATCTGTCCGGCGAGCGCACGCCGCACAACGACCCGACGGCGACCGGCGTCTTCCTCGGCCTGACCCATGCCACCGGCCGGCCGCAACTGGTCCGCGCCCTGCTGGAGGGCGTGGCCTTCGCCTTCGCCGACGGCCAGGCGGCGCTGACCGCGGCCGGGACTGCGATCGGCGAAGTGTCGGTGATCGGCGGCGGCGCCCGATCCCAGTTCTGGGGTCGGATCCTGGCGGCGGCGCTGAACCGGCCGCTGCACTACCCGGCCGGCGGCGAGCTGGGCCCGGCCTTCGGCGCCGCCCGCCTCGGCCGACTGGCCGCGACAGGCGAGGCACCGGAGGCCGTCTGCACCCGGCCCCAGACCGCCCGCGTGGTCGAGCCCGACACGGCGCTGGCCGAACGCTATGCCGCCAAGCACCAGCGCTTCCGCGCCCTGTACCCGATGCTGAAGCCGGCGTGGGCGGGGTAGGTCTACCGATCGGCATCGATACAGCGTATATACAGAGCCAATACGCTGGAGAGATCAGATGGCGGACTCGACTGTCGTTGTGCGGGTGGACGACGAGCTGAAGACGGCCTTTGTCGAGGCTGCGAAGGCAGCTGATCGCACGACGTCTCAGTTGCTTCGGGACTTCATGCGGGATTTCGTCAGAAGCCAGTCGGAGGCGGCCGAGTATGACGCCTGGTTCCGACGCAAGGTGGCCGAGGGCATCGCCGATGCACGCGCTGGCCGTGTGGTCTCGGGCGAGGAGGTCGAGGCTGAGTTCGCGGAACGCCGGAAGGCGTCGCTGCGCAAGATCGGCTCACGCGAGTGAAGCTGGAATGGACTCGCTCCGCGCGGGTCGATCGTCTGGACATCCATAGCCATATCGAAGCGGACAATCCGCGTGCGGCGGCCAATCTCGACCAGAGATTCCAAGACCTCGCGGCACGCCTTGCCAGCTTTCCTTACCTCGGCCGGCCCGGACGCGTCCTGGGCACGCGTGAAGCCGTCGCCCATTCGAACTACATGCTGGTGTACGAGATCGAGGGTGACGTCGTGCGCATCCTCCGTGTCCTGCACGTCGCGCGACGCTGGCCCTGAGCTGACGGCGTCCTATTCCCCCGCCACGGCGCCCAGGCTGGCGATCACGACCAGGGCGATGCCGGCGAGCTGGGCGGGGCTGAGCGCCTGGCCGAGCACGACGAAGCCGATCAGCGTGCCCAGCGCCGGCTCCGCGCTCATCAGGATGCCGAAGGCCCGGGTCGGCATCCGCCGCAGCGCCATCATCTCCAGCGCATAGGGCAAGAGCGGCACCAGGATGGCGAGGCCGATGGTGATGCCCAGCACCGCCGGCGGGATGTGGCCACCATTCTCCGCCAGCCCCCAGGGCGTGGCCACAACCGCGGCGACCGCGATCGACATGGTCAGCCCCTGCAGCCCCGCGAAGGCCTGGCCGACCCGCTTCATCAGCACGATGTAGATCGCCCAGCCCAGGCCGGCGCCGAGGGCGAAGCCGGCCCCGACCGGGTCGACCGTCCAGGCCGACCCGTCATGCACCAGCAGCACCACCCCGACCAGGGCCAGCACCGGCCAGACGGCGTGCCAGGCGCGGCGCATGCCGAAGGCGGCGACGCCGAGCGGCCCGAGGAACTCGATCGCCGTGGCCAGGCCCAGCGGGATGCGGATCACGGCCTGGAAGTAGCACAGCGTCATGCCGGCCATCGCCGCGCCCAGCAGGATCGCGCCGCGCCACTGCGCCCGGCTGTAGGAGAGAACCTTCGGCCGGGTGATGACGACCAGCAGCACGGCCGCCCAGGCCAGCCGCAGCCAGGTCGTGCCCAGCGGGCCGAAGCTGTCCAGCGTCGGCTTGGCCACGGCGGCGCCGAACTGGACCAGGGTCATCGAGCCGACCGCCATCAGCGCGGCGGCGGCGATCCCCGCGGTGGTGCCCGGTGTGCTGTTGGAATCGGCCGCCATGCTGTCTGGATCCGGCTGTCGGGTCGGGGCGGCACTATAGCGAAGCTTCGGCGCAAGCGCTGGCGGTCAGACCGGGCGCTTGTCGAAGGCCAGCCGCACGGCGAAGCCGGCGAGCAGGCTGCCCATCACCCAGCGCTGCACCTGCAGCCAGGTCGGCCGCGCCGCGAACCAGGCGGAGATGCCGCCGGCCGCCAGCACGATCATGAGGTTGACGGTGAAGCTGATCGCCACCTGGGTGGCGCCCAGCACCACGCTCTGCGCCAGCACATGGCCACGGTCGGGGTCGATGAACTGCGGCAGCAGCGAGACGTAGAAGATCGCGATCTTCGGGTTCAGAAGCGCGGTCAGGAAGCCCATGGCGAACAGCTTGCGCGGCCGGTCGGGCTTGAGGTCGCGCCGCGGCCGCAGCGGCGACCCGGCGCCGGGCCGCACCGAGTTCCAGGCCATCCACAGCAGGTAGCCGGCGCCCGCCAGCTTCACCGCCTCATAGGCCAGCGGCACCGCCAGCATCAGCGCGGTGAGGCCGATGGCGGAGGCCAGCATGTAGCAGAGCAGGCCCAGCACCACCCCGGCCAGCGAGATCGCCCCGGCCACCCGGCCCTGCAGGATCGAGCGCGACAGCAGGTAGACCATGTTCGGCCCGGGGGTGCAGACCATGCCGAGCGCGATCAGGGCAAGGCCGGCCAGGCCGGTGGGGCTGACGATCATCACGGGGATCCTCGACGGAAGCGAAGCGGAGCATCGCGGCCCGCCTCGCCGTCCGGCAATCGGAATCTTGCTCGGAGGGCAAGATTCAGCTCTTCACCAGCGGGCAGCCTCCCTCGGCCTCGGGGCGGAAGGCCTGGTCGGCCGGGATGGTGGCGCGCAGCGTGTACAGGTCCCAGTCGCCCTTGCCCGGCGCCTTGGCCTGGAACAGGTACATCGGGTGGATGTGGCGGCCATCGGCGCGGATCCGGCCCCGGCCGAACAGCGGGTCGTCGCTGGGGTTGGCCTTCATCCAGGCCATCACCGCCGCCGGGTCCTTGCCCTTGGTCGCCGCCACCGCCTTCAGGTAGTGGGTCAGGCTGGCATAGACGCCGGCCTGGATCATGCTGGGCATCTGGCCGCCCATGCGCTCGGCGAAGCGCTTGGAGAAGGCGCGGGTGCCGTCATTCATGTCCCAGTAGAAGCTTTCGGTCAGCAGCAGCCCCTGCGCCGCCGGGCCCAGCGTCTTGACGTCCCGGATCGTGGTCAGGAGGCCGGCCAGCTTCTGCCCGCCGGCCTGCAGGCCGAACTCCGACGCCTGCTTGATCGCGTTGATGGTGTCGCCGCCGGCATTGGCCAAGGCCACCACCTTGGCGCCCGAGGCCTGGGCCTGCAGCAGGAACGAGGCGAAATCCTGCCCCGGGAACGGGTGGCGGACCGAGCCGGCGACGGTGCCGCCCTGGGCCTTGACCAGGGCGCTGGCGTCGCGCTCCAGCGCATGGCCGAAGGCATAGTCGGCGGTGATGAAGAACCAGGTGTCGTCGCCCTGCGCGATCAGCGCGCTGGCGGTGCCGTGGGCCAGGGCCCAGGTGTCGTAGGTCCAGTGCACGGTGTTGGGCGAGCATTGCGCCCCGGTCAGGTCCGAGGTGCCGGCGCCGGAATTGAGGAAGATCTTGTTCTTGTCGCGGGTGATCTGGTTGACCGCCAACGCGACCGAGGAGGTCGGCACGTCGAGGATCGCATCGACGCCGTCGCGGTCGTACCATTGCCGGGCGATGTTCGAGCCGATGTCCGGCTTGTTCTGGTGGTCGGCCGAGACGATCTCGACCGTCAGCCCCTTGTCGACCGCGGCGAAATCCTCCGCCGCCATCCGCGCCGCCACCACCGAGCCCTCGCCGGTGATGTCGGCATAGACGCCGGAGCGGTCGTTCATCACCCCGACCTTGACCTTGGTCTGGGCCTGGATCTCGCCAGACGACAGAAGGCCGGCCGCGATCAGGCCCAGCGCCAGGACATGAAGCTTCATCGTCTCCCCCCGAGCTCGTGTTTTCGTTGCCGGGGATGATGACAGGAAGTTCGTCGGATCGACAAGCAAGCCCGGGTGCCGGGCGGGCACGGGAAGACCGGGCGTTCGCGTCGCCTCTCCTCCCCGGGTCGGGTCCGGGGAGGAGAGGCGACCAGCCGGCGGTCAGTAGTCCCAGAACACCGGCACCCAACGGAAGGCGTCGCCGGCGGCCGCCACCCGGCCGACGGACGGGAACGGCAGGTGGGTGGCCACCAGCAGCTCGCCGGTCCCCGCCAGCTCCCGCAGCAGACGGGTCCGCACGCGGGCCGCCTCCTCGGGGTCGTGCTCGAAGCCGTTGTACCAGTCGGGGTGCTCGAACCCGACCGCGAAGACGAGGTCCCCGGCGAAGGTCAGCCGGTCGCCGCCGGACGCCACGCGGACCACGCTGTGCCCGGGGGTGTGGCCGCCGGTGCGATGGACGACCACCCCCGGCGCCACCTCGTGCGTCTCGTCGAACGTCCGCAGATGGTCGCCATATTCCTTCATGAAGTGCTTGGCGGCCGAGCGGAGCGCGTCCGGGAATCCCGGCGGCATGGAGACGTGGGAGAAATCGGGCGCGCCCCAGAACTCGACCTCGGCGGCCGCCACATGGATCCGCAGGTCCGGGCGCAGCTGCTCCTTCACCCCGTCGACCAGCAGCCCGCCGACATGGTCCATATGCATGTGGGTCAGCACCAGGTCGGTCACCGACCCAAGATCGATGCCGGCGGCTTCCAGCCGCTTGATCAGCTGCCCGGCCCGCGGCAGGTTCAAGGCCGGGTCCAGCCCCAGCCCGGCGTCGACCAGGATGGTCCGGTCGCCGCTCTTCACCACGACCACGTTCAGCGCCCAGTCGAACGCGTCCGGCGGCAGGAACATGTCCTTCAGCCAGGCCGCCCGGACGGCCGGGTCGATGTTGTGGGCCAGCATCGCGGTCGGCAGCGGCAGCACGCCGTCGCTGACCACCAGCACGTCGATCTCGCCGATCCGCAGCGCGTAGCGCGACGGAACCAGCTCCTCGGGGCTCGTCCGACCGGGGTGCGAGGTGTTGTCCAGGTCCATGTCCGTCTCCTGCTGAGCGTCGCTTTTCCGATGGGCTTCAGTACCCCCGTGGGCAGCGGAGACGTAATTACCCCGTGGGCTAGGTCGCCTACGTCCCACGGATATCCGGGACCGATGAATCCGGAGCGGCCGTCTGGTCGCGGCCCCGCCCCCTCACCACAG
>NZ_VCCH02000154.1 GCF_005938675.2 Mycobacterium sp. KBS0706
GGAGATGGCCGACGAAGCCATGGAGAATCTCGGCTTCGTGCCGGACGAGGACGGCGAGGACGACGAAGATCCGCCCAAGCCCCGCGCCTCCGGCCGCCGCAAGCCCAAGGCCCCGGATACGGGGTGACCGCGTTGGGCTCGCAAGGCGAACCCAACATCCCGCCGCCCTCGCGGCCCCCGATCCTGTTGGGTCCGCTGTCGCGAACCCAACCTACGAAATCGGATGATCTTTGCCTCTCCCGCCCTGCGGGAGGGGTCGGAGGCGCTTGGCCTCCAAGCTTCGAGCCGCCTCCGGACGGCGGTACCGGCAGCATCTACAGGCGGTCTCTCAAGCCGCCGCCCGGTCCCTGCCCTCCTCCACCGCATGGCACGCGACCAGGGCATCGCCGGCGGCGAGCGGCTGCGGCACCTCCTGCCGGCAGCGGTCATTGGCCAGCGGGCAGCGCGGATGGAAGGCGCAGCCGGGCGGCGGGGCGATCGGGCTGGGGATCTCGCCCTCCACCATCCGCCGCGGCCGGCCGGTCATCTCCAGGTCCGGCAACGCGTCCAGCAGCATTCGGGTGTAGGGGTGGCGCGGCGCCCGGAACAGCGACCGGGCCGGCGCCAGCTCGACCATGCGGCCGAGATAGACCACGCCGATCCGGCTGGCCATGTGCCGGACCACCGCCAGGTTGTGGCTGATGAACAGATAGGTCAGGCCGAACTGGTCCTGCAGGTCCTTCATCAGGTTCAGGATCTGGGCCTGGACCGAGACGTCGAGCGCCGAGGTCGGCTCGTCGCAGACGATGAACTCCGGCTCCGACGCCAGCGCCCGGGCGATGCAGATGCGCTGGCGCTGGCCGCCGGAGAATTCGTGCGGGAATTTGCGCCCGTCGCGCGGGTCGAGGCCGACCCGGCGCAGCAGCTCCGCCACCTTCTCCGCCGTCTCGGCCTGGGACGAGGACAGGCGGAAGGCGCGGATCGGCTCTGCCACGATGCGGTCGACCCGCCAGCGCGGATTCAGGCTGGCATAGGGGTCCTGGAAGATCATCTGGATCCGCCGGCGCAGCTTGGCCAGCTGCACCTTCTTCGCCGGGTCCGACAGGTCGATGCCGTCGATCAGCACCGTGCCGTCGCTGGGCGACAGCAGCCCCACCGCCAGGCGGGCGATGGTCGATTTGCCGGATCCGGATTCGCCGACCAGGGCCAGGGTCTCGCCCCGGGTGATGGTGAAGCTGACATCCTGCACGGCCTTGAGGGTCAGCCGCGGCGAGCGGTCCAGCAGCCGCGCCAGCAGGGGCTTGGACAGGTCGAAGCGGCGGCTCAGCCCGACCGCCTCGACCAGGGTGTTCGCCGTCATGCCCGGCCTCCTTCCACCAGCCAGCAGGCCGCCGCCCCCGGCCCGGCCGCCATCAGCTCCGGCCGGTCGCGCCGGCAGCGGTCGAAGGCGGCGGTGCAGCGCGGGTTGAAGGCGCAGCCGGCCGGGATCGCGTCCAGCCGCGGCATCGCGCCCGGGATCTGCTGCAGCCGCGCGTCGTCGCCCGTGACCGTCGGGATCGACCCCATCAGCCCCACCGTGTAGGGGTGGTGCGGCTGCTTGATCACCGTCCTGACCGGGCCGATCTCGGCAATCCGGCCGGCATACATCACCGCCACCCGGTCGGCGGTCTCGGCGATCACGCCCATGTCGTGGGTGATCAGCATCACCGCCGTGCCGCGTTCGCGGCACAGCCGCTTCAAGACCGCGATCACCTGGGCCTGGACCGAGACGTCCAGCGCCGTGGTCGGCTCGTCGGCGATCACCAGCTCCGGCTCCGCCGCCAGGGCCAGGGCGATGACCACGCGCTGGCGCATGCCGCCGGAGAATTCGTGCGGGTAGCTGTCGATCCGCGCCGCCGCCGCCGGGATGCCGACCTCCTCCAACAGGGCGATGGCGCGGCGCCGGGCGCCGTCGCGGCCGAGCGGCAGGTGGGTGGCGATGGTCTCGGTCAGCTGCCGGCCGACGGTGTAGAGCGGGTTCAGGCTGGTCAGCGGGTCCTGGAAGATCATGCCGATGCGCCGGCCGCGGATCCGCCGCATCGCCTCGGGCCTGAGGTTGTCGATGCGCTCGCCCTTGAGCAGGATCTCGCCGCCGGCGATGCGCCCGGGCGGGTCGATCAGCCCGATCACGGCGGTGCCGGTGATCGACTTGCCGGCGCCGGATTCGCCGACCACGCCCAGCACCTCGCCGGGGGCGATGTCGAAGGACACGCCGTCGATCGCGGTCAGCAGGCCGCGACGGCTGCTGAACTGGACCTTGAGGTCGCGGACGCTGAGGGTGTTCGCCGTTTCAGGACTTGGCATCGCCCTCACCGCAGCTTCGGGTTGAGGGCGTCGCGCAGCCAGTCGCCCAGCAGGTTGACCGACAGCGCCAGCACCGCCAGCGCGGCGCCGGGGAAGATCGTGATCCACCACTCGCCGGAGAACAGGAAGCGGTTGCCGATGTTGATCAGCGTGCCCAGCGACGGCGACGTCGACGGCACCCCGACGCCGAGGAAGGACAGGGTCGCCTCGGTGATGATCGCCAGCGCCAGGTTGATGGTGGCGATCACCAGGACCGGGCCCATCACGTTCGGCAGCACGTGGCGGAACATGATGGTCCAGTCCGACAGGCCGATCAGCCGGGCGGCCTGGACGTATTCCTTGCGCGATTCGACCAGGGTCGAGCCGCGCACGGTGCGGGCGTACTGCACCCAGTAGGACAGGCCGATGGCGACGACGATCACCCCGATCTGGACGTCGGTGCCGCCGCCCTTGCCGACCAGCGCCAAAGCGATGCCGTTGATCAGAAGCGCGATCAGGATTGCCGGGAAGGTCAGCTGCACATCGGCGATGCGCATGATCACGGCGCCGACCCAGCCGCCGCGATAGCCGGCGACGAGGCCGAGAGTGACGCCGATCAGCATCGCCAGGGCGACGCCCGCGACGCCGACCAGGAGCGAGATCCGGGTGCCGTAGAGGATGGCCGAGAACAGGTCGCGCCCCTGGTCGTCGGTGCCGAGCGGGAATTGCGCGTCGCCGTCCGCCTCGAAGGCCGGCGGGATCAGCGAGTTCATCAGGTCGAGGCTGGCCGCGTCGAACGGGTCCTGCGGCGCGATCAGCGGCGCCAGGATGGCCCCGGCGGCCATCAGCAGCGCGGCCACGAGGGCGATGATGGCGATCGGCGAGCGGCGGAAGCGCCAGGCGAGGTCGCTGTCGAGGAAGCGTCGCATCGGCTCAGGCCCCGACGCGGATGCGCGGGTCGACCGCGGCGTAGAGGATGTCGACCACGAGGTTGATGGTGACGAAGATGAAGGCGCTGAGCAGCAGGTAGGCGGCCATGATCGGGATGTCGACATTGGCCACCGCCTGGATGAACAAGAGGCCCATGCCCGGCCACTGGAACACCTGCTCGGTGATGATGGCGAAGGCGATGATCGAGCCGAGCTGCAGCCCGGTGATGGTGATGACCGGGATCAGCGTGTTCTTCAGCGCGTGGCCGAAATGGATCGACCGGTCGGTCAGGCCGCGGGCGCGGGCGAAGCGGATGAAGTCGGTGCGCATCACCTCCAGCATCTCGCCGCGCACCAGGCGCATGATCAGCGTCATCTGGAACAGGCCGAGCGTGATCGCCGGCAGGATCAGCGAGCGCAGGCCGGACAAGGTGAGGAATCCGGTGCTCCACCAGCCCAGCCGCACCACGTCGCCGCGGCCGAAGGAGGGCAGCCAGCCGAACTCGACCGAGAAGATGAAGATCAGGAGGATGCCGATCAGGAAGGTCGGCAGCGACACCCCGACCAGCGAGCCGCCGAGGAACAGGCGCGACAGCCAGCGCCGGGGATAGAGGCCGGTGAACACCCCCATCGGCACGCCGATCAAGAGCGCCAGCAGGGCCGAGGTCAGCGACAGCTCCAGCGTCGCCGGGGCGCGGTCGCCGATCAGGCCCGAGACCGGCTGCTTGAACTGGTAGGAATTGCCGAAGTCGAAGGTCGCGGCCTGGCCGGCATAGCGCACGAACTGCACCACCACCGGGTCGTTCAGCCCCAGGCTCTGGCGCAGCGCCTCGCGCTCCGCCTCGGTGGTCTCCTGCCCGACCATCTGGTTGATCGGGTCTCCGACGAAGCGGAACATGGTGAAGGCCAGCAGCGCCACCACCAGCATCACCAGGATCGCCTGCGCCATGCGCGTCAGGATGAAGGCCAGCATCACACCCCGCTGCCGTTGAGGGTAAAGGGGCGGCGGCCCGCGGCCACCGCCCGGCGGGTTCTCAGTTCTTCTTGATCCAGTCGAAGATCAGCCAGTTGTCCGGCCGCTGGACCACGGTGAACTTCTTCGACACGCCCCAGGACAGGGCCTGCTGGTGCAGCGGCAGGTAGCCGACATCCTGGTTCAGCAGGATGTCGTAGGCCTGGGCGATCAGGTCGTCGCGCTTGGCCTTGTCGCCCTCGACCGAGAAGGCGTCGACCAGGGCGTCGACCTTCGGGTTGCAGTAGCCGCCGTCATTCGAGACGGAGACGCCTGGCGCCCGGCAGCGCACCAGGTTGTTGAAGACGCTGAGCGAATCATAGCCGTCCGGGGTCCAGCCCAGCAGGTAGAAGCTGGTGCTGTGGCCGCCGGCCTCGCCGATCTGGGTGAAGTGCTTGGCCCGCGGCTGGGCGTTCAGCGTCACCTTGACCCCGACCCGGGCCAGCATCGACACCACGGCCTGGCAGATCGCCTCGTCATTGACGTAGCGGTCGTTCGGGCAGTCGAGCGTGACCTCGAAGCCGTCCGGATAGCCGGCCTCGGCCAGCAGCTTCTTCGACGCGTCGGGGTCGTAGGGATGGCGCTTGAACTTGTCGGCCTGGTCGAACAGCGCCGGCGAGATCATCAGCGCCGACGGCGTCGCCTGGTCGCGCATGATGCGCTTGGCGATCGCATCCTCGTTGATCGCCTGGTACAGCGCCAGCCGGACCTTCTGGTCCTTGAACGGGTTCTTGCCCTTGATGTTGGAGTACAGGAGCTCGTCGCGGTCCTGGTCCAGGCCCAGGAAGATGGTGCGCAGCTCCGGCGCGGTCAGCAGCGCGGTGTCGGCGTTGCCGGACACCCGGTCCTGGTCCTGCACCGGCACCGGATCGACCCAGTCGACCTGGCCGGACAACAGTGCGGCGACACGGGTGGCCGAAGACGCGATCGGCGTGAACTCGACCCGGTCGATGTTGCCCTCGGGCTTGCCCCACCAGGCCGGGTTGCGCACGAACACCGTCTTCACCCCGATCTCATGGCTCTCGACCATGAAGGGGCCGGTGCCGTTGGCGTGCAGCACGGCATAGCCGGGGTTCTTATCGGCCGTGGAGGACGGCGCCACGGCGTTGTTCTGCTCCGACCATTCCTTGTCGAAGATCGGCCAGGAATCCCAGGTCGCGTTCAGGAGCGGGTTGGGCTTGGTCAGGACGAAGTCGACCGTGTGGTCGTCGACCTTCACCGCCTTCATGTCCGACGGCACGCGGCCCTTGATGTCCGAGCCCGGGGCGCGCAGCCGGTCGAGGGAGTAAAGCACGTCGTCGGCGGTGAAGGCGTCGCCGTTCTGGAACTTCACGCCCTCCCGCAGCTTGACGCGCCATTTCAGCCCGTCATCGGTCACCTCCCAGCCGGTGGCCAGGGCCGGGACGATCTTCATCTGCTGGTCGCGCTTGGTGAGCCCCTCATAGACGTTGCTCATCGTCGCGGTCGTGAAGGTCTCGTTGTATTGGTACGAGTCGAGCGTGTTCAGGTTGCCCTGGAAGGCGAAGCGGAAGGTGTTCTCCGCCCGTGCCGACGCCGAAGCCGCCAGCACCGCCGCCCCGATCAGCAGCCCGGCCGCGGCCCAACGCAGCGGCCCGGGCGCCGCCAGGGCCATGGATCGATCTCTGCCTCGCTGTCTCATATCCGCCATCGCTGCCTCGCTGGTTCTTGGTTGCAGGATTCCGGGCGGCGGTGCCGGCCCGGTCCAAAAGGTTCGAAGGCGCGGCCGGTCGCGGCCACGGTCTGGAACGCCGGTCGGCGTGACTGGATGCCTCCCCGGTCGCGATGATTGCCCGACTTTTGCTCCGGGTCGAGCCGGATCGGGAATCCGTGCCCAATTCTCGGGCAATGCCTGCCCGCTCTCGACGGCGGATCCGTCCCGCATTCCCCCATTTCCCCGTCCGCGCCCTTCGTCCCGGTAAGCCCCAGCAACTGCCGTGCCAGAGGCGCCGGTCTGGGATGCGATCGCGCCGTCCAAGGCCGCGGCCGGCCGGCTTGCACCGGTTTCGCCTTGGCCCTAGGGTACGCCGCTTCTGTCCTGGAGAAATGCTCGGTGCGCTATATCAGCACCCGGGGTCACGCCCCCGCCCTTGCCTTCGACGACGTGCTTCTGGCCGGCCTCGCCCGCGACGGCGGGCTGTATCTGCCCGAGACCTGGCCGACGCGCTCGGCCGAGGAGTGGCGGCGCCTGCGCGGCCTGCCCTATGCCCAGCTGGCGACCGAGGTGATGCTGCCCTTCGTCGAGGGCGCGCTGACCCGGGCGGAGCTGGCGGCGCTGGCCGCCGAGACCTACACCGGCTTCGGTCATCCGGCGGTGGCGCCGCTGGTCCAGCTCGACCAGGACCTGTGGCTGATGGAGCTGTTCCACGGCCCGACCATCGCCTTCAAGGACTACGCCCTGCAGCTGCTGGGCCGCCTGTTCGACCATGTGCTGACCAAGCGCGGCGAGCGGGTGATGATCGTCGGCGCCACCTCGGGCGACACCGGCTCCGCCGCGATCGAGGCCTGCCGCGACCGCGCCGCCATCGACATCGTCATCCTGCACCCCGAGGGCCGCACCTCCGAGGTGCAGCGCCGGCAGATGACGACGGTGCATTCCGCCAATGTCCGGAACGTCGCGCTGCAGGGCAGCTTCGACGATTGCCAGGACATGGTGAAGGCGATGTTCGCCGACGCCGCGTTCCGCGACGAGGTGCATCTGTCGGCGGTGAACTCGATCAACTGGGCCCGGATCATGGCCCAGATCGTCTACTATGCCGCGGCCGCGCTGGCGTTGGGCGCGCCCGACCGGCCGGTGGCCTTCGCCGTGCCGACCGGCAATTTCGGCAATGTCTTCGCCGCCTATGCCGCCCGCAGGATGGGGCTGCCGATCGCGAAGCTGGTGGTCGGGTCGAACCGCAACGACATCCTCGACCGCTTCTTCAAATCAGGTGAGATGAAGATGGACGGGGTTGAGCCGAGCCTGAGCCCGTCGATGGACATCCAGATCTCCTCCAACTTCGAGCGGCTGCTGTTCGAGCTGTGCGACCGCGACGCCGACCGGCTGAGTGCGCTGATGGCGGAGTTCCGCGGCACTGGCCGGTTCAGCGTGACCCCGGCGATGCACAAGGCCGCGACCGAGCTGTTCGCCAGCCACCGGCTGGACGACGAGGGCACGCTCGCGGTGATCGCCGAGACCCGCGCCGCGACCGGCCAGACCATCGACCCGCACACCGCCTGCGGCCTGGCCGCCGCCCGCGCCCATCCGGCCGGCCCCGGCATCCCGATGGTGGTGGCCGCCACCGCCCATCCCGCCAAGTTCCCGGACGCGGTCGAACGCGCCACCGGCTGGCGCCCGCCGCTGCCGTCGCATCTGGCCGACCTGTTCGAGCGCGAGGAGCGGCTGACCGTGCTGCCGAACGAGATCGGCGCGATCGAAACTTTCGTCCGTGAATCCCGCACCAATGGAGGGCCGGCCTGATGCCGACCCGCGAGAGCACCCTGTCGAACGGCCTGCGCGTCGTCACCGACCCGATCGAGACCGTGGAGAGCGCCTGCGTCGGCCTGTGGGTCGGCGCCGGCACCCGGCACGAGACCGCCGAGGTCAACGGCGTCGCCCATCTGCTCGAGCATATGGCGTTCAAGGGCACACGCCGGCGCAACGCCCAGGAGATCGCCCAGGAGATCGAGGCGGTCGGCGGCCATCTGAACGCCTATACCAGCCGCGAGAACACGGCCTATTACGCACGCATATTGAAAGAGGATGCGCCGCTGGCGCTCGATATCCTCGGCGACATCCTGCAGAACTCGGTGTTCGACGAGGCCGAGCTGGGGCGCGAGCGCGCCGTGGTGCTGCAGGAGATCGGCCAGGCGATCGACACGCCGGACGACATCATCTTCGACCAGTTCCAGGAGGCCGCCTATCCGGAGCAGCCGATCGGCTGGCCGGTGCTGGGCACGGCCGACATCGTAGGCTCCCTGCCGCGCGAGGCGATCGCCGGCTATATCGGCCGCAACTACGGCGCCGACACCATGGTGCTGGTCGCCTCCGGCAAGGTCGACCACGACCGGCTGGCCGAGCAGGCCGAGCGGCTGTTCATCGGCCTGCCGGCCAAGGCCGAGGCGCGCACCGCCCCCGCCGCCTATCAGGGCGGCGAGCACCGCGAGGAGCGCGACCTCGAGCAACTGCACCTGGTGCTGGGCTTCCCGGGCCTGTCCTACACCGACCCGGACTTCTACGCCGCCTCGGTGCTGTCGACGCTGCTGGGCGGCGGCATGTCCTCGCGGCTGTTCCAGGAGATCCGCGAGAAGCGCGGGCTGGTCTATTCGATCTACTCCTTCACCAGCGCCTATCAGGATGGCGGGCTGTTCGGCATCTATGCCGGCACCGGCGAGACCGAGGTGCAAGAGCTGCTGCCGGTGCTGTGCGGCGAGATCGGCCGGGTGATCGGCGACGCGGCTGAGGACGAGGTCGCCCGCGCCCGCGCCCAGATCAAGGCCGGGCTGCTGATGAGCCTGGAATCGACCATGGCGCGGGCCGAGCAGCTGGGCCAGCAGATGCTGATCTTCGGCCGGCCGGTGCCGCCGGAGGAGGTGGTGGCGAAGATCGACGCGATCGACGCCGCCGCGGTGCGCCGGGTGGCCGAGCGTGTGTTCCGCACCGCCCCCACCCTGGCGGCGCTCGGGCCGGTCGGACAGCTCGAGAGCTACGACGCGATCCGCGCCCGGATCGGCTGACGGCATTGAGCGGGGCGGCGGTGATCGGCTTCTTCCGAACGGGGCTCGGCACCCTTCCGCCGGTCCGGATCGAGGGCCGGCGGACCTATCTGCGCCCGCCGCGGCTGCGCGATTGGCGCCCCTGGGTGGCCCTGCGCGGCGACAGCCGCAGCTTCCTGACGCCGTGGGAGCCGACCTGGCCGGAAGACGCGCTGAGCCGCGCCGCCTATCTGCGCCGGCTGCGCCGCCAGATCTACGAATGGCGGCAGGACGAGGGCTACGGCTTCCTGATCTTCGAGCGCGACAGCAAGCAGCTGGTCGGCGGCATCGGCTTCTCCAACGTCCGCCGCGGCGTCGCCCAATCGGCCTCGATCGGCTACTGGATCGGCGAGCGATTCGCCCAGCAGGGGCTGATGACCGATGCGACCGCCGCGGCGGTGGCGTTCGGCTTCAACCAGCTCGGGCTGCACCGAATCGAAGCGGCGTGCCTGCCGCACAACGAGGCCAGCCAGAAGCTGCTGCTGCGCCTCGGATTTACCCGCGAAGGCCAGGCCCGCGCCTACCTCAAGATCGACGGGGATTGGCGGGATCACTTGCTGTTCGGGCTGGTCGACACCGAGTTTCACCCGGCACCGTGACCATCCGGCTTGATGCCGTTCCTCTGCGCGCCTAGGGTCAGGGCAAAATTATGGCGGAACGCGGCACGTGGCTTTGGACTGGGACACCCTCTCGCGCACCCTGCGCCCCGAGAACAGCCCCGGCTTCCTGCTGTGGCAGGTCGCCAACCAGTGGCAGCGGCTGCAGCGCTCGACCCTGGAACCGCTCGGCCTGACCCATGTGCAGTTCGTGCTGCTCGCCGGCCTGGCCTGGCTGAGCCGCAAGGAGAACGACGTCACCCAGGCCCGTCTCGCTGCCTTCTGCAAGACCGATGCGATGATGACCAGCCAGGTGGTGCGGTCGCTGGAGGCCGGCGGCTTCATCGCCCGGGCGCCGCACCCGACCGACAGCCGGGCCCGGCAGCTGCGGGTGACTGCCAAGGGCGCCGAGGTGCTGAACGCCGCCATGCCGCGGGTGCGCGAGGCCGACGCCCAGTTCTTCGGCGCGCTGCAGGAAAGCCAGGGCTTCGTCGAGCAGCTGCGCCGGCTGTGGGCCAGCGGCTCCAAGCGCGAGCCTTAAGCCAGCAGCCAGGCTGGGACCAGGAACACCAGCGGCGCGAACAGCGCGATGCGCATCCGCGGCAGCGCCACGCCGTTGCGCTTGAGCAGCGTCAGCTGGATGTGCAGCGCGATGAACAGCGTCGCGGCGAAGACCAGCGCCGCCGTCGACAGGGTCAGGAGGCCGAGCGCCTGCAGCAGTGCGAGGGCCGCGACCATCAGCCCGGCGCAGCCGAGCAGCCACAGCGTCGCCTGCTTCGAGATCAGGGCGCGGTTGATCCGCAGCTCGACATGGGCCAGCGACACCCACCAGATCGTCTGCATGCAGACGATGGGCAGCAGCCGCGACATCTCCGGCAGATGCGCCCGCCAGCCCGGCAGCAGGTCGGCGCCGAACAGCTCGAAGCCGGCCAGGATCATCGCGGCGCCGGTCATGGTAAGCGCCAGCAGCACCAGGTAGAAGCGGTCGAACCATTCGACCGAGGCCTCGTACAGCGTCTTGAAATAGGCGGTCACGATCAGCTGGTGTACCAGGAAGATCGCTGCCGAGATGCGGAAGCACACCGCATAGACCGACACCGCCTCGACCGACAGGAAGAAGCCGACCAGCACCCGCGAGCTGTTGACGATGGCGAAATAGACCAGCGAGTTCACCATCATGAAGAAGCCCATCCGCCGGGCGTCGGCATAGGCGGCGAAGAAGCCCGGCCGGATGGTCCGCGCCAGGCCGATGGCGGCGAACAGGGTGAAGCCGAGCGCCACGGCGCCGCAGCCGAGCACCACCGGCGCCAGCGGCACCCGCGACAGCGCCAGGAAGACCAGCGCGCCGACGATCAGGAAGACGTAGAGCGCCAGGTTGTCGGCCACCAGGATGCCGAAGCGGCGCCCCATGGCGCGGTAATAGACGCTGGCGGCGACCTGCGCCCCGGCGCTGGCGACGGCGACGCCGGCGAAGACCGGCAGCAGCGGGCCCGAGGCGGCCCAGGCGATGGCGGCGGCGCCCAGGCCGATCAGGCCGATCGTGGCGACGACGAAGAACAGCAGGTCGAGGACGCGGTCGTCCTTGCGGATCAGCACCAGCTGCGGGATCGCGCCCGGGATGCCGAGGCTGAGGATCTGCGCCCCGATCACGCCGATGCTGAGTCCCAGCTCGGCCGTGCCGTAGTCCTGGAGGCTCATCACCTGCGACAGCAGCAGCGGCCCGAAGAAGGCGAAGCCCTTGCCGAGCGCGAAGGCCAGCAGGAACAGCGCCGCCTTGCCGCCGACCGCCCTGACCCGGGCGAGGTTCAGCGCGAACGCCATGGCCGGGGGCGGCTCCCGCTGGTCCGATCGTCGAGGCACCCGGATGACACCAAGCTCGCCAGTTTTCTAAAGTCCCCCCTCCCCTTGCGGGAGGGGGGCAGGGGGAGGGGTCTGCGCGCGTCCGCGCGCGAATGCGAAGTGATCCCGCCTCGCGGCTCAAGCCGGACGACCATGGACCAGGCCGGATCGAGCGGAGAAAACCCCCTCCCCCTATCCCCCTCCCGCAACGGGAG
>NZ_VCCH02000155.1 GCF_005938675.2 Mycobacterium sp. KBS0706
ACCGCGCGGCAACCGTCGCAATCTACCCGGGAATTATGGTGTCATGCCCGGGCTTGACCCGGCAATCCAGAGGGTCTCGACATCGTCTGAATGCCCGGGTCGAGCCCGGGCATGACAAAGTTGTGTTTGCCGAGGCCCCCGATGACTGACACCCCGATCCGATGGTTTCGCGACGACCGGCTGGCGCGGCTGCGGCTGCAGCGGCCGGCGCGGCACAATGCGATCAGTGCGGCGATGTGGCGGGCGCTGCCGGATCTGTGCCGCGAGATCGACGCCGACCCCGAGGTCGCGGCGGTGATCGTCGAGGGGGAGGGCGTCTTCTCGGCCGGGGCCGACATCACCGAATTCGGCACGGTCTTCGCCGATGCCGGCTCGACGGCCGCGTACAACGTCGCGGTCCGGGCCGGGCTGGCCGCGGTCGAAGGCCTGGACCGGCCGAGCATCGCCCTGGTCCGCGGCCTCTGCGTCGGCGGCGGCTGCGGCCTGGCGCTGGCCTGCGACCTGCGCTTCGCCGGCGACACGGCGCGGCTCGGCATCACCCCGGCCCGGCTGGGCCTGGCCTATGCCTTCGCCGACACGCGGCGGCTGGTCGCGACGGTCGGGCCCGCCCGGGCCAAGGACATGCTGTTCTCCGGCCGGCTGCTCGACGCCGCCGAGGCTTTGGCGATCGGGCTGGTCGACCGGGTGCTGCCGGACGATGCGGTCGAGTCGGCGGCGCTGGGCTATGCGCGCGGCCTGGCCGAGCGGGCGCCGCTCAGCCTGCGCGCGGCCAAGCGGATGATCGAGGCGATCATGGCCGGCGCCGACAGTGACACCGCCGAGACCGCGGCGCTGTCTGACGCCGCCTATCGCAGCGCCGATTTCCGCGAGGGGCAGGCCGCCTTCACCGAACGCCGCCCGCCGAGGTTCCGGGGACGCTGACCCTTATTCCGCCGGCCGCATCCGGCCCGAGGTCGGCGGCTTGTGGCGGCGCAGTGCGGCCTGGACCACGAAGGTCATCAGCGCGCCCGCTACCATGCAGGCGGCCAGGAACCACATCGGCGCCAGCTGGCTGCCGGTGACGTCGCCGATCCACGGCACCGCGTTCTGGGCGATGAAGCCGCCGAGATTGCCGACCGAGTTGATCGCGGCGATGCCGGCCGCCGCCGTCGCCCCGCTCAGGAAGCTCGGCGGCAGCGACCAGAACACCGGCTGCGGCGCGAAGATGCCTGCGGCGGCGACGCAGAGCAGCGCGAACTTCAGGCCGTTGCCCGGCACCACCACGCTCAGCGCCAGGCACGCGGCGGCGATCAGCGCCGGGATCACGATGTGCCAGGTCTGGTCGCCGGTGCGGGCGGCGTTGCGCGGCACCCACCACAGCGCCAGGGCGACGCAGGCCCAGGGGATGACGTTGAGCAGGCCGTTGGTCGTGTTCGACACGCCGAAGCCCTTCACCACGGTCGGCAGCCAGTAGCTCAGCCCATAGGCGCCGAGCGGGAAGGCGACATAAAACAGCGCCAGCAGTTGCACCCGGCGGTCGAGCAGCGCCGCGAACGGGCTGCCGTGCTGCTGCTTGCCCTGGGCGGCGTTCTCGCGCTCCAGCACGTCGTGCAGCCACTTCTTCTCGCCGGCATCGAGGAAGGTCGCCGTCTCCGGCCGGTCCGGCAGGAAGAAATAGGTGACTACGCCCATGATCACGGCCGGGATGCCGGTGGCGATGAACACCCACTCCCAGCCCTTCAGGCCCATCATGCCGTCGAGGTCCAGCAGCGCACCGCCGACAGTGGACCCGACCGCGTTGGCCAGCGCGCTCCAGGCCATGAACAGCCCGACCATGCGGCCGCGATACATCTGCGGGAACCACAGCGTCAGCGCGAACAGCACGCCCGGGAAGAACCCGGCCTCGGCCGCGCCCAGCAGGAAGCGCAGGATGTAGAACATCGTCACGTTCTGGGTGAAGGCCAGCGCGATGGTGACCAGGCCCCAGGAGAAGATGATCCGGGCCAGCCAGCGCCGGGCGCCGACCCGGGCCAGGATCACGTTCGACGGCACCTCGAACAGGAAGTAGCCGATGAAGAACAGGGAGGCGCCGAGACCGTAGGCGGCCTCGCTGAGGCCGAGGTCGCCGACCATCTGCAGCTTGGCGTAGCTGACATTCTGGCGGTCGATATAGGCGATCAGATACAGCAGGCCGAGGAACGGCATCAGCCGCCAGGTGATCTTGGCGATCGTCTGCGGGCGGGACTCGGGCAACGCGTTCTACTCCCTCAAATCGTATGATGATTTGCTGCCTTGGCGCGCAAAGAAGCCGCTTTGAGGGAGAACGTCAACCCGGGCGATGCCGTGCCGCGGCCTCCGGGGCGTTCATCGAAACGACATCTGGCGATCACGCGACTGTAACGGGGCTCTGTTAGGCCGTTCACGCCGAACGGCCATGACGTCCCGTCATGCGCCGCCCCCGACCCGACCGGAGCGTGCCTCATGGCCGAACTCGTGATCGAAGGCCTGACCAAGAGCTTCCGCACCGTCAACGCGGTCGATGACGTCAGCCTGTCGATCGCCCCCGGCCAGATGGTTGGCGTGATCGGCCGCTCCGGCGCCGGCAAGTCGACCATGCTGCGCCTGGTCAACCGCCTGGCCGACCCGACCGGCGGCCGCATCCTGTTCGACGGCGTCGACGTCACCCGGCTTGAGGGCAAGGCCCTGCGCGACTGGCGCGCCCGCTGCGCCATGATCTTCCAGCAGTTCAACCTGGTCACCCGGCTCGACGTGCTGACCAATGTGCTGCTCGGCCGCATCTCCCAACACTGGACGCTGCCGTCGCTGTTCAAGCAGTTCGGCGAGCGCGAGCGGGCCTTCGCCATCCAGGCGCTCGACCGGCTCGACATGGCCCATGCCGCGCTGCAGCGCGCCGACACCCTGTCCGGCGGCCAGCAGCAGCGCGTCGCCATCGCCCGTGCCCTGCTGCAGGAGCCCGAGGTGCTGCTGGCGGACGAGCCGATCGCCTCGCTCGACCCGCGCAACGCCAAGATCGTGATGGACGCGCTGCGCGCCATCAACCGCGAGGACGGCATCACCGTCCTGGTCAACCTGCACACGCTCGACACCGCCCGGCACTACTGCGACCGGGTGGTCGGCATGGCCAAGGGCCGCGTCGTCTTCGACGGCGCGCCGGAGGCCCTGACCATGGAGGTGGTCGAGCGGATCTACGGTGTCGACGGCATGCGCGAGGCGCTCGACGAGCGCATCACCTCGACCGCGATCGAGCCCCGGACCGGTGACCGCGAGCTGGTCCCGGCCTGAGAGACCGTTGGTCTCGGAGCTCCAACCGACGGCGGCCGGCACACGCCGGACGACCGAACCAAGTGACAGCAAAAGGGGTAGACCCATGTTCATGCGGCGCACCATCCTCGCGGCGGCCACGGCTGCCGTCGCCCTTGCCGGCCTGGCCGGCACCGCCGTCGCGGCGGATCCGAGCTGGAAGAAGGACGTTCCCGTCATCCGCATCGGCATCCTCGGCGGCGAGAACGACGCCGACCGGCTGGCCCGCTATGACGGCTTCCAGAAGCTGCTCGAGACCACCTACAACGTGAAGGTCGAGCTGTATCCGGCCACCGACTATGCCGGCGTCATGCAGGGCATGGCCGCGGGCCAGCTCGATCTCGCCGAATTCGGCGCCTCGGGCTATGCCGGGCTGTGGCTGGACTGCAAGTGCGTCGAGCCGCTGGTGGTGCCGAAGGAAGACGACGGGTCGACCGGCTACTACTCGGTGCTGTTCGTCAAGTCCGACAGCCCGTACAAGAAGCTCGAGGACCTCAAGGGCAAGTCGCTGGCCTTCGCCGACCCGAACTCGACCTCGGGCTACCTGATCCCGAACTTCCAGCTCAAGGACCAGGGCTACGACCCGGCCGCCTTCTTCGGCTCGACCGCCTTCTCCGGCGGGCACGAGCAGGGCGTGGTCGCGGTGATGAAGGGCCAGTACGACGCCGGCGTGACCTGGATCTCCGGCCAGGGCGACCCGGCCCAGGGCTACAGCCGCGGCGCCCTGCGCAGCATGGTCGACAAGAAGATGCTCGACATGAAGGACCTGCGCATCGTCTGGCAGTCGACCCTGATCCCGAACGGCCCCTGGGCCACCCGCACCGCCCTGCCGGAGGCGTTCCGCAGGGACATGCTCGACTTCCTGTCGAAGCTGCCGACCGAGCATCCGGACATCTACGAGGCAGTCGAGAAGGGCGCCGGCTCCGGCTACGCCCCGGTCAAGCACGACTTCTTCGACGGCATCATCAAGATGCGCGAGACCGAGGCGACGCAGCGGCGCAGCTGATCAGGCTCCGGCCTGAACCCTCAACCGTCATTGCGAGGAGCGAAGCGACGAAGCAATCCATGCTTCCGCGCTTGCGGCCCTGGATTGCTTCGCCGCGCTCGCAATGACGGTGTGGGGCTGGAAAGTTGAGATGACCACCTTGTCCGAACACCGTCCCTCCGACCCGGTCGCGGCCTTCGAGGCCGGGCGGCGGGCGCTCGTCCGCCAGCGGCGCCAGGCGACGCTGATCGGCCTCGTCCTGTTCCTGGCCGCCGTGTTCGCCGGCGGATATATCGGCGAGTTCTTCCCGTCCAAGCTGGCCGCCGGCCTGCCGCGGATCGGCGAATACCTCGGCCGCACCCTGCCGACGCTGCACTGGGCCGAGCTGCTGTCCGACAGCAAGACCCAGGGCTCGGTCGCCTACTGGTACTACCGCGCCGGCAGCTACCTGGTGCTGCTGTGGCAGACCGCGCAGATGGCGATCCTCGGCACCGTGCTGGGCGCCGCCGCGGCGCTGCTGCTCAGCTTCCCGGCCTCGCGCAACCTGGTGCGCAGCCACTGGATCTACCATCTCAGCCGCCGCTTCCTCGAGATCTGCCGCAGCGTGCCGGACATCGTCTACGCGCTGTGCTTCGTCTGGGCCTATGGCGTCGGGCCGCTGGCCGGCATCCTGGCCATGGCGGTGCACACCACCGGCGCGCTCGGCAAGCTGTTCTCGGAGGTCAACGAAGCGGTCGACGACAAGCCGCTCGAGGGCATCCGCGCCGCCGGCGGCACCTGGGTCCAGATCATGCGCTTCGGCGTGCTGCCGCAGGTGCTGCCGAACTTCCTGTCCTACGGGCTGCTGCGGCTCGAGATCAACATCCGCTCGGCCTCGGTGCTGGGCTTCGTCGGCGCCGGCGGCATCGGCCAGGAGCTCTACTACATCGTCAGCTTCAACTATTACGAGGAGCTGAGCGCGCTGGTGCTGATGATCGTCGCGGCGGTGACGCTGATCGACCTCGGCTCGGAGCGGCTGCGCTCGGCCTTCCTGCCGCGGGAGGCGCATTGATGGGCACCCGGTTCGCCCGCATCCGGCCGATCGATGTCGACCATGCCCGCGCCGCGCTGCCGCGCGCCTTCGGCCGGCCGCTGGGCGAGCGTGCGGTCCGCGCCGCCCTGCTGCTGCTGGCCGCGGGCTATCTCGGCTACCTGCTCTGGACCTTCAATTTCTCGCCGGCCCGGCTGTACGAAGGGCTGGTCAGCCCGAACGGCCTGCTCGTCATCGCCGGGCAGATGGTCGCCTGGCAGGGCCTGGCCGACTGGCAATACGCCGAGATCTTCACCGCGCTGGGCCAGACCGTCGCCATGGCCTTCATCGGCACGCTGCTGGCCTCGGTGATCGCGATCCCGCTCGGCTTCCTCGGCGCCCGCAACATCATGCCGCTCGGCTTCCTGCGCTTCGGCTTCCGCCGGCTGTTCGACGGGCTGCGCGGCGTCGACCAGCTGATCTGGGCGCTGGTGTTCGTGCGCGCGGTCGGGCTCGGGCCCCTGGCCGGCATCCTCGCCATCTGCGTCTCCGACATCGGCTCGCTGTCCAAGCTGTATGCCGAGGCGATCGAGACGGCGGAGAAGAAGCAGATCGAGGGCGTGCGCTCGACCGGCGCCTCGACCCTGGCGGTGCTGCGCTTCGGCGTGCTGCCGCAGGCGATCCCGCTGTTCCTGTCGCAGGCGCTGTACTTCTTCGAATCCAACACCCGCTCGGCCACCATCCTCGGCATCGTCGGCGCCGGCGGCATCGGGCTGCAGATCTCCGAGCGCATCAAGATCCTGGCCTGGGACCAGGTCGCCTTCATCCTGATCCTGGTGCTGGCCGTGGTCGCGCTGATCGACACCCTGTCGAAATGGCTGCGGCTGAAGTTGATCGGGCGCGAGGCGGCGCGGGGCTGATATCCGGGCCTGTGCAATAGATCCTGAATGCCGGGCCGGCTAAGGTCCGCATCGAGATCACTGACAGGCCTGCGATGACCGCCGCCCAAACCCTCGGTTCCCTGCCCACCCCCTGCCTGGTCCTCGACGAGGGGCGCATGCTGCGGAACGTCTCCCGGCTGCGCCGCCATCTCGACGGGCTCGGCGTTCCGCTGCGGCCGCATCTGAAGACTGTGAAGTCCGTGGAGGCCGCCCGGCGCGTGCTGTCCGGCGGCCACGGCCCGGCCACCGTCTCGACCCTGAAGGAGGCGGAGGTCTTCGCGGCGGCGGGCGTCCGGGACATCCTCTACGCCGTCGGCATCGCGCCGCAGAAGCTGCCCCGCGTGCTCGCCCTGCGGGCCGCGGGCTGCGACCTGTCGGTCGTGCTGGACTCGCCGGAACAGGCCATGGCCGTGGCGGAGGCTTCGCGCTGGGCCGGGGACGCCATCCCGGCGCTGATCGAGATCGATTCGGACGGCCACCGCTCCGGCCTGCAGCCTAATGATCCCGCCCTGGTCGCGATCGGCCGGATCCTGCAGGGGCAGGGCGCCGCCCTGCGGGGCGTCGTCACCCATGCCGGCGAAAGCTATGGCGCGGTGGGAGCCGAGGCCCTGGCCGCCTTCGCCGAACGCGAGCGGTCCGCGGCCGTGGCCGCCGCGGAGGCGCTGCGGGCCGCCGGTCTGCCCTGCCCGGTGGTCAGCGTCGGCTCGACGCCCACCGCCCATTTCGCCCGCGACCTGTCCGGCGTCACCGAGATGCGCGCCGGCGTCTTCGTCTTCTTCGACCTGGTGATGGCCGGCATCGGCGTCTGCACGCTCGACGACATCGCGCTTTCGGTGCTGGCCACGGTGATCGGGCACCAGAGGGAGCGCGGCTGGATCATGGTGGATGCCGGCTGGATGGCGCTGTCGCGGGATCGCGGCACCGCGAGCCAGGCGGTGGACCAGGGCTATGGCCTGGTCTGCGACATCGAGGGCCGTGTCCTGGACGACCTCGTCGTCGCGTCGGCAAACCAGGAGCACGGCATCGTCGCGCTGCGGCCCGGCAGCAAGGCCGCGCTACCGGACCTGCCGCTGGGCACCCGGCTCCGCATCCTGCCCAATCACGCCTGCGCCACGGGCGCGCAGTTCGCCGGCTACGAGGTGCTGCCGGCCGACCCCGCCGCGCCGCTGGCGCATTGGCCCCGTTTCAACGGCTGGTGAGAACAATGCTGTTCATTTCCGAAAGTGAATCCGCGGCGCTGGTGACGCACGAGCTGGCGTTCGTCGCCGCGCGCGAGGCGCTGATCGCCGCCTGCGAGCCGGCCACCGAATCCTTCCCGGTCGTGCTCGGCCACGGCTCCTCGACCGCCAACCGCTTCACGGTCAAGGCCGCCGCCACCTCCGAGGTGGCCGGGCTGAAGGTCGGCTCCTACTGGCCCGGCAACCGCGATCGCGGCCTGGAGCGGCACAATTCGCTGATCCTGCTGTTCGACCAGGAGACCGGGCAGATCGGCACGGCGATCGAGGCCGGCATCGTCAACGCTTACCGCACAGCCGCCGCCGATGCCGTCGCGGCCGACGCCCTGGCCCGCCCGGACGCCGCCACCCTCGCGGTCTTCGGGGCGGGCCACCAGGCCCACTACGAATGCGCCGCGCTGGCCCGGGTGCGTCCGCTTCGCCGCGTGCTGGTCGTCGGCCGCAGCGCCGAGCGCGCCGGGGCCCTGGCGGCCGCGCTGCGGGGGCAGGGGCTGGATGCCGAGCCGGCTGGGGCCGAGGAGGCCTGCGCTGCGGCCGACATCATCGTCACCGCGACGCCGGCGCGGGCGCCGCTGTTCGAGGCCGACTGGGTGCGGCCGGGAACCCATGTCGCCAGCATGGGGTCCGATGCGCGCGGCAAGCAGGAGCTGCCGCCGGCCCTGTTCGACCGCGCGGCGCTGTTCTGCGATCTTCCGGAACAGTCCCGCAGCATCGGCGAGTTCCAGCACGCCGGCCGCGACGCCGTCCTGACGCCGCTGGGCGAGGTGCTGTCGGGCCGGCATCCCGGCCGGGGCTCGGACGAGGCGATCACGATCTTCGACAGCTCCGGCCTGTCGCTGCAGGATCTCACCATCGCCCGTCACCTGCTGGCGAAGCGCGCCGCCTCGGCCTGAAGCACGGCATCGCCGCGACCGGCTTCAGCCGAAGGGCTGTCGGCCGCGGCGGTCGTGCCCGAACATCCCGCAGGACCCGCCGAAGCCGCCACGGCACCCGTCGAAGCTGCCCTCCATCGGGTCCAGCCGCCGTCCGCCCCAGTCCGGCCCGCCGCGGCCCGGGCCGGCATTTCCCGGCGCCGGGTCGAACCCGCCCGGATTCCGCGCATCCTGCGGGCCGCGCGGCCCGCCGGCATCGCCCCCGGGACCGGGCGCCCCGCCAGGGCCGAGGCCGCCCGGCCGGTCGATGCCGAACCCGCGCGGCGCCTCCGGCACCATCCCGGTCCGGCCGATGGTGCTGCGCAGGCCGACCGCCTCCAGCCCGCCGTCCGGCTGCCTCTGGAACTCGACGATCGTGCGCTGCGGCTGGGCGCCGAGCGCGCCGAACGTCCCGGCGACGGGCGCGCTCAGGCCGCGGCCCCAGCGCAGGCCGCCCGGTCCGGCGCTGGCATAGGATTCGATCACCAGCCGGCTGACCGACCGGCCGAACCAGCCGGCCGGATCCGCCGCCAGCGCGTCCCGCGACACCGAGTCGGGCACCAGCTCCCCATCCGCATAGCGGCCGGAGACCATCACCGCCTGGCCGATGTCCAGGCGCGATCCCGGCCGCAGCGCCAGCGTGCCGATGCGCGGCGCCCCGGCGGTGCCGGTCAGCATCCCGTGCACGGTGACGCGGCCAGGCTCGCGCCGGTCGATGCGGGTGGCGACGATACCGCCATCCGGGCCTGCCAGGCCGCTCACCGCCACCCAGTCGCCGATCTTGGGCGTGGTGGCGTCACCCCAGACCTGGCCGGCGAGGGTGACGCGCTGCCCGGCGACGCGCAGCACGCTACCGTTCGACTCCACCGCCTCGACCGGGCCGGAGACCTCGTGGCGGATGGCGATGCTGCGGGCGTCGAGCCGAGAGCCGCTGCCCGCAGCGGTGACCACTGCAACCTGGCCGACCTTGAGGGCCTCGCCGCCACGGGCGTCTTGCCCGTCGATCCGCACCGGCGTCGCCGGGTCGAACTCGACCTCGATGCCGTTCACCCAGATGCTGCCGAAGCCGGTGATGACGCCGACGATACCGGTGCCGCCCATGCCGCGGTCCTCGACCGGGCCGGAGGTGATGCCGGTGCCACCGATGCCGCGGTCGGCGACCGGCTGCGTCGTCACCGGCGCAGCCGGACGGTCACCGGTCCCGCTGGAGGAGCAGGCGGCCAGCAGGGCGAGCGCCAGGAATCGCATGCGGCCCATCACGGCCCCGTCTCCTCGTCGATCGAATCATCGTCGACATACACGTAGACACCCAGGTTGATCCGCCGCAGCGGCGTGCCGGTGCCTGCCGCCTTGTCGTCGGCCTCGGCCATCGCCAGGGCGATGCGATTGACATCGGTCAGCAACTGCTGCGCGGCGTCCCGGGCCGTCGCCTCCAGCTGCGCCACCGTCTCCGGCCGCAGCCGGTCGTAATGCATGCTGCGGTCGAAGAACGGCGCCGGCCCTTCGGTCGCCACATTGGCGGCCGCGGCGGCGATGTGGTCGTGCAGGTTGCGGGCGAAGTAGAACAACTGCTCCTCCCCGCCCGGCCGCGGGATGAAGGCGGCCCGGCTTAGCTGCACGCGGCCCTCCGGGTCCAGCGACACGATCTCCTGGCCGATCCAGTCGTCCAGCACCGAGCGGGCTCGGACGTCCTTGGTGACCGATTCGACCAGCCCCTCGAACGAAGCCTCGCCGGCGGTGCGGGCCGTGCGTGGCAGGGGCAGGGGCCCGTCGGCATCCGCATAGGGCGGTGCGCCCAGCCAGCGGGCGATGATCTGGCTGCCCAACGTCACCACCGCCGGGATGCCGTCCGCGGCGGGCGGCTCCGTCCGCAGCCGGCGGATCTCCTTCCGGTGCACGCCGGTCAAGAGGCTGATGCGGCTGTCGGTCTGCGCCTTCGGATCGGGCAGCAGGTCGCGCGCGGCGACATCGACATACAGGCCGCGCAGCAGGTCGGCCAGGATCGGAAAGGTCACGCCGCTGCGGATCAGCAGCCGCACCAGCGGCCGCAGCAGGCGCGCCAGCGGCTTGAGCAGGGCCTGGGGAGGAAGGGGGTGGGAGGGCGGCATTCTCGGGCGTGATGCATCGATTCAGTCGGACTGTAGCACGGCATGGGTGTGGGAAAAATACCCACAAATGAGCGAATTCATTTGACGCGGGCAAAAATCCCACAGATTTTCCGTGGGACAAATTCCCACAAACTAGGAGCGAGCATGCGAGCGCTGGAGCCGACCATCACCCGAGAGGCCTTGCCGCCCGTCACGCCGGAAGGCAGTCCGCACGGCGCGGCAGGCCGGGACGTGATCCGCCGGATCGCGGTCACCGCAGTCGCGATCGCCGCGATGACCGGCGTCGGGCTGATGCTCATGGACCTCGCCATCGACAAGCTGTCGAGCCTGTCCTTCCTCCGGCTGTCAGGCCTGTTCTGAGGAGCGACCGATGTTGCAGCCGATCCTGCTGATGCTGCCGTGGATCGAGATGGTTCTGCGGTCGCGCGTCCCGCTCCGCCGCGGGCCGCCACTGCGGTCGCCGGCCGCGACTCCGGCGGAGCGCCGGCCATGATGGAGGGCCTGATCGTCTGGGCCGCCCTCGGCCCGGTCCTGGCGTTCGTCGGGGGAATGGTCGTCGTCGCCTGGTGCGATGACGAAGAGGACAACGATCTCCCGCTGTTGGATTATCTCCACCGGACCGATGGAAGCAGCCGATCCGCCGGACGCTCCTCGGGTCGTCCGGCGCGATCCTGCCTGCAGTGCGGACGGTGGGAGGAAAGGCCATGACCATCGCCCTCATCCTCTGGGCGGTCATCGGTCCCTCGGTGGGGATGGTGGTGGGCGCGGCCTTCGCGTCTCGGCATCCCGACGAAGAGCGAAAGCCGCAGGCCGAAGTCACCGGCCGCTCCCCGGACAGCGCCTTGCCCCTGGCGCCGGCCGCTGCCGGCCGCCTCGG
>NZ_VCCH02000156.1 GCF_005938675.2 Mycobacterium sp. KBS0706
ACCCAAAGCAGCCCCTCGGCAGCAGACGTAGGACCTTCCGGTTTTTATCTCTTTGCGGACATTCGGGTTTGCCAACGCGCGATAATTCTCCTATCGCACGCTGACGGCCGGGTTGTCACTTGGTCAGAGACGGTGGTCGCCATCGAGACGGAGCGCCTTTGTCCGTTCGGTGCGTGGCAAGCTGACGCCGGTCAGACGCTTGGGTCGAGCACGACGATGCCTTGCACCTCGCGCCGTTCCAGCAACCCGTGCGCGTCGGCCGTGCGGCTGAGTGGCAGGACCGCGGCGACGTTCGCCTTGATGGACCCGTTGGTCACGCCGTCGGCGAGAAAGCGGAGCGCGCGTAGGATCAGTTTTGGCCGCTGGAAGAAGCTCGGCAGGTACACCCCCGAAAGCGACTGGGCCTTCGCCATGAGTCGGCGCGGCGCAAGTGGCCGACCCGGCCCGCGCGTCGACCCGATGACGACGCATCGGCCGAGCATCGCGAGACATTCAAAGTTCTGGTCGAAGACATCGCCGCCAATCGTCTCGAGGATGATGTCAACGCCGCGCCCATCGGTATATGCGAGCACCGTCTGCGGCCACGCGGGCGTATCATAGGCGATCGCATGATCGGCGCCGATGCTGCGCACGAATTCGCGGCGGGCCTCACTGCTTGCAGTGCCGATGACAGTGCCGGCACCCAGCGCCTTGGCAATCTGGACAGCTAGGCTTCCGACGCCGCCGGCGGCGCCCTGAACCAGAACGCTTTCACCTTTGCGCAGCGTCGTGCAGGCCTGAAGAGCGAGAAATGCGGTGACGCCCTGGCAGGGCAAGCTCGCCATGGCGACGTCATCGGCATTCTCATCGAGCGCCACCACCATCTCGGCACGTGCAACGGCCTTTGCGGCATAGGCTCCCTTCGGCATCAGCGCCATCACCTTGCGGCCTTCGAGTGCAGGATCTGCCCCGGGCCCAGACCGCAGCACGCGCCCGACGACCTGCAGTCCCCCGACCTGCGGGACGGTGACTCCGCCGACGCGAGTTTCAGCGCGATTGTAGACGCCGAGGCGCTCAAGAATGTCAGGGAAGTTGACGCCGATCGCTGACGTCTCAATCAGGACATCGCCTGGACCCGGTTCGGGGTCGGGGAGCTCGACATATTCGAGCACTTCGGGACCGCCGAACGTCCGGTACTGGATAGCTTTCATGAGGGCCGCCTTCGACAGCCTCGCTCACGCGAGCGGGCTCTGGTTGACTGTGATCTGCCCGGCCGCGCTTGCCGACCCGCTCCACACCGAGATGCCGAGTTGGCCGATCAGCGTTGCAGACAGCAATACGCTGGCAATCGTCGGCCATTGCGTCGTGGACGCGCCGGCGCCAAGGACGAGGCCGCCGCGCGGGAGTTTGCGGTCCATCATTCATTTAGAAGTGAAACACCTTGTCCTCGGACACGTTCTGGACCCGCTTGTGACGGACGCTCCAGTCGCCTCCTGCGGTCCTGGTCAGCTGGTCGGTGACCATGGCGTAGGAAATCAGTTTCGGCAGGTGCTCATCATATTCCATGATCTCCATCGGCGCGGCCTTGAGTTTGCCGGCCTGGCTCGAAGGCGCGATGCGGATCAGCAAGATGTAATAGGTGACGACGATATCCTCTCCCGGCCCGGCGTCGATCACATGGTTGCAGTTGTGCCGCCGCACGCCGTGCGTGATGGGCTCATAGGCCTTCAAGAACGTCGCCAGTTCCTCTTTCCCGGCGCTTCGGCCGAGCGGATGGTCGACGATCACATCATCGGAGAACGCGGCGAGCAGGTCCTCCGCCTGCCATCGGTCGAACAGGAAATTCACCCGGTTGACGAAATCGATGGCCTCGAACCGGGTGTCGGCGTCGATCCTCCGGTTCGAGGATGCTGGTGCTGTATCGCTGGTGCTCATGCCGAGCTCCTTTCGCAATGGGCTTGTGCCGAAGGCGCCAGGGCTGAGCGACTTCGCGCGAGAATGAGGCTGGCCCACGGGGCCGTCGTTCGCCGGCGACCGGGCCGGCGGATGTGTCAGCTCGGAGATATGCCGATCCTGCGCTAGACGATGGAGTCCACAACGCCGCCATCGACACGCAACGCCGCACCGGTCGTCGCCGACGCCTGGTTCGATGCGACGTAGACCACCATGTTCGCGACCTCCTCGACGGTCGCAGGGCGCTGGATGATGGAGGTTGGCCGATGCGTCTTGACGAAGTCGATGCCGACCTCCTCGAAGGACCACTCGGCGGTGACGTGGTCCTTGAGCATCTCGGCAGCGCCCTCGGACAAGGTCGGGCCCGGCAAGACCGAATTGACCGTCACACCGGTGCCGGCCATGCGTTTGGCAAGACCGCGCGCGGCCGCCACGTCGGCGGTCTTGCTGACGCCGTAATGGATCATCTCGACCGGGATGTTGAAGGCGGATTCTGAGCCGAGGAAGATGAACCGCCCCCACGACTTCGCGGCCATTTTCGGAAGGTAGGCACGCGCGAGCCGCACTCCGGCCATGACGTTCACCTGCCAATGGCGATCCCAGATGGCATCATCGGTCTCGAAGAAATCGAGCGGCTGGAAGATGCCAAGATTGCTGACGACGATATCGGGCGCGGGCTCGGCCCGGATCAGTGCCGTGCACCCGTCCGACGTGGCGAGGTCGATGGCCTGGCCGCTCGCCCGATCGCCGAGCCGCGCCACGGCCGCCTCGACCTTCTGCTTGGTGCGGCCATTGATCACCACCGCGGCGCCTGCCTCGTGAAGCCCGCGGGCGATGGCGAATCCGATGCCCTCGGTAGAGCCGGTGACGAGGGCAACTTTGCCTGAAAGATCGATGTTCATCTGATTTCCCTGCGACCGTCACGCCGCCGCATCGAGGCTGTCGAAGGCGGCCCGATGCGACGCGACGAATGCCTGCACGGTCATCGGCGGGGCGCCCGTCACCTCGACGATGATCTTGTCGGCGCCGGAGAAGATGCCGTTCTGATAGTCGACGGCGATGGCGCAGAAATGCTGGATCAGAAACTCAGGCAGGCCGAACTTATCGAGGCGCTCCCGATACTCAGGGATGGTCAGCGGCCGGTAGCTGATCTTCCGGCCGAGCACCTCGCTGATCGCCGCCGCGATGCCCGGCTGGTCCAGCTCGATCGGGCCGTGGAGCGTGTAGGTCTTGCCGACATGGGCGGCCGGCTCCGCCAGGAGCGCGGCGATCAGGCGTGCCTGGTCTTCGGCTGCGATCGGAGCATGCCGTCCGGCGCCATAGGGCAGATCGATGATGCCCTGCTCGACGATCGTCTTGCGCGCGAATGGATAAAGCAGCCACTGCGAGAAAAAGGTCGGCCGCAGGTGCACGGTCGGAACACCCGACCAGTCGAAGATCCGCTCGGCGATCCAGTGATCGCGCGCTGCATGGCTCTTGGAATCTTCCCGCGCCGAAATCTGCGACATGTTGATCACGGCCTTGAGGCCGGCACGCCTGGCCGCATCGGCGAAGTACGCCGTCGTCTGGATGATGCCGGGACGAACGGGGTAGCAGAAATAAGCGGCGGTGGTGCCGGCCGTGACACGAATTGCGTCGTCATGCTCGAAGAGGTCACCAACCACGACCTCCGCTCCCTCGCGCCGGAGCGCCTCGGCGCGCTCGTCCTCCTTGTGGACCATTGCCCGGACGGTGTGACCTTTCTCAAGAAGTCGTTGGACCGTGTAGCGGCCAGTCTCGCCCGTGGCGCCGGCAACCAGGAACTTGTCGGTCATCTATTATCTCCAGAGTAGAGGACAGGATTGAAGCGAACGGGATCTTCCGGCTGGGTCGAAAGGCGCTCGCGGATGGGGACGGATCTGACTCCGTCCCCACCATTTGGAGCGGAGCGCATCAGCCTCGTATGAAGGCCAGCAGATCGGCGTTCAGCCGGTCCTTGTCGACGTGCAGCAAGCCATGGGACCCGCCCTCGTAAACCACAAGCCTGGCTTGCGGGATGAGTTTGGTGGTCAACGTCGCGGAGATCTCCAGCGGGACGATCTGATCGTCGCTCCCATGCACCACCAGCGCGGGGACGGTGATCTTCCTGAGGTCCTCCCGGAAATCGGTCTCCGAGAAAGCGCCGAGCGCGTGATAGGCGGCGAGGATGCCGGTCGCCTGCCCTTGCCGCCAATAGCTCTCCCGCAGGCCCTCCGAGACGTGAGCGCCCGGCCGGTTGAAGCTGTAGTACGGCATGGCGACGTCGAGATTCCACTGAGACCGGTTGGCCTGGACTGCCGCGCGAAAGCCGTCGAACAGCTCCTTCGGCGCACCCGTTGGATTGGTCGCGGTCTTGAGCAGGAACGGCGTCACCGAGGATATGAAGGCGACCCTGGCGACGCGGCTCTGGCCATGACGGGCGACATAGCGCGCGACCTCGCCGCCGCCCATCGAATGGCCAATGAAGGTCGCCTGGCGCAGATCGAGCGCGTCGACCAATTGCGCCAGATCGTCGGCGAAGGTGTCGTAATCGTATCCCCTGTCCGGCTGGCTCGACCGGCCGAAACCCCGACGGTCATGGGCGATGACGCGATAGCCGTTCTGCAGCAGGAAGAACATCTGGTCCTCCCACGCGTCGGACGAGAGCGGGTAGCCGTGGCTGAACACCACCGCCGGCCCCGAGCCCCAATCCTTGAAGTAGAGGCTGGTGCCGTCTTTCGTGATGAGGCGATCCGCCGTCAGCTTGCCGGCACTCACCGGCGCGGGAGCTTTCGCATCGGCAGCGCCGGCGCCGGCAGCAGCAAGACCGATGCCGGCAGCGGCGACCCCCTTGAGAAGGTTGCGCCGCGAAGCGCCATCAGGTGATGAGATCGTGGACATGGTGAACTCCGTGGGAAAAGCAGCCGCTTGCGACGTCGTGTTGGTGAATGGCGCAAGCGGCGAGGCTGTTTGGCCGGCTTCCGGCTGCACGGCTCGCATCGGAATCAGAAGCCGAGCCGGCGCAGATCGGCTGCGACGAACATCTGGCCGCTCCGGTTCTTGACGCTCGGCAGTTCGGCGACCCTTGCGCGCCAGGCTCTCAGCGCGGAATGGTCCTCCGGCATCGCAATGCCGGCGGCATCGGCGAACATCAGGCCCGCGAACACCGTGATGTCGGCCATAGAAAAGGCGTCGCCCGCGACGAACGGATGGCTCTGCAACACGGTGTCGAAATACGTCATGCCGGCCAGCGCCTTGTCGCGCTGGCGAAACCCCCACTCCTGACGGCCCGCCCATTCGGGGCTCTTGAACGCCTGCAGCTCGGCGCCGAGGCCCGGCGTTGCGTGGTGAAAATGGTTGCCGACCGCGTCGAGCAGCTCAGTTTCCGCCCGCTTCTGCATCATGTGGATGACAGCCTTCTCCTTCGGTGTCCGGCCGGTCAGCCAGGGGTCGCCGTCGAGATTGTCGAGATACTCGGTGATGGCGGTGCATTCGGCGATGTAGGTGCCGTCGTCGAGCTGCAGGACCGGAACGACGCCGGAGGGGTTCTTCTCCAGGAATGCGGGCTGCTTGTGCTCCGCGCCGATCAGGTCGACCGGCACGAACTCGATCAGGGGGTCGAGCCCTTTCTCGGCCAGCACGATGCGGATGCGGGCCGGATTGGGAAAGCCGGGGCGATCGAAGATTCTCATGATATTCCCTTGTCTATCGAAGGATGGATGCAGTCGCGGATCGGGCCCTGACACGTCAGGGAGCCTCGGCGGCGTGGACCGCTCCGGCGGCGTCTCGACGCCGGCCGCCGATCCTGCGGACCACGGTGTAGAAGACGGGCGTGAACAGCAGGCCGAACACGGTGACGCCGAGCATGCCGGAGAACACGGCCGTCCCCAGTGACTGGCGCATCTCCGCCCCCGCGCCGGTCGCGACCACCAGCGGCGCGACGCCGAAGATGAAGGCGAAGGACGTCATCAGGATCGGGCGCAGCCGGGTGCGGGCCGCACGCACCGCCGCCTCGGCCGCGATGGCCCCCTCTTCCTCCGCCTGGCGCGCAAACTCGACGATCAGGATCGCGTTCTTGGCCGCCAGGCCGACCAGGACCACGAAGCCGATCTGCGCCAGGACGTCGATCGGCAGCCCGCGAAGGCCCAGCCCCGTCACCGACGCCAGCAGGCACATCGGCACGATCAGCACCACGGCCAGCGGCAAACGCCAACTCTCGTACTGAGCGGCCAGGACCAGGAACACGAACAGGGCCGCGGCGCCGAACACCAGCAGGGTCGGCGTGCCCTGCAGCTGCTGCTGGAAGGCGAGCTCCGTCCATTCGAAGCCTATGCCGGGCGGCAGGACGTCGTGGGCCAGCTCCTCCATCCGCTTCAGCGCGGTGCCGGTCGCGACGCCTGGCGCCGCGACGCCCTGGACCTCGGCCGCCGGAAACAGGTTGTAGCGCGGCACGCGATAGGGCGCGGTCTCGGCCCGCAGCCGGGCCACTGTGCCGATCGGCACCATCTCGCCCGAGGCATTGCGCGCCTTGAGCCGCGAGATGTCCCCGGCATCCTGCCGGAAGCCGCCATCGGCCTGGGCGATGACCTGGAAGGTCCGGCCGAGATAATTGAAGTCGTTGACGTATTGCGAGCCGAGATAGACCTGCAACGTGGTGAACACATCCGTCGGCGTCAGCCCGACCTTCTGGGCCTTCACCCGGTCGATGTCGGTGTAGATCGAGGGCGAGCGGGTGCTGAACAGGGTGAAGGCACCGCCGATGGCCGGATCCTTGTTGGCGGCAGCGACGAGGGCCTGCGCCGCGCGGGCGAGCGCCTCCGAGCCGAGGCCCGCCTGGTCCTGCAGCATCATCTTGAAGCCGCCGGCGCTGCCGAGGCCTTGCACGGGGGGCGGCGGAATGGTCAGGACATAAGCGTCCTGGATCACCGAGAGGCGCCGTCGCAGGTCGGCGAGCACCGTGTTCGCTGTCACGCCGTCGATGTCGTGGTTATACAGCGACGGCAGGCCCGAGAAGATGGTGCCGGCATTGGAAGCCACGGTGAAGGTGGTGGCGTCCAGGCCGGCGAAGGGAGCGACATGTTCGATCCCCGGCGTCTTGAGGATGATGTCGATCGCCCTCTCGACGACGGCTTCGGTGCGGTCGAGGGTGGCGCCGGGCGGAAGCTGTACCACGGTGATGAGATAGCCCTGGTCCTGCTCCGGGATGAAGCCGGTGGGGGCGCGGGCGAACTGCACGCCGGTGAGGCCGACCAGGCCGAGATAGAGCACCAGGACCACCACCGTTGCCCGGATCAGGCGGCGCGCCAGCCCGCCATATCCGCGCGAAAGCCGGTCGAACCCCCGATTGAAGCGGCCGAAGCCCGCCTGCAGCAGGCGACGGCCGAGACCCGCGCGGGCGGCTTGCTCCGGATCGTGGGCCTTGAACAGCACCGCGCAGAGCGCCGGGCTGAGCGTCAGCGACACGAAGCAGGAGATGACGGTCGAGGCTGAGATGGTGACGGCGAACTGGCGGAAGAACTCGCCCGAGATGCCCGACAGGAAAGCCGATGGCACGAATACGGCGCAGAGCGTCAGCGCAATCGCGATCAGCGCGCCGCCGACCTCGTCCATCGTCTTGTGCGCGGCGGCTGCCGGCGACAGGCCGAGATGCAGGTTCCGCTCGACATTCTCGACCACGACGATTGCATCGTCGACCACGATGCCGACGGCCAGCACCAGGCCGAACAGTGACAGGTTGTTCAGCGAGATTCCGAGGGCGAACAGGATCGCGAAGGTCCCGACCAGCGACACCGGAATGGCGATGACCGGGATGATCGAGGCCCGCCAGCTCTGCAGGAACAGGAACACGACGGCGACGACCAGCAGGATCGCCTCGAAGATCGTCTCGATCACCTGCTTGACGGACTTCCCGATGAAGATCGTCGGGTCGTAGATGATCTTGTAGTCGAGACCGGGCGGGAACGCCTGCGCCAGCCTCTGCATGGTGGCCAGGACCTGCTCCTCGACGGCGAGCGAATTCGCCCCCGGCTGCGCGAAGATCAACAGCGGCAGGCCCGGGCCGCGGTCCATGTAGCTGGTGGACCCATAGTCCGCGGCGCCGATCTCGACGCGGCCGACGTCGCGGATTCGGGTCACGCGTCCCGCGTCGTCGGACTTCACCACGATGTCGGCGAATTGCTCGGGCGTCGACAGGCGGCCGAGCGTCTGGACGTTGATCTGGTACGCCTGCTTCGACGGAACCGGCGGCTGGTTCAGGATGCCGGCGGAGACCTGCAGGTTCTGCGCCCGCAGGGCGGCGAGCACCTCACCGGCATTGAGGTTCCGGGCCGCGACCTTGTCGGGGTCGAGCCAGATGCGCATGGCATATTCGCGGGCGCCCTGGAACTGCACGTCGCCGACGCCCGGCAGCCGCGCCAGCGCATCCTTCACATGCAGCGTCGCATAATTCGACATGTAGAGCGTGTCGCGCGAGCTGTCCGGCGAATAGAGGTGGACGGCGAGCAGGATGTTCGGCGTCGCCTTCCGCACCTGCACGCCCAGGCGCTGGACATCCTCCGGCAGCCGCGGCAGCGCGTCCTCAACGCGGTTCTGCGTCAGCATCTGCGCCACGTTCAGGTCGGTTCCGATCCGGAACGTCACCGTGATGGTAAGCTTGCCGTCACCGGTCGACTGGCTGCCCATGTAGAGCATGTTCTCGACGCCGTTGATCTGCTGTTCGAGCGGCGTCGCGACGGTTCGCGAGACGGTCTCGGCCGACGCGCCCGGATAGACCGTCGTGATCTGGACCGTCGGCGGCACGATCTCCGGATACTGCGCGACCGGCAGGATGGCGAGCGCGCCGAGCCCCACCAAGGTCGCGAAGACGCTGAGGACGGTGGCGAAGATCGGCCGGTCGATGAAGAAGTGCGTCAGGCGCATGGCGATGCACTCCTCCTAGCCCTGGCCGTCCGCGGCCGCATCGTCGGCGATCGCGCCGTCCTGCGGCGCCACCTTGCCGCCGGGCACGGCCCGGACGATCCCGTCGATGATCACGCGGTCGTCGGGCGCGAGCCCGGAGCGGATGACGCGCAGCCCGCCGCGCAGGTCGCCGGTCTCGACCGGCTTCGGCACCACCGTGCCGTCGGCGGCGACGGTCATCACGACGTGCTGCGACTGGTCGAGCAGGACCGCGGTGTCCGGCACCATAAGGGCCGGTGCGGGCGAGGCGACCGCTAGGCGCAGCCGCGCGAAGACCCCGGGCGTCAGGAACAGGTCCGGATTGGAAACGAGCGCCCGGGCGTGGATCGTGCCGCTCGAGCGATCGAGCGCGTTGTCGACGAATTCCAGCGTCCCCTGCCGGGTGAAGCGGGTCTCGTCGCTGAGGCTGATGTCGACCTTGTCGGCCAGCGGCCCCACGCCTCCCGCCCGCTGGCGCGAGAAGGTCAGGAAATCGGATTCGCTCAGGTCGAAGTCGAGATGGATCGGGTCTAGCGAGACCAAAGTGGCCAGCAGCGTGGTCGGGCTGCTGGCGAAACGGCTGCCGGCGACCAGGGTGCCGACCGACTCCTGATGCGCGCCGATGCGGCCGCTGAAGGGTGCGACGATGCGACAGTGCTCGATGTCGAATTGGGCGTCTCGGATCTGGGCTTTGGCGTCGTCGATCGCGGCCTGAGCGGCGCCGACATCGGCGGTGCGCTGGTCGACATTCTCCGCGGTTCCGAAATCGGTGCGCTTGAGAGCCTGCGCCCGGTAGAGCTGGCTGTTCGCCAGCGTCAGGCGCGACTGCGCGGCGGCCAGTTGCGCGGTCGCCTGGGCAAGCCTGATCTCATATGGGCTCGAGTCGATGACGAAGAGCAAGTCGCCCTTCCTGACGATCTGCCCGTCCTCGAAATGGATCTCGGCCAGCGTCCCGCCGACCTGGGCGCGCAACTCGACCCGGTCGACGGCCGAGAACTGTCCGAGGAAGCCGATCTGCGTGTCGACATCGCGTTTGAGCGGCCGGCTGACCGTCACCGGCGCCGGCGGAACGGCTGCCTGGGCCACCGGACCGCCCTCACGCTGTGAGAATCCGAACCATGCCACCCCCGCGAGTCCGACCCCGGCCGCGACCACCCAGGGCCAGCGCCTGGGGCGTGCGACCACGGAAGACGGCCTCTCTTCCACCTCAGGCAACCTGCTGAGATCGTTCATCTGCTCGCCCCGCTGATCCTCGAAGCCCTGGTGGTGAGGTCCATCATTCGGCATCCAGATAAGATGTCGATCGACATCTAAGAGGCGTATAGATGATGATCATCATACAAATCGTCAAGGGCGTTCGTGCCGGAGAGGGACCGGACCGGTGACGGCTAGCGAAAGCCGTAAGCGAGATCCTCGATGCGCCGCAGTATCGCCCGTTGCGGTGCGATCATTCTCGGGGCCGCGGTTCCGTTTGCGCGGCTTAAGTAAAGAGCGTCTTCATCCTCGCAGGAGATGTCTCTTCGCCTGACGCAGGATCTCGGCGGAGAGGTCGGGATCGTCGACCATGCGCGACATCGTCAGCGCTCCGATCATGGTGGCCAGGGCGCTCAGGGCCCGGCCCCGCGCGACATCGGCTCTCACCTTGCCGAACTGCCTGGCGACGACGTCCACCACCTCCCGGAAGCCTTCCGTCGCTGTCCCCCGGACGACATCGCCGCCCCGCGTGAGCTCGCTTCCGAGCGCCGCAAACGGGCACCCCTCGGCAGGGTTATCCCGATGATCGGCCGCGAGATAGCCCTCCACGGTGGCCTCGAATGGGCTCTTTTCCGGATGGTCCGCCTGCTCCTTGCCGATCGAAGCGACCAGCATTTCCGCTGCAGACGCACAGACCTCGGCAACAAGGTCATCCTTCGAGCTGAAATGCCGATAGAACCCGCCATGCGTGAGCCCGGCAGCGGCCATGAGATCCGAAAGGCCCGTCGCGTTGATCCCGTTGCGGCGAAACTCTTTCGAGGCGGCATCGACAATGCGCCTTCGGGTCTCAGACGCTTCTTGCCTCGACTTTCTCATCTCCGCCTGATCCAGTGGTCACGCAATTCCGTCTGAACTTACCACCCGATGGATGTCGAGCGACATCTAAAATTAGTCGTGCTCGGCCATTTGGCTTTGCCCCCACAGATCCCGGCGTGCGGCTTTCCCCGCACTCGGCTCTTCCCGAGGATAACCCGCGTGAAGCGGCATGTGGCGCCCAGGGGCGATTGATCCGGGTGTGGGCGGAGGGAAGCGAGCCGTCAGGGCTTCGAAAGCGGACGCTGGTCGCAGCGCAACAAGA
>NZ_VCCH02000157.1 GCF_005938675.2 Mycobacterium sp. KBS0706
GGCGGCCTATCCGATGTTGGCCGAGGGCATGGCGGCGGTGCGCGACGCCGACCCGGATGCGGCGTTCGATTACGGCCTCGGCCTGCTGCTCGACGGCATCGCGGCGAGGCTGGCGGGGTGAACGCCCGGCCCCTGCGCCTCAGTAGCGCTGGGGCACGTAGAGTTCGGCCGGCAGCGTGCGGCGCTCGTAGTTCGGATCGAACACCCGCTCCGGCAGCGCGATCTCCTCATGCGGCACCTCCTCGTAAGGGACCGCCGAGAGCAGATGCGAGATGCAGTTCAGACGCGCCCGTTTCTTGTCGTTGCCTTCCACGATGTGCCAGGGCGCCTCGGGAATGCTGGTGCGCTCGAACATGGCCTCCTTGGCCTTGGTGTACTGCTCCCAGCGGACGCGGGACTGCAGGTCCATCGGCGACAGCTTCCACTGCTTGATCGGGTCGTGGATGCGCATCAGGAAGCGCAGCTGCTGCTCCTCGTCGGTGATCGAGAACCAGTACTTCACCAGGATGATGCCGGAGCGCAGCAGCATGCGCTCGAACTCCGGCACGTCGCGGAAGAAGTCCTCCACCTGGCTTTCGCTGGCGAAGCCCATGACGCGCTCGACGCCGGCGCGGTTGTACCAGCTGCGGTCGAACAGCACGATCTCGCCGGCCGCCGGCAGGTGGGGCACGTAGCGCTGGAAGTACCACTGGGTCTTCTCGCGGTCGGACGGGGCGGGCAGCGCCACCACCCGGCAGGTGCGCGGATTGACGCGCTGGGTGATGCGCTTGATGGCGCCGCCCTTGCCGGCGCTGTCGCGGCCCTCGAACAGGACCACCATCTTGAGGCCCTTGTGGTGCACCCAGTCCTGCAGCTTCACGAGCTCGCTCTGAAGGCGCAGCAGCTCGTTGAAATAGGTGTGGCGGTCGATGGTGTTCTTCCGGCGCGTCTCGAGCAGGGCGCGCAGCTCGGGCGGGACGCGGGCGTCGTCGACCGCCTGCTCGAGCTCCTCGTCCATGTCGTCCTCGAGCTCGATCTCGAGCCAGTTGCGGGTCTCGGTGTCTTTCAGCTCAGTCATGTGCCTGCCTCCTGATGCTGCACCCGTGTACCCGGAAGCTTATGCAATTTGGTGACAGCGGTCGCCGGCCGGACAGCACACGAAGGGGTCTCGCACGCCGGGCACATATCATGATATTATCCAGCGTTGATTATTTGCGTTTATTTCATTCAAGGGAGGTTTTTATGGCCGACCCCAAAAAGCCCGATCCAAAGGCGCCCCAGCCCGACCCGAAAGCCAAACCGGCCGCGACCGAGCCCGCTCCACCCAAGCCGGCCGGCGGTGGCTATCCCCCGATGAGGTGACACGACGGATCCAGGGGCGCGGCCATCCGGTCACGCCCCTGGATCCAGACCCCGGCAAGACTCCCCGCCAAAGCGGGGAGCCCCCGATCCTAGGCCGGGCCGCCGCGGCTCAGGGTGAAGGCCTCGAAATCGGCGCTGTCGAGATATTGCAGCCGGCTCCAGCCGTCGGTCGCCATCGCCGTGACGTATTCGAGCGAGGCGAAGGCGGCGACGTTGCAGCCGCCGGGCAGGCAGCCGACCGGCAGGTTGGCGTCCATCAGCCCCTGCGCGCTCTGCACCGTGCTGTGATTGCCGACCAGCCCGACGGGCCCGGAGGTCGAGAACACCACCTCGTCGACCCGCTTGGTGGTGAAGCTGTAGCTGGCGAAGCCGTTCTTGTGCTTCGCCCGCCACGGCAGCGTCACCATGTCGCCCGGGGTGAAGCCGAGCACGCCGCAGCACGGGTCGGCCGAGGCCGCGCCGATGGTCGGCGCGTCGATCTCGGCATAGGTCGGGTTGTTGTCGACATGCACGGTCACGACCATCGCGCTGCCGTCGACCAGGCCCAGCGGCGCCGCGTCGACGGTGGTGATCGTGCCGGCCAGGTTGTCGACATCGGGCACGAAGTAGCGGATGCCGAGCGCTGCGATGTCGACCGGGGCGCCGGCGGTGTCGAACAGCTCGAGCCGGATCTCGAACTTGCCGGACTGGTCGGTGCCAACCTCCGCACCATTGGCATTGTAAGTGATGCCCGGCGCCGGCAGCGTGGTGTCGAACACGCCGTTCTGGTAGTCGACCGGCGCGATCACCGGCCCCCAGACGCCCTGCGGCGGCAGCGAGGGCGGGATCTCGAACAGGTTCGCCACCGGCGCCTCGGGCGGCGACAGCGGGCCCAGCTTGTACAGCGCGCTGACCGGCTGCCCGCCGCCGCCGTCATAGGTGTAGTGGCGGCCGACATCGTCGAGCATCTGGAACCAGTCGAGGGTGCCGGCGCGGCGCCAGAACAGGCGGTAGTACTTCACCCCCAGGGTCTCGCGCAGGCTGTTGTCGAACAGCAACTGTGGCCTGAGCGTGCCGCCGAACGGCGCGCCGCCGCCGGTCAGACCGCGATTGGCGGGGGTGGTGCCGCCCTGCAGCGCCTGCGAATCGCCGAAGATCGCGTTCATCGAGGTCTGGCCGATCGCGGTGAACAGCACCCAGTTGTCGCCGGCCACCACCGGCTCGCAGGGCGGGCAGGTGCGCGCCAGCGGATGGTGGGTGATCAGCGTCACCTCGCTGCCGCAGGCGTAGTTCCACCATGTGTAGCAGGGCACCGGTGTCGGCGCGTAGATGACGATGTCCCACCACAGGAAGCGCTGCTTGACCTTGAAATACAGGTCCGGCGTGTCGTGGTTGTGACAGCCCTGGAAGAACCGGGTGCGGAAATGGCCGCAATCATCGGTGTGCGCCGTGGCCACCAATTGCTTGGTGAAGAAGCCGGGGAACAGGATGCAGAAGATCGGCCGCAGCAGCAGCTCGTGGTCCAGCAGCGCGCGCTGGAAGTCGAGGTCGCTGCCCGTGCGCGCGGTGAAGCGCAAGGCGCCAGCCTGGTCCAGCCTGGCCAGGGCGGTGGCCGCCTCGGCATGGCTGTGCATCATCTGCGGCGCGACCTCGGGGCTCAGCCGGCGCAGCGCGGCGGCGCCCTGGAACGGCGCCGGGTCCGGGCCGGGGCCGGGCGGGAACGGCCCGGGGAACGGTCCAGGCAGCGGGTCCGGGATCGGGTCGGGCAGTGGCACCGGGTGCAGGATCAGGTCGCGCAGCCGGTCGAGCACCAGCTTCGGCAGCTTCGGCAGGATGATCGGGAAGCGGTCGACCTCGTAGACCTCGACCGTGGCATTGCAGACCGGCAGGTCGATGCTCTGCCCGCCCAGCGTGGTGCGCTTCAGCACCGTGCCGCGGACCACGCACAGGCCGCGCAGCCAGCACAGGATCGTGTCGAGGCCGACCGAAATGTCGATCGCCAACCGCTCGACGCCGCGATCGACCCGCAGATGGCGCTCGACCGCGCCGCGGCGCATCAACTCGGCGACCGAGCGGTCCTGGTCCTCGAGCCGCGGACCGACCAGCAGCCGGAGGTTGGTGCCCTCGGCGCCGATCGGCACGCGCAGGGCGACCTCGCCCTTGGCGTCGAGCGGCTTCGCATCCATCAGCTTGCCGCCCTGGGAAAAGGCGTAGACGGCGAGCGACGCCTTGCGGACGCGCTCGTCATCCGGCAGGGCCACGCGCACGGTGACGCCCTGCTCCTTCGGGGGTTCGGGTCTCTTTGCCATGAAGGCCTCCTGGGTGCGGAGGGCCAGCCTCCGCGGTTGGGGGAGGCAGGTGCGGGATGCGTCCGGCTGCGCGCGATGCCGGTGTCGCCCCGCCGCCAGCGGCGGGACGTCCGGCCTGCAATCGGACTCGCATTGCCCAGGAGTTGTCGCGGCGATGAGCCTTCATCGCCGCACGCCTTCTTGTCGTGATCAGTCGATCGGCGCAGTCGGAGAGCGAAGACGCTCCTGCCGACTTAGAAAGCGAACATCATATCAAATTATGCAGACCTGCTCTCAAAACTCCCATGATCCGGGAGCCTTTCTGTTCTAGTCCTCAATTGCGGCTTTGTTGTGCCTGGCCGGTCAAGGGATGATCCGGCGCTGGCGCAGATCTCGGAAGATGGCGAGGAACATGGCCTCGGTATCGACCACCTCGTGGAACCCGAAGCGCTGCGACTTCGAGGTGTCGCCAAACATGTCGTAGTCCAGGCCGAAGATGAAATCGGCGAAGCGCCAGGACGACACGTCGCGATATGGCGTCGGTGCCAGCCCGTGCCGGTCGATCATCGCACGCCACAGCGGCTCCTTGTCCGCCATCACGGTGTCCAGCGGCATCGGCAGCGGCGGCGCCACCTCCAGGTCGAAGAACCGGGCCAGGCACGGCCACAGATCGGTCCAGCGGAACAGGTCGCCATTGGCGATGTTGAAGGCCTGGCCGGCGGCGCGCGGGTCGGTCGCGGCCCAGACCGTGGCCCGGGCCAGCAGGCCGGAATCGGTCATCTGCAGCAGCTTGCCATAGGCGCCCGGCCTGCCCGGGAACCGGAACGGCAGGCCGAGCTCCTTCGCCATCGACGCGTAGACCGCGATGGCGACGGCCAGGTTCATCGGGTTGCCCAGCGCCGTGCCGCCGACCACCGCCGGCCGGATCGCCGACCAGCCCCAGCCGCGCGTGGCGGCGCGCGCCTGCAGCCAGGCCAGTTGGTCGATCATGAACTCCGGCGGCATCGGGCCGGGGTCGTCCTCCCGCGCCGGCGTCTTGAACGGGCCGAGATGACCGCCATAGACCTTGTAGCCCTGCATCAGGCTGACGTGCCGCAGCCCGGGCGCCTCCGCCGCCTCCACCGCGTTGACCAGCATGGCCAGGTTCGGCGGCACCAGCTCGGCCCAGCTCGGCCGGTCCTGGAAGGCGGCGTAGAAGATATGGGTGACCTCGCTCAAAATCCCGAGCTTGTCCCGCGCATCGGCGGGGTCGAGCAGGTCGACGGCGATGTGGCGGATCCGGCCCGCCGTCTCTCCGCCCCGCCGCGACAGGCCGATCACCTGCCAATCCTCCAGCGTCGCCAGATGCTCCACCAGGTTGCGGCCGATCACCCCCTGGGCCCCGACCACCAGCGCCGTCTTCCGGTCCATCGCTCTCTCCATGCCAATGTCCTGGCCTAGAGATCATTCATTCCGGATGGATTGAGTAGGCCGCCGGATCGACTATCATCCATAAGCAGAACTTTGAAACGATCACACATGGACCGCTTCACCACCATGGCCACCTTCGTGCGGGTGGCGCAGCTCGGCAGCCTGTCGGCGGCGGCGCGGGATCTCGGCCTGACCCAGCCGGCGGTCAGCCAGCAGGTGGCGGCGCTGGAGCGGCGGCTGGGCGTGCGCCTGCTCAACCGCAGCACCCGCCGCCTGGCTCTGACCGAGGCGGGCGAGCGCTACCACGCCCAGGCCCGGCGCATCCTGGAGGCGGTGGCGGAGGCCGAGGACGGTCTGGCCGAGGCGTCGGACACGCTGGCCGGCAGCCTGCGCGTGCATGCCCCGGCCGGGCTGGGCCAGGCGCATCTGGCGCCGATCCTGATCGGCTTCCAGCAGCGCCACCCGGAGCTGGCGGTCGAGCTGATCGCCGACGATCGCTATGCCGACCTGATCGGCGAGGGCGTCGACGTCGCCATCCGCCTCGGCACCCTGGCCTCGCCCGGCCTGGTGGCGCGCCGGCTGGCGACGCTGCGGCGGATCCTGGTGGCCTCGCCCGCATACGTCGCCGCCCATGGCAGCCCGGAGACGCCGGAGGATCTGGCCCGCCACCCGCATGTCCGCTTCAGCTGGGCTGCGGCGGGCGAGGCGGTGCCGCTGGTCGGCCCGGACGGGCCACTGGAGGTGCGGGTGCAATCGCGCTTCCTGGCCAACAACGCCTTCGTGCTGATCGAGGCGATCCGCGCCGGCATCGGCATCGGCGGCGCCCAGCTGCCGCTGGTGCAGCCGCTGCTGGACAGCGGCGCGCTGGTACGGGTGATGGGCGCCTATGCCTACGCGCCGCTGGAGGTGCACGCGGTCTACCCGTCCGGCCGCTTCGTGCCGCGCCGGGTCCGCGCCGTCGTCGACCACCTGGCCGCGGCGCTGCCGCTCATCCCGGGGCTGGACCGGGGCTAAGGCTTAGGACGTAGCGGAGCCGATCGGACCTTGCCGCCCCGGCCCAGGTTTTGAAATGATCCCCTGAAACTTGGTGGGGATCATGGAAGTCGTCTCCGACAGATTGGCCACCGACACCGCTGCCAAAGAAGCTTCGCCGACAGGGCCGGTTCTGCTGCTGCGCCGGGCCCTGATTCTGGCCGCGCTGCTGGCCGGATGCGCGATCGCCTACGCTCTCCTGCTGACCCGGTTCGATATCTCGAGCGAGCCGACCGAAACCGAATTCGGCGCCCCGGCCGGCGATGCCCGGGTCAGGCTTTATGTGCAACCGATCGAGGTCGATCCGGTCAATGATTCCCTCCGGATGCGGATCAGCGTGACGCCGGATCCGTCCCTCGCCGCGGCAATGACGGCGACGGCGGACCATGATTTCCTGATCAGGATCAGACGCGGCAAGCAGGTCGAGCACGTGCAGATCGGGGCTGGCCAACCTCTTCCCGAGATCACCTTCGATTTTGATCTCGAGGACGGAAATGTGCGCGATTATCCACTGGACCGATATGTATCGGCCATGACGCTGGCGGCGAGCGAGCCGAGCCAGGACGGAACGGGGGCGTCGCTGCCGATTCGGGTCACGGTCTGGGAAGGTCTCCTCGGCTACACCGTGAAGGCGCAGCAGGCGACGGCGCAGAACGCCGGTGACCTGGAGCTCCAATTCGCAGTCCGCCGTACGGGGCCCGTTTCGTTCTTCAGCATCGCGATCTATGGCTCGATGACCGTGATGGCGCTTTGCGCCCTGGTCATCGGCGCCCTCGTCTTCGTCGGTACCCGGCGCATCGAGGTCACACTCGTCGGCGCGCTCGGCGCCGTGATCTTCGCGCTGCCCGCTCTGCGCAGCGTGATGCCTGGTGCGCCGCCTTTGGGGGTTCGCGCCGATATCGTCATCTTCTTCTGGGCCGAGCTCGGCGCCGTCATCGCGCTTTGCCTGTTCGTCGCGGCCTGGGCGCGCCGCGGCCCCCGGCCCTGAAGCGGCGGCGCCGAGGCGCTACATCGACCGGCCGTCGAATTCGTGCACCGGCACCGCGGCGAGGTCGATGTCCTCGAGGCAGCGGATGTTGATGTAGGCCGACCGCTTCGTCCCCGGCGCGGTGTCCTCGGCGAAGACGTGGATGCCGCAGTTCCGGCAGAAGCGGTGCTGGATGGCGTGGCGATTGAACAGGTAGGTGCCGAGGTCCACGGGCGCCGCCTGCACGCGCAGGCCGAGATGCGGCACCGCCCAGAGCAGCGCGCCCTTGCGCGAGCAGATCGAGCAGTTGCAGGCCACGACCCCGGTCAGCTCGCCCTCGACCTCGAAGGCGACGCGGCCGCAATGGCAGCTTCCCTTGTACAGCATGACCCCCTCCCCTGGTGTCCGTCCAGAAAGCTGGGCCGGCGTCGCCCGGGGGCAATCCCAGGCAACCCCGGACCCGGCCAATGCATGGCAGCTTTGCACCCCCCTCCGCCGGCAGCGAGTCAGTTGTAGGATGAGTCATCCGTCATCCGCAGCGACCCCGCCCGCCGTACCGGCCTGCCCGAGGCCCGGAGGAACGCCGATGTCCACCGCCGTCGACCGATCGAAGCGCCCGTTCATCATCGCCTCGATCATGCTGGCGACCTTCATGGTCGCGATCGAGGCGACGATCGTCGCCACCGCCATGCCCCGCATCGTCGGCGAGCTGGGCGGCTTCACCTATTACAGCTGGGTGTTCTCGGCCTTCCTGCTGGCCCAGTCCACCACCACCGTCATCTACGGCAAGATGTCGGATGTGTTCGGCCGCAAGCCGGTGCTGGTCGGCGGCACCATCCTGTTCCTGGTCGGGTCGGTCCTCTGCGGCTTCGCGTGGTCGATGGGGTCGCTGATCCTGTTCCGGCTGCTGCAGGGCCTGGGCGCCGGCGCGATCACGCCGGTGACGATGACCGTCATCGGCGACCTGTACAAGCTGGAGGAACGCGGCCGGGCGCAGGGCATGATGGCCAGCGTCTGGGCCACCTCCGCCGTCATCGGGCCGCTGGCCGGCGGCGTCATCGTCGACCACCTGTCCTGGGCCTGGATCTTTTGGCTCAACCTGCCCTTCGGCGTGCTGACCATCCTGGGCTTCCTGCTGTTCCTGCGGGAATCGATCCAGCCGCGCCAGGTCCGGATCGACTACACCGGCGCCGCGCTGTTCTCGGCCGCCATCGTGTCGCTGCTGGTGATCCTGACCGAGACCGACGCCGATGGCTGGGTGCTGGGCGGGCTGGGACTGCTGTTCCTGGTCGCCGGGTGGCTGTTCCTGTGGCAGGAGCGGCGGGCGCCGGAGCCGATCATCTCGCTCGAGCTGTGGGGCCGCCGGCTGATCGCCACCAGCAACATCGCCACCCTCCTGGCCGGGATGGCGCTGATCGGCCTCACCACCATCCTGCCGGTCTATGTCCAGGGCGTGCTGGGCCGGTCGCCAATCACCGCCGGCTTCACCCTGAGCATGCTGGTGTTCGGCTGGCCGCTGGCGGTGATGCTGTCGCAGCGGCTGTACCGTGCCTTCGGCGTGCGCCGCACCCTGCGGGTCGGCAGCCTGCTGTTCCCGGTGGGCGCCAGCTTCCTGCTGTTTCTGACGCCGGAGACCCACCCGGTGGTGGCCGGCGCCGGCGCCTTCCTGATGGGCTTCGGCATGGGGCTGATCAGCCTGACCACCATCGCCGTGGTGCAGGACAGCGTTGAATGGTCGATGCGTGGCAGCGCCACGGCGTCGATCATCTTCGCGCGCAACCTGGGCAGCACCATCGGCGCCACGGCGCTGGGCGCCATCCTGAACATCGGCATCGTCCATTTCGGCAGCGGCACGCTGGCGGCCAGCGTGCACGACGTGCTGAACCAGCCGGCGGGCCTGGCCGAGCTGGCCGCCAATCCCGCCGTCCGCGGCGTCTTCGACCAGGCGCTGCACTGGACCTTCCTGGGCGTGGTGGCGATGGCGGTGCTGACCTTCGTCACCATCTGGCTGATCCCGATCTCGCCGCGGCCGGCCGGCGCCAGGCCGCGGGAGGTGGAGATCGAGGCGGCGGAGCCAGGCCCGGCCGCGGTCGGCCACTGAGTTTGACCGCAAGAACCGGGCCGACCGACCGGGAGCCGGGTGGTAGGATCCGGCCCATGAGCGAGCATCTCTACACCCTGTTCGAGACCGCCATCGGACCCTGCGGCATCGCCTGGGGCCCGCGCGGCATCACCGGCGTGCAACTGCCGGGGTCGACGCCGGAGAAGACGCGGATGCGCCTGCTCCGCCGCTGTCCCGGTGCCGAGGCGGGCACGCCATCCGCCGAAATCACTCAGGTGATCGAGCGCATCGGCGCCCTGCTGCGCGGCGAGCGCATCGACCTGTCCGACGTGCCGGTCGACCTCGACCGGGTGCCGGAGTTCGAGCGCCGGGTCTATGCCATCGCCCGCGCCATCCCGCCGGGATCGACCATGACCTATGGCGAGATCGCCAGGCGGCTGGGCGACCCGCTGCTGGCGCGCGACGTCGGCCAGGCGATGGGGCACAACCCGTTCCCGATCGTGGTGCCCTGCCACCGGGTGCTGGCGGCCGGCGGCAAGCCCGGCGGCTTCTCCGCCCCCGGCGGGGTCGACACCAAGTTGCGGATACTGCGGATCGAAGGCGCCGCAGCCGCCGCCCAGGCCTCGCTGTTCGACTGACCAGGCGCAGCCGACTGGGCTTGCCCGGTGCGGCGGGCGGGGGCAGAGTCGGCGCATGCTCGCCGAACAGATCCTGCGACGCCCGTCGATGGCCGTGTTCGATTACCGGTGCAGCGCCGGGCCGGGCGACCGGCCTTTCACCGAGCTGCATGCCGGCCATTCCGTCTCCTATGTCCGGCGCGGCAGCTTCGGCTGCCGGCAGCTGGGCCGCACCGACGAGCTGGTGGCCGGGTCGGTGCTGGTCGGCCATCCGGGCGACGAGTTCACCTGCACCCATGACCATCACCATGGCGGCGACGAGTGCCTGTCCTTCGAGCTGGCTCCCGCGCTGGTCGAGGCGATCGGCGACGACCCTGCCGCCTGGCGCGCCGGGGCGATGCCGCCGCTGCCCGGGCTGATGGTGCTGGGCGAACTGGCCCAGGCCGCCGCGACAGGCCGCAGCGACCTGGGGCTGGACGAGGTCGGCATCGCCTTCGCCGCCCGCTTCGTCGCCCTGGTGACCGGGCGCGAGGCGCGGCCGACCGAGCCCGCGGCGCGCGACCGCCGCCGCGCGGTCGAGGCGGCCTTGTGGATCGACGCCAACGCTGACCAGCCGGTCGACCTGGACGGCGCCGCCCGCACCGTCGGCCTCAGCCCCTTCCACTTCCTGCGGATCTTCGCCCGCAGCCTGGGCGTCACCCCGCATCAATACCTTGTGCGGGCCCGGCTGCGCCGCGCCGCCCGCCTGCTGGTGGAGGATGCGCGGCCGGTGACCGACATCGCCTACGATGTCGGCTTCGGCGACCTGTCGAACTTCGTCCGCAGCTTCCACCGCGCCGCCGGCGTCTCGCCGCAGCGCTTCCGGAAGGCGGCGCGGGGCGACCGCAAGATCTTCCAAGAAAGGCTGACCGCGATCGCTGCAGCATGACCTCCGGCTCACGACGGAGGTTCTGCCATGTATGACCATGTCGGCCTGAAGGTCCGCGATCTCGACGCCAGTGTGCGCTTCTACGAGGCGGTGCTGGCGCCGCTCGGCCTCGGTGTGTGCTCCCGCGGCGATGCCGATGCCGACCTCGGCCCGGCCGGCGCGCCGGCGCTGTGGCTGTACCGCTCCGACACTGCGAGCGCGGGCACTCATGTCGCCTTCCGCGCATCCGATCGGGCGGCGGTCGACCGCTTCCACGCGCAAGGCCTGGCCGCGGGCGGCCGCGACAACGGCGCACCAGGGCTGCGGGCCGATTACAGCCCGACCTACTACGCCGCCTTCCTGATCGACCCGGACGGCAACAATGTCGAGGCGGTGTCGATGGGCTGACAGGTCGGATGGGCCGGAGCCAACCCCCTCACCCGAAATCGCTGCGCGATTTCGACCTCTCCCCGAGGGAGAGGTAACAATCCCCTCTCCTCGGAGAGAG
>NZ_VCCH02000158.1 GCF_005938675.2 Mycobacterium sp. KBS0706
GCTGGCCAAAATATGGTCGACCGTCGCGCGGACGAGCTCCGCCGGCGGAAACCCTGGATCGGGGGTCATCCTCCTCCCCCTCGAAATATACCCGCCCGACAGAAACACGTTCCCGCGGCTGCGGTTCGACTACACGGGACCCATGATCCTGTTTCGGGCTGAGCTGCGACGCTCCGCTCGGCTTCGTTGCTCAGGCCTTGAACATCCGCGCTGGAGCGTCGTCGGTCTGACGCGTCCATGATGCGGCCGCCTCCCTGCGGACCAGCCCCAACTATACCGTAAAATACTCCCGGTTGTCCGCTTCTGATTCAATGCTACTGGAGGTGGCTGGAGTTGGCGGTTGCTGCAGCCACGAGATAAGGCCGCCGGTGCGATGAAAAGAGCCATCGATAGATTTCCGGAGATGGCCCACCTGATCGGCCACCTGGCCGCGCAGAGCGAGGCCTTCCGTTCCCTGTGTGAGGATCACCAATTGGCGGTCGAGACGCTGGAAGGGCTCATGGCCCGCTATCCGACCAACGACAAGACCATCGGTGAATACCACACGCTGGTGAAGGAGCTGGAGGCCGACATCGCGACGGCCCTGCAGAGGATTGGCGCGTGACCGGATCGGGCGCCGACCGCACGGGACATCGATGCACGCCAGTCGTGAGAAACTGCAGCAGGTACTCGCGCGTTTGTGCCGAAGTGCCGCTCCGAGGGCTGTTACAGGCAAGTTACCCGAAGCTACCCGCACGCAACCTTGCGGCCTCAGCTTTCTTCTGCAGTCTCGGCTCTCGGCTTCGGCCATCGTCTCGACGACAACATGCTGGGAGGTCGCCATGATCGCATCGTGGATCAATGCACGGACGCTGAGTTGCGCCATCCTGTGTTCGTCCCTGCTCGCCGTGGGCGGCATGTCCCCGGTTGCTGCCCAGACGATGGGGGCCGGCGAGAACATGCTGACGACGATGACGGCGACGGTGCAGTCGGTCGATCTCGAAAAACGGACGGTGACGCTCAAGGACAGCGACGGCCGGGTGGCGACCTATAATGTCGCGCCGGAAGTGGTCAATCTGCCCCAGGTCAAGCCCGGCGACCGTGTCGATGTCAGCCGCTACGAAGCCGTGGCCATCGACGTGACCAAGGCGGCGGCCGGCTCGGTGCCGATGGCGATGCAGACCACGACGATGGCACGGGCGGAGGAGGGGGAGCTTCCCGCCGGGCAGGCATCGCGGATCACCAGCATCACGGCCCAGGTCGTGGGGCTCAACGCCGCGGAGCACAAGGTCGTGTTCGTCGGCCCGGCAGGGGGCATCCGCACGGTCTTCGTCAAGCGGCCGAAGCTCCAGGAGATGCTGCATGAGCTGAAAGTGGGAGACATGGTGCAGATTTCCTTCGCCGAGGCCGAGGTCGCATCGGTGACGCCGGCGCGGTAGGCGGACCGCCGCTCGGGTCCGGTTCGGCCCGGCGGGAAGCGAATGCACATGGGATCGGTCTGATCACGGTGCCGGTGCGCGTGACGAACGCTGCGCGCACCCGGCCGGGATAGCGGATCTCTCTCAGTCCTCGGCCGTCGTCCGCCGAAGACGACCGGGGACGCCGGTCCGAGCCTCCGCCGGGGCATGGGCGAGATCGTGCGCAAAGATGCTCGGGACCAGTAGAATCGGCCGTCGGCTTTTGAACGCCGGTGGGCGCACCCGCAGAGCCCGTGTCAACGCGAACACCGCGAAGACCGCCGCCGCGGCGGCCATGTAGTCGAACAGGCCGCGGATACCGAAAACCGACATTACACCGGAGCCCAGCAGCGGCCCGAGAATGGAGCCGGCGCCTGAGATCACGATGAGCCGGCCGCTGACGGAAACGGCGTGCTCTGCGGGCATGCGGTCGTTCGCGTGTGCCACGCAGACCGGATAGATCACCGACATGAAGCCGCCGAGGAGCAGCCAGCAGAGGAGAAACCAGTGGGGGCGTGCCCCAGGCGCGGTCAGTTGCGCAACGACTGCGAAGGCAAGCGCCGCGAGCCCGGCCACCAGGCGACGGTCGAAGCGGTCCGACAGGCGGGCGACGGGAATCTGCAGCAGGAGGCCGCCGAAGGTCGCGAGCGCCATGTAGGAGGAGATCTGCAGCAGGGAATAGGCGCTCGACTGCCCGTAAACCGGCACAAGGGCATAGAACGAGCCGGTAATGAGGCCGGCCACGAAGCACCCGGCGACGGCGACCGGCGCCGCCGTCGCGAGCTCGCCGGTCCGGAGCCTGCTGCCGGTCGTGACCACTGGCTGCTCGGCGCGGGTCGTGGCAACGACGACGAGAGCGGCACAGATCAGGATCGCGGCGAGGGCGAACAGCGTGAATTCGTCGGGGGATGCGAGATTGAGGGCGAACTGGCTGCCCGCGAAGGTCGCGTAGGTGGCCACCATGTAGGTCGCGAAGACAGTCCCGCGGTTGGCGCTGGTCGCCTTGACGGCAAGCCAGCTCTCGGTGGCGACGAAAAGGCCGGCGCAGCCGAAACCGGTGAGCGCCCTCAGCACCGCCCAGGGCGCCGGATGGAAATACAGAGCATGTCCAAGAACGGACCCAACGACCAGTGCGGCGAAGGCGGCGAAGGCGCGGATATGGCCTGTCCGCTGAATCAGGCGACGACAGAGAAGGGCGCCGGTCACATAGCCCGCGAAATAGGCCGAGGTGACGATACCGATGACGACCGGCTCGACATGCCCGGCGCTGAGACGGATGCCGATCAGCGTGCCCGTGTAGCCATTGGCCAGCTGGATCAGGCTGATGCCCAGGATCAGAGAGCCTACGGCCGCGAGGATTGCGATCATGTCACCTCCTTGATCACGGCGATCCCGCCTCGGTGTCACACCGCACGACGAAGGTTCGGTCGCGATCTCGGTGCAGGGGCTGGTCGGCTGCCAGGACTGCCACCTCATCTGATCGTTGCACTGCACGAAAATGTCAGTCGAAAAGGGGCGTATTTTGCGGAGAGAGTCTGTCACCAACAGCGGGCCTTCCGCGCAGAGGCGAAAGATTGCCCCTGCCGGGCCAGCGTGGGTGCCGCGGCCATCAGCCTGGTTGCGACGGAGCGAAGTCGGCGAGCCTGCGCATTCCTCCCTCGAAGGAGGATTTTGTCGGTCCGCTCCTGCCGGAGTATAGGCGATTCGAATTGTGAGATTTTGACATAGCGCAAATTCGAGCGGGATTACGCTCGAATGGCCATCAAGATCTCGGAAGCTACAAACGATTCGCCATCATTCTGCAATAAATTCGGCGTGACTAGCGGCGCAGGTGAACGCGCATCCGCGTAACCTACGGTAAAATACTTCATCCACTGCCCCGCCGCTGATGTGCTGCGCTTTGCTCAGGGTGGCGACCCGAGACAGACGCGCTCCATCAAGGACCAGGACGCTGGCCGTTCGACCGGCCGGCGCCAAACGGGGGCACCGAAATGGCCAACACCGCGGCAGATGTCTCCCTCGGCAATGTCTCATCCTCGTCCGCACCAGCCGCGGGCAAGCTCACGCTTGTCCCGCTGGTTGCTCTTGTCGTCGGCTCGATGATCGGCGGCGGCGTCTTCAACCTGCCGAGCGACATGTCGCGCGCGGCCTCGCCGGCCGCGATCGTGATCGGCTGGCTGATCACCGGCATCGGCATGCTGGCCCTCGCCTTCGTCTATCAGGGGCTGGCGCTGCGCAAGCCCGATCTGAACGCCGGCCCCTATGCCTACGCCAAGGCCGGCTTCGGCGATTTCATCGGCTTCAACAGCGCCTGGGGCTACTGGATCAGCGCCTTTCTCGGCAACGTCGCCTATGCGGTGGCGATCTTCTCGGCCCTGTCCTACTTCGCCCCGGTCTTCGGCGACGGCAACAACATCATCTCCATCGTCGGCGCCTCGCTCGCGCTGTGGGCCATCCACGCGCTCGTGCTGAAGGGCGTGAAGGAAGCGGCGTTCGTCAACGTCGTCACCACGATCGCCAAGCTGGTGCCGCTGCTGGTGTTCGTCGTCATCGGCGTCGTCGCCTTCAATTCCGATCTCTTTCTCGCCGCCTTCCGCAGCATGGGCCGGGCAACGGCGGAGGGGGGCGCCGGGCTCGGCAGCATCCTCGAACAGGTGAAGAGCACCATGCTGGTGACGCTCTGGGTGTTCATCGGCATCGAGGGGGCGAGCGTCTATTCCGGCCGCGCGGCCGACCGGCGGGATGTCGGGCGGGCGACGGTGATCGGTTTCGCCGGGGCTCTCATCATCTATGTACTCGTCTCGCTCCTGGCCACGGGCATCATGAGCCAGCCCGAGCTCGCCGGGCAGAAGGTGCCCTCCATGGCCGGCGTGCTGGCCTATGTCGTCGGCCCCTGGGGCGCGGCGCTGATCAATATCGGGCTCGTGGTCTCGGTCGGCGGCGCCTTCCTCAGCTGGACGCTGCTCTGTGCCGAAATTCCCTATACCTGCGGCAAGGACGGCACCTTCCCGCGCTGGTTCGCGAAGGAGAATGCGAGCCACACGCCCGTCAACTCGCTATGGGTCACGAGCCTCGCCGTGCAGGCGTTCCTGGTGCTGACCTATTTCTCCAAGGACGCCTACAACTTCTTCTATTTCATCGCCTCGGTGGCGATCCTGCCGCCCTATGTGTTCTCCGGCGCCTATGCGCTGAAGCTGGCACTGAAGGGCGAGACCTATGAGGGCGAGGACCGGCAGCGCCGGCGCGCGCTCATCACCGGCCTGGTCGCCACGGTCTACGGGGTGTGGCTCGTCTACGCGGCCGGCCTTCAATACCTGCTGATGGCGTCGCTGCTGTTCGTGCCGGGGCTCGTCGTCTATGCCATCGCCTGCCGCCAGCGTGGCGTCAGGCCCTTCGCCGGCAGCGACCTCATCATCGCCCTCGCGATCGTCGCCTTCGCCATCCTCGCCTTATATCTGATCGTCACTGGCATCATCAGCCCGCTGTGAGGCGCGACGTCATGGCCAGCAGCAGTTCCGGCACAAAGAGGCTGGGCGTCGTCGCCTGCACCGCGCTGGTGGTGGGCAACATGATCGGCTCGGGCGTGTTCCTGCTGCCGGCATCGCTGGCGGCCTACGGGCCAATGGCACTCGTCGGGTGGATCGTCACGGCGATCGGCGCCATGGCGCTGGCCATCGTCTTCGGGCGGCTCGCCCGCCTCGTGCCGAAGACGGGCGGACCCTACGCCTATACGCGCGCCGGCTTCGGCGAGTTCGCCGGCTTCCTCATCGCCTGGGGATACTGGATCGCGCTGTGGGCGGGAAATGCCGGCGTGGCCGTCGCCTTCACCGGCTATCTCGGCCATTTCGTGCCGGCCGCCGCACAGGGGGCGACGGGGCTCGCCGTGGCGCTGGCGGCGCTCTGGATCGTGACCCTGGTGAACATCCGCGGCGTCGGCACCGCCGGCATCGTCCAGGTCGTCACCACGGTGCTCAAGCTGCTGCCGCTGCTCGCGCTCGTGCTCGTCGGCCTTGCGGCCGTCGAGCCGGCCCGGTTCACCCCGCTCAACCCGAGCGGCATGGATCCCCTCGTCGCGATCGCAGCCTGCTCGGCGCTGACGCTCTGGGCGTTCCTGGGCCTGGAATCGGCAACCGTGCCGGCCGGCGAGGTCGACAACCCCGGCCGGACCATTCCGCTCGCCACCGTGCTCGGCACCAGCCTGGCCGCCGCTCTCTACATCGTCGTCACCATCGTCGCCTTCGGCACGGTGCCGCTATCCGAGCTCGGCGGCTCGACGGCGCCGCTGGCCCTGGTGGCGGAGCGGCTGTGGGGCCCCGTCGGCGGGTCCGCCATCGCGCTGGGCGCCATCGTCTCGACCTTCGGCACGCTGAACGGCTTCACCCTGCTCTCCGGCCAGGTGCCCTTCGGCGCCGCACGAGACGGGACCTTCCCGCGCTTTCTCGGCGAGAGCTCGCCCTCGGGAGCGCCGGTGAACGCGCTCATCGTCTCCGGCCTGCTGTCCAGCGCGCTGATCGTCATGAGCATGTCCCGCGATCTGGTCGACCAGTTCACCTTCATCATCCTGCTGGCGACGCTGACCAGCCTCGTTCCCTACATCTTCTGCGCTTTGGTCGAGCTCGTCCTCTATGCCACCGACCCGGCGCGCTATCGCCCGCCGGACCGCATCGGCGGGCTGATCGTGCTGGCGACGATCGCCTTCCTGTTCTCGCTCGGCGCGATCTACGGCGCCGGGGCGGAGGTCGTGTTCTGGGGCTTCCTGCTGCTGGTCGCCGGCCTGCCGGTCTTCGTCTGGATCAAGCGCCACACCCTCGCCCCCCGCAGGGCCGAGCAACTCGGGCCGGCCGCAGCCGCCAGCCCGACATTCGAGGAGACGCACTGATGTCGTTCAATCTCCGCAACCGCTCCCTCCTGACCGTGCAGGACTACACCCAGCGCGAATTCCAGTACCTGCTGGACCTGGCGCGCGACCTCAAGCGCGCGAAGTATTCCGGCACGGAGCAGGAGCACCTGAAAGGGAAGGAGATCGTGCTGATCTTCGAGAAGACCAGCACGCGCACGCGCTGCGCCTTCGAGGTGGCCTGCCACGACCAGGGCGCGCATGTGACCTATCTCGACCCGGCCGGCTCGCAGATCGGCCACAAGGAATCGTTCAAGGACACGGCGCGCGTGCTCGGGCGCATGTTCGATGCCATCGAGTATCGCGGCGCCTCGCAGACGGGCGTCGAGCAGCTCGCCAGATATGCCGGGGTGCCGGTCTATAACGGCCTGACCGACGAATACCACCCGACCCAGATGCTCGCCGACGTAATGACGATGCGCGAGCACTCCGACCGGCCGGTCCACAGCATCAAATACGCCTATGTCGGCGACACCCGCTCGAATATGGGCCATTCGCTGATGATCGCCGGCTGCCTGATGGGCATGGATGTGCGCATCGCCGGCCCACGCAAGCTGTGGCCGTCGGACGAGTTCGTCTCGATCGCCCGCGACCTCGAGAAGCGCTACGGCGCCACGCTCACGATCACCGACGACCCGGCCGCCGCGGTGAAGGATGTCGACTTCATCCACACCGATGTCTGGGTCTCGATGGGTGAGCCGAAGGAGGTGTGGGCCGAGCGCATCGAGCTGCTGATGCCCTTCCAGGTCAACACCGCGCTGATGAAGGCGAGCGGCAATCCGCGCGTGCGGTTCATGCATTGCCTGCCGGCCTTCCACGACACCGAGACCAAGGTCGGCAAGGACATAGCGGACAAGTTCGGCATCCAGGATGGGCTTGAGGTGACCGACGAAGTCTTCGAGAGCGAGGCCAACGTCGCCTTCGAACAGGCCGAGAACCGGCTGCACACCATCAAGGCGCTGTTGGTCGCGACGCTCGGGGAGTGATGCCATGCTTGTCGTCACGGCCCTCGGGGGCAATGCGCTGTTGCGGCGGGGCCAGGCGCTCACCGCGGAGAACCAGCGCGAGAACGTCGTCATCGCCGCCCGGGCGCTGGCCCCGATCGCGATGGAGCACCAGCTCGTCGTCAGCCACGGCAACGGGCCGCAGGTGGGACTGCTGGCGCTGCAGGGCGCGGCCTACACCAAGGTCGAGACCTATCCCTTCGACGTGCTCGGGGCCGAGACCGAGGGGATGATCGGCTACATGATCGAGCAGGAGCTGGGCAACCTGCTGCCGTTCGAGCGTCCGCTGGCCACGCTGCTCACCATGGTGGAGGTCGACCCGGCCGACCCGGCGTTCAAGAACCCGACCAAATTCATCGGGCCGATCTACACCAGGGAGGACGCGGACCGCATCGCCGCGGAGAAGGGCTGGACCTTCAAGGCGGACGGCGACTCCTTCCGCCGCGTCGTGCCCTCGCCGGTCCCGAAGCGCATCTTCGAGCTGCGCCCGATCCGCTGGCTGCTCGACCAGAACACGGTGGTGATCGCGGCGGGCGGCGGCGGCATCCCGACCATGTACGAGCCGGGCAGGGAGCGACGCCTCGTCGGCGTCGAATGCGTCATCGACAAGGACCTCGCGACGGAGTTGCTGGCGCGCGAGCTCGGCGCCGACCTGCTCGCCATCCTCACCGATGTCGACGCCATCTATGTCGACTGGGGCAAGCCCGGGGCGCGGGCGATCCGGCGGGCCTCGCCGGAGGCGCTCGCCGCCCTGTCCTTCCCCGCCGGTTCCATGGGGCCGAAGGTCGAGGCGGCCTGCCGCTTCGCCAAGGCCACCGGCAAGCGGGCCTGCATCGGATCGCTGAAGGACCTGTCCGGAATGATCGCAGGCACCGCCGGCACCACCGTCACCCTCGATGAGGGCGACATCCAGTATGCGGCCACCGCGGCCCAGGGAGCATCATCATGAGGCAGTTTGGCGTTCACTCCGAGGCCGGCATGCTGAGGACCGTGATGGTCTGCCGGCCGGGCCTCGCCCATAAGCGGCTGACCCCCGGCAATTGCCGGGAGCTGCTGTTCGACGACGTGCTGTGGGTCCAGGAGGCCCAGAAGGAGCACTTCAACTTCTGCAACAAGATGCGCGAATTCGGCGTCGAGGTGCTGGAGTTCCATGACCTGCTCGCCCGCGTCCTGGAAAGCAAGGAGGGGCGCGAATGGGTGCTGGACCGGCGCATCACCGCCAACCATGTCGGCTCCGGCATGCTGAAGGATCTCCGCGCCTGGCTCGATGAGTTGCCGGCGGCCAAGCTTGCCGAGCACCTGGTCGGCGGCATCGCCCGCTTCGAGCTGCCCTTCGAGCCGCGCGGCATGTTCGGGCGCTATCTCGGGCGCAGCGACTTCGTCATCCCGCCGGTGCCCAACACGCTGTTCACCCGCGACAATTCCTGCTGGATCTATGGCGGGGCATCGCTGAACCCGATGTACTGGCCGGCGCGCCGCCCGGAGACGCTGCTCGTCGCCGCCATCTACAAGTTCCATCCGGAGTTCCAGGGCGGCGACTTCAAGATCTGGTGGGGTGATCCGGACAAGGATTTCGGCCCCTCGACGCTCGAAGGCGGCGATGTCATGCCGGTCGGGAACGGGGTGGTCTTCGTCGGCATGGGCGAACGCACCACGCCGCAGGCGGTCGGCCAGCTCGCGCGGGCGCTGTTCGCCGGTGAAGCGGCGACCCGCCTGGTCGCCTGCCAGATGCCGAAGTCGCGTGCCGCCATGCATCTCGACACGGTGTTCACCCTCTGCGACCGCGACGTCGCCAATGTCTTCCTGGAGGTGTGCGAGCAGATCAAGTGCTACAGCCTGCGGCCGGGCGACGACGGCGAGGACGTCGACTATCATGTCGAGGACCGTCCTTTCCTGACCGAGGATGGCTCGGGCGTGGCCGCCGAGGCGCTCGGGCTGCAGCAGTTGCGCGTCGTCACCACGGGCGGCGACAGCTATGAGCAGGAGCGCGAGCAATGGGATGACGGCAACAACGTCGTCGCGCTCGCTCCGGGCGTCGTCGTCGGCTATGAGCGCAACCAGTACACCAACACCAAGCTGCGCAAGGCCGGCATCGAGGTCATCACCATCGAAGGCGACGAACTCGGCCGCGGGCGCGGCGGCGGGCATTGCATGACCTGCCCGATCCTGCGCGACCCGCTTCATTAGAATCGTCCCGGCAACCCGGCCTCGACGGAAGGAGATCCAGTCGTCATGCTGCCGTGAGGGATGGGAAGGGGGAGGGCGAAGTGAAGACGGTCCTTCTGGGTGGGGCGGCGTTGGCCGCCGCGGGCTTGGTCAGCACGATGCCGGCCTCGGCCGCAGACACGAACGTGACCTCGGGCCTCGAGCTGAAGATCAGCGGCTTCGTCGGCTTCCAGTCGACCCTGGTGCTGAGCGACAGCCAGGACAGCGATTTCGGCCGCGACTACGACTTCCAGTCCAACGCGCGACTGATCTTCGACATCAGGAACGTCACCGACACCGGCCTGGAGTACGGCGGCCGCATCCGGCTCGACTCGGTCAACCGCCGCGACAACGTCCAGGTTACGCGCGTCTATGGCTATCTGAAGGGTGCCTTCGGCACTCTGACCCTCGGCGACGCGCCGACGGTCGCCGACGACTTCGGCTATGTCTACGTCCATGATGATCTGGTCAGCGAGATGGGCGGCGGCGGGCTCAATTTCGGCGAACTGCTGGACGGCGACTTCCCGGTCGGCGGCGGCAACTTCTATTCGATCAACGCCACCTATCTCGCCGGGCTGACCAACCAGGACACCCGGATCAAGTATACCTCGCCGACCTTCAGCGGCTTCAGCTTCGGCGTCGACTTCACCCCATTGGTCGGCGGCGCGGACCATGCCGGCAACGGCGGCCGCAACGACCTGTTCAACGACGACGAGACCTATTACGAAAACGTCGTCGTCGCCGGCGTGAACTACCAGGAGACGTTCGGCGACTGGTCGGTCCGGGCGGCGGCCACAGCGGCCTATGGCCACGGCACCCAGACCTCGGCCTCCGGCGCCAACCCGAACGGCAATGATCTCGAGGTCTACACGCTCGGCGCCCAAGGCGGCTATCAGGGCATCTATGCCAGCATCAACTGGACCCATAATGAGAGCATCGCCTTCGCCGACAAGCCGGTCGACACCATCATCGGCGACGTCAGCTATATGTGGGACCGCTATCTGGTGTCGCTGTCCTACGCCTATACTTGGTCCGACCGGGGCAACGGCCTGGACTCACAATACACCAGCGGCGAGGATCTGAGGGACAATCACATTGTCGGCGCGAACTTCACCTACACGCTGGCTCCGGGCCTGAACACCTATGCCCAGGTGATCTACGAGAAGCAGAACTTCCGCCAGGGCCAGGATTTCGAGAACGCCAACCTCATCACCGGCATCCTCCTCGGATTTTGAACAGCTTAGGGTTCGATGAGCAACGCATACGGGCGAAACCATGGCAGAGATATCGGCGATGGTACCGGGTCGACGCTTGTCGGCGTGATCAACGCCGGTTCGTCCTCGCTGAAGTTCACGTTCTACGAGGACGACCA
>NZ_VCCH02000159.1 GCF_005938675.2 Mycobacterium sp. KBS0706
CTCTCCCCAAGGAGAGGGAAAACATGGCCGCGGCTCCTTCACCTCTCCTTGGGGAGAGGTCGAAATCGCGACAGCGATTTCGGGTGAGGGGGCGGCTCCGGCCTAGTAGTATCGCGCCAGGTTCTCCCGGATCCGCTCCAGCACCGGCCTCTCCCGGTCGGGCATCTCGAAGCGCTGGCCGGTGATGGTCTCGAAGGCGCGGACATAGACCTGGGAGGTGGCGCGGATCACCTCGGCCGGGATCTCCGGGATCGGGTCCTTGTACGGGTCGCAGCGCGCCGCCACCCAGCTGCGCACGAAATCCTTGTCGAAGCTGTCCGGCCGCTCGCCGCCGGCGAAGCGCTCCTCATAGCTGTCGGCGAGCCAGTAGCGGCTGCTGTCCGGAGTGTGGATCTCGTCGGCCAGGACGATGCGGCCCTCGGCATCGGTGCCGAACTCGTACTTCGTGTCGACCAGGATCAGCCCGTGCCGGGCGGCGATCTGCTGCCCGCGGGCGAACAGGGCGAAGGCGTAGTCGCTGAGCTGCCGCCATTGCGCTGCGGTCAGCAGGCCCTGGCTGACGATCTCCTCCGGCGTCAGCGGCTCGTCATGGCCGCCGTCGAAGGCCTTGCTGGTCGGGGTGATGATCGGCTGCGGCAGCTTCTGGTTGTCGCGCAGTCCGTCGGGCAGGCGCACCCCGTACATCTGGCGCTGGCCGGCCTTGTACAGCGTCAGGATCGAGGTGCCGGTGGTGCCGGCCAGATAGTCGCGGACCACGATCTCGACCGGCAGGATGTCGAGCCGCCGGCCGACCACGACATTGGGATCGGGGTATTCGAGGACGTGGTTCGGGCAGATGTCGCGCGTCTGCTCGAACCAGAAGCGCGCGGTCTGGGTCAGCACCTGGCCCTTCAGCGGGATCGAGGCCAGGATCCGGTCGAAGGCGCTGATCCGGTCGCTGGCGATGATGATCCGTCGCCCGTCCGGCAGGTCGTAATTGTCGCGCACCTTGCCGCGATAATGGGCCGGCAGTTCCGGGATCGTCGCATCGGCAAGCACCGGATAGGGGCGATCGTCCAGGGCGGTGAAATCCATCATGCTCGTCCTTCGGCAGGTCGGCGAAATCTTTAGCGCGGCCGGGTTCCGGACACATCCGAAATCGGGCATCCTGCGGCGGTGCCGACTGAGGCGCCGATGCGACAGTCGGAGAGCACGATGGCACATTCCCCCAGGCGGCTGCTGCTGAAGCTGAGCGGCGGCGCCATGGCCGGCGCCGACGGGTCGATCTTCGGCGCCGGCGCGATCGACCACATCGTCGGCGAGATCCTGGCGGTGCATGCGCTGGGCATCGAGATCGCGGTGGTGATCGGCGGCGGCAACGTGTTCCGCGGCCGCGTCTCCGACGCCTGGCACATCGAGCGGGCCGAGGCCGACAACATCGGCATGCTGGGTACCATGGTCAACGCGGTGATGCTGCGCGCGGCGCTGACCGCGCGGTCGGCCGAGGTGCGGGTGATGAGCGCAGTGCCGATCCCGTCGATGGCCGAGCCCTATATCCGGCTGCGCGCCGACCGGCACCTGGCCAAGGGCGCCATCGTCGTGCTGGCCGGCGGCAACGGCCAGCCCTATGTCACCACCGACTACCCGGCGGTGCAGCGGGCGATCGAGCTGCGCTGCGACGCGGTGCTGGCGGCCAAGGACGGGGTCGACGGCGTGTTCACCGCCGATCCGCGGACCGACCCCGCGGCCCGCAAATACACCAGCCTGGCCTTCGCCGACGCGATCCAGCAGGAGCTGAAGGTGATGGACCAGTCGGCGATCCTGCTGGCGCGCGACCACGGGCTGCCGCTGCACGTCTTCGCCTTCGACCGGCCGGACGCGATGCAGCGGATCTGCCGGGGCGAGGCGGTGGGAACGCTGATCGCCCCCGGCGTGGCCACGGTGCTGGCGGAAGGCTGAGGGCGGCCCTCAGCCCTCCCGCCCACTCCGGCCCTGCGCGCGCAGCATCGACACGAAGTCCGCGACGACCTTGATGAAGGAGGCGTGGATTCTGGGGTCGGCATCGTCGTAGGTGCCCGGCGTTTTGGACGGGAGCGCCTCGAGCGCGTCAGCCGCCGCGAGACAATCGGCCGAAGACAGGGACCGCAGATCCGACGAGACCCTGTTGTGGTCCGCCGTGCCATGGCTCTTGATCGAACGGTTGATGACGAAGGTCTCCACCGTCCCGTCGAGCCGCTCGGCGAAGAGCGCGAGCGACCCGCCATCCGCCGCCGCCGCGCTGTCGGAGATCGCTTTGAACATGGAGCCTCCCGGCGCGTTGCGGACGGAGCGAGGCTAGCCTCGTTCAGGGCGAGCGGCCACAACGCTTCCGAACGTCACCCCTCCGGCGCGTAGGTCTCGTCCAGAAAGTCGCCGACGGCGCGAAAAGCCTGCAGGCGGTTCTTTTCCATCAGCACCATGTGGGTGCCCTCGCCGATCTCGACCCAGCGGCGGTAGGGCGCGCCGGTGAGATGGGTGAAGTAGTCCTGGGCGACGGCGAGCGGCACGTCGAGGTCCCATTCGGCGTGGACCAGCAGCACGGGGACGGCGATGGCGCCCGGATCGTAGAACGGCCGGCCGATGCTCCAGTATTCGCGGGTGTCGAGGATCGGGCCGGTGGAGGCGCGCATCGTCGGCGGCGACTGGACCCGGCCTTCGGAGTCGGTGGCCAGCGCGGCCGTGGCCCAGGTGTCGAACCAGCCCTCCGGGATCAGGCCGTCGCGCTTGCCCTCCGGCGCCCCTTCCAGCCAGCGGGCCTTGCCTTGCAGCACCTGGATCCGGCGATACGCGCCGAGCGTCCCGCCCGGGTCTATCCGGGCCTTTCCCGGGTTCAACCATTGCGGCGCGACCAGGGCCAGCTTCGCCACCTTCGCATTGTTCCGGCTGGTATAGGCGCCGGCGACCGAGCCGCCCCAGGACATGGCGACGATGTTGGTCCGCGCCAGGCCGCGCCGCCGCAGCACGAAATCGACCGCAGTCGTGAAATCGCGCACCCCGGTCTCGGTGCGGCCGAGGGGCGGGTTCTCCTCCGGCGGCCGGTCCATCTCCGGCGGCCTGGTCGAGCCGCCGGTGCCGCGGATGTCGACGGCATGGACGTCGTAGCCGCGGCGGGCCAGCCAATCCATGAAGGAGTAGCCGCCGACCGGCACGTCGAACAGGGTGCCGGAGGAATAGGTCGCGCCGTGCATCAGCACGATGCTGCGCTCCGGCGAGAATTCGCGCATCCCGGCCGGCCGCTTGTTGCGGATGTGCAGGTCGATGCCCGGCGTGTCGCTGGGGATCATCAGGTCTTCGACCGTGATTTCGGACGGCGTATCTCTGGTCATGGTCTCGGCTCCGGTCACGCGAAGGTCCAGTCGAAGCGGTCGCCGCGGCGGGTGATGCGGCCGGCCGAGCTTTCGGGGAAATGGCCGGGCAGGACCAGGGCGCCGGTCTCCGCCGCATGCTCCAGCAGCCAGCGGCGGGAGGCGCGCGCCGGCTCCGGGAACTCGCAGTAGCGGGAGTTCCAGCCCGGCTCGTAGACCTGCAGCGGGTGGTGCATCACGTCGCCGGCGAACAGCGCCTCCTCGCCGCGCGAGCGCAGGCGGATCACTGCGTGGTCGATGCTGTGGCCGGGGGCCGGGTGGAAGGAGAGGCCGTCCAGCACCTCGCCGCCATCGATCGCCACCAGATCGGCCAGCCCCGCCTCGAGCACCGGGCGGACGCTGTCCTGGTAGACGCCGTCGAGCGGCGGGTGCCGCGGCGCGCCGAGCGCCGGGTCGGGGCGGAAGCCGCCGCCTGCAGCCAGGCTGTCGCCGTAGCGCTGCTCGACCGCCGAGAAATGGTGCCGGGCATTGGCAAAGGTCGGCACCCAGCGCCGGTCGACCAGCCGGGTGTTCCAGCCGACATGGTCGGCATGGACATGGGTGATCAGGACATGGTCGACATCCTCCGGCCGCACTCCGGCCGCTTCCAGGCGCTGCAGATACGGCACGTCGAGCCGGTGCATGATCGGCACCGCCGGCCGCTCCTTGCCGTTGCCGGTGGCGGTGTCGATCAGGATGGTGTGGCGGGGCGTGCGCACCAGCCAGCTGTGGATGCCGAGGCCGATCGCCCCGGTCTCGGGATCGAGCGCCCCGGCCGGCAGCCGGCCGCGGTGCCGGTCGGCGGCCTCGGGGTCGATCTCGGGGTAGAGCTCGGCCGGCGAGCCGTGGGTCAGCGGGATCTCGTCGATCCGGGTGATGATGGCGTCGCCGATGCGAAAGCTGGGGGAGCCCATGGGCCGTCTCCGCTGTGGGCGCGCCGCTTGACGGCGCCGGCCCAAGACGTATGGTCCGCAGGGTCAGCAATCAAATCGATCCGCCTCATGGGCTCCATCGATCATTTCGATCTTCGGTCCTTCGACCTGAACCTGCTGGTCGCCTTCGACGCGCTGATGGAGGAGCGGACGGTCACCCGCGCCGCCACCCGGCTGAAGGTGCAGCAGCCGGCGATGAGCCACAGCCTGTCGACCCTGCGGGTGCTGCTGCAGGACGAGCTGTTCGTGCGCGTCGGCCAGGCGATGCAGCCGACCGCCAAGGCGCGCGCGCTGGCGCCGCGCATCCGCCAGGCCCTGCAGCAGATGCAGGAGGTGCTACGGGCCGAGGACGGCTTCGACCCCGAGACCCAGGACCGGATCTTCCGCCTGGGCTTCTCCAGCGAGCTGGAACTGCTGCTGATGCCGGACCTGACGGCGGAGCTGCGGCGCTGCGCCCCCGGCATCCGGGTGATCGGCCGCCCGGTGTTCCGCGAGGAGGTGCACCGGCTGCTGGACGAAAGCGAGATCGACCTGGCGGTGGGCTGTTTCGACCATGGCGCCAGCCGGCACCGCGGCATGGAGCTCTACGACCAGGCGCTGGCCTGCTGCTTCAACCGCGACCTGCTGCCGCTGGACCCGCCGGTCGAGCTCGACACCTATCTCGCGACCGGCCACGCGCTGGTGACGCTGAACAACCTGCTGCAGGGCTGCCTGGACGAGGCGCTGGGCCGGGTCGGCGCCAGCCTGAACGTGGTGATGGCGTCGGCGGAGTTCATGACCGTGCTGGCGACCGCGGCCGAGGCGCCGGTGCTGGCCACCCTGCCGGCGCGGATGGCCCGACGCTACGGCCCGCGCTTCGGGCTGACGCTGAGCCCGCTGCCGCTGCCCCTGGAGCTGCGGCTGCCGGCGGTGGCGATGGTGTGGTCGGCCCAGACCGACCGCGACCCCGGCGCCGCCTGGCTGCGCGACCGGCTCGCGCCGATCCTGCGGCGGCAGTCGAACTAGAGCCGGATCAGTTCACGCCCTGGACCGAGCGCAAGGCGAAGTCGCCGCCGAAATTCACCAGCATCACGCCGTTCCAGCCGTCGCGGAACCCGTTGTCGCTGGCCTCGATGATGGTCTTGCCGTCGAGCGCCACCACCATCCGGCCGGCGGCGTCGCGGGTCCAGGTCAGGCGGGTGCGGTCGCCGCGGCGCAAGGGCGCGGTGTTGGTGGTCTGCGCCACCTGGGTGATGCCCGAGCGGCCGGCGCGGTAGAGGGCGAAGACCGGGCTGTTGGACGGCAGATAGACCAGCCGGTAGCCGGAATCCTTCGACGCGCCCTGGAACACCCGGATCTCGAACTGGCCCTGGTTGGCAGCATCGGTCAGGTCGAATTCGAGGCCGAAATTGTTCTTCAGCCCCTGCTGCAGCGAGATCGCCGCGACCCCGCCCTGCTGCCCGTTGGCCGCCTTGGTGTCGCTGTGCAGGCCGCTCTTGTCGACCGTCCAGGTGCCCTGCAGCGAGGTCCAGGCCGGGTTGGCGGTGTAGTTGCCGTCGCTGAAATCGTCGCTGAACACACGGGTGCCGGCCAGCGAGGCCGGCTGCGCCGTCGCGGGGGCGGCCGGGGCCGGAACGGGCGCCGCGGCCGGCGGCTGCGCCGGGGCCGCCGGCGGCTGGGCCGGGACCGGCGCATCGGCGGCCGGCGGGGCGATGGTGGCGGAATAGCGCTGCTCCAGCCCCTTCAGGTCGGCGATGAAGTCGGGGCTGGCCGCCTTGTCCCGTTCGGCCTGGCTGATCATCCGCGACAGGTCGTCGAGCAGCGCCTTGGTCTGGTCCTGCTGCGCCGGCTGCCAGGGGGCATAGCGCGGGGTGGTCTGGGCCAACGCCGTGGTGGACAGCAGGGCGGCGGCGAGGACGGGCAGAAGGGCTCGGACGGGTTTCATCGACGGGGCTCCGCTTCCAGGTCGCGACGGCATATGCCGTTCTGACGCGCCGGACCGCCGGGCTCAAGCCCTTCCGGTCGGCGCCCCGGAAAAACCCTCGGGGAGCACGCCGGTTCCGGCCCGGCATCACCGTCGCAACATTCCGAATGCCGTGGCGCCCGGATCCGACGCTTCCTGCAAGAACGGCCGTGACAAAGTCGCGGTCCCGGCTTATATGCAGGACATGAACTCCGTCCGCGCCACCTATTTTTGGTACTTTAGCTTCCCGCTGCCAGCGGCGGAGCGAGGGTGCGCGTGATCTGAAGTTCGATCCACAGCCGACCCGAGAGCCGCCAGACCTCCTGGCGGCTTTTTTGTTGCCGCCGGCGGGGTGAACCCAGGAGCCCAAGCCGTGTTGAAGACCACCGACGACCTGCGCATCCGCGAGATCAAGGAGCTGAGCACACCCGCCGAGGTGATGCAGGAGTTCCCGCGCGATGCCGTGGCCACCCGCACCGTCACCGAAGCCCGCCGCGCCCTGCACGGCATCCTGCACGGCAGCGACGACCGCCTGGCGGTGGTGATCGGCCCGTGCTCGATCCACGATCCCGAAGCGGCGCTGGACTATGCCCGCCGGCTGCAGCCGCTGCGCCAGCGCCTGGGCGGCGAGCTCGAGATCATCATGCGGGTCTATTTCGAGAAGCCGCGCACCACGGTGGGCTGGAAGGGGCTGATCAACGACCCCGACCTGGATGGCAGCTTCCAGATCGACAAGGGGCTGCGGCGGGCGCGCAGCGTGCTCCTGGAGGTCAACCGGCTGGGCCTGCCGGCGGCCTGCGAGTTCCTGGACATGACCACGCCGCAATACATCGCCGACCTGGTCGGCTGGGGCGCGATCGGCGCCCGCACCACTGAGAGCCAGATCCATCGCGAGATGGCGTCCGGCCTGTCCTGCCCGGTCGGCTTCAAGAACGGCACCGACGGCAATGTGAAGATCGCGGTCGACGCCGTCTCCTCCGCCTCGCAGCCGCATCATTTCATGGCGGTGACCAAGAGCGGCCGATCGGCCATCGCCTCGACCGCCGGCAATGACGACGCGCACATCATCCTGCGCGGCGGCAAGGCGCCGAACTACGACGCCGCCAGCGTCGAGGCCGCCTGCGCCGAGCTGGCCAAGGCCGGGCTGCGGCCGGCGGTGATGATCGACGCCAGCCATGCCAACAGCAGCAAGAAGCCGGAGAACCAGCCGAAGGTGGTCGACGACGTGGCGCGCCAGGTCGAGGCCGGCGACGGCCGCATCGTCGGCGTCATGGTCGAGAGCCATCTGGTCGCCGGGCGGCAGGAGCTGGTGCCCGGCCGGCCGCTGGTCTACGGCCAGAGCATCACCGACGGCTGCATCGGCTGGGACGAATCGATCGTGGTGCTGGAGCGGCTGGCCGCTTCGGTCGCAGCGCGACGGACTGTAACACCTCGGACGTTGACGGCGACCGCCTGAGTCGGGATCATTCCTGCATGACCCGCTTCTTCCGAGCTAGTACCGCTGCCAAACGACGTCGCCCTTCGGCGACGGCGGCGCTGCGGTGCGCCGGGAGAGGCGGGGGAGCCGCCGGGACCCGTCCCGGCTGATCCCAACCGGATCCCGACCCACCGCAACCCGCCGTCCCCGACCGGCGGGTTTTTTCTTGCCGGCCGCCCTGCCCCCCCGAAGGAACGCAGACCATGAGCCAGCCCGCCCTCGACCCGCAGGCCCACCAGGCGCCGATTGAGCCCCGGATCCGCCGCGCCGTTGCCGGCGACGCCGATGCCGTCCGGGCGCTGACCCGCGCCGCCTATGCCAAATGGGTGCCGGTGATCGGCCGCGAGCCGAAGCCGATGACGGCCGATTACGACCAAGCCGTGCACGAGCACCGGATCGACCTCCTGTTCGAGGGCGACGATCTGGTGGCGCTGATCGAGATCATCGACCGCGGCGACCATCTGCTGATCAAGAACCTGGCGGTCGCGCCCCACGCCCAGCGCCGCGGCCACGGCAAGCGCCTGCTGGCCCATGCCGAGGCGCTGGCGGCCGATCTGGGCCGGCCGCTGCTGCGGCTCTACACCAATCCGCGCTTCGCCGGGAATGTCGACCTCTACGCCCGCGCCGGCTTCGCCGTGGACCGCGAGGAGCCGTTCCTCGAAGGCACCACCGTGTTCATGAGCAAGCCGGTGCAGCTGGACCGGCCGGGCTTGTCGGGTTGAGAGACTGGAGCCCCAGCCTGGCCCCCGATGAAAAATCGAAAGGACGATGAAATACCTGAAGTGGAACCAAGCTGGGACTTAAATCTTATGACTGATTACCTTTAAGTGCAAGTTGAATAGTTTTGTCCTACTTAACCGTGCAAATAAGCCATGCGAAAATTTGAGAAAATGCAATTGATCCGATGAGGAGCCGGGCTGCCCCGTTCCAGGGGCAGCCCGGAGACGGTCAGTCCGGCCGCGCCATATAGGCGGCGAAATCGTCCCTGTGGTCGCGATGCCAGCGCGACAGGGCCGGGCGGTTGCGGATGATGTCCTCCGCCGCCCAGCGGATGCGCTTCTCGTCCATCGCCCGGGTGACGTCGTTATCGGGGCAGAGGATATAGAAATCGCCGCGGCCGAGGCTGTCGAGCATGAACTCCACCACCTGCTCCGCGGTCCAGGCGGCCGCCGGCTTCTCGGCGCCGCCGCGCGCGGTGATGCCGGTGAAGGTGTAGCCCGGGATCAGCAGATGGGCGGTGATGCGGCAGCCCTCGGTCTCGCGCAGCGCATGCGCCAGCCCTTCGGTCAGCGCCTTCACCCCGGCCTTGGAGACATTGTAGGCGGTGTCGCCCGGCGGGGTGGTGATGCCCTGCTTCGATCCGGTGTTGACGATCAGTCCGTCGCCGCCCTGGGCGATCATTGCCGGGGCGAAGACCTGGACGCCGTTGATCACGCCGTAGAGGTTGACGTCGAGCACCCGGCGCCAGCGGTCGTAATTCTCCCACGGGCCGCCGCCCTGGCCGATGCCGGCGTTGTTCATCAGCACCGCGACCTCGCCGAAGCGGCCATAGGCCTCGTCGCGCAGCCGCTCCACCGCCTCCGGCTGCGAGACGTCGGTCGGCACGGCATGGATGTCCGGGGCGCCGCCGGCGGCGAGCTCGCTCACCTCGCGGACGGCGCGGTCGAGCGCCTCGCCGGGCAGGTCGGCCAGCACGACCTTGAGGCCGATCGAGGCGAAGCGCCTGGCGGCGGCGAGGCCGATGCCGCCGGCGGCGCCGGTGACGACGGCGACGCGGCCGGCCCGGATCGCGGGATGGGTGGACATGACGAGCTCCTCGGAGATGGCCGCGGCCGGATGGGCGGCCCTCAGTGATCTGGGTCGACTGGGCCGGGCCGGCAAGCCGGGGAGCCTACTCCCGGGCGCCGGCGCGGATCGCTTCGTGGTGGCGGATCACCTCGGCGACGATGAAGGCCAGGAATTTCTCGGCGAAGTCCGGGTCGAGATGCGAATCCTCGGCCAGCCGGCGCAGCCGCGCGATCTGCGCCGCCTCGCGATTCGGATCGGCCGGCGGCAGCCCGACCGTCGCCTTCAGCTTCCCGACCTTCTGGGTGCATTTGAAGCGCTCGGCCAGCAGGTGGACGAGGGCCGCGTCGATGTTGTCGATGCTGCTGCGCAGCTCCGCCAGCTCGGGCGGAATGGCGGGCTTCGGGGCTTGCTGGTCCATCGGGTCACCTGGCTCGGAAAGGCCAGACCATAGAGCAGCCATCCGGCTTCCGCCAAGCCGGCGGATTCCGCTTGCACCCGATGCCGCAGTCGCGGAGAGAGGCCGGATGCCCGATTCACCCGCCCCGGTTCCGCTGGATCGCACGGCCTTCGCCGCGGACGCCCCGACCGTCGCCCGCGCCCTGATCGGCACGATCCTGCTGGTCGACGGTGTCGGCGGCGCGGTGGTCGAGACCGAGGCCTATGACCGCGAGGACCCGGCATCGCACGCCTTCAACGGCCCGACGGCGCGCAACGCCCCGATGTTCGGGCCGATCGGCCACGCCTATGTCTACCGGTCCTACGGGCTGCACTGGTGCCTGAACCTGGTGTGCGATGCCGCCCGGCCGGGCAGCGCGGTGCTGATCCGGGCGATCGCGCCGACCGAGGGAGTCGAAGCCATGCGGGCGCGGCGCGGGCTGGAGGCGCTGCGGCTGCTCTGCGCCGGCCCCGGCCGGCTGGCCCAGGCGCTGGGCGTCACCGGGGCGATGACCGGGCTGCCGCTGGACGCGCCGCCCTTCCGGCTGCTACCGCGCAGCGAGGCGGAACCGGCGATCGCGGCCGGACCGCGCATCGGCCTCACCCGCGGCATCGAGACGCCCTGGCGGTTCGGCCTGGCCGGATCGGCTTTTTTGAGCCGACCGTTCCGCTG
>NZ_VCCH02000016.1 GCF_005938675.2 Mycobacterium sp. KBS0706
CTTGCGGGAGGGGGGACTCCGTTGTATGGGTGGAGGGAGCGATCCCGAAACCCGCACCGCTGGAAGAGGACAGGCCCTCACCCCGCAGCATGGTACGGGATGACGTATGGCCCTTCCGGGATGATCGCCACGGCCGGGTCGTTCGAGCGCGCCACGCTGGCGGCGATGGCGGCGTCGAGGTCGTCGACCAGCCCCGTGCCGGTGATCCCCCGCTCGGCCGCGCCGAGGCCGGTGGTGTAGAGCTCGACCCGGCCGAGGCGCAGCGACTTCAGCTGCATCTCGGTCTGCCATTCGTCGATCTCGGCCAGCGACTTCGCCGTCAGCGTCGCCAGGAACCGCTCCGGCCCCAGCTCGACCAGCCGGGTCTGGGCGTCGCGGAACTCCGGCGAGCCGAAGCCCTCCGAGCATTCCGAGGCGATGATCAGGGTGCCGCCCGGCGCCAGGATGTCGAGCGGCGTCACCATGCCCTTGATCGTCTGGTAATAGGTCTTGTCCAGCGGGTAGCCGGCCGAGGAGGTCACCACCGTGCTGAACTTGCGCGGCAGGGGCACCCGGGTGGAGCTGCTGACGAAATCGACCGCCGCGGCGTGGCTGGCGATGATCTCGCCGAAGGTGACGCAGACCAGGTCGCGATCCTCGTCCAGCACCGTGTTCAGGCCGTAGACCTCGCCCAGCATGCCGACGATCTGCAGCTGCTCCTCATGCAGCGGGTTGCCGACCAGGTTGCACTGGACCGCCAGCGGATCCTCCATGAAGCGCGCCGAATGGAAGGTGCGGATGGTCTCGTGATGGGCGACGCCGGGGGCGATCACCTTGCGGCCGCCGGACCAGCCGGCCATGAAATGCGGCTCGACCAGCCCGGTGGCGATGCGCAGGTCGGCCTCGACGAACTGCCGGTCGATCTTCACCGGCGTGCCGCGCGTCGCGGTGCGGCCGAAATCGACATGGGCGGCCTCGTCGCGGGCGTCGTGGTTGTCGACCCGGACATGCTCCAGCACCCAGGGGTCGCCGACCAGCTCGGCCAGCTCCTCGCCCAGATTGGGCCGGTGCAGGCCGGTGGCGACCAGGATGCTGATGCGGTCGAGCGGGATGCCGGACGCCACCATGGTCTCGACCATCGGCCGCAGGAACAGCCGGTTCGGCACCGGCCGGGTGATGTCGCAGATCAGGATGCAGGCGCTGCGCCGGCCGCGCGCCAGCTCGGCCAGCGACGGCGCGCCGATCGGCTGGGCCAGGACCTGGCGGATGGCAGCCGCGGGGTCGGCGATCTTCGGCAAGGGCTGCTTGCGCACCACCGTCGCCTGCGCCCCCGCCGGCAGGCGGATCGGCAGATGGCCGCGGCCATAGGAGAGGGTCAGTGTGGTCACGGCGCTGCTCCGCTTCGGCTTCAGGCGGAGGCCGCTGGCGCTCCGCCGAGATAGAGGTCCCGCATCAGATCCGCGTTCCTCAGCTCGGCGATCGGTCCCGAGGCGACGACGCGGCCCTGTTGCATCAGATATCCATGCGTGGCGACGCCCAAGGCAAGCCCCGCATTCTGCTCGACCAGCAGGATCGAGGCCCCGAACCGCTCGCCGATCGCCAGGATGATGGCCTTGATCTCCTTCACCATCAATGGCGACAGGCCCAGCGACGGCTCGTCCAGCAGCAGCACGCGCGGCCGCGCCATCAGGCCGCGGGCGATCGCCAGCATCTGCTGCTGCCCGCCGCTGAGCGACCCACCCTTGTCCCGCCGCTTGGCGGCGAGGATCGGGAAGAATTCCTCCATCAGCTTCACATCGGCGTCGACAGCGGCCTGGTCGCGCCGGGCATAGGCGCCGAGGCGGAGATTCTCCTCCACGCTCATGTCGGCGAAGATCCGCCGCCCCTCCGGCACCAGCACCACGCCGCGCTTGGCCATGGCGTCCGGCGGCTGGCCGGTGACGTCGCGGCCGTCGAAGACGACGCTGCCGCCGCGCGGCTTGACCAGCCCGGCGATCATGCGCAGCAGCGTGGTCTTGCCGGCGCCGTTGGGGCCGAGGATGGTGGCGATCTCACCCGCACCGAGCGCCAGCGAGACGTTGCGGTTGACCGTGGTCGGGCCGTAGCCGGTGGTGACGCCGGAAACCTGCAGCAAGGTCACAGCGCCCCTCCCAGATACACATCGAGCACCTTCGGGTCGGCCAGCACCTCGGCGGTCGGCCCGTCGGCGATCTTGCTGCCGAAATCCAGCACCACCAGGCGGCGGCAGAGGCGCTGCATCAGGCTCATGTCGTGGTCGATGACGCAGACGCTGATGCCGTGGCCGGGCAGCTGCCGCACCAGGTCGACCAGGGCCGTCGTCTCCTTGTCGTTCAGCCCGGCCGCCGGCTCGTCCAGCAGCAGCAGCGCCGGCCGCGTCGCCAGCGCCAAAGCGATGCCGAGCAGGCGCAGGCTGCCGAAGGGCAGCACGCCGGCTGTCTCGTGCCGCAGCGCCTGCAGGCCGACGAAGCCGATCAGGTCGTCCGGCGTCGGCCACGGGAACGGCCCCTCCCCCGCCGACCGGCAATGCTCGGTGGCGATCTGGACGTTCTCGAACACGCTGAGGCCGGGGAAGGCCATGGCCTGCTGGAACGTGTGGGCGATGCCGGCATGCGACACGGCATGGGCCGGCACGCCGGTCATGTCGCGGCCGCGCCAGGTCACGGTGCCGGCGGTCGGCTTGTGCACGCCGGTGATGACGTTGAACAGCGTGGTCTTGCCCGACCCGTTCGGGCCGACGATGCCGAGGATCTCGCCCTCGACGATGGTCAGGTCGACCCCGGCCAGGGCGGCGACGCCGCCGAATTGCTTGCGCAGGCCGCGGATCTCGAGCGCGCCCATGCTCAGCCCTCCCGCCCGGCGCGGGCCGGGCTGCTGGCCGTGGTCCGCTCCGCCGGGTCGCGCTGCGGCACCAGCCGGCGCCACAGGTCGAGCAGCCCGCCGATCACGCCGTTCGGCAGCAGCAGGATCACCGCGATCAGGCAGATGCCGTAGAGGATGCGCGACTGCACCGGGTCGAGCGCGAACAGCTCCGGCAGGAACGCCACCAGGATGCCGCCGGCCAGGGGCCCCAGCAGCAGCCGGGCGCCGCCGATCATCACCATGAGCGCCAGGTAGATGCTGGGGAAGGAGGCGAACTGGCTGGGCGAGATATGGCGCAGGAAATAGGCCAGCAGCACGCCGGAGATGCCGGCGAAGACGCCGCTGACGACGAAGGCGCCGATCTTGTGCCGCCCGACATTGATGCCGAGCGAGGCGGCCAGCTTCTCGTTCTCGCGGATCGCCCGCAGCGTGCGGCCATAGCGGGAATGGACGATCGCCCAGCTGGCCACCGCCGCCAGCGCCACGAAGCCGAGCGTCAGCAGGTAGAATTGCGGCAGCGGGTCGAGGCCCAGGCCGAACAGCGCCACCGGCTGCCCCAGGTCGAGTCCGGTGGCCCAGCCGGTGAAGTCGCCGCCATTGGTCAGCACGATGGTCAGCAGCTGGCCGAAGGCGAAGGTCAGGATCACGAAATGATGGCCGCTGACCCTGAGCGACGGGAAGCCGACCACCGCCGCCAGCAGCGCCGTGGTCGCCGCGGCGCAGGGCAGCGCCGCCCAGAAATCGAGGCCGAGGTCGCGGGCCAGGATGGCGGCGGTGTAGGCGCCGACGCCGACCAGCGCCGCATGGCCCATCGACAGGATGCCGGTCTGGCCGAACAGCACGGAGAGGCCGTACAGCGCCACGATGTTGATGCCGGCGGTGATGGCCAGCGACAGCAGCCGGTTGCTGGGGCCGAGCGCCGGCACCAGCGCCAGCAGCGCGAACAGGACCAGCACCAGCGCCAGTCCCCTGAGGGGCGATCGAGAATCCGTCATGTCACTCGGGGGCCGGAGGTGCCGCCGAACAGGCCGTGCGGCCTGACCAGGAGCACGATGATCATCAGGGCGAAGGAATAGGCGTCGGTCCATTCCGACAGGCCGTAGCCGGCGCTGAAGCCCTCGACCAGACCGAGGATCAGCCCGGCGACGACGGCGCCGGTGAGGTTGCCCAGGCCGCCGATCAGCGCCACGGCGAAGCCCTTCATCACGATGGTGCCGCCGGTGAAGGGGGTGATCGGGAACAGCGCGATCAAGAGGGCGCCGCCGAGGCCGGCCAGGGCGCTGCCGAAGACGAAGACGCCGGTGATGTAGCGCCGCACCGGAATGCCCATCAACGCCGCGGTGTCGCGGTCCTCGACGCTGGCGCGCAGGGCCCGGCCGTAGCGGCTGCGGGTGATCATGAAGAAGGTCAGCGCCACCACCGCGGCGGTCACCGCGATCACCATCACCCGCACCGCGGCGATGCGCACGCCGCCGACGTCCCAGATCGCGTTCAAGGGCCGCGGAATGCTCTTCTGGTTGGCGTTCCAGAACAGGATGACGACGTGCTGCAGCAGCACGATCAGGCCCAGCGACACGATGAAGCCGTTGGTCGGCCGGTCGAGGGTGAAGCGGAACAGCCCGCGCTCCAGCACCAGCCCGAGAAGCGCGACGGTGACAATGCCGGCGACCAGCGCCAGCGGGAAGCCCCAGCCGGCGCCGACCGCCAGCCAGGTGACGATGCTGCCGACCATCAGGAACTCGCCATGGGCGAAGTTGATGATGCCGGTCAGGCCGAAGATCAGCGTGACGCCGACCGCGATCAGCGTGATCACGCTGGCGATCGACAGCCCGTTCAGGATCTGCTGCAGGAGGATGTCCAAGGCGGGTCCCGGTGCGAGAGGGTCGGCCTGCCGGAAGGCGTCGGGTGGGGAGGACCCCTCCGGCAGGCCGATGCCGGCGACGCTGGGAGACGCCGCCGGAACGGGTCACATCGGCGCGTCGGCCGGCGGCTGCTGCATGGCGCAGGAGATCTTGCCCTCGGTGTCGGCGACGCAGACCTCGGTGGCGTGCGTCACCTGGTGATGGGCGTTAAAGCTGAGGTCATCCGAGACCACGCCCTGGTGGTGCAGCACCAGGAGAGCGTCGACCACCTTGTCGGGATCGAAGCTGCCGGCCTTGGTCCAGGCCTCCGCCAGCATGTGGACGTAGTCGTAGTAGAGCAGCGAGACCGAGGAGGTGACGCCCTTCGGCGCGCCGGCCGCGAAATACGCGTCGAAATAGGCCTTGGCCTTGGCGTTGGAGGATTCGCCCCAGCACACCGGCACGCAGCTCATCGCCACCGGCACGTCGGCCGACAGCCCCCGCTCCTTCCAGATGCCGGGGTCGACGCCGAACAGGAAGTAGCTCGGCGCCACCGCCAGCTCCAGCGCCTGCGGCAGCGCCGTCAGCGTCGAGTCGCCGTTGTACCAGAAGTGCACCACATCCGGATTCAGGCTCTTGGCCCGGGTCAGGATCGGCGAGAAGTCGGTGGTGTCGGGCGGGTAGAAGATGATGTCCGGCACCTCCTGCCCTTCCGCCTTCAGCGCCTTGATGTAGTAGGAGGACAGGAACTGCCCGGTGGCGTCGTTGCCGGCGATGATCACCGACTTCTTGATCGGGTGGTCGACCAACGGTTGCAGCAGGCTCAGCACGCCGCGGGCGGTGCTGCCGCTGCGCTGGAACTCGCGCGGCTCGGACTGGAACAGGTAGTGGGCGTCGCCGCCCGGGGCGACCGCCGCGTCGGTCAGGATCGTGTCGAGCGTGCTGTTGCCGGCGAAGTGCAGGATCTTGGCCGGCTGGGTGATCTTGGCCATGGCCAGGGTGAAGTCGTGCGATTCCGACCCGAAGATCGCCTTCACCCCGACGTCGCGCACAAGCTCCTGCGTCGCCGCCACCGCGGTGCCGATGTCGGTGCGGTCGTCGCGGCGCACCAAGTCGATCTTGTACGTCTTGTCGCCGACCTTCACCCCGCCAGCGTCGTTGATCTCCTTCACCGCCAGGCTGACGCTGGCCGGCAGGGTGTGGCCGGCCGAGACGAAGGAGCCGGATTCCGCCGCCACCACCCCGATTTTGACCGTGTCCTCGGCCGCCATGGCGGGCCCGGCCAGCGCACAGGCGGCCAAAGCGAGAAGCAGATGTCCTCTGGAGAATGTCGTCATCGAGCGGAGCCTCCCTGAAGCGGTCTGTTGATTACATGGTTATCATACAACCATACGACCTGATTTGTCCGATCTGTCAAGAGCTGCATCGGAGAGCAGGGAACGATCTATGCAGGTCCGCCGGTGACAGGGCGGAGCGCGTTCAGCCTGCGCCGGCCGATCCGGAGAAGTCCCTTGCCAGAACATGGACGGTTGTATGATAACCCTGCGACCTGATGGAATCAAGGCAACGGACCCGGGCAGAGAGGAAGGCGAGGATGCGCAGCAGGGACTTCGGACGGACCGGCCGCAAGGTCAGCGAGATCGGCTTCGGCGCCTGGGCCATCGGCGCCAGCTGGGGCCATGTCGACGAATCCGACGCGCTGGCGGCGCTGCACCAGACGCTGGATGCCGGGGTCACCTTCCTCGACACCGCCGATGTCTATGGCGACGGCCGGTCGGAGCAGCTGATCGCCCGGGTGCTGAAGGAGCGCGGCGGCGACCGCCCCTTCGTCGCCACCAAGACCGGGCGCCGCCTGCCGAAGCAGGAGGTGGCGGGCTACAGCCTGGAGACGATGTCCGGCTTCATCGACCGCAGCCTGCAGAACCTGCAGGTCGACACGCTGGACCTGGTGCAGCTGCACTGCCCGCCGACCGACCTGTACTACCACCCCGAGGTGTTCGGCTTCCTCGACCGGCTGGTCGAGCGGGGCAAGATCCGCCACTACGGCGTCAGCGTCGAGCGGGTCGAGGAGGCGCTGAAGGCGATCGAGTATCCGGGCGTTCAGAGCATCCAGATCATCTTCAACATCTTCCGCCAGCGCCCGGCGGAGCGGCTGTTCGCCCTGGCGCAGGAGAAGCAGGTCGCGATCATCGCCCGGGTGCCGCTGGCCAGCGGCCTGCTATCCGGCAAGTTCCGCTCCGACACCAGGTTCGAATCCACCGATCACCGCCAGTTCAACCGCAACGGCGAGGCCTTCGACGTCGGCGAGACCTTCTCCGGCGTGCCCTATGAGACGGGGCTGGCGGCGGTGGAGCGGGTGCGACCGCTGGTCGGCGGCGACACCACCATGGCCAGGTTCGCGCTGCGCTGGATCCTGATGTTCGACGCCGTCACGGTCGCCATCCCCGGCGCCCGCAACGGGGCCCAGGCCAAGTCGAACGCCGAGGCCGCCGCCCTGCCCGCTTTGCCGGCAGCGACGATGGCCGAGCTGCGCGCGATCTACGACCAGGACATCAAGCCCTTCGTGCATCAGCGCTGGTGAGGGGAGCCCGGCCATGGCCAGCCCGATCGTCATCGACTCGCACCAGCATTTCTGGGACCCGGACAAGGGCGACTATGGCTGGCTGAGCGGCCCGTTCGCCCCGATCCGCCGGGTGTTCACGCCGACCGACCTGCGGCCGGCGCTGCAGGCCAACGGCGTCTCCGGCACCGTGCTGGTGCAGACCTGGAACGACCTGGGCGAGACCTGGGACTTCATCCGCACCGCGGCGGCGACGGATGTCGTCGCCGGGGTGGTCGGCTGGGTCGACCTGACCGATCCGGAGGTCGGGCAGGTGCTGGCCGAGCTGAAGGCGGCGCCGGAGGGGCGCTGGCTGGTCGGCATCCGCCACCTGATCCATGAGGAGGCGGACCCGAACTGGCTGCTGCGCGACGATGTGCGCCGCGGCCTGCGCGCGGTGGCCGATGCCGGGCTGGTCTACGACCTGGTGCCGAAGCTGCCGCACCTGCCGGCGGTGCTGCGCACGGTGGCGGATTTCCCCGACCTGCGCTTCGTGCTCGACCACATCGCCAAGCCGGACATCAAGGGCGGCGGCTTCGAGCCCTGGGCGGCGCCGATGCGCGGCTTCGCCATCCATCGCGACCACGTCTGGTGCAAGCTGTCGGGCATGGTCACCGAGGCCGACTGGGAGCATTGGTCGCCGGACGACCTGAAGCCGTATGTCGCCGAGGCGTTGCGGATCTTCGGCGTCGACCGCTGCCTATTCGGCACCGACTGGCCGGTCTGCCTGGTCGCCGGCAGCTACGACCGGGTGGTCCGGGCGCTGCGGTTGTGCCTGGAGCACCTGAGCGATGCCGAGCGCGAGCAGATCTTCGGCCGCTCGGCGATCGAGGCCTACCGGCTGCCGAGCCTGTACGACTGAGAGATCGTTTGGAAATGCTACTGGTGCGGCCGTCTGACGGCGGTTTCTGCGCTTCCGGTGCTCACGGACTTAAACGTCCGCTGCGCGCCGGTTCTCGAAACCACCGCCAGCCGACTCACACCAGCGCATTTCGAAACGGTCTCTGCGCCCCCTCCAACCGCTACAGCGTCTTCAGCATCCCGCCATCGACGAAATAGGTCGACCCGACGCTGTAGCTGGCCTTGTCGGAGCACAGGAAGACGAAGAAATGCGCCAGCTCCTGCGGCGTGCCGAAGCGCTTGATCGCCGCGTGCTCATCGGCCACGCCCTGCAGGTAGCCTTCCCAGTCGCCGCCGCTGTCCGCGGTCAGCTGCCTGGCGGTCTTGATCCAGTCCGGCGTCAGGATCAGGCCGGGATTGATGCAGTTCACGCGGATGTTGTCCTTCACCACCTCGGTGGCGAGGGTCTTGGAGAACATCATCAGCGCCGATTTGGTGACGTTGTAGATCGGCTCGTACCACAAGGGCTGCACCGCGCAGATCGAGGCGTTGTGCAGGATCACCCCGCCGCCGCGCCGCTTCATGCCGGGCACCAGGCCGCGGGCCAGCCGCACCGCCGCCATCACATGGAGGTCCCAATAGGCCTGCCACTTCTCGTCCGGCGCCTCAAGGATCGTCTCGTTCGACCCTGTGCCGGCATTGTTGATCAGGATATCGGCGCCGCCGAACTCTTTCTCCGCCGCGGCGACGAGCGCATCCGTGCCGGCGCCGGTGGCGACGTCGCAGGCCACCGCCAGGGTGCGCACGCCGTGCCGGTCCGCCAGCGCCTTGGCCTCGGCCTCCAGCCTTTCGGCCTGGCGGGCCGCCAGCACGATATGGGCGCCCTCGGCCGCCAGCCCGTCAACGACGGCGAGGCCGATGCCGACGCTGGCGCCGGTGATGACGGCGACCTTGCCGCCCAATCCGAGATCCATGCCGGTTCCCCCTGCCCTTCTACTTCGCGATCAGGATCTTGCCGCGGTCCAGTGTGATGGCCACGGCAAGGATGAGGACGGCGCCGAACACCATCTGCTGGGCGAAGATGTTGACGCCGAGGAAGGTCATGCCGATGCGGACGACCGAGACGGTCAGCGCGCCCACCAGGGTGCGGCCGATGCCGCCGATGCCGCCGGTGATGGCGGTGCCGCCGACCAGCACGGCCGAGATCGCCGGCAGCAGCAGCTGGTTGGCGACAGTGGGCGACCCGCTGGCCAGCCGCGCCGACAGCAGGATGCCGGCCAGGGCGGCGAAGGCGCCGGACAGGACGAAGGCCAGGATCTTGTGCCGGTTGACCCGGATGCCGGCCGCCCAGGCCGCCGGCTCCCCCGCCCCGATCGCCAGGCTGTAGCGGCCGAAGCGGCTGTAGCGCTGCAGGTAGACGCCGATCGCCAGGGCCACCATGCCGATGCCGATGATGTTCGGGACCCCGGCGGTGCTGTCGGTGATCCAGTCCAGCATGTCGCGCGTGTCGGCCGCGATGGCGATGTTGCGGGCGTCGGAGATGTAGAGCGCGACGCCGCCGACCACGCCGCCGGTGGCCAGGGTAGCGATGAAGGACGGCACCCGCAGCCGGACATGGACGAAGCCGCTGACCAGCCCGGCGACGGCCCCGGCCGCGAGGGCCACGGCGAAGGCGCCGACGCCGATCCGCGGCAGCAGCAGGGCGACGATGACGGTGGAGAGCGAGCACACCGACGGGATCGACAGGTCGATGCTGCCGAGCAGGATGACGAAGGTGACCCCCGCCGCCAGGGTGAACAGGGTGGTGGTGTCGGCCAGGATGACCAGCAGCGTGTCGGGCGAGCCGAAGCCCGGCGCGGCGATGGCGGTCGCCACCACCAGCCCCAGCAGGAACAGCGCCGGCGCCGCGCCGCGCAGGGCAGCGGGATCGAGCAGGCGGGTCATACCATGTGTCCGATCAGGTCGACCTGGGACGGCTTGCAGCCGGGTTCGGCGGTCAGCCGGGCGGTGATGGCGCCGTCGCGCATCGCCAGCACGGTGTGGCTGAGGCCGATCGTCTCCTCCAGCGTGTCGGCGATCAGGATCACCGAGACGCCCTCGGCACAGAGCGACCGGATCAGACGGAACACCTCCTCCTTGGCGCCGACATCGATGCCGCGGGTCGGGTGGTCGAGGATCAGGATCCGCGACTGCGCCGTCAGCCACTTGGCCAGCACCACCTTCTGCTGGTTGCCGCCCGACAGCGACAGGCAAGGCGCGTCCGGTCCGGCGGCGCGGATCGCCAGACGCTGGGTCCAGTCCTGCGCCAGGGCCCGCTCGCGGGCGCGACTCAGTCCCACCGGGCCTTCCGCCACCTCCAGCCGCGCCAGGGTCATGTTCGAGGCCACCGACAGCATCATCACCAGCCCCTCGACCCGGCGCTCGCTGGGGATGAAGCCGATGCCGTGCCCGACCGCGTCGGCCGGGGAGCCGAAGCGCACCGCCTTGCCGCCGACCTCCAGCGTCCCGGCCGTGGGCTGGACAAAGCCGAAGAAGCTGCGCACCAGCTCCTCCCGCCCCGAGCCGATGACGCCGGCGATGCCCAGCACCTCGCCGCGGCGCAGGGTCAGGTCGATGTCGCGGTACTTGCCCTCGCAGCACAGGCCCCTGGCCTGCAGCACGATCTCGTCCTGCGGCGGGCGCTGCTCCGACTCCCGGTAGTATTCGGCATGGACCTCGCGCCCGACCATGATCCGGTGCAGGGTCGGCACATCGGCCTCCGCCGCCGGCATCTCGGCGACCACGCCGCCATCCTTCATGACGTAGATGCGGTCGCTGATCGCCAGCACCTCGTCCAGCCGGTGCGAGACGAAGACGAAGCTGGCCCGGCTCTTCAGCGCCCGGACGCGGGAGAACAGCAGGTCGATCTCCGCCTGCTCCAGCACCGAGGTCGGCTCGTCCAGCAGGATCACCAGGTCGCCCTCGACCCGGTCCTCCAGCGCCAGCGCCTTGGCCAGCTCGACCATCTGGCGGGCGGCGAAGCTGAGATCCTGCGCCCGCGTCGACGGGTCGATGTCGAGCCCGACCTTCTCCATCTGCCGGCGCGCCGCGGCGTTCAGCCGGCGCCAGTCGATCAGGCCGAGGCGGATGAAGTCCTGCTCCTGCCCCAGGAAGATGTTCTCGGCCACCGAGAGGTTCAGCAGCAGCGACTGCTCCTGGAACACCATGGCGATGCCGCGGGCATTGGCCTGGCGCGGATCGGCCAGGTGCAGCGCCTGGCCGTCGCGGCGCAGTTCGCCGCCCGACGGCTGCTGCACCCCGGCCAGGATCCGCATCAGCGTCGATTTGCCGGCGCCGTTCTCGCCGACCAGACCGACCACCTCGCGCGGCCGGATCTCGACATCGACGCCCTTCAGCGCCTGGACACTGCCGAAGGATTTCTGGAGGGCGATGGCCTGCAGCATGGCGTCACTTCACGATGCGGAGCTGCGACCGGTCGAGCGACAGCGCGACCGCGACGATGATCATCAGGCCCTGGGCGGCCTGCTGCAGATAGGGCGGGATGCCCAGCAGCACCATGCCGTTGGCCAGGACGGCGACGATCAGCACGCCGATCAGCGCGTTCAGCACGCCGCCCTGCCCGCCCATCAGCGAGGTGCCCCCGACCACCACGGCGGTGACCGTGGTGAACAGCCGGCCGGTGCCGATCTCGGCATTCGCCAGGCCCAGCTGCGCCGCCGCCAGCACGCTGGCCAGGCCGTAGAAGGTGCCGGCCAGGGCGAAGGCGATGACCTTGGTGCGCCGGATCGGCACGCCCGACAGCGCCGCCAGGTCCTCGCCGCCACCGATGGCGTAGACGTGGCGGCCGAAGCGGGTCTGGGTCTGGATCACCCAGGCAACGGCCAGCGCCGCCAGCGCGATCCAGACCGACAGCGGCATCCCGGCCAGCCGGGTCAGGGCCAGGGCTCGGATGTCGGGGTCGAGGATCCGGACCGAGCCGCCGCCGAGCAGGATCGTGGCGGTGCCGAGGCCGATGAACCAGCTTCCGATCGTGGCCATGAAGGACGGGATCCTGAGGCCGACATGCAGCGCACCGTTGAACAGCCCCATGGCGGTGCCGGCGGCGATGGCGACCGGCACGGCGGCCAAGCCGATGTCGAAGCCGCCGCCCGAGTCATTCGCCACCAGCAGGGTCAGCACGATCGCCGCCACCGCCATCATGCCCTCGATCGACAGGTCGATGCTGCCGAGCAGGATGATGAAGGTGGCGCCGAGCGTCAGCACCAGCGGGATCGAGGCGGCGGTGGCCACCCGGACGAAGTTGCCGGTGCTGAGGAAGTTCGGGTTGGCCAGGCCAAGCAGCAGGCACAGCGCGACCAGCACGATCAGCGGCGCCGCCAGGCGCAGGCGCCGCTCCAGCTTCGCCCGGCCGACGGCGCCGCGCGGCCGGGCCGCGGCCGCCGCCGGTGCGGTGTGGGACTGCACGGACACGGCGCGCCGGCCGTCAGCCCGGGCGGACCTGGCCGGTGACCCGGCCCCACAGGTCGCCATAGTCGATCTTCGGCTCGGATTCGATGTTCGACTTGTAGAAGGCCTCGACATTCTCCTTCGTCACCACGATGCCCTGGCCGTAGAACTCGCGATGCTCCTTCGGCTCCTTGGCCGGGTCGAACTTGCCGAGCGAGGCGGCATAGGGGATGGCCAGGCCCATGCTGCCCTGCCAGTAGGGGTCGGAGGACACGGTGGCGGCGAACTCGCCGGACTTCACGCCCTCGACCGCCGCCTTGATGCCGTCGATGCCGGTGACTGGCACCTTGCCGGCCAGACCCTCGGCCCGCAGCGCCTCGAGCGCACCGACGCCCATATCGTCATTGGCGGCCCAGATGCCCTTGATCTCGTCGCCGAAGCGGGTCAGCCAGGCGGCGACCACGTCATAGGCCTTGGTCGACTGCCAGTCGGCAACCTGGAAGTCGAGCAGCTTCACGTCGGGATGGGCCGCCACCACCTTGTCCAGCCCGGCCTTGCGGGCGATCGCCACGGTGTTGGAGATGATGCCGCCTAGCGCGACGATGCCGCCCTTGCCGCCGATCGACTTGACCAGCGCCTCGCCGGTCTCGGCGCCGTAGCGCTCGCCGTCGAAGGTGACGAAGGCGGTATAGTACGGGTTGTGGTCCCAGGGGTGCAGGTCGGCCGGCTTGTTCCACTGCGACATGACATAGACCTTGGCGGCGGCGCAGGCCTCGACGATCGGCGTTGCGTCGGCCGAATCATTCGGGTCCAGGTTCAGCACCATGTTGCCGCCGGTCTTGGCCAGGATGGCGCGGATGTCGGCCAGGCCCTTCTCGCTGTCGCCCTCGGTCACCAGCGTGACCAGCTCGAGCCCGACCGACTTGGCGTAGGTCTCGGCGCCCTGCTTCCAGGCGGCGTGATAGGGGTTGGAGAGGGACCGGATCGAGGTCACCAGCGTCGGCTTGTCGGCGGCGAAGCCGCGGCGCACGAAGCCGGCTGGCGCGGCCAGGCCGACGCCGAGCGCGGCAGCCCCCTTCAGCGCGCCGCGCCGGGTCAGGGACATGGAAAACGGAATGCGTCCATCCTTCATGATCGTCTCTCCCTGAAATATTTTTGCGTTGACTAGCTATGCACTAGATGTGACTAGCTATGCATCGACCGCTTCCGCCGTCAATCGGAAAACGTCGTATCTATGGAGCCGCGATGACGCGATCGAAGAAATACGCCTCCTCCACCGACGTGGCCCGGCTGGCGGGGGTGTCGCAATCGGCGGTGTCGCGCACCTACAAGCCGGGCGCCAGCGTGTCGGAGGAGACTCGGGCCAAGGTGCTGGCGGCGGCGCAGGAACTGGACTACCGGCCGAGCCTGATCCCGCAGATCATGCTGACCCAGCGCTCCCACCTGGTCGCGATCGTCATCGGCGGCATGTACAACCCGTTCTACGCGACGGTGCTGGAGCAATTCACCAGCCGGCTGCAGGCCGGCGGCTGGCAGGTGCTGCTGCTGCATGTCGACAGCGGCCATTCCTTCGACGCGGCGCTCCCCCGCCTGGCCAGCTATCGGGTCGATGCGATCGTCAGCGCGCTGGCGGTGCTGGCGCCGGACACGGCGGAGGCGCTGGCCCGGTTCCGGATCCCGGTGATCTCCTTCAACACCCCGGCGCAGAACGACTTCCTGTCCTCGGTGTGCTGCGACAACCGCGGCGCGGCGCGGGCGGCGGCGGATCTGTTCGTCGCCCGCGGCGCCCGGCGCTTCGGCTACATCGCCGGCCCGGCCGACAGCCCGGCCAACCAGGACCGGCTGGGCGGCTTCCGCGACCGGCTGCGCGAGCTGGGCCTGCCCGAGCCGGTCGTGATCGGCGGCCATTTCCGCTACGAGGGCGGCTACGCCTCGGCGCTGCAGATGTGCGCCGGGCCGGACCGGCCGGACGCGATCTTCTGCGCCAACGACCTGGTGGCGATCGGCGCCATCGACGCGCTGCGGCGGGAGCTGCGGCTGAAGGTGCCGGAGGATGTCATGATCGCCGGCTTCGACGACATCCCGGCGGCAGGCTATGCCGGCTACGACCTGACCACCTTCGTCCATGACGGCGCGCGCATGGTCGACGAGTCGCTGAAGATCCTGCGCGCCGCCACCGCCGCCCCACCCGAGGCACATGAGCACCGGATCGTGGTGCCGGCGATGCTGATCGAGCGCGGCACCACGGCGCGGCGCGCCTGAACGGACAGGAGAGGATCATGATCATCGGCGCCCGCTTTCCCGGCCGCTACCTGCAGGGCCCCGGCATCACCGCCCGGCTGGGACAGGAGCTGGCCGGCTTCGGCGACCGGGCGGTCATCGTGCTCGACCGCGGGGTGTACGACCTCTTGGCCGGCCCGCTGCGCGCCGCCTGCACCGGCCACCTGGCGATCGAGCTGATCCGTCATGGCGGCGAATGCTCGAAGGACGAGATCGCGTCGGTGGCCGCTTCCGCCCGTGCCGCCGGCGCCCGGGTCGTGCTCGGCGTCGGCGGCGGCAAGGCGCTGGACGCCGCCAAGGCGGCGGCGCATGAGGCCGGCGCCGCCTGCGTGGTCATGCCGACCATCGCCGCCTCGGACGCGCCCTGCAGCGCTCTGGCCGTGGTCTACAAGCCGGACGGGTCGGTCGACCACGACTACTTCCTGCCGCGCAACCCGGACCTGGTGATCGTCGACACCGGGATCGTGGCCGGAGCCCCTGCCCGTTTTCTGGCCGCCGGCATCGGCGACGCGCTGGCGACCTATTACGAGGCTGAGGCCTGCCGCCGCAGCGGCGCGCTGAACTGCCTGGGCGTCCGCGGCGTGCCGCTGGCCTATGAGATCGCCCGGCTATGCCGCGACACCGTGTTCGAGTTCGGCGTCGCCGCCCTGGCGGAATGTGACGCCAAGGTCCCCGGCCCGGCCTTCGAACGGATCGTCGAGGCCAATATCCTGCTGAGTGGCCTCGGCTTCGAATCCGGCGGCGTCGCCGGCGCCCATGCCATCCATCACGGCCTGTCGGAGCTGGAGGAGGTGCACCACCATTTGCATGGCGAGAAGGTGGCAATCGGCGTGCTGGCCGAGCTGAAGCTGCAGGGCGTGCCGGAAGAAGAGTACCGCCGGGTGCGCGACTTCTGCGCCGCGGTGCGGCTGCCGACCCGGCTGCGCGACATCGGCATCGCCGACGCCACCGAGGCGAAGCTGCGGATCGTGGCCGAGCGCGCCTGCCGCCCCGGCGAGATCATGCACAACGAGGCCATGCCGGTGACCACGGACATGGTGATCCGCGTCCTGCGCGAGCTGGTCTGACAACGACGCTCCCGGCGCCGGACGGATGGGCCGGTGCCGCCCCTCACCCGCCAGCCCTGCGCGCTGCCGACCTCTCCCCAGGGAGAGGCAAAAACTCCCCTCTCCTCGGGGAGAGGGAGGGGCCCGGCGCCGAAGGCGACGGGAGGGTGAGGGGGAGAGCCGGCCCGGCCATCCGCATCAAATCAATCTCAGAGACGACAATCGGAGGCCCCAATGGACGAGATCAACGCAACCTTCCGGCCGGAACTGTTCGCCGGCCGGCGCGTACTGGTGTCCGGCGCGTCCAGCGGCATCGGCCTGGCCGTGGCCCGCGGCTTCCGCGATGTCGGGGCGGAGGTGACTGCCACCGGCAGCTCCGAGGCCAAGCTGGCGGCGGCGCGGGCCGACGGCCGCAACGACGGCATCCGCTTCGCCACGCTGGATGTGCGCGACCCGGCGGCGATCATCGGCTTCGTCGGCGCCCTGCCCGGCCTGGACATCCTGGTCAACGCCGCCGGCATCGCCCGGCCGGAAGCGGAGTTCACCGAGGCCACCTATCTCGAGGTGATCGAGGTCAACCTGACCAGCGTCATGCGCCTGTCCATGGCGGCGCGGCCGCATCTGGCGGCCAGCCGGGGCAGCATCATCAACTTCGCCTCGATGCTGAGCTACCTGGCCGATCCCAGCGTCCCGGCCTATGGCGCCAGCAAGACCGGCGTGGTCGGGCTGACCCGGCACCTGGCCCATGCCTTCGGGCCGGAGGGCATCCGGGTCAACGCCATCTCGCCCGGCTACCACCGCACCGACATGACCAAACCGCTATGGTCGGAGCCGGAAGCGGCGGCGCGGATCGCCGCGCGCTCGGCCCTGAAGCGCTGGGGCGAGGCGGAGGACCTGGTCGGCACCGCCCTGTTCCTCGCCTCCCCCGCCGCCGCCTTCCTGACCGGCGCCGACATCCCGGTCGATGGCGGCTATGTGACCGGCTGAGCCGACCGCCGGGCGGCGGCCGCCCAGCTTTCCGCGATCGCGATCACCGCGGCGTTGACCGGGCCGCTGGTGATCGAGGGGATGACCGAGGCGTCGACCACGAACAGGCCATCGATGCCGTGCACCGCGAGTGAGCCGTCGACCACCGGCCCCAGGCTGCAGGTGCCGACCGGGTGGTGGTGGGTCATCGCCGCCCGGGCCAGGAAGGCGTCGAGATCGGCCTCCGCCTCCATCCCTGGTCCCGGCAGGATCTCGCCGTCGCTCCACTCCGACAGCGGCGCGGCCCGGCCGACGGTGCGGGCCAGGCGCAGCGCCGCGCGAAAGGTGCGGCGGTCGCGCTCGGTCGAGAGATAGGCGGGATCGATGACCGGGGCATCGGCCACCGACGGACCGCCGGGGCGGATCGCGCCGCGGCTGGTCGGGTGGGTGACGCCGCACAGGATGGTGTAGGCGGTGCCGGCCGCCGGCCGGGCGAAGGCCTCGGTCACCACCGGCAGTACGACGCAGGCCAGGACGACGTCCGGCGCCCCCTCCGCCCGGGACGGGTCGTCGCTGTGCAGATACATCAGCGATTCCGAATGCTGCAGCTGCGACGGCGCCACCGGCCGGCGGGCGCGGTAGACATTGCCGGCCGCCAGCAGATGGTCGTGCAGGTTGCACCCGACATCCGGCAGCTCATGCCGGCAGGCGATGGCGGCGTCGCGCAGGGTCTCCGGGTCGCCGATGCCGGACCGCATCAGCAGCAGCGGCGAGGCGACAGCGCCGGCACAGATCACGATCCGGTCCGCGGTCACGATCTCCTCCGCGCCATCCCGGGTGATCCGGACGCCGCGGGCGCGGCCGCCCTGCAGCACCAGCTCATGGACCAGGATCTCGGTCAGCAGCGTCAGGTTCGGGTGGCCGAGCACCGGCGCGAGATAGGCATCGGCGACGCTGAGGCGCCGCCCGTCGCGGATCGTCAGCTGGTTCGGCGCCACCCCGGCCAGCGGCCCGGCATTGTGATCGCCGAGCCGGGGCGCGCCGATCGCCACGCCCGCCGCCATGTAGTCGCGGACCAACGGGTGGATCTGCTCGTCCGGCAGCAGCACGTCGAGCGGCCCGGCATCGCCATGCACGGCCGAGGCGCCGCCGGAGAACCGCTCGCTGCGGCGGAAGGCCGGCAACAGCGCCTCATGGGACCAGCCCGGCCCGCCCGCCGCCGCCCAGGGTGCGAAGTCGTCGGGATGGCCGCGGACATGCGCCATGGCGTGCAGGCAGCTGGAGCCGCCGACGATGCGGCCGCGCGGCCAGTCATGAATGCGGCCGGCGGTGCCCGGCTGGGGCACGGTGCGGTAGGCCCAGTCATAGGCCCGCCCCTGCAGGAAGGGCCATTGCGCGGGCACGGCGATGTCCGGGTCGGACGGCATCGCCCCGGCCTCGATCAGGCCGACGGACAGGGTCGGATCTTCGCTGAGCCGCGCCGCCACCACCGAGCCGGCGGAGCCGGCGCCGATCACCAGCACATCGAAACCGGCCATGCGCGCTCCTGCCCTCAGTAACTGGCCGTCATCCCGTGCGCGCTGCGGCGCGCAGTGCCGCTGCGCAGACACGGGACCTCGGCGCAGTCCTGGACGAGATCCCGGGTCTGCAGCGCATCACTGCGTGCTGCGCCGCGCCCGGGATGACGAGGAAGGGTCTGACCACCGGCCTGCGTGACCTCACGCCACGGCCATCCCTGGCCCCAGGCGGTCGAGGATCTGGCGCTGCACCGCGCCGAGATGGGCGCGCATCGCCTGCTCCGCCGCATCCGGGTCGCGCGCGGCGATGGCGTCGGCGATGGTCTTGTGCTCGGCGTCGCGCTGCCGCAGGCGGTTCGGACAGCTCGGGTTGTCGCTGTTGCCGAAGCGCAGCCTGGCGTCGGTCGCCACCTGGCGGATCAGGGCGTAGAGCTCGGTCGCGAGGCTGTTGCGCGCGCCGGCCGCGACCGCCTTGTGGAAGGCCAGGTCGACCGCCCCGGCCGAGGCGCCGGGCGGCGTGCTGGCAGCGCGCTGGATGCGCATGATCTCGAAGGGCGAGGCGCGCAGCGCGGCGAGCCGGGCCAGCGCCGGCTCCAGCATCATGCGCAGCTCGATGATCTCGACCGGGTTGGTGTCGCGGGCGAGATCGTCGCCCCGCCGCGGCGCTGAGGTCCGCGGCCGCCCGGCCCGCGCCGGCTCCAGCTCCCCCGCCGCGCGCAGCTGGTCGAGCGCCTGCCGCAGCCGGTGGCGCTTGACGTTCAGCCGTTCCGCCAGGGCCCGTTCGGACGGCTTGCCGTGGCCGGCGGCGAGGATGTCGCGCACCGCCGCGACGATCTCGGCGAGGCTGTCGTCGCGGGTCGAGGGATCGGGCGTCTGATCGTCGGCGTTCGGGTGATCGGAAGGCGCCGATCGGTTCATCCTGGTCCCTCTGGCTTGGTTCCTGGCGTCTGTCACTGCGACCACCATAGCAACCATTTACCATGGTTGACAAGAATGGTTGGCGGTGGTCGAGTTGCTCCGGCAAGCGCCGCCCAGACCGGCGCAACCCCGACAGGAGGCTTCCGGTGACCCCCGCCGCAGGCTACGACACGATTATCGTCGGCGCCGGTTCCGCCGGCTGCGTCCTCGCCGCCCGGCTGAGCGAGGATCCGGCACGGCGCGTGCTGCTGCTGGAGGCCGGCGGCTGGGACCGCGACCCCTGGATCCACATCCCGCTGGGCTGGGGCAAGATCCTGCAGAAGCGGCTGCATGACTGGGGCTACTTCAACGAGCCCGAGGCCAATGTCGACGACCGCCGGGTGGAATGCGCCCGCGGCAAGGTGGTCGGCGGCTCCTCCTCCACCAACGCCATGGCCTATGTCCGCGGCAATCGCGGCGACTACGATCGCTGGGCCGCGGCAGGGCTGGACGAGTGGTCCTACGCCCACGCCCTGCCCTATTTCCGGCGGCTCGAATCCTGGGAAGGCGGCGCCGATGCCTGGCGCGGCGGCGATGGCCCGATGCGGGTGCAGAACTGCCGCTACCAGGACCCGCTGCTCGAGGCCTATGCCGCCGCCGGCCAGGCCGCGGGGCATGGCTGGACCGAGGATTACAACGGCGCCCGGCAGGAGGGCTTCGGCCGGCTGCAGATGACGATCCGCGACGGCCGGCGCTGCAGTGCCGCGACCGCCTATCTGCGGCCAGCGCTGCGGCGGCCGAACCTGACCGTCTCGGTCGGGTCGATGGCCACCCGCATCCTGCTCGAGGGCACCCGCGCCGTCGGCATCGAATATGTCAAGGACGGCCTGACCCTGACCGCCCGGGCGGATCGCGAGGTGATCCTGTCCGGCGGCGTCATCAACAGCCCGCAGCTGCTGATGCTGTCCGGCATCGGCGACCCGGAGCAGCTGACGGCGCAGGGCATCGGCACCCGCATCCCGCTCAAGGGCGTCGGCCGCAACCTGCAGGACCATGTCTCGACCATCCTGATGTACCAGCGGCGCGAGCCGGGACCGTTCCACCGGATGATGCGGGCCGACCGGATCGCGCTGGAGCTCGGGAAGGCCTATGCCTTCGGCAAGGGCTTCGCCGCCGACGTGCCGGGCGGCGTGGTCGCCTTCCTGAAGAGCCGGGCGGAGCGGACGCTGCCCGACGTGCAGTTCCTGCTGACCGCGGCACCACTCGGCGCCTGGCCCTATTTCAAGCCGTTCAAACAGCCCTTCACCGATGCCTTCGCCTGCCGCGTCGTGGCGATCCAGCCGGAGAGCCGCGGCACCGTCACCCTGGCCTCCGCCGACCCGATGGCGGCGCCGCTGATCCGCCAGAACTTCCTGGCGACCGACGCCGACTGGGCCAGCCTGCGCGCCGGCATCCGGATGGCGCGGGAGGTGATGGCGCAGGGCCCGATGGCCCGCTTCGTCGCCCGCGAATCCGCACCGGGCTCGGGCAGGACATCGGATGCCGAGATCGACGCCTATATCCGCGCCAGCTCGATCACCGTGCACCACCCACTCGGCACCTGCCGGATGGGCGTGTCGGCCGATGACGGGGCGGTGGTCGACCCGCAGTTGCGGGTGCACGGCGCCGAAGGCCTGCGCGTGGTCGACGCCGCGGTGATGCCCGACCTGACCTGCGGCAACATCAACGCCCCGGTGCTGATGATCGCCGAGCGCGCCGCCGACCTGATCCGCAGCGTGCCGACTCTGGTGCCCGCTTCGATTCCAACCAATGAATCAACCAAACTCCAACCAAACTCCACTCAACCAAACAATATGGTTGATACGGTCGCCCAAGCAGCATACCGTCATGGGTAAGGCCGGACCAACGATCCGAGACAGGGGAGCGACATGACGGACACACGCGCCGCGGCGCCATCGGCGTCCAATCGCGATGCCGCCCTGAAGGCGCTGTATGACGACGTCTTCACCAAGAACATGTTCCCGTTCTGGGCCAGCTCGACCGACGTCGATCACGACGAGATCAAGCAGCTGATGGGCACCCAGAAGGCGCTGCCCTTCCTGTGGAGCTACAAGGACGACATCGCGCCGATCCTGCAGCGCTCCGCCGAGCTGATCCACATGGACGATTCCGAGCGGCGGTCGCTGATCCTGGTCAATCCCGGCCTGTCGCCGCGGCGGGCGACGGTCAGCACCATGTACACCGCCTATCGGCTGAACGACCCGAACGAGGTGATGCCGCCGCACCGGCATTCGCCCAGCGCCATCCGCTTCGGCCTGACCGGCCGCAGCAACTTCACCGGCGTCGAGGGCGAGGACATCACCTTCGGCCCGGGCGACATGGTGCTGACGCCGATCGACGCCTGGCACAATCACGGCAACACGGGTGACGAACCGGCGGTGAACCTGTCGGTCTTGGATCTGCCGCTGGTCGAGACCCTGAACGCGGTCTATTTCGAGCACGACTACGCCGAGTCCGGCGTCGTCAAGAAGGTGCAAAGCGCCCGCTTCCCCGACGACTACTCCGCCCGCGTCTACGGCGCCGGCGGGCTGCGGCCGCGCTTCATCGATCACCATCGCGGTTCCGGCCTGTCGTCGCCGATGTATGTCTATCGCTGGGACGCGATGCGGGAGCAGCTGGAGCGGTTCAAGGACTGGGACGGCGACCCGTATGAGGCGCTGATGATCGAGTATGTCGACCCGCTGACCGGCGGACCGGTGTTCAAGACCATCACCTTCTTCGCCCAGATGCTGCGGCCGGGCGAGCGCACGCGGCCCTTGCGCCAGACCGCCAGCCTGCTGGTGGCGCCGTTCCAGGGCAGCGGCCATTCCATCGTCGACGGCAAGCGCTTCGACTGGAACGAGTTCGACACGCTGGCGGTGCCCGGCGGGTCGTGGTGCGAGCATGTCAACGGGTCGGAGACCGAACCCGCGATCCTGTTCGTGGCCAGCGACGAGCCGGCACAGAAGGCCTTCAGCCTGTTCCGGAAATGGGGCCGCGACGCCAGCGGCGACGTCGTCCGCATGCTCTGACGGCCGCCGGACTCTCTCCTCCGACCGATCCCGAGGCCATCTTGCCGAATTCCGCCAACACCACCCTCGTCTCGCATATCGACTGCCCGGGCGGCGGCCAGGTCTGGGTCGACGGCACGACGCTGTATATCGGCCATATGCGCTGGCCCAGCGGCACCACCATCGTCGACGTCGCCGACCCGCGGAACCCGAAGGTGGTCGCCCGGCTGGAGCTGCCCGAGGGCTGGCACTCGCACAAGGTGCGGGTGAGGGACGGCATCATGGTCGTCAACCACGAGAAGCTGGGCCAGACCGGGCCGAAGGAGTTCGGCGGCGGCATCGCGGTCTACGACGTGTCGCGGCCCAGCACGCCGAAGCTGATCTCGAAATGGATGACCGCCGGCCGCGGCGTCCACCGCTACGATTTCGACGGCCGCTACGCCTATATCTCGCCGACCGCCGAGGGCTATGTCGGCAACATCGTCATGATCCTCGACCTGATCGACCCGGCCCGGCCGGTCGAAGTCGGGCGCTGGTGGATCCCCGGGCAATGGACCGGCGGCGGCGAGGAATACCCCTGGGGCGAGTATGTCTCGCCGCGCTGCCACCACCCGATCCGGGCCGGCGACCGGCTGTATGTCAGCTACTGGCACCATGGGCTGTTCATCCTCGACATCGCCGACATGGCGCGGCCGAAGCTGGTCTCGCAGCTGAACACCAGCCCGTCCTTCCCGCACCCGACCCACACCTGCCTGCCGATCCCCCAGCCGCTGAAGGGCCGCAGGATCATGGTGGTGGCCGACGAGGACGTGGCCAAGCTGCGGCCGTCGCCGCCCGCCTTCACCTGGATCTACGACATCACCGACGAACGGCTGCCGCTGCCGATCGCGACCTTCCAGGTGCCGGGGCTGGACCGGGACGGGGCGCCGCAGCCGCCGATGACCGGCTGCCACCAGCCGTCGGAGCGCTTCACCGGCACCGTCATCCCCTTCGCCTGGTTCGCGCAGGGGCTGCGGCTGGTCGACATCGCCGACCCCTTCGCCCCGCGAGAGATCGGCCATTTCCTGCCCGACCCGCCGGCCGGCGAGGAGCGGGCGTCGTCGAACGACGTCACCATCGACGATCGCGGCCTGATCTACCTGATCGACCGGATCAACGGCGTCGACATCATCGAAACCAGCGCCTTCTGAAGGGGACCCGCCGTGCCTGACACCGCACCGCGCTACGCCATCGGCCGCAAGAACCCGAACCTGCCGTTCCACCCCGCGGTGCGGGCCGGCGACTTCATCTTCGTCTCCGGCCAGGTCGGCAAGGATGCCGAGGGCAACATGGTCGACGGCACGATCGAGGAGGAGACGCGGGCGACGATCGAGGCGATCCAGCGGGTGCTGGCCGAGGACGGCGCCACCCTGGCCGATGTCGTCCGGGTCACGACCTATCTCGAGGATACCCGCGACTTCGGCCGCTACAACAAGGTCTTCGCCGAATACTTCAAGGACGCGGTGTTGGCCCGGACCACGGTCGAGGCCCGCGCCGTGATCAACACCAAGATCGAGATGGACGCCATCGCGTACAGCCCGGCGAAAGGAGAACGGAAATGATCAGACTGCTGGGCCGGCACACCTCCGGCAACGTGCAGAAAGTGCTGTGGCTGCTAGAGGAGCTGGGCGTCGCCTATGAGCGCGAGGATTACGGCCGCCAGTTCGGCAACACGCAGACCGACGAATACCGGGCGCTGAACCCGAACGCCAAGGTGCCGACCCTGGTCGCCGGCGACACGGTGATCTGGGAGTCGCACACCATCCTGCGCTACCTGGTGGCGATGTACGGCCCGGCCCTGACCGGCGCGAACCCGGCAGAAAAGGCCGATGTCGAGCGCTGGATGGACTGGCTGCTGGCCAGCGTCAACAGCCTGTACGTCGCCATCTTCAAGGACGCCAAGAAGCCGCCCGAGGAGCGCGGCGCCGAATTCGCGGCGCAGGCCAAGGAGCTGGCGGAGCTGCTGGCGATCGCCGACCGGCACCTGGCCGGGCGAGACTGGTTCGCGCTGGGCCGGCTGACCGTCGCCGACATCGCGCTGGGCCCGGTCCTGAAGCGCTGCCTGGGCTTCCCGATCGACCGGCCGGCCTTCGCCAATCTCGACCGCTGGCTGGCGGCGCTTGAGGCCCGGCCGGCCTTCCGCAAGGCGACGGCGGGATAGGCGGCGCCGGCCGCCGGATACGGAAGGACGGGATGGGAAGAGCTGGATCATGCCCGTGACGAGACTGAAGGAGCCCCCGGCGACACCGTCGCCCGACACCGCGCAGATCGCGGTCGAGGGTGTGTCGGTGATCTTCGACATCCTCGGCGTGCGGCAGCAGGCGCTGCGCGACATCAGCCTGAGCGTGCCACGGGGATCCTTCGTCTGCCTGATCGGCCCGTCCGGCTGCGGCAAGAGCACGCTGCTGAAGGTGCTGGCCGGGCTGGTGCCGCCGACCGAAGGCCGGGTCCGCGTCGCCGGGCAGGCGCCGGAGGAGGCGGTGCGGCGGCGGATCATCGGCCTGGTGTTCCAGGAGCCGAACCTGCTGCCCTGGAAGAACGCGCTCGACAATGCGGCGCTGCTGCGCGAGGTGGCCGACCGGTCCCTGTCCCGGGCCGAGGTGCTGGATCGGGCCCGGGCGATGCTGCGGCTGGTCGGGCTGGAGGATGCCGAAGCCAAGCGGCCGAACCAGCTGTCCGGCGGCATGCGCCAGCGCGTCGCCATCGCCCGGGCGTTGACGCTGGAGCCCGACATCCTGCTGATGGACGAGCCCTTCGGCGCGCTGGACGCGATCACGCGCGAGGAGATGAGCCGGTCGCTGCTGGAGATCTGGGAGCGCACCGGCAAGACCATCGTCCTGGTCACCCATTCGATCGACGAGGCGGTGCTGCTGTCGCGGCACGTCCATGTCATGGGCGTCGGGCCTGGCCGGATCATCGACAGCCTCGAGATCCCCCTGCCCTATCCGCGCGGCGAGGACAGCTATGCCGATCCGCGCTTCCGGGCGATGGAGAGCCGGCTGCGGTCGCTGTTGATCCAGGGCCACGCTTCGCGGGGCCGGCCATGAGCGGTGCCACCATCCTCGCCAGCCGGAACAGCGCCACATCGGGATGGCTGCCGGCCGTCGTGCTGCTGCTGATCACGATCGCGGTCTGGGAGGCGGCGATCCGGATCTTCGAGGTCTCCGCCTTCATCCTGCCGACGCCGTCGGCGATCGGGGCGACGCTGCTGCGCGAGGCCGGGCCGCTGTGGCAGGCGACGCAGGTGACCGCGATCGAGATCCTGGTCGGCTTCCTGGTCGCGGCCGCGGTCGGCATCGCCCTGGCCATGATCATCGCCCGGTTCCGGCTGCTCGGCCGGGCGCTGTACCCGCTGATCGTGCTGTTCCAGACCGTGCCGAAGGTGGCGCTGGCGCCGATCTTCATCCTGTGGTTCGGCTACGACCTGGCGCCGAAGGTGGGGCTGATCCTGGTGATCGCCTTCTTCCCGGTGACGCTGTCGATGCTGGCCGGGCTGGAGGCGGCGGAGCCCGGCCTCTTGTCCCTGATGCGGTCGGTCGGCGCCAGCCGGACCACGATCCTGCTGCGCATCCAGATCCCCTACGCCCTGCCGCAGCTGATGGCCGGGCTGAAGATCGCCGTCACCTTCAGCGTCATCGGCGCCATCGTCGGCGAGTTCGCCGGCGCCTCGGCGGGCCTGGGCTACATGATCCAGTTCGCCTCGACCCAGCTGGACACGCCGATGGTGTTCGCGGCGCTGCTGGTCGTGTCGGTGGTCGGGGTCGTCTTCTATTACGCGATGGAGTGGCTGGAACGGCTGGTGGTGCCCTGGGCGCCGAAATTCGATCCGGCGCTGCGGTCCGCCTGATCCGAGCAACTCAAAAAGGCCGCGGGAGGCTGAAGATGCTGAGGAGATCGGTCTGTGGAGCCCTGGTGGGGCTGGCGGCGGCGGTCCTGGCGGGCCCAGCCCTGGCCGCCGACCAGGTGAGCGTCCAGCTCGACTGGGTGGTGCGCGGCAACCACGCCATGTTCTTCGTGGCGAAGGAGAAGGGCTATTTCGCCCAGAACGGGATCGAGGTCACCGAGATCCGCAAAGGCACCGGGTCGCCCGACGCCATGCGGCTGGTGGCGAACGGCAATGCCGATTTCGGTTTCGGCGACCTGCCGACCCTGGCCGTGGCGCGGTCGCAGAACGTGCCGGTGGTGGCGCTGGCCGCAGTCAACCAGCGCTCGCCGATCGGCATGATCGCCCTGGCCAAGAGCCGGCAGCTGAAGAGCCCGGCCGACATCAAGGGCCTCAACATCGGCATCCATCCGGCCGGGTCGACCTATATCTTCTACAAGGCGTTCCTGGCCGCGAACGGCATGACCGAGGCCGACATGAAGATGAGCAGCGTGTCGCCGCCCTATGAGAGCTACCTGCTGCTCGGCCGGGTCGACGCGGTGCCGGGCTATATCGACGCCGAGGTGCCGGAGTTGGAGGCCAAGGCCGGGGGCCCGGGCTCGCTGAGCATCCTGCTCGGGGCCGATTACGGCTACGATGTCTACGGCTCAGGCCTGTTCACCTCCGAGGCCATGCTCAAGGACAAGCCGGATGTGGTGAAGCGCTTCGTCGCCGCCTATATCGAGGCCTTCCGCTTCACCGCCGAGCACCCCAAGGAGGCCGCGGCGATCACCGCCAAGGCGGCGCCGGGCTATGCCGGCAAGGAGGATGTGCTGGCGGCGCAGCTGCAGGCCGACATCGACCACACCTTCAGCGACGCCGACACCAAGGCCAACGGCCTGGGCTGGATGACCAAGGAGAAATGGGCGAACACGATCAAGGTCCTGACCGACCAGGGCGCGCTGAAGGGCACGGTCGCGGCCAACGCCGCCTTCACCGACGCTTATCTGAAGCCCTGAGCGGCGGAGAAAGACGATGCCGGAGAAGGCCCTCAAAGTCGCGGTAATCGGCCTCGGCACCATGGGGTCGGGGATCGCGGCGACGCTCGCCCGCGGCGGCATGGATGTCCGGGTGCACGACACCGAGCCGGCCGCGATCGAGCGCGCCCGCACGGCGATCCCGCAGGCGGGATCCGTGCTGGACCGGCTGGGCATCGCCCCGCCCGAGTCCGGCGAAGGGGCGGTCAGCTTCCACGAGGACCTGGCCGGGGCCGTCGCCGGGGCCGGGCTGGTGATCGAGAACGTGCCGGAGAAGGTCGAGACCAAGGCCGCGGTCTACCGCGCGCTGGATCCGCTGCTGCCGGCGGAGACCATCGTCGCTTCCGACACCTCCGGCATCCCGATCACCACGCTGCAGGGCTTCCTCTCGCATCCGGAGCGGCTGGTCGGCATGCATTGGTCGAACCCGCCGCATATCATCCCGATGATCGAGGTGATCGCCGGCCGGCACACCGCGCCGGCGACCGTGGCCTTCATCGGCGACCTGGTCCGATCGTTGAAGCTGCTGCCGGTGGTGGTGAAGAAGGACGTGCCCGGCTTCGTCGAGAACCGCATCCTCTATGCCCTGCTGCGCGAGGCGATCGACCTGGTCGACCAGGGGGTGATCGACGAGGAGGGCATGGACACCTGCGTGTCCTGGGGCATCGGCTACAAGCTGAGCGTGGTCGGGCCGATGCGGCTGCTCGACATGGCCGGGCTGGACATCTACCAGTCGGTGGCCGGCTTCCTGAACGCCGAGCTGTCGGATCGCAAGGATGTCGCGGGCTACGTCACCGACCGCACGCAGGCGGGCAAGCTGGGGATCAAGAGCGGCGAGGGCGTCTTCCCCTACACGCCGGAGCAGATCCGCGAGCTGCAAGCCGAACGCGCCCGGCGCCTGGTCGCAGTGCGGCGGATCCTGGAGGGGCGGGAATGACTCAGCGGCAGGCCAGCCGGTCGCCGTCCGGGGCGCAGCCCACCGCGATCGGGGCGGCGACTGGGCCGGCGTGGCGCGGCAGGTCGATCGGGCTGCGCGTCGCCCAGCTGCGGCCGGCCACGCCGCACCACAGCGCCTCGACCGGCAGCCGGTCCTGCTTGTCGTTGAGCAGATATACCGCACCGCCGGCCGGGTCGAACCACAGCCGGGCGCTGACCGCCCCGCCCGGCCCGGCCTGGCCGAGATCGACCGAGTACCAATGGGCGATGGCGGCGCCGCAGGCGATCCGGCCGTCGCCGCGGTTCTCCGCCCGGAACTCCCGCTCGGTCAGCCCGTCCGGCCCATGCCCGGCAGCGAAGGCCGGCAGGGCCGCGAGCACCAGCACGATCGACGGAAGACTGCGCATCGCCGCATGACCTCGGAAGGATGGGTTGCAACAAAAACAATACCAATTCGCGTCACGGCACAACAAGAATAAAGCATGTATTGATTGCCTTCAGAAAACAACAAACAGGGAGTCGAGCTATGTTGAAGTCCATGCTGATCAAGGCCAGCCTCGGCGCGCTGCTGCTGGCGCTGGCCGCGACCGCGGGCAACGCGGCTGAGGTCAAGAGCATCGCCATCCTGACGCCGGAGCAGGGCACTGATTTCGGCTGGAACCAGCAGGGCGTCACCGCGGCCAAGGCCGCCGGCGCCAAGGCGGGCGTCGAGGTCACCGTGGCCGAGGGCCTCGGCTATGGCGACGTCCGGGCGACGATGCGCGAGCTGGTGGCGGATGGGGCCAGCCTGCTGATCGCCCATGCCAGCGGCTACAACACCTCCGCCCCCGAGATCGCGGCCGAGACCGGCGTGCCGGTGGCGATCGTCGACCGGCCGGACCTGCTGAAGCCCGGCCTGATTGCCGACTACACGCTGAGCGGCCATGAGGGCGCCTATCTGGCCGGGCGGCTGGCGGCGAAGATGACGCGGACCGGCACGGTCGGCATCGTCGTGTCGGGCGAGCCGCCGTCCTGGAACTCGCAATCCGCCGCCTTCGCCCAGGGCGTGAAGGCGGAGAAGCCGGCGGTGAAGATCCGCTACGCCGTGATCGGCCCGGCGGCCTACAGCGACGCGGCGGGCGGCAAGCGGGTGACGGAATCGGTGATCGCCGCCGGCGCCGACATCATCTTCGGCCAGGGCAACGGGTCCAGCTTCGGCATGATCCAGGCGGTCGAGACCAGCAAGGCCACCGACGGCGGAAAGGTCTATTTCATCGACGTGATCGGCGACAAGTCCAGCATCGACAAGGGCAACCTCCTCTCCTCCGTCGTCTGGAACATAACCCCGGTCTATGCGGCGATGATCGCGGACCTCAAGGCCGGCAGCTTCGGCACCAAGCACTACGCCATCGGCCTGGCCGACGATTCCGTGCAGCTCTTGAAGACCAAGGCCATCCCCGACGATGTCTGGACCCAGATCACGGCTTTGCGCGGCGACATCGTCAGCGGCAAGCTGAAGGTCGAGCCGGTGTGGGATGCGGCGGCGGTCCGGGCGCTGATGTCGGACGTCTCGGCGACGGCGCAGTAAGCTGGCCCGAGGAGCCCGCCGGGACATCCCCGGCGGGCCGCGGAACGATGGGACCATGACCGCATCACCGGAGCCCGGCGCGCCGATCCTCGCGCTGCGCGGCATCACCAAGCGCTTCCCCGGCGTCGTCGCCAACGACCAGGTCGACCTCGCGATCCGTCCCGGCGAGGTGCATGTCCTGCTGGGCGAGAACGGGGCGGGCAAGTCGACCCTGATCGCCATGCTATCCGGCCTGCTGCAGCCGGATGACGGCGCCATCCTGGTCGACGGGCGCGCGCAGCCCATCGCCTCGCCGCGCCACGCCCTCGGGCTCGGCATCGGCACGGTGTTCCAGCACGTCATGCTGGCCCCGACCCTGACCGTGGTCGAGAATCTGGCGCTCGGCCTGCGCTGGTGGCGCCGGCCCGACCGCACCCGGCTGGCGGCCGAGTTCGCCGGCACCGCCGAGGGGCTGGGCCTGTCGATCGACCCGCATGCCGTCACCGGCGCGCTGTCGCTGGGCGAGCAGCAGCAGGCGGAGATCGTGCGCGCGCTGCTGCGCGGCAGCCGGGTGCTGATCCTGGACGAGGCGACGGCGATGCTGACGCCGAAGGGGGTGGAGGAGCTGGGCGCGCTGATGCGGCGGCTGGCCGGGCGCGGCATCGCCGTCATCTTCATCACCCACAAGCTGAAGGAGGCCTTCGATTTCGGCGACCGCATCTCGATCCTCCGCCTCGGCCGCAAGGTCGGCGAGATCCCGCCCGAGCGGTTGCGGACGCTCGACGAGCGCGCGGCCACGGCCGAGATCGTGCATCTGATGTTCGGCGCCGCCGCCACCGACGAGCCGAAGGTCGGCGGCCGGACGCGCGCCCCTGGCCCGTCCGCGGCGCCGCTGCTGGTGGTGCGCGACCTCAGCGTGCCCGGCCAGGGCGCGGCGGCGGTGGCCGATGTCGCGCTGCAGGTGGCGCCGGGCGAGATCCTGGGCATCGCCGGGATCGACGGCAACGGCCAGGCGCAGCTGGCCGAGGCGCTGGCCGGGCAGCGGCCGGCGACCGGCGGAACCGTCCTGCTGGATAACCGGCCGATCGACCGGCTGGATGTCGGCGCGCGGCGCCGGCTGGGCCTGCGCTATGTCACCGACGACCGGCTGGGCGAGGGCACGGTCGGCGCCTTCCCCGTCTCGCTGAACCTGCTGCTGAAGCAGATCGGCGAGGCCCCGTTCTGGTCGCGCGGGCTGGAGCGGCCGGAGGAGATCGACCGCCATGCCCGTGCCCTGGTCGCCGCCTTCGATGTGCGCACCCCGGGCATCCGCACGCCGGTCGGCCGCCTGTCCGGCGGCAACATCCAGAAGGTGCTGCTGGCGCGCGAGCTGTCCGGTGCCGCCCGGGTGGTGATCTACAGCAAGCCGACCTACGGGCTTGACCTGCAGACCACGATCGCCGCGCGACGGCGGATCCGCGACGCCGCCGATGCCGGGGTCGCCACCATCCTGATCTCGACCGACCTGGAGGAATTGCTGGAGCTGGCGGACCGGATCGCGGTGATGTCGCGCGGCCGCATCGCCGGCACCGTGGCCAATGACGACGAGGCCCGCCGCCGCGTGGGCGAACTGATGATCGGGGCGTCATCATGACGGCGGATGCGGTGAACGGCACGGCCCCCGCGCAGAAGCCGCCGGCATCGCCCGGCGCGGCCGGCGCCGCCCTGCATTGGGCGCTGGTCACGCTGATCCCGATCCTGGCGGCGCTGCTGCTGTCCGGCGGGGTGCTGCTGGCGCTGGGCACCGATCCTCTCGCCTATTACGGGCTGGTGCTGCAGCGTGGCCTCCTCTCCTGGCTCGGGCTGCAGGCGTCGCTGTCGCGGATGGCGCCGCTCCTGTTCCTCGCCGCCGGGCTGATCGTCGCCTTCCGGGCCGGGATCTGGAATCTCGGCACCGACGGCCAGTTCCTGCTGGCCGCGGTGATCGTCGCCGCGGCCGGGCCGCCGCTGGCCGAGACGCTGCCGGGCTGGATCGCCCTGTCGCTGTGCCTGGTCCTGGCCGCGGCGGTCGGCGCCGCCTGGTCGCTGCTGCCGGCACTGCTGCGCGCCTATCAGGGCGTGAACGAGATCATCACCACCCTGATGATGACCTTCCTCGGCACCTCCTTCGCCAATGTGCTGGTCAAGCTGGCGTTTCGCGACCCGGCGACGACCGTGCCGCAGACCCGGACCCTGGCGGTGGACGACCGGCTGCCGCGGCTGTTCGGCACCACCATCAGCGGCGGGCTGGTGCTCGGCCTGATCGCCGTCGTGCTGGTGCATCTGATGATGACCCGCACGGCCTTAGGCCTGAAGCTGCGGGTGGTGGGCGCCAATGCCCGCGCCGCGGTCCATGCCGGGCTGCCGGTGCCGCGGCTGACCGTCGCCGTCTTCGCCATCTCGGCCGGGCTCGCGGCCATGGCCGGGGCGGTCGACATCATCGGCGTGCAGGGCAATGTCCGCGCCGACTGGAACCCGGCCTATGGCCTGGCGGTGATCCCGCTGGTGTTCCTGGCCCGGTTCAACGGCTTCGCCAGCATCGCCTTCGTCTTCCTGTTCTCGGTGCTGTCGATCGGCGGCGAGAGCGCGGCGCGGCGGCTGGGCGTGCCGCACTACTTCACCCTGGTGGTGATGGCGATCCTGCTGATCGTCCTGGCGCTGGTCGAATATGTCGACCACCGGCGCCGCGAGCGGATGAGGGCCTGAGCATGGACGGGCTCTTGACCCAGGCCTTCCTGACCTCGCTGGTGCTCGGCGCCATCACCGCCGGCGTGCCGCTGCTGCTGGCCGGGCTGGGCGAGCAGATCTCGGAGAAGGCCGGCGTGCTGAATGTCGGCATCGAGGGCATGATGCTGGCCGGCGCCTATCTCGGCTTCCTGGTCGCCTATTCCAGCGGGTCGATCTGGCTCGGCTTCCTCGGCGGCGCTGGCGGCGGGCTGCTGGTGGCCCTGCTGATGGCGCTGCTCTGCGTCCGGCTCGGCCTCAACCAGATCGTCATCGGCATCGCCCTGACCCTGGGCGCCGAAGGCATGACTGCCCTGCTCCACTATTTCCAGTTCGCCCAGAGCTATCCGCGACTGGAGGGGGCGGGCACCCTGCCGATCCCGCTGCTGTCCGCGATTCCGGTGATCGGCCCGGCGCTGTTCGACCGCCACCCGGTGGTCTATCTCGCCGTCGCGCTGGCCTTCGTCCTGGCCTGGGTGTTCCGGCGCACCGCTCTCGGCCTCGACCTGCAGGCGGCCGGGGACAAGCCGGCGGCGCTGGATGCCGCCGGGGTCGACGTGATCGGCATCCGCACCGCCGCGGTGTTGGCGACCGGCGCCCTGGCCGGCATCGGCGGCGCCTTCCTGGCCAATATCGGAGCCGGCCTGTTCATCCCGTTCATGACCAACGGCGCCGGCTTCATCGGCATCGTGCTGGCGATGCTGGCGCGCGGCCGGCCGGTCTGGGTGCTGCTCGGCGCCCTCTTGTTCGGCGCCTGCCTGTCGCTGACCACGGCGCTGCAGGTCGCCGGCGTCGACGTGCCGACCGACGTGATCCAGATGCTGCCCTTCGCCGCGGTGATGGCGGTGCTGGTGCTGTTCGGGCGGCGCGCCAGCCTGCCCGCGGCGCTGGGCCTGCCCTATGTCCGAGGTGCCCGCTGAGACTCTTCCGGAGGAACCCATGACTGACACCAAGGTCTACCTGCTCGACGGCGGCTCGCTCGTCCTCGACGGCTATCACGTCTTCTGGAACCGCGGGCCTGGCGGCGAGATCCGCTTCCCGGTCTATTCGATCCTGGTCGAGCATGCCGAGGGCCGCTTCCTGATCGACAGCGGCTTCGACCACGACCATGTGATGAAGGTGCTGCCCTTCGAGAAGCCGCAGCAGACGAAGGAGCAGACCATCCCCGGCGCGCTCGGCCTCTTGGGGCTGGAGCCGAAGGATGTCGGCACCGTCGTCAACTCGCACTTCCACTTCGACCATGTCGGCGGCAACAAATATTTCCCGCATGCGAAGAAGCTGTGCCACCGGGACGAGATCGCCCAGGCGGCGACGCCGCAGCCCTTCGAGGTACTGGGCTATTCCGACCTTAGCTTCTCGGCCGAAGCCGCCGCCGCGCGCGGCAAGAGCGAGCAGCTGCTGGCCGGCACCACCGACGCCAATTCCCGCTTCGAGACGGTCGCGGGCGATGTCGAGCTGGCCAAGGGCGTGCACCTGCTGTTCACGCCGGGCCACGCCATCGGCCATTACAGCCTGCTGGTCGAGTTCCAGACCCGGCGGCCGATCCTGTTCACGATCGACGCCGCCTACACCCAGAAGAGCCTGGAGACTTTGTGCCAGGCGTCGTTCCACATCGACCCGGTCGCGGGCGTCGCCTCGATGCGCCGCCTGGCCAAGCTGGTGGAGGACCGGCAGGCGGAGCTGATGTTCTCGCACGATCCGCAGAACTTCCCGAACTACCAGACCGGTCCGAAATTCTACGGCTGAGGTCCACGACCATGCCCGACCCGAAAATCCGCGAACCCGTCTTCACCCTGACCTCCGGACCGGTCGACGCCTATCCGGCGGTGCTGCGCGGGCTGTCGCGCACCATCCATTACGACTACGACCCGGTGTTCCAGGCCTTCTACGAGCAGGTGGTCGAGAAGGCCCGGACGGTGATGCGCCTGTCGACCCCGCCGGTGATCCTGCATGGCGAGCCGGTGCTGGGGCTGGAGGCCGCGGCCGCCTCGCTGATCGCCCGCGGCGACGTGGTGCTGAACCTCGCCTCCGGCGTCTATGGCAAGGGCTTCGGCTTCTGGGCCAAGCGGTACTGCGCCGAGCTGGTCGAGATCGAGGTGCCGTACAACGAGGCGATCGATCCGGAATCCGTCGCCCGCATGCTGCAGGGGCGGCCCGACATCCGCATCGTCTCGCTCTGCCACCACGACACGCCGTCCGGCACCATCAATCCGGTGGACGCGATCGGCCGCATCGTGGCGGAGCACGGGGCGTATCTGATCGTCGACGCGGTGTCGTCCTTCGGCGGCATGGACGTGCATCCCGAGGCTTGCCGCGCCGACATCTTCGTCACCGGCCCGAACAAGTGCCTGGGCGGCGCGCCGGGCCTGAGCCTGCTCGGCGTCAGCGACCGCGCCTGGGCCAAGATGAAGGCCAACCCCGACGCGCCCCGCGCCTCGATGCTCAGCATCCTGGACTGGGAGCATGCCTGGAGGCGCGACCGGCCCTTCCCCTTCACCCCCTCGGTCGCCGAGGTCAACGGCCTGGACGCGGCACTGGACCAGTATCTGGCGGAGGGGCCGGAGGCGGTGTGGGCTCGCCACGCGCTGACCGCGCGGGCCTGCCGGGCCGGGCTGCAGGCGATGGGGCTGGCGCTGTGGCCGGCGCGCGAGGGCATCGCCTCGCCCACCACCACGGCGGTCCGGGTGCCCGACGGCGTGGCCGACGAGGCGCTGCGACGGGCGGCGCGCGAGCGCTACGGCGTCGCCTTCTCCTCCGGCCGCGGCGAGACCCTGGGGAAGCTGGTGCGCATCGGCCATATGGGACCGACCGCCCAGCCGCTCTACGCCGTGGTCGCGATCAGCGCGCTCGGCGGAGCGCTGGGCGCACTTGGCCACAAGGTCGATATCGGCCGCGGCGTGGCGGCCGCCATGGAAGCCATCGACGCCGGCTGAATCACCAACCAACAAAGGGGAGCAGGGACATGGCTTCGGATCTTTCGGGCAAGGTCGCGATCGTGACCGGGGCGGCGCAGGGCATCGGCCGGGCGATCGCGGAGCGGCTGGCGGCGGATGGCGCCCGCGTCGTCGTCGCCGACATCAACGCCGACGGCGCCGCAGCCGTGGCCGCGGGGCTGGGGAACGACAGCTTCGCCGTCGCCTGCGACGTCTCGGACCCGGCCGCGGTGGCATCGCTGCACGAGACCGTCGCGGCGCGGGCCGGCGGCGTCGACATCCTGGTCAACAACGCCGCGATCGTGCCCTTCATCGCCTGGGATGAGGTCGACCTGGCGCATTGGAACAAGATCGTCGCGGTCAACCTGACCGGCGTGTTCCTGATGTCGCGGGCGTCGTCGGACCTGATGCGGCGCGACGGCCGCCAGGGCCGCATCATCAACATCTGCTCCAACACGATCTTCGCCGGCACGCCGAACATGGCGGCCTATGTCGCGGCCAAGGGCGGCGTGTTCGGCTTCACCCGGGCGCTGGCGACCGAGCTGGGCAAGCACGGCATCACCGTGAACGCGGTGACACCGGGGCTAACGGCGTCGGACGGCGTCATGGCCAGCCCCCACGCCCAGGCCTTCGGCTTCGTCGAGATGCTGCAGGCCATCCCCGGCCAGGGCCAGCCGCGCGACATCGCCCCGGCAATCGCCTTCCTCGCCTCCGACGAGGCGCGCTGGATCACCGGTCAGACCCTGAATGTCGACGGCGGGATGGTGCGCTGGTGAGAGCCGGGCGGCTCTCACCGTCTCAGGATTGAGCCTGCTGATCCTGTGACAGCAGCCTCTGCGCGATCGCGGAGGCGTGGCCGACATGGTCGAGGCAGGCCTGGGCGGCGGCCGTCCCATCCCCCCGCCCGATCGCCTCGACGATCCGCCGCATCTCGGCCGGGCCCTCGTCGGAGCGACCGGCGGTCGAGATCGTCATTGCCCGCAGATGGGAGATGCGGGCGTTCAGCGAGTTGACGATGGTCCAAGCCACGCTCTTGCCGCTGCCCTGGAACAAGATCTTGTAGAAGTCATGGGTCGCCGCCAGCACAGCGGTCGGCGCCTTCTGGGCATAGGCCTGCTCGATCCGGCCCATCGCCGCCTGCAGCTTGGCCGCGATCTCTTGCGGCGCCGTCTCGGCGCAGGTCTTGGCCGCCAGCGCCTCGAGCATGGCGCGGATCTCGTAGATCTCCTTCGCCTGCTCCGGCGTCGGCCGCACCACGATCGGGCCGCGATAGGGCACGTTCTCGACCAGCCCCTCGGCCTCGAGATGGCGCAGCACCTCGCGCACGATCGACCGGCTGACGCCAAGCTGGTCGCACAGGTCCCGCTCGACCAGCCGGTCGCCCGGCTGGAAGCGCAGCCCCAGGATCGCCTCGCGCAGCTTCTCCAGCGCCAACTCCCGCAGGGTCCGCGCGCTGCGGTCGACCTTCAGCAGCGTGTCCTCGTCGTTCATCGCTTTCTCCCGGCCCGTCCCTCCTAGCCCATCGCGGCATCCGCCACCAGACCGATCCCGGCCCGGATGCCGGAGGAGAATTCTGGCCATTGACTCGATTGTCCGATGGTATACCATCTTACGAGAAGATGACATAGCGCCTGGACGGAGCGCTCGGGACACAGGGGCAAGGAATGACGCTGGTGCTGCGCAAGCTCGTGACCTATGTCGAGGACACCCGGATCGAAGGCGGCCGGACGGCGCCGCGGCCGCTGAAGCTGTTCGCCGCCGCGGCGGTGCTGACCAACCCCTGGGCCGGTCGCGGCTTTGTCGAGGACCTGAAGCCGGAGATCCACGACCAGGCCCCGGTGCTGGGCGAGATGCTCACGGCCGAGATCCTGCGGGTGGCGGGATCCGGCGAGGCGGTCGAGGCCTATGGCAAGGCCGCCATCGTCGGCACGTCGGGCGAGATCGAGCACGCCTCGGCGCTGATCCACACCCTGCGCTTCGGCAACCATTATCGCCGCGCCGTGGGCGCCAAGAGCTACCTGTCCTTCACCAATCTGCGCGGCGGCCCGGCCACCCCGGTCACCATCCCGCTGATGGACAAGAACGACGAGGGCCGGCGCTCGCACTACCTGACCGTGCAATTCTCGATCGTCGATGCGCCGGCGCCGGACGAGATCGTGGTCGCGCTCGGCGCCTCGATCGGCGGCCGGCCGCACCACCGCATCGGCGACCGCTACCAGGACCTGCGCGACCTCGGCGGCACCGATGCCTGAGGCCGCCCTCGCCACCGGGGAGACGCGCTGGCGCAAGGCCGGCACGGGCCGCCCGATCGTCTTCATCCATGGCGTCGGCATGGCATCGGCGGTCTGGGCGCCGCAGATCGAGGCCTTCGCCGCCACCCACACCGCCGTCGCCTACGACATGCTCGGCCATGGCGGCAGCGCCCTGCCGCCGGAGCGGCCGGACCTGAAGGACTACAGCGACCAGCTGCGGTCGCTGATGGACACGCTCGAGCTTTACCACGCCGTCATCGTCGGCCATTCCATGGGTGCGCTGGTGGCGCTGGAATTCGCGCTGAACCACCCGGACCGGACCGCCGGCGTGGCCGCGCTGAACGCCGTGTACCGCCGCACCCCGGCGCAGCGCGAGGCGGTGCTGGACCGCGCCCGCCGGATCGAGGCGGAGGGGCCGGGCGGCGCCGTCGACGGCACCATCGCCCGCTGGTTCGGCGACCCGGTGCCGGCGGCGCTGGCCGAGGTGGCGGGCCAGACGCGCGCCTTCCTGGAATCGGCCGACCCGGTCGGCTACGCCCGCACCTACCGCCTGTTCGCCAGCTCGGACGCGGCCCATGCCGACCGGCTGGGGGGCTTGGCCGTGCCGGCCCTGTTCCTGACCGGCGCAGAGGACCCGAATTCGAGCCCGGAGATGTCCCGCGCCATGGCCGCCGCCGTGCCCCGGGGGCGGGCCGAGATCCTGCCGGGCGAACGCCACATGATGAGCCTCACCGCCCCGGCGCTGGTGAATGCCAAGCTGCGGGCCTTTGTCGAGGAGGTGCCATGACCACCTTCGATCCACGAGAGTTCCGCAAGGCGCTGGGCAGCTTCGTCACCGGCGTCACCGTGGTGACCACGGTCGAGCCCGGCGGCGGGCCGCGCGGCTTCACCGCCAACTCCTTCACCTCGGTGTCGCTCGACCCGCCGCTGGTCCTGATCTGCATCGCCAAGACCGCGGCGAGCTGCCCGGTGTTCGAGGGCAGCGGCCATTTCGCGGTGAACATCCTGGCCGAGCACCAGCAGCAGGTCTCCGGCCTGTTCGCCTCCAAGAGCCCCGACAAATTCGCCGAGACCGCCTGGTCGACCGGGCCGGCCGGCAGCCCGCTGATCGCCGGGGCGACGGCCTGGTTCGACTGCACCACGCATCAGGTCGTCGATGCCGGCGACCATCTGGTGCTGATCGGCCGGGTCGCCGGCTTCGGCCAGTCCCCGGCCACCCCCCTCGCCTATTGCCGCGGCGCCTATCTCGCCTTCGGCCTGTCGCAGGAGGCGCTGGCCGCCGCCGACCGCCGCACCCGGGTCGGCGCGATCCTGGAGCGGGACGGCGCGGTGCTGCTGCTGGAGGGCGGCGACGGCCGGCTCGACCTGCCCGTCGGCGTGGGCCTCGACCCGGCGGCCGACCCGCGCAGCCTGAAGGGTGTGCTGGCCCGGCATGGCCTGGACGCGCGCTTGAGCTTCCTGTTCGCCGTGTTCGAGGACGCCCCACGCGGCACCGTGTCGATCTACTACCGCGGCACCCTGGCCGGCGGCTTGCCGCAAGACCCGGCGCTGCGACTGATCCCGCTCGATGACATCCCCTGGCCGCGCCTGGCCGACGACGCCGTGCGGTCGATGCTGCAGCGCTTCGTCAAGGAGCGCAGCGAGGACAGTTTCGGCATCTATGTCGGCGACGCCGCGGCCGGCACCGTCCGCGCCCTGCAAGCCCAGAACGAGGCTGGATTGCGATGAAATTCTCCCTCTTCGTCCATATGGAGCGGCTGGCCCCGGGCCCGTCCCACACCGAGCTGTTCGACCAGCTGACCGAGCTGGTGCAGCTGGCGCAGCACGGCGGCTTCGAGGCGGCCTGGGTCGGCGAACACCACGGCATGGAGTTCACGATCGCGCCGAACCCCTTCATCAACCTGGCTTATCTGGCGGCGAAGACCGAACGGATCCGCCTCGGCACCGGCACCGTGATCGCACCGTTCTGGCACCCGATCAAGCTGGCCGGCGAGGCGGCGCTGACCGATGTCGCCAGCCGCGGCCGGCTCGATATCGGCATCGCCCGCGGCGCCTATTCCTTCGAATATGAGCGGCTGCTGCCGGGGCTGGACGCCTGGGGCGCCGGGCAGCGCCTGCGCGAGCTGATCCCGGCGGTGCAGCAGCTGTGGCAGGGCGACTATGCCCATCAGGGCGAGTTCTGGTCCTTCCCGGCGACGACCTGCGTGCCCCGCCCGGTGCAGGAGCCGCACCCGCCGATCTGGGTCGCGGCGCGGGACCCGAACTCGCATGAATTCGCGGTCACCAATGGCTGCAACGTCCAGGTCACGCCGCTGGCTTCGGGCGACGCCGAGGTCGCCAGCCTGATGGACCGCTTCAACACCGCCTGCGCCGCCCATCCGGAGCGGCCGCGGCCGCAGATCATGCTGCTGATGCACAGCTTCGTCTGCGCCTCGGAGGCCGAGGTGGCGGAGACGGCGCGCGAGCTGAGCCGGTTCTATTGCACCTTCGGCGCCTGGTTCAAGAACGAGCGGCCGATCCGCCAGGGCTTCCTGGAGCCGCTGAGCGAGGCGGAGATGGCGGCGATGCCGCAATACGCGCCCGAGCTGATGCGCCGGAACCTGGTGATCGGCGAGCCCGACGACGTGATCGCCCGGCTGAAGGCCTATGAGGCGCTGGGCTACGACCAGTACAGCCTGTGGATCGACAGCGGCCTGTCCTTCGAGCGCAAGAAGCGGTCGCTGGAGCTGTTCATCGACAAGGTGATGCCCGCCTTCACCTGAGGCGGAAGCGAGAGGGTCCGATGTCCCTGCCCCGGTACCAGCACTATATCGACGGCGCCTTCGCGGACGGCGCCGCGACCTTCGAGAGCACCGATCCCGCGACCGGCGAGGCCTGGGCGCTGATGCCCGCGGCCGATGCCGCGGATGTCGACCGCGCGGTGCGGGCGGCGCATCGCGCCTTCCTGGAGTCCGACTGGTCGCGGATGACGGCGACGCAGCGCGGCAAGCTGCTGCACCGGCTGGGCGACCTGGTGGCCGAGGAGGCGCCGCACCTCGCCGCGATCGAGACCCGCGACACCGGCAAGATCATCCGCGAGACCCGGGCCCAGATCGGCTATGTCGCCGAGTACTACCGCTATTTCGGCGGCCTGGCCGACAAGATCGAAGGCGCGCATCTGCCGATCGACAAGCCGGACATGGAGGTCACGCTGCGGCGCGAGCCGATCGGCGTCGTCGCCGCGATCGTGCCCTGGAACTCGCAGCTGTTCCTGTCGGCGGTGAAGCTCGGGCCGGCGCTCGCCGCCGGCTGCACAGTGGTGCTGAAGGCGTCGGAGGACGGCCCCGCCCCGCTGCTGGAATTCGCGCGGCTGGTCGATCGGGCCGGCTTCCCCAAGGGCGTGGTCAACATCCTCACCGGCTTCGGCGAGGAGTGCGGCCGGGTGCTGACCAGCCATCCGCTGGTCGCCCGCGTCGCCTTCACCGGCGGCCCGGCGACGGCCCGCCACGTGGTCCGCAACAGCGCCGAGAACCTGGCCCACACGACGCTGGAGCTGGGCGGCAAGTCGCCGGTGCTGGTGTTCGCCGACGCCGATCTCGACAGCGCCGCCAATGCCGTGATCGCCGGCATCTTCGCCGCCAGCGGCCAGAGCTGCGTCGCCGGTTCGCGCCTGCTGGTCGAGCGCGGCATCCGCGACCAGCTGCTCGGGATCCTGGCGCGCAAGGCCGCCGCGATCCGCATCGGCGACCCGCAGGACCCGGCGACCGAGATGGGGCCGCTGGCCACCCGGCGCCAGCGCGACCGCATCGTCGAGGTGGTCGGGCGCAGCCTCACCGCCGGCGCCCGGCTGGTGGCCGGCGGCCGCCCGCGGGACGGGGCCGGCTTCTACTACCCGCCGACCATCCTCGACTGCGACAGCCAGGCGGTGCCCAGCGTGCGCGAGGAGCTGTTCGGCCCGGTGCTGAGCGTCTTGTCCTTCGACGGCGAGGAAGAGGCGGTCGCGGCCGCCAACGACACCGAGTTCGGCCTCGCCTCCGGCGTCTTCACCCGCGACCTGGCCCGCGCCCACCGGCTGGTCCGGCGCATCCGGGCCGGCGTGGTCTGGGTCAACACCTACCGGGCGATCTCGCCGATGGCGCCCTTCGGCGGCTACGGCCTGAGCGGGCTCGGCCGCGAGGGCGGGCAGGAGTCGATGCGCGAATACACCCGCACCAAATCGGTCTGGATCCGGACCTCGGACGATCCGATCCCCGACCCGTTCGTGATGCGCTGAGGACCCATGATCTACGAGCTGCGCACCTATCGGCTGAAGACCGGCACCGTGCCGCGCTACCTGCGGCTGGTCACGGAGGAGGGCATCGCCATCCAGCGCCCGCATCTCGGCACGCTGGTCGGCTATTTCGCCACCGAGATCGGGCCGCTGAACGAGATCGTCCACCTCTGGGCCTTCGACGATCTCGCCGACCGCGAGCGGCGCCGTACGGCGCTGGCGGCGGATGCCCGGTGGCAGGAGTTCCTGCCGAAGATCCAGGCCCTGATCGAGACCATGGACAGCAAGATCCTGAAGGCGGCGCCGTTCTCGCCGCCGCCCATGAGCCGGAGGCGGCCGGACGCGTAACAGGTTCAATCAACAACGGGAGGCATGAATGAAGACGCTGAAAACCCTCGCGGCCGGCATTGTCCTGGGCTTGGCCCTGGGCGCCGCGAACGCGCAGGCGCAGAGCATGGTGTTCACCAGCTGGGGCGGCACCACCCAGGACGCCCAGAAGGCGGCCTGGGCCGAGCCCTTCACCGCCGCCACCGGCATCAAGGTGCAGCAGGACGGGCCGACCGACTACGGCAAGTTCAAGGCCATGGTGGAGAGCGGCAACGTCGCCTGGGATGTGGTCGACGTCGAATACGACTTCGCGGTCAAGGCCGCCCAGGACGGGCTGGTCGAGCCGCTCGACTTCTCGGTGGTCAAGCGCGACGAGATCGACCCGCGCTTCGTCACCGACCACGCCGTCGGCAGCTTCTATTACTCCTTCGTGCTGGGCTACAACCCGGACGTGCTGGGGGACAAGGCGCCGAAGGGCTGGGCCGACCTGTTCGACACCACGGCCTTCCCCGGCAAGCGCACCTTCTACAAGTGGTCGGCGCCGGGCGTGCTGGAGATCGCGCTGCTGGCCGACGGGGTGGCGCCGGACAAGCTGTACCCGCTCGACCTCGACCGTGCCTTCCGCAAGCTCGACACCATCAAGGGCGACATCGTCTGGTGGGGCGGCGGCGCCCAGTCGCAGCAGCTGCTGGCCTCGGGCGAGGCCGCGCTCGGCATGTTCTGGAACGGAAGGCTGCACGCGCTCGAGCAGTCCGGCACCAAGGTCGGCGTGTCCTGGGACCAGAACCTCACGGCCGCCGACATGCTGGTGGTGCCGAAGGGCGCGCCGAACAAGGATGCGGCGATGAAGTTCCTGGCGCAGGCCACCAGCGCCAAGGGGCAGGCGGACATGGCGGCGGAGACGGCCTATGCGCCGGTCAACCTGAAGTCGAAGGACCTGATGGACGCCACCACCGTCGCGACCCTGCCGGACCAGCACGCCGCCGGCCAGATCAATCTCGACATGGCCTATTGGGCCGCCAACCGCGATGCCATCGCCAAGCGCTGGTACGCCTGGCAGACGCAGTGACCGACCGCGGCGCGGCGGGGTCGCCGCGCCGCCCATGAGCCGGGGAGGCAGGGCGATGGTCATGGCCCGATCCGACACCACGATCCCGATCCCACCGCGGATCCGGCGCCCCATGGCCGGGTTCGGCCTGGTGCTGCCCGGGCTCGGCCTGCTGCTGCTGTTCTTCGTGCTGCCGGTGCTGGCGCTGCTGCTGCGCAGCGTGCTGGAGCCGCAGCCGGGCCTCGGCAACTATGCCGAGTTCTTCGGGTCGACCACCTATCTGAAGGTGTTCCTGAACACCTTCACCGTCGCCGGGCTGGTCACCGCGGTCACCCTGGCGCTGGGCTTCCCGGTGGCCTGGTTCCTGGCGATCGCGCCGCGCCGCTGGTCGGCGCTGCTGTTCGGCATCGTCGTGCTGTCGATGTGGACCAACCTGCTGGCCCGCACCTATGCCTGGATGGTGCTGCTGCAGCGCACCGGGCTGATCAACCGGACGCTGATCGAGCTGGGGATCATCTCCGAGCCGCTGGCGCTGACCAACAACCTGGTCGGGGTCACCATCGGCATGACCTACATCATGCTGCCCTTCATGATCCTGCCGTTGCACGCCGCGATCCGGACCATCGACCCGGCGATCTTCCAGGCGGCGGCGCTGTGCGGCGCCAGCCGCGGCCAGTCGCTGCGGCGGGTGTTCCTGCCGCTGGTGGCGCCCGGCATGGCCGCCGGCGCGCTGATGGTCTTCGTCATGTCGCTGGGCTATTTCGTGACGCCGTCGCTGCTGGGCGGCACCTCGAACATGATGCTGGCCGAGCTGATCGCCCAGCTGGTCCAGTCGCTGCTGAACTGGGGCCTGGCTGGCGCCGCGGCGCTGGTGCTGCTCGTCGTCACCCTCGCCCTCTACGCCGTGCAGATCCGCTGGTTCGGCTTCGGCCGGACCGCCGGGTAGGAGGCGCGCGATGCTGCTCAACTACGACCGCCTCGGCGCCCTGCGCTGGCTGCTCGGCGGCATCAGCCTGGCGGTGGCGCTGTTCCTGCTGCTGCCGATCCTCTTGATCGTGGCGCTGTCCTTCGGGTCGTCGCAATGGCTGCAGTTCCCGCCACCTGGCTGGACGCTGCGCTGGTACCGCGAGCTCTTCGCCGATCCGGGCTGGCTCGACGCCGTCCTGGCCAGCCTCAAGGTCGCGTCGATCGTCACGGTGCTGTCGGTGCTGCTGGGCCTGCTGGCCGCCTTCGGGCTGGTGCGCGGCCGGTTCCGCGGCCGCGAGCTGATGCGCGCCCTGTTCCTGACGCCGATGGTGCTGCCGGTGGTGGTGCTGGCGGTCGCGCTCTATGCCCTGTTCCTGCGGCTGCATCTGAACGGCACGCTGGCCGGCTTCGTCATCGCCCATCTGGTGATCGCCCTGCCCTTCGCCGTGCTGTCCATCGGCAACGCGCTGGAGCGTTTCGACAAGGCGATCGAGGACGCGGCGGTGCTGTGCGGCGCCAGCCCGTGGGAGGCACGGCTGCGCGTCACCCTGCCCGGCATCCGCCTCGGACTGTTCGCCGCCGCGATCTTCTCCTTCCTCGCCTCCTGGGACGAGGTGGTGCTGGCGATCTTCATGGCCAGCCCGGATCTCCAGACCCTGCCGGTGCGGGTCTGGGGCGCGTTGCGCCAGGACCTGTCGCCGGTGATCGCCGCCGCCTCGGCGCTGCTGGTCGCCTTTACCGCCGCCCTGATGCTGCTGGCGGCGCTGTTCCGCAGGAGCAAAGAGCCATGACCTCGCCCTTCCTCAGCATCCGCGGCATCCGCAAGGCCTATGGCGATGCGGTGGCGGTCGAGGCGGTCTCGCTCGACATCGCCCGCGGCGAGTTCGTCACCTTCCTCGGCCCCTCCGGCTCGGGCAAGAGCACCACGCTCTACGTCATCGCCGGCCTGCTGGAGCCGAGCGCCGGCGACGTGCTGCTGGACGGCCGCTCGCTGCTGACGGTGCCGTCGCACCGGCGCAACATCGGCATGGTGTTCCAGCGCTACACCCTGTTCCCGCATCTCACGGTGGCGGAGAACGTGGCCTTCCCGCTGCGCGTCCGCCGCCGGCCGGAGGCCGAAATCCAGGCCAAGGTCAAGGCGATGCTGGAGCTGGTGCGGCTGGAGCCGTATCGCGACCGGCTGCCGGCGAAGCTGTCCGGCGGCCAGCAGCAGCGCGTCGCCCTGGCGCGGGCGCTGGCCTACGACCCGCCGGTGCTGCTGATGGACGAGCCGCTGTCGGCGCTGGACAAGACCCTGCGCGAGGAGATCCAGGTCGAGATCCGCCGCATCCACCGCGAGACCGGGGTGACCATCCTCTATGTCACCCACGACCAGGAGGAGGCGCTGCGCCTGTCCGACCGGATCGCCCTGTTCAACCACGGCCGGATCGAGCAGGTCGGCAGCGGCCGCGACCTCTACGATTCCTCGCGCACGCGCTTCGCCGCCGGCTTCATCGGCAACTCCAACTTCCTGCCGGGCCGGATCGCCGCCAGCGGCGGCGGCCGGGCGATCATCGTGTGCCCGGACGGGTCGCGGATCGAGGGCGTGCCGCTGCAGGGGCTGGAGGCCGGCGGCGGCGAGGCGATGCTGATGGTGCGGCCGGAGCGGATGCGGCTGGAACGCTCGGCCGGCGCCCCAGGCCGGGCCGGGCTGCCGGGGGTGGTGGTCGACCGGACCTTCCTCGGCGACACCATGCACTACACGGTGCGGACGCCGTGGAACCAGGAGCTGGCGGTGCGCAGCCCGCTGGCCGAGGCCGGCGACGCGGAGTTCGGCTTCGGCGACGCCGTGCATGTGGCCTGGGACGCGGAGCAGACCAAGCTGTTCCCGGGCGGCTGAGCGGAGTGGATCGAGGCCGGGTCGGGTCATCGGCCTGTCCTCTGCGCATTCGCGCGCGGACGCGCGCAGACCCCTCCCCCACCCCCCCTCCCGCAAGAGGAGGGGGAGTGTGGAAGGCTGCGTTCGCGTGAAGGTTGAAAGTGGTGGATGGGTGAGTGCGACGCGCCGGCAACTCACCCCGTGTCCGGCGGCTTGGGCTTGCGCCGGCCGGCAGCGGCCGGGCCGGGCTTGGGTGAGTCCTCGGGCGGATCGTCCTCGCCGTCCTCGTCCGGCAGGAAGCCCAGATCCTCCATCGCCGCATCGGCCATCTCGAGCCAGCGCTCCGCCTGCACCGGGTAGCCCCAGCGCCGGCACAAGGCCGCCACCACGACCTCCGCCCGGCTGGCCTCGATCAGCTCCGCCACCTCCGGCCGTTCCAGCTGCTCGGCCATCTCGGCGCAGCGCCGGTCGGTTTCGTCGCCGTCCTTGGACACCGCATAGACCGCCGACGTCATCGCCAGCTTCACCCGCAGCGCGTGCCAGTCCTCCTGCGCCGCCTCGCGCTGCGCCGCGGCCTTGCGCTTCTCCTTGGCCTGCTGGGACAGCTTGCCCTTCAGCAGCAGGGTCAGCCGCACGGAACGCGCGATGGTGGCGATCCGCTGGCCATAATCCACGCCGGGCTGCGGCGCCTGCAGCGCCTCCTGCTGCGTCGCCTGGGCGATCGACATCTGGATCTCGACCAGCTCCGACAGCACGCACAGATCCGCCGCCCGTTCCTCCTGGGGATTGGGCGGGGTCTCCGTCGCTGAATCGGCCTGCGTCTTGTTCATGGAACATATCATGAACTAAGACGTCAGATAATACAACTGAACAAGGTGTTTACAGCGGAATGAAGCCGCCCGGGTCCCGCGGGAGGATCCGGGCGGCCCGGCCCGGCTCAGGGCTTCGGATGCATCTCATGGCTCTGGAGCTGGAGCGGCGACGCCCCCGCGGCCGCCTCCGCGATATTCCCGTCCGGCAGCACGATCGCGACGTTCTGCATCATGCCGTTATCCTCGTGGTCGAGGATGTGGCAATGCAGCACGAACTCGCCGATATAGCGCTGATAGCGGGTCCGGATCTTGATCGTATAGAGGCCGCCATCGGCAGGAGGCCTCAGGCCTTTGATCCAGAGCGTGTCCTTCCAGACACCCTTCAGGCCCGGATACTGGGGGTCGGCCACCCCTGGCTGGCCGCCATCGTCATCGAGGGCTCCCAACACGCTCACATCCCGGCCCTTCGGATCGAGGATCGAGACGACCTGGAAGGGATTGACATGGATGTGGAACGGGTGGCTGACGAAATGGGACTGCAGCGTCCACTCGTCCACACCGCCGAGCTTGAGCGGGCGGTCCAGCCGGGTCGGGTCGTAGGGCTCGGCATCGTCCTCGTTCAAGGTGTTGCTCACCTCGAACAAGGTCGGCTTCTGCTCGGGGTTGGGGTTGGGCGGCACGCGGATGAAGAAGGTCAGCTCCTGCTGGCCGGTCACCTCGCTGTCCGCGATGTCCGGATGGGGGACGAATTTGGACAGCTTGAGGCCGGCCTTGAGGTCGGCGACCACCACCGGTGCGATATCGGCGGGCATCTTGGCTTCGGCCTGGGTCACCAGGGCGTTCATGACATAGCTGTTCAGATTCCCGACCGGCGTGCCCGGTGCGACATCCACGAAGCCGAGCAACGACGGGTTGGGGTTATCGCCGTTGACCGACCCCGCCGACGGAGAGGATGAGTCGATCAGGCAGTAGCGGCCCGCCTCCGGGAAGACCACCACCTCATCCCAGCGGTAGCCGGGCTGGAAGACCGTGACGTTCGAGCCCTGCGCCTGCGCCATGGTCAGCCCGTCCGCCGCGACCCGATAACGGGTGATGCCCGAATCGCTGCAGGAGTCCTGGATGAAGGCCTGGGCCTGCGCCTGGCTGAAGGTCGCGGCGAGTTGGGCCGTCGGCTTCATCTTCACGATCCTGAGCGTGATCGTGTCGCGCACGCCGCCATGGATCATCCGCCAGCGCTCAAGCTGACCCTGCCTGGCCTCGAAGGTCGGCAGGACCAGACCGTTGATGGAGGTGTATCGCCCCGATTCGGGCCATTGCCCCGGCGAGAACACGTCGTAATTCTCGATGGTGCCGATATCGCCGGGGTCGCAGCGATACGTCTTGTCATCCGGAGGATTGGTTCGCTTGATCGACCCGTCCGGGTTGCGGCAGGCGTACTGGATCTGCTGGAACACCAGCACCCGGTCCGGCAGGCCGTCCAGCAGCGTGTCGAGATCGCCCTGGGTGGTCTGGGTGGGCTCCCGGTCGCCGCGGATGATCAGCGCCCCGGCCATGCCGCTCGACACCTGCAGCGCGGTCGAGCCGTGGCGATGGGTGTGGTACCAGAACGTCCCCGCCGGATGGTCGCTCGGGATGTTGTATTCGTACTGGAACTTGACGCCGGGGTTGATCGACAGCAGCACGTTGTCGCCATTGCCCGACGGGTTCACCCACAGCCCATGGGTGTGCAGGTTCGTGCCGTTGAGGCAGTGCGGCCCGTTGTGCCCGTCACCGCCCGCGCAGGTCGGGTCCGCCGGCAGCTGGTTGTCCAGGTTGACACGGATCGTGTCGCCCGGCACGGCATCGATCGTCGGCGAGACGTATGGGGTGTCCGGATCGACGTCGGTGCCGTTGTAGCTGCGCAGATACACCTGGTCCTCGAGGCCCGTCGCCGGGTTGTACAGCTGACCGGGCGTGTAGACGATGTTGAGGTTCAGCACCTTCTCATGCGGCAACGCCCGGACCGTCGGCGTCAGGCTCTGCGGTGCGATCCCCTCGCCGAGGACCCGGGGGTTGCTGATCAAGCGCTCCGCGGTCTGCGCCGCGGCCGGGACCGCGCCGAACGCGGCCCAGGCGAGGCCGGCCAGCAGAAGACGTCCAATCGGGATTTTGGTATCGACAGCCATATCTCCCTCCCAAAAATGTTCGCACGATCAAAACCGCAACAATTCCGCCCCCAGGGGGTAGCCGGCCGATCAGGGGCTGACGACCACCGCGACGTGCCGGACTTCCTGCCCGGTCGGAATGCGCGGTGCCCCGCCGGGCTGGGTGATGGTGACCCGGACGGTCACGCGCCCATCCGCGATCACGTCTTCCGGCAACGGCAGCGTGTAGACCCCGGCGTCCTGCCCGGTGCGGATGGCGAAGGGCGAGATCACGCCGATGGTCTGGCCCGATGCGGTCGCCACGATCACCTCCCGGCCCCGGCCGACCGGGCCGAGTTCCACCTCGAGCCAGGCGATCTCGCCCGGCCGAAGCGGACGCGGCAGGGCCAGCGTCAGCTCCTGCGCCACGGCGCTGCCGCCGCCGAGGACCAGGATCGCGAGCAATCCCAGTGCCGCGGCGGCGGAGCGCAGCGCCGCTTTACTGCGCCGCCACAGAGACGGCCTTGAGCACGACGGGCGCTTTCTTGGTCTGTCCATCGGACGGCACCACCCGGATGTTCAGCGTCGCCTCCGTCGCCGCGCCCAGCTCCGTGAAGGCGCGCAGCGTCTTCGGCAGGGGCACGGCAAAGGCCAGGTCCCCATGCCGGTGCATGCCCGGCATCGGTGCGCCGAACAGGGCGAAGGTACCGGCATAATAGGGGCTGTCGGCCGAGACCTCGGTGACGCCCTCGGGCGCGTTGACCAGGATGTCGAACTCGCGCGCTCCGTCCACCCCCGGCGGGCGCGCCACCGTGATCTCCACGATCAGCGGCCGCTCGGCGGCCGCGGCGGCGAGATGGCTGCGGACGGCGGCCAGCGGCACCACCACCTTGCCGATATTGGCCGCGACGGCGCCCTGGATCACCTGCGGCGCGCCGGCCGTGACCGTCGCGCCGGTCTGCGGGATCACATCCTCACCGAACCCCGGCTCGTAGTCGTAGTCGAACACGGCCATGTCGAAATACATCTCGGCCTTGCCGTCGGTGATTGGCTTGCCGCTGCCGTCGATGAAGAACAGGAACGGCTCGGCGAAGAAGGTCGGAGCGTCCGCCGCAGAGGGACGATCGGAAAAGCCCATGGCCTTCTGCTTCCGCGACCAGACGTCCCACAGCCGGTCCATGTTGCCGTGGTGCAGGAAGAAGATCGGGTCGATCGGCGACAGGTTGTTGGCCATGACGCCGTAGGGGCCGAGCTGGAGCGGGCCGACGCCGCCGATATAGTTGTGCACCTTGTTGTGCGGGAACCCTTCGAGGATCGAGAACACCTGCCGGCCGGCCGGCGGGACGTTGTGCGATGTCGTCTTGGCGCTGGTGAAGCTGAGCTGGGCCTGCTCCCGGTTGAACTCCTGCGGATGCAATCCTCCGCGGACCATCGGCGGCGAGACGTCGTAGGCGGTGTCTTTGTCCAGATCCGGGTTGTCGCGGGACAGGTAGCGGGCGCCACAGGTGTTGGTGAAGGCCTGGTTCCCGGCGATGCCCACCAGCTCGGGAGGATCGCCGACCATGGCGCCGCCGATCACGTCGTTCCAAATGCCGTCGAGGGACGTGTACCCCCGCTTCTTCAGCTGATCGAGCTGGCCGGCCGTCAGAGTGCCCCAGTATGTCGTCAGGGCCGGCTGCATCAATGCGCTGAACAGCGCCAGGTTGCCGGTATAGGGCTCGAAGGCCATCCCCGTCGGCGCCAGGGCGCCGTCGAACATCTCGTTCGGGATCCGGGGCAGCTGGGTCCAGTCCCAATAGGGCAGGGCGAAGCTGGCCTCCCCGGTCACGGTGCGGATGGTCTGCTCGAAATAACCGATATAGCCGCGGTGCCAGACATAGAACCACCAGTTGCCGTGCGGGCAGTCCATGAAGTGGACGAAGGCGTTGCGGAACCAGTTGTGCGGGTTGTCCGGCGGCAGCTTCAGCATCGCCTCCACGCCCCTGGCGTAGATGGCCAGCATCTTCTGGCCGGCAGCGCTGGTGACGTTGGGGCGGGTGTATTTCGCGGCGGCCCGAGCCGGCCGGAGCGGAACGGCCGCTGCTGCGGCGGCCGCAGCGGCCGCCACCATGACATCGCGGCGCGACAAGTGGAAATCCGTTCTATCCATGCTGTCCTCCCGATAATCTGCCGATTGAAACATCTCTTCTGCAGCTGATCATCTTCTGCGCAAAAAGTAACCGAATTCGCAGAATATGCTTCCCAAGCAACCGTTTGCCAAAACAAACATCGAACTCTTTTTACTAACAAATTATTTCAATAATATAATACCTCTATACAATGCGTAGATTTTTACTTTGTAATGTTACTATTTTCCGAATCAAAATTGCAGAATTAATGAAGAAGGATTAATTGCATTTCATTAAACATAGGCATCCGATTCCGAACCAAGAAACCCTATAGCAAACGTTACTTCCGATTTGCGGTGATCTGCAATTCCTATTGTATGATTTAAATTTGCAATAATGTCATATCGAATTATCGGAAAACTCGCGCTTCGCAGTGATCCGGTATGAAGAGATCTTTTGAATACAGCGACCAACGATACTGCGGACGGTCTCTTGTGCGGGAGGGCGCGAGCGGCGAGAGCGGGATTGAGTCTAGGCGAGATCGAGCTATCCTGATCGCGTCAAAGCCGGTGAGGTGTTGCCTCTCCCGCTTGCGGGAGCTTTTCAGAATCCCTCCATCCATCCCGTATAGACTTTTTATCCTCCCCCTCCCCTTGCCGGAGGGGTTGGGGGAGGGTTTTCTCTCGGCCCGCCCCGACCCGGATCGTCGCAGAGCGGCACGAATGGCGAGCTCTACTTACCACCCCACGCGCGCGGACGCGCGCAGCCCCCTCCCCCTTGCCCCCTCCCGCAAGGGGAGGGGGAGGATTAAAGGCATAGACCGGGTCAAACGGCTGAGTTCTGAACAGGCCTCGCTCGCGGGAGAGGCAGCGCGCGAGGACGCTCGACATCCTATGAGCCGGGTCCAGAATGGACTGACCCGACCTCAATTCATCCCGCTCTAGGCACGCGGCACGCGGCCGAAATGGCGCTTGTAGTTGCGGTAGAAGGTCGACGGGTTGGAGAAGCCGTGATCCAGGATCACGCTTGCCACCTTCTGCCCGCCGGCCTCGATTTCCCGCCGCGCGGCTTCGAGCCGTGCGGTCATCACCGTCTCGTGCAGCGACGCCCGGCTGTCGTAGAAGATGCTGTAGAGCTTGCGCTTCGAGATCGCGAACTCCCGGGCCAGGAGGTCGGCGCCGAGGGCCGGGTTCTTCACGTTCCGGGCGATGAAGGCCCTGATCCTTTGATACAGCCCATGGTCGCGGTGCAGGCCCATCTCCGCCTCGTCCTGCGCCAGGTAGTCGCGGATCGCGGCCCCGATATAGTCGAAGACCGGGATGTCGCGCCGGCACGGCCCGATCTCCCCGCCTTCCGGCTGCACCAGTTCGGCCAGGCCGACGATGTAATCCGCGAAGGACGCGTTGGTCGTCACCACGACGCCGGACTCCCTGGCCAGGGCCGGCGGCTCGAGCCCCGCCACCTGGAGCAGATCCAGCTCGCAGTTGCCGGCCTCCCCGGACGACAGCGCCAAGCTGAAGCCCTGGGCGCCGCTGATCACGGCCACCGAATTCGGCGACAGCGGCCGCCCGGCCTGCCCGACCGTCAGCAGGCCGTTGCCGCGCAGCACCAGGACGAGGAAATGCGCGCCCGAGACGCCGCACAAGCCACCGCGGCGCGTCAGCACCCCGGGCGTGATGCGCAGATGGGCCGCCCCGCTGCTGCCGACCACGTTGAACCGGATCGCGGCGCGGAACTCCCCGCCATCGGGCACGAAAGTCGCGCCGAGCACGGATTCGCAGACCTGCCGGCCAAAGGCGTCCGCATCAGCATAGAGGATCGATCCGGAAACGGAGTCGTCTGGCCTGGGGGTGACATGGGACGCTTGCCGGCGCATCGGTCGGTCAATGGCAGTGGATGGGACATCGCCCCTGGCAGGCAGCGTCGCCTGCATATCGGGGTCTGGTTGGCCGGCACCGCGGAACGGATCCTTCCACCCGTTCTGGTTGATACTGGCAATCGTTTGCCAGACGATAGTGATTGTCGGATTGTTTGCAAGATGTTTCTTCCCGCCTGCCGAGACATCAGGACGTCCCCGCAATCCACCACATTTGCGACAATCTGTTGACGGATGAGACGAGCGGACGGGAGCGCGGACGGGCCATGCCAGGGCGACGCAAGGAGGGCCGGAGTTCCGGGCCATTGATGAGCGATGTCGCGCGGCTGGCGGGCGTCGCCACATCGACGGTCAGCCGTGCCCTTGCCATTCCCGGCCGGGTCAACGAGGCGACCCAGCGGCGCATTGCCGCAGCCGCCGAGCAGCTCGGCTATATCCCGAACGCCGCGGCACGCAGCCTGCGGGCCGGCAAATCCAGGACCGTCATGGCCGCCCTGCCGGGCCCGAGCATCGTCTTCGGCACCGCCCAGATCATTCCGGCGGTGTTGCAGAGCCTGTCCGCCACCCTGGCGGAGAACGGCTTCGACCTCATCTTCTCCAACCGCGACTCCGCGGCCGCCGAGCGGCACATCCTCGGCCAGGCCTTCGACGGCTCGGTGCGCGGGGTGGTCGTCCTGGGGGCGGCGCCCCTGCCGTCCTACGGCCGCCGGTGCCTCATCGACGCGGAGATCCCGGTCGTGTCGCTGCTGCTGGATCGCAGCGCCGACGGCATCCCGAGCGTGATCACCAACGACCGCGAAGCGATGCAGGAGGGCGCGCTTCACCTGATCGCCCTCGGCCACCGGTCGTTCCTCTATGTCGCCGGCGAGGCCGGCAACTACCACGAGATCGAGCGCTACTCCGGCCTGCTCGACGCCCTGGCGACGGCGGGACTCTCCGAAACGGCCGTGATCCGGCACGGAGGCCGCCTCGGCTTCAACGAGGGCCTGCGCAACGGCGTCGAGGCGGCGCAGGCGTATCTGAAGATGAAGAGACGCCCGAGCGCGGCGATCTGCTGCGCCGACGATGCCGCGATCTCGTTCATCGCCACGGTCCAGTCGCACGGCGTCGCAGTGCCCGGCGACGTCTCCGTCGTCGGCTTCGACGGGGCCGCGATCGGCGCGTTCTGCGATCCGCCCCTGACGACGCTGGCGCAGCCGACCCACGATATCGGCGCCCGCGGCGCGGCGATCATGCTGCAGCTCGCCGACGGGGCCTGTGGCGCCCCGCCACTGAAGACAACGCTGTCGAGCCGGCTGCTCCTGCGGGCCAGCACGGGCGCTGCCGGCGGAGCGCCCGGAAATCCCGGCGCCCCCTACCCGGCCCGGGGCGTCCGGCCGAAGCGGCGCTTGTAGTTGCGGTAGAAGGTCGACGCGTTGGTGAAGCCGTGGTCCCGGATCACGCTGGCCATCTTCTGTCCGCCGGCCTCGATGACCCGATGCGCCGCCTCCAGCCGCGCGGCCATGATCATGTCGTGCAGCGAGGCGCCGCTTTCGCCGATGAGCGCGTAGAGCTTCCGCTTCGAGATGCCGAATTCCCGCGCGATCAGGTCGGCCCCCAGCAGCGGATGCTTCACGTGGCTCTCGATGAAGAGCTGGATCCGGTGGAGCGGCCGCAGCGCCTCGGGCTCCGCCGCATCCGCCTGCTGCACATAGTCCCTGATCGCCCGGCGGATGTAGTCGAAGATCGGCATTCGCGCCGCGAGCGGCTCGTCCGTCCCCACCCCTTTGACGATCAGCCGCACGTGATTGGAGACGTAGCGCGCCAGCATGCCGCTGGCCAGGGCGATGCAGCCGGTCATCCGGCGCAGCTCGGGCAGGCTGGGCGCCGCGATGTGCAGCCAGTCGACCATATGACGCCCGCCGCCGCCGCCGGCCAGCTGCAGCTCGAAACCCCGGTCGCCGTCGATGGCGACGACGGTGCCGGACGCGAGAGCGCAGCGTTGCTGCCCGATGAGCAGCAGGCAATCGCTCCAGGGCACCAGGACGAGATAGTGGTCGCCGAGCCGGGCGGAGCCTCCGGCCGGCCGGCGGATCACGCCGGGGCCGGAGCGGATCTGGACGGCCCTGTGCCTGCCGACGACGCCGAACAGCAGCTTGGCAGGCCCGGACTGGTTTCCCAGCGGCTCCAGCGAGGCATCGAGCAGCGGCTGACACAGCCGGCGGCAGTGCTCGTCCGGTCCAGCGCAAAGGATGGAGCCACAGGCAGAACTCTCTTGCATATCCCAATATCTGCAGCGTTGTTCATGCGGCGCGATCGCTCGGGTCTTGCATTAGGACTTTGTTCTCACGAAGAGCATAGAACCACTCCCGCGCATGCATCGCAGCGTCGATATCAGGAACGATCCCACGACGAGTGCACGCGGCCAACGGCCACCCGGCATCCGGCGAAGGAGCGCCTCAGTCGGCCCGAGTGTCCGATGTTCAATTGCGGATGCGAAGCAGCTTCACACAATCCATCAGACCGGCGCCTCAGACTTATGCCTCGCCCAATGGTCGGATACCTAAACGTGCTGAATTTGAATCACAATATTTTTCTTGAGGTGCAGCAGATCGAAATATTTTTTCATTTTGAATTACAGAAAGACATTGGGTACCGAAAAATGGAACTGGCGGAACGTCGCATCTCCCCGCCCTCTTGCACTGCTCGTCGAGGCATGGTCACGTTGTCAGTGGGAACGTTCCGAGGCAAAAGGATCTGCGCGAACGGCCGAGGGGTGCATGGATCGCTCACAAATGTCTTTCATATACATAAAAATCCAATCGAGACGATCGCGTGAGGATGGACCTTCGTCCAAAGCATGAGATGTCGCGGCCGGCCCTCCGGAGCGCCCGTGGCCGCTACGCAAGCGGCCCGCCGCGGCAGCCGCATGCTCGCGAACGCCGGAATTCCGATCTCCCGGACGCCGGCGGGCTCAGCGGGCGCAGCCCTCGCCCGGCCGCGCCAGACGATAATGTCCTGCATAAATTGATATCACATCTGCGCGGGACGACATCCCAAGTCGTGCCAACCGGCCCGGCAAGCCCGCTATATCGGATGCGTGCATGCTGATCCGGCCTCTCGCGCCGCCCGAACGGCCGCGGAGACGGGAGCCGCCCCTCCGACCCTCCTGCCATTTCGGTGATGCAAGACGATGGCCATCCCCCACCAAGCTGCCGCGGCCGGCCAGCGCGTCACGACATCCGGCGCGATGCTGTATGAAGGGGGTGTCGACTATTTCCGGTCGCAGTTCTGCCATCCGCTGCTGCACGCGGACTTCGTGCCGACCACCGATGCGCCGTTCCGGGTCACGGCCAAGCTCGGCATCGTCGAAGACCATCGATCCCTGCGCCTTTACTGCACGCCGGGCATCCTCCGCCGCCGCAGCGGGCTCGGCTCCCCTGCCGCCGCGCACTCCCTGGTCATCGCCACCGGCAACAGCTGCGCGCTGCTGATCAAGGACCAGACCGTCCGGCTGAAACCGGGCGCGGCCGTCGTCATCGACGGCGGCTGCGATTTCGATCTGGTCCTGGAGAGGGATTCGGGCCGCTCCTGTCTCCTGGACTGGCTCCACATCGCCCAGGGCGCCTCGGCCGTCTTTCCCGGCCTGGAAACCTTCGCGGTGATCAGCAGCGAGGCGATCACGACCTATATCCGCTTCCACAACGAGCTGATGACCAGCGATCAGGGGACGGAGCTGACATCCATCCCGGAGGTTCCATCGTTCAACCACCTGGTCGAGATCATCCGCGCCTATCTGCTCGGGATGGCCCCGCCGAGGCCGCATGACAAGGACCGGCTGCTGCATGAGCGGATCAAGCGGCACATCACCGAGAACCTGAGCAGCCGGGACCTCTCACCGGATTCCATCGCCCGGCATTTCGAGATCTCGCCGCGAAAGCTCTACGGCCTGTTCGAGCGGATGGGCGCGTCCCTGCGCGAAACCATCACCACCCTGCGGCTGGAAGCCGCGCATCGCGATCTCGAGCTGGGCACCAGGAAGGTGGCGACCATCCTGCTCGACTACGGTTTCGGCAACGCGTCGACCTTCTACCGGCTGTACAAGAAGCATTTCGGCCGGCCGCCACGGTCCGGCCGCGGCACGGCGGCGTCGGGCCAGCGGGCCCAGCCTTAGGCCCAGAGCAGCGCGACCGTCAGCACCACGGGCAGCCAGAATAGGCTGGCCAGGCACACGCCGACCACGATCGGCTCCGGCCGCATGATCTCGTCGCTCTGGCGGCGAGAGCGCAGCTCGCCCACGCACCGGCGGAGCAAGGTGCTCTCGTTCGTCGTGTCGAGCGGCCAGGGCGCCTCGGCCTCGGCCAGGAAGGATTCCGCGATGTCGGTGACCTCCTTGCCGCCGATCCACCATTGGGCGCGCCGCACGCCGCCGTCCTTCGTCCACTCGATGACGGCGGGCCCGCTGGTCCGGTGCCGGCGGTGATGCAGGTACCAGTGCTCGATGCGGCTGCCATCCCGGTTGTGGCGGACATAGGCAGGCCCATCGATGCGATGGGCGCCGTCCGCGCTGAACCACCATTCGGATTTCAGCGTTCCGTCGGGGCGATACACGGTCAGCGGCGGATCGAGAGGGTTGCCGGACACGTACCGGTCTTCCTGCGGGCCGGCGCCGCATGCATCGCCCGCCACGCCCCGCATGCCCTCCCGATGCGGAAAATACAGGACATTGTCGTTGCCGGCTTCGCCGTATCGCTTCCGGTCTGAAATCTGCTCGGCGTCTCGATCCATGGTTCCCCGAACTCCACGCCGCCGGAATATGCGATGATTATTCCTATCCACCGGCGTCGGGAGCCAAAGAGAACGATGTCCTGATCTCTGCAGATTGATTCATATTCCGCGCACCCGACCGATCACCGCCGGTTGATGTGATGGTCGATCAACTGGCGCAGCGCCGCCGCGTCGCGGGCGCGGATGGCGGCGACCATGGCGTGGTGCTCCTGCGCGCTCAGGCGCAGTCCGGCCAGGGTGAACCAGCGGCCGGTGGTGCCGGACTGGCCGCGCTCGCGCATGTCGTGGATCAGCGCCGCCAGAACCGGGTTGCCGGCGATGTCGTAGAGCCGGCGGTGGAAGGCGTAGTTCAGCTCGGTCCGGGTCGGCGGGTCGGCGGTCTCGATCGCCTGCTCGAAGCGCCCGGCGATGCCGTCGAGCTCGACCAGGTCGGCCGCCGTCGCCCGCGCCACCACCGGCTCCGCCGCGCCGGTTTCCAGGATCGTCCGCACCGCCTTCAGATGCAGCAGCTCCTCCGGGTCCGGCGCCGCCACCCGGAAGCCGCTGTTGACCTTGTGCTCGACCAGCCGGCGATTCTTCAGCTCGACCAGCGCCTGCCGCACCTCGAAGCGGTTGGCTTCGTAGCGCTCCTGCAGGTCGATCTGCTTCAGCCACTCCCCGGCCCGGTAGACGCCGTAGAGGATGTCGTCCCGGATCGCCTCGACCAGCGTCCCGACCCGCCCGTTATCCGTGTCCTGCCGCTTCATCGTTCTTCGTCGTTCCCCGTCCGCGCTTGAGGCCCTTGTAGCATGCCCGGTTGCCGTCCGCGATTTTGACGTCTATCGTCGCGGAAAAATTGGCGCCAATTTTGGAGCAAGCCGGATGGCGGATGGCGGCGTGGCGAAGACCGGTGTCGAGACGGGCCCGGCGGCGGCCCCCGAAGCGATGGTGCGGCAGGCATCGGCGGGTCCGCTGCGCACCGGCGTCACGCCGCTGCTGTCCTGCCGGGCCGATCCGCGTTTCGGCTACAGCCTCTTCGTCCCGCCGCGGCTGCGCGGCGGCAACCGGGTGCCGCTGCTGGTGGCGGTGCATGGCAGCCTGCGGGGCGTGGACTCTTGCCGCGACGCCTTTGCCGATTTCGTCCGCTGGCACGGCGCCGTGGTGCTGGCGCCGCTGTTCCCGGCCGATCCGCTCGGCGACGGCAACGAGGATGGCTACAAATACATGGTCGAGGGCGACATCCGGTACGACCGGCTGCTGCTGGCCATGGTGGCGGAGGCCGAGGCGCGCATCGGCCTGGGCTTCGACCGCTTCTGCCTGTTCGGCTTCTCCGGCGGCGCCCATTTCGCCCATCGCTTCCTGTACCTGCACCCGGAGCGGCTGCGGGCCGTCTCGGTCGGCGCCCCCGGGTCGGTCACGCTGATCGACCCGAAGCGGGACTGGTGGGTCGGCACCCGGGACATCGAGCGGATCTTCGGCCAGGCCCCGGACCTGGAGGCGATGCGTCGCGTGCCGGTGCATCTGGCGATCGGCGACAGCGACCTGGAGACGGCGTCGATCACCCATCGCCCGGGCAGCCGGCACTGGATGGCCGACGCCAACCGCGCCGGGGCCAACCGCATCGCCCGGCTGACCAGCCTGCGCCGCAACCTGCAGGCGCAGGGGCTGGCGGTGCGGCACGACATCATCCCCGGAGCCGCCCATGATCTCGCGGCGGTGGCGGAACGGGCGCGCGACTTCTTCCACGACGTGCTCGGCCCCGGCCGGGCAACCGCTTTCGGCGCATAGCCACAAAAGGACAGGGGGCAGAATGAACCGGCTCATGCTTCTGGCCGCGGCGGCGGCGCTGGCGGCGGTCCCCGCCGCGGCCGAGACGCCGCGCGGCGGCACCATCAGCACCGTGCTGTCGGCCGATATCCGCAGCATCAATCCCGGCGTCGACCGCGACGGCGCCACCGACATCGTGCACCAGCACATCGTCGAGGGGCTGGTCGGGTTCCGCGAGGACCTGGAGGTCGGGCCGATGCTGGCCGAACGCTGGGACCTGTCGGACGACGGCAGGACCTACACCTTCCACCTGCGCCGCGGGGTGAAGTTCCAGAACGGCGCGACCATGACCTCGGCCGAGGTGAAATGGTCCTGGGACCGGCTGATGGATCCGGCGACCAAATGGCGCTGCCGCGACGTCTACACCGGCGACAACGGGCTGAAGGTCGAGAGCGTGACGGCGCCGGATGCGGACACCGTGGTCTATGTGCTGGACCGGCCGAGCGCCGGCTTCCTATACAACCTGGCGCGGATGGATTGCGGCGGCACGCCGGCGCTGCACCCGTCCTCGGTCAAGCCGGACGGCAGCTGGGACAAGCCGGTCGGCACCGGCCCCTTCATCCTGTCGGACTGGCGGCCCGGCCAGTATATCGAGCTGACCCGCTTCGACGGCTACACCCCGCGCGACGACGCCATGAGCGGCTATATCGGCCGCAAGGAGGTGTTCGTCGACAAGGTCCGCTTCAACATCATGCCGGATGCGGCGGCGAAGCTGACGGCGCTGCAGGCCGGCGCGCTGGACACCGCGCCGCTGGAATCGCAGGACCGGATCCAGATCCAGGACAACCCGGACTTCGCGGTACAGTCCAGCATCACCCCGGGCTGGGAGGCGATGATCCTGCACTCCGAGGACCCGGTGCTGCAGGACAAGCGGGTGCGGCAGGCGATCGTGATGGCGCTGGACCGCGCCGCCATCGCCGAGGCCGTCACCTTCGGCGGCTCGAAATTCTCGGCGACGCCGGTGCCGGAGTTCAGCCCCTACCACTCCCAGGCCCAGACCGACGCCCTGCCCTACGATCCGGAGAAGGCCAAGGCCCTGCTGGCCGAGGCCGGCTACAAGGGCCAGCGCATCGTCCTGACCGCGAACAAACGCTACGCCGAGATGTATGATTGCGGCGTGCTGATGCAGGACATGCTGCGCAGCGTCGGGCTGAATGTCGAGCTCGAGGTGCTGGAATGGACGGCGCAGCTGGACGCCTACCAGACCGGCAAGTTCCAGACCCAGTCCTTCTCCTACTCGCCGCGGCTGGACCCGCTGGGCCAGTGGGAGCGGATCATCGGGCCGCAGCCGCGCAAGATCTGGAAGGATCCCCGCGCCATCGACCTGCTGGCCCAGGCCAACGCCACCACCGACCGGGCGCAGATGCAGGCGGTGCTGGACCAGATCGGCCGGCTGTTCACCGAGGAGGCGCCGGCCGCCAGCCTGTACCTGCACGCCTCCGACTACGCCGTGGCCAAGCGGATCCAGGGCTTCAAGGTGTGGCCGGCCGACGCGCCGCGCTACTGGAACGTCTGGGTGACGAAATGACCGTGATCCGGGCCGCCTGCATCCAGTTGAACGTCGGCCCGGAGGTCGGCCCCAACCTCGCCGCCGCCGGCGCCCTGATCCGCGACGCCGCTTCGCGCGGGGCGACACTGATCGCCCTGCCGGAGGTGGCGGATGCGATCATCGAGGATCCGAGGCTGCTGCGGGAGTGGGCACAGCCCGAGGAGCGGCACGAGGCGCTGGCCGGCTATCGCGCCCTGGCGCTGGAAACCGGGACGGCGCTGCTGCTCGGCTCTGTCGTCGTGCGCGCCGAGGGGCCGCGCTTCGCCAACCGGTCCTATCTGCTGGGCCCCGACGGCGCGGTGCTGGCGCGCTACGACAAGATCCACCTCTACGACGCCGATTTGCCGGACGGCGAGGTGCATCGCGAGAGCGCGCAGTTCGCGCCCGGCGGCACCGGGGTGGTGGCGCGGCTGCCCGGCGGCGGCCGGCTGGGGCTGACCATCTGCTACGACCTGCGCTTCCCGCAGCTGCACCGCGCTTTGGCCAAGGCGGGGGCGGAGATCCTGGCGGTGCCATCAGCCTTCGCCTGCGCCACCGGCGCCGCCCATTGGCAGGTGCTGCTGCAGGCCCGAGCGATCGAGACCGGCTGCTTCGTCCTGGCCCCGGCCCAGACCGGCACGCACCATTTGGGCCGCCGCACCTGGGGCCATTCGCTGATCGTGTCGCCCTGGGGCGAGGTGCTGGCCGATGCCGGGACCGAGGTCGGGCTGGTGCTGGCCGATCTCGACCTCGACCAGGTCCGCGCCGCCCGCGCGGCCCTGCCGACGTTGAGCCATGACCGACTGTTCGAGGTGATGGAGGCCTGAGCGTTTCCTCGCTGCAGACAGGCGGTCACGGGCTCGCTTTCAGGTCGGCCAGTGCGACCATGAGCGTCATTGGATCGAGCGGCGAAGGCTCGAAGCCGAGACGCTCATAGAACACCCTAACCTCGTCCGACAATGCGTGCACGATCATGCCGCGGATCCCGATGATGTCGGCCGCCTGGATCACGCGCAGGCCCGCATCCCTGACCAGGGCGCGGCCAAGGCCTCCGCCCTGCAGGGACCGATCGACGGCGAGTCGACCGAGGACGACCACCGGGATCGGGTCCGGCATATTGCGGCGGAAGCCGCCGCGCGCGACGTCGAGGGCGATCGCGCTCGAGGCCAGGGCGTAATAGGCCAGCACGCGACGGCCGTCGCAGGCGACGAAGGTACGAGATGCACCGGTCGCCTGGTTCTTCAGGGCCCGGCGCTTCAGCCAGCTATCCAGGCTCTCGACTCCCGATCTGAACCCCTCGATGTCGTGATGCGGCGCCAGCGGCTCGGGCGCCGAAACCGTCATTCCTTATCCCACGGAGCTTTGGTCCGCATCATCCGGCGCAGCCGCTCATTGGGCTGGGGCGGCATGTCCAGCCGGGCCAGGAATGCAGCATAGGCCTCGGGGCTGACCACGATGACGGTCTGGTCAAGAAGGGCCTCTTCGGCGGCTGCGCGCGCCGCGTCCAGCACGAAGTCCGTACGATTCTTCCCTCGTGCCTTCGCCGCCCGGTCGATCAGGCTGCGTTCTTCGGGCTTGATGCGGATGTTCAACGTTTCACGCTTGCCGGATGCGGCGCTTGGCGTGGGCATGGCTCGACCTCCTACAGGTCAAGCCATCATAGCACAGCCGTAGTGTCAACGTCATTACGTTGCGTGCGGCGCCCTACCCCGCCGCGCGCCGGGACTCCTCGACCACGACGCGGCCGGGCTTGCCGAGTGCCTTGGCCACGGCGTCGAGGCGGCGGTCGACGGCGAGGCCGGTCAGCGCCTCCTCGTCGGCCGGCAGGGTCAGCACCACAGATTCGCCCGAGACCGAGAGGCTGGTGCGCTCGAGCAGCGAGGTGGCGCCGCCGGTCAGGGTGTGGGCCAGGCGCAGGGCCTGGCCGAGCAGCAGGACCCGGCTGCGCATCGCCTCGGTCAGCAGCTCAAGCACCGGGCCGGTCAGCGTGTCGCCGAGCGAGCCGCCGTAGCGGACATAGACCGCAGCGGCCAGGAACACGCGCTCGGCATGGTCGAGCCCGGCTACCGGCATGCGCAGCACCCGGAGCCAGGCATGCTCGGCCCGGTAGTCGGGATGCTCGAACCAGCCGATGTCGGAGAGCAGGCTGGCCGCCTGCCGCAGCCGCGCGTCGTCCGCCGTCTCCTCCGGGAACACCGACCGGGTCCATTCCGCCACCACCTCGGCATGGCCGAAGCGGTCGAGCCGGTGCGCCAGCTCGGCCGCGGCGTAGATCAGCGGGTCGCGCGCCTGGTCCTCCGGCGGCAGCAGGTCGAACAGATGGCCCTCGCGCAGGCCGAGGGCGGAGAACACCACCCGCGCCGGCTTCAGCGTCTTCAGCACGCCTTCCAGCACCAGCGCCGCCATCGGCAGCATCTCGACCCGGCGGCGCGAGATCGCGGCGCCGGACAGCGCCCCCTTGCTCTGCTTCGCCACCAGGCCGACGAACTCGGCGAGCGGCCCGGTTGGCACCGTGTACTGGTGGATGATGTGCAGCGGGTGGTTCTCGCGCTCCATGAACAGCTTGGCGATGGCGCGCCAGGCGCCGCCGACCGGGTAGAAGCTGCGGCCGGCATAGACCGGCAGCCAGTCCTGCTGACCCAGCGTGTCGAGCACGACGCTGCGCGCCTCCTTGCGCGCGCCGGTCTCGTCCATCAGCCGGAAGGGCCCGAGCGGCAAGGTCACCTGCTCGTCGATCTCGCCGCGGTCGAGCCCGACCAGCTCGAGCGAGCCGCCGCCGAGATCGCCCATCACGCCGTCGACGTCGCGGATGCCGGAGATGACGCCGAGGGCGGACAGCCGCGCCTCCTCGACCCCGCTGATCACGGTGACCGGCAGGCCGCAGCGGCGCTCGACCTCGGCGACGAAATCGGCGCCGTCGTCGGCCTCGCGCACCGCCGCGGTGGCCAGCACGTCGACCCGGTCGACGCCCATGCCTTCCAGGAGGCGGGTGAAGCGCGAGAGGTTGTCGAGCGCCTGGACCACGCCCTCGGGCGACAGCCGGCCGGCCTGGCCGAGCCCCCGGCCCAGGCCGCACATCACCTTCTCGTTGAACACCGGCACGGGCGACCGGGTGATCCGGTCATAGACGACGAGACGGATCGAATTCGAGCCGATGTCGATGACGCCCACCCGCCCCGGCCGGGACGGCACGATCGGTCCGATACGGAACACCGAGCCTCGATCCTTATTCCGCGGGCTTGACCAGGCGGCGCGGCGCCCGTTTCGCATCCTTCAAGGCGCTGCCCCGGCCGGACAGGCTGGGGTTGGTCATGAAGTACATATGCGCGCTGAAGGCATCATCCGGCGCGTCGTGCCGATGATAGCGGCCATCGGGGGCGAGCATCCAGGTGTTCGATTCATCCTTCAGATTGGCCAGCATGATCTGCTCCATCACCTGCTGGCGGACCGTGGCGTTCTCGAGCGGCACCAGGCTTTCGATCCGGCCGTCGAGGTTGCGCGGCATCCAGTCGGCCGAGGACAGGTACACCTTGGCCTGGCGCGAGGGCAGCTTCTGGCCGTTGCCGAAGCACAGGATGCGGGCATGCTCGAGGAAGCGGCCGACGATCGAATGCACCCGGATGTTGTCCGACAGGCCAGGCACGCCGGGGCGCAGGCAGCAGATGCCACGGATCACCAGGTCGATTTCCACCCCGGCCTGGGAGGCCTGGTACAGCTTGTCGATGATGCTGGCATCGACCAGGGCGTTCAGCTTGACCCAGATCTGGGCCGGCTTGCCGGCCTTGGCGTTGTCGATCTCGGCCTCGATCAGCTCCATGATCCGGCTGCGCAGGAACAGGGGCGCGATCGACAGCTTCTCCAGCTTCGCCGGCCTGGCGTAGCCGGTCATGTAGTTGAACACCGCCGCCGCGTCGCGGCCGAGGCCCGGATCGCAGGTGAAGAAGCTGAGGTCGGTGTAGATCTTGGCGGTGATGGGGTGGTAGTTGCCGGTCCCGAAATGGGTGTAGGTGCGCAGGCCGCCCTGCTCGCGCCGCACCACCATCGAGATCTTGGCGTGGGTCTTCAGATGGATGATGCCGTAGACCACCTGCGCGCCCGCCCGCTCCAGGTCGCGGGCCCAGCGGATATTGGCCTCCTCGTCGAAGCGGGCCTTCAGCTCGACCATCGCGGTGACCGACTTGCCGGCCTCCGCCGCCTCGACCAGGGCCTGGACGATCGGCGAATCCTTCGAGGTGCGGTACAGGGTCTGCTTGATCGCCACGACGTCGGGGTCGCGCGCCGCCTGGCGCAGGAACTGCACGACGATGTCGAAGCTCTCATAGGGGTGGTGGACGACGATGTCCTTGGCCCGGATCGAGGCGAAGCTGTCGCCGCCGAAATCCCGCACCCGCTCCGGGAAGCGGGCGTTGTAGGGCGAGAACAGCAGCTCCGGCCGCTCGTCGACGATCAGCTTCCTGGTGTCGCTGAGGCCGAGCAGCCGGTCCATGGCGAAGACGTCGTCTTCCTTCACCTTCAGCTTCTCGCAGACGAAGCGGCGCAGCGCGTCCGGCACGTCGGCGGAGACGGCGAGGCGGATGACGACGCCCTTGCGCCGGCGCTTCAGCGCGCTTTCGAAGGTCTTGACCAGATCCTCCGCTTCCTCGTCGATCTCCATCTCGCTGTCGCGGATCACCCGGAACACGCCGCTGGCGATCGGCGTGTAGCCGGGGAAGAGCCGGTCGAGGAACAGCTTGACCACGTCCTCGAGCAGCACGAAGCGGATCGGCGATCCGGGCAGGCGGGTGAAGCGGTCGAGCTGCGGCGGCAGCGGCACGATCGCGTCCATCTCGTCCTGCGTCTCCTCCCCGGCGTTGACCAGGGTCAGGGCCAGGCACAGGCCGAGATTGGGGATGAAGGGGAAGGGATGGGCCGGGTCGATGGCGAGCGGCGTCAGCACCGGGAACATCTCGTTGAGGAACCGCTCCTCCAGCCAGGCCTTCTCCGGCTTGGTCAGCTCGTCTCGCCCGACCACGGCGATGCCGGCGGCGCGCAGCTCCTCGCTCAGGGCGCGCCAGCAATGCTGCTGGTCGCGCATCAGCTCCTGCACCCGAGTGGTGATCTCGCCGAGCTGCTGCGCCGGGCTGAGCCCGTCCTGGCTGGGCGAGACGACGCCGAGCGCCACCTGCGCCTTCAGCCCGGCGACGCGGACCATGTAGAATTCGTCCAGGTTGGAGGCCGAGATCGACAGGAAGCGCAGCCGCTCCAGCAGCGGGTAGCCGGTGTTGTAGGCCTCCTCCAGGACGCGCTGGTTGAAGGCCAGCCAGGACAGCTCGCGGTTGATGAAGCGGTCGGGCGAATCCGCGGGGATCGTGGGCAGGGCGGGAGCGCGAACGACCTCCGGCGCCTCGGCGGAAATGGCCTCGGCGGTGCTCTGCAACATGGTCACGGGTCGCCTCCGAACCTTCATCATCGCAACAAAACTGTAATATCAAACCCTTACCGGGCTCGATTTCACCGCCACTATACACAAGCCCGAACCGGAAGCGCCATGTCCGGGCGATGAAATCACGGCTGGTACATTTTCCTGCGCGGCCGTGCCTTTCCGGGCTCTCCGCTCCCCCATCCCCGGGTCGGCGGCAAGCCGCATCAGGTCATCGCGAAGACGGGCATGCGGTCGCCGATGCCCCGGAGCGTCAGTGCCTGGGGCCGGGTGTCCACTCCTCTCGACGAGAGCAGCCGGGCCGACTCCGCGTCCCGGACGATCGCCTGGGTGGCGAAGATGCTGTCCTCGGTGGCCAGCGCCTGCACCCGCGACGCGATGTTGACGGTCTGGCCGAAATAATCCTGGCGGTCGTTGAGGTTGACCGCGAGGCACGGCCCTTCGTGGATCCCGATCTTCAGGATCAGCTCCTCCGCCCCGCGCCGCGCGTTCAGATGCCGCATGGAGTCGCGCATGCGAAGGGCGGCGGACACGGCGCGGTGCGGCACCGGGAACGTCGCCATCACGGCATCGCCGATGGTCTTGACGACGGCGCCGGATTCGGAGGCCACGATCTCGTTCAGGATCTGGAAGTGGGAGCGCACCAGGTCGTAGGCGACGAGGTCGCCGACCCGCTCATACAGGTCGGTCGATCCCTTCAGGTCGGTGAACAGGAAGGTGAGGCTCATGATCTTGAGCCTCTGCTCGACGTCGAGCGTCTCGGTCCGGTAGAGGTCGCGGAAGGTCTGGTTTGTCAGCAGCCGCTTCGCGGTCAGGAACGGCCGGCGGCGGCCCAGCATCTGGTTCAGCTCCGCGCCCGCCACGTAGACGCCCACCAGGACCCGGCCCTCCGTGCGGTTGTCCAGCGACAGGCGGAGCGGACCGGGCGACAGGGTGCTGCGGCCGACCCCCGGATGGGCGCTGGTGAAGATCATGGAGAGGTCGCGGCGCTCCGCCGTCGGCTCGCCCCCGGTCTCGACCAGATGGGCCGTATGGGTCACGGGATCGAAGATGATGACGGTTTGCGCGGGAAGCTGCAGGGCCAGGATCATCCGTTCGCCGGCCTGCAGCTCGACTGTCTCCAGCATGACCTTGCGGCTGAACTCGTCGAAGGCGCCCGGCTCGGGGAACGCCAGGCCGGAGCCGAAGAAGACCTGCCGGTGATAGTCCCAGAAGCCGAGGCTGTCCGGATCGTGGGCGGCGATGCGGCGGATCCGGGGGCTGACGGTGAAGCTGACCTCCACCGTGTCGTCCAGCGTCGGCTCGCTGGTCAGCGCGCAGAAGGCGCAATGATAGTCCTGCTGCCGCACGCTCTTCAGGGTGGCGTTGGCGTCGAGGACGCCGCCGCAGCTCGGGCAGAGGATGTTCCAAGACATCTCGAACAGGCCCAGCCGCGACGCGTGCAGCAGGGCCGCGATCACCTTCTCCTCGTCCAGGCCGCTTCCGGTCGCCACGGCCACGGCGTTGATGCGCGCGAGATCCCCGTCACGGCCGTTGTGGACGAGATCCGCGATGGCATCGACCACGCCGGGATCGGCCGAGCGGCGCAAGGCGTCGAAGAGGGCGTCGTTGTCCTGCATGCGCGGAGCATACCCCAGCCCCCCGGTCGCGGACAGGGGCGCTGCGCCCTGCGATTGGGCCCTGTTCGTTGCCTCTCCCGCTTGCGGGAGAGGTCGGGCTCGCGCAGCGAGACCGGGTGAGGGCAGATGGGCAGCTACGCTAGGATCAGCGTTTCAGGACGGAATGGAATCATGCGCTCGCCCGCTGCAAAGCAGCGCTTTCGGCGAGGCCGCTATCCCCTCACCCGGACATCCTTCGGATGTCCGGCCTCTCCCGCAAGCGGGAGAGGCAAAGGGCTCACACACCCGCCATTGGCATCGCTGATCGATATGTGCGCCGTAGCTCTGACGACCGGCCCCGCCGGCGCGCCTCAGCGCCTGCCGCCGAAGATCGAGCCGAGGATGCCGCGGACCACGGCGCGGCCGATGCTGCCGCCGATGGTGCTGGCGCCGGAGCCGCCGACGCTGCGCCCGAGGCTGCGGCCGAGCTGGGTGCCGACCGTGCTGCCGGTGTTGCGGATCACGTCCCGGAAGATGGTCTCGGCCATGCTGGGGCCTTCCTTGGCCTCGGCCTTCGCCTGGGCCTTGGCCTCGGCGGCGGCTGTCGCCTGCTGCTGCGCTTCGGCCGCCTTGACGCTCAGCTTCTCATAGGCGGACTCGCGGTCGATCGAGGCGGTGTATTTCGCATCCATGCCGCCGGCGGCGATCGCCGCCTTGCGCTCGGCATCGGTGATCGGGCCGAGGCGCGAGACCGGCGGGCAGACCAGCGCCCGCTCGACCACCTCGGGGATGCCCTTGGCGTCGAGGAAGGAGACCAGGGCCTCGCCCACCGCCAGTTCCTGCAGCGCGCGGGCGACGTCCAGACCGGCCTCGGTGCGGAAGGTGTCGGCGCTGGCCTTCAGCGCCTTCTGGTCGCGCGGGGTGAAGGCGCGCAGCGCGTGCTGCGCCCGGTTGCCGAGTTGAGCCAGCACCTTGTCCGGCACGTCGATCGGGTTCTGCGAGACGAAGTAGACGCCGACGCCCTTGGAGCGGATCAGCCGCACCACCTGCTCGACCTTCTCGACCAGCGCCTTGGGCGCGTCGTCGAACAGCAGATGGGCCTCGTCGAAGAAGAACACCAGCTTCGGCTTGTCCGGATCGCCGAGCTCGGGCAGGCGCTCGAACAGCTCGGACAGCAGCCAGAGCAGGAAGGTGGCGTAGAGCCGCGGCGCCTGGATCAGCGTCTCCGCCGCCAGCACGTTGATGACGCCGCGCCCGTCCGCGCCGATGCGGATCAGATCCATCAGGTCCAGCGCCGGCTCGCCGAAGAAGGCCTCCGCCCCCTGCTGCTCCAGCACCAGCAACTGGCGCTGGATGCTGCCGACCGAGGCCTTGGAGACGTTGCCGTAGACGCCGGTGAACTTCGAGGCGTTCTCGGCCATATGGGCCAGCAGCGCCTGCAGGTCCTTGAGGTCGAGCAGCAGCAGCCCTTCCTCGTCCGCCGCCTTGAAGGCGATGTTGAGCACGCCCTCCTGCGTGTCGTTGAGCTGCAGCAGGCGCGACAGCAGCAGCGGCCCCATCTCCGCCACCGTGGCGCGGACCGGCGTGCCCCCCTTGCCGTACAGGTCCCAGAACACGGTCGGGAAGCCCTGGTAGGCCGGCGCGCCGAGGCCCAGCGCCTTGGCGCGCTCCTCGATCTTCGGGTTGGCCGCGCCGGGCTGGCTGATGCCGGCGATGTCGCCCTTCACATCGGCGACGAAGACCGGCACGCCGGCCTGGCTGAAGCCTTCGGCCAGGACCTTGAGCGACACGGTCTTGCCGGTGCCGGTGGCGCCGGCGATCAGCCCGTGGCGGTTGCCGAGGCCGAGCAGCAGCCGGTGCTCGCGCTGGCCCTTGGCGAAATAGAGTCCGTCGGTCATGTCCGTCTCCTCGGCCCGCGGCCCCGTTAGCAGGCATCTCGGGCGCATGGTGCCTCGCGGCTGGACGGGACGCCAGATGTTGCGCAGGGTAGATCCGCAAGGAGATGCGATGAAGACCCTGATCCTGCTGCGGCATGCGAAATCCGACTGGGCCGACCCGGAGCTGACCGACCATGACCGGCCGCTGGCGGCGCGCGGCCGCGAGGCGGCGCCCCGCATGGGCGCCTGGCTGAAGGCGCATGGCCCGATGCCGGAGCTGGTGCTGTGCTCGACCGCCATCCGCGCCCGGCAGACCCTGGCGCTGGCGCTGGAGGCGCTGGGCGCCGTCCCCGAGACCCGCTTCGACCGCGGCCTCTATCTGGCCGGCGGCGCCGGAGTGCTGGCCCGGCTGCGCCAGGCGCCGGACGCGGCCGCGACTTTGCTGCTGGTTGGCCACAACCCGGACCTGGAGCAGCTGGCGCGCCGGCTGGCGACGACGGGCGACAAGGCGGCGCTGGGCCGGCTGGCGGAGAAGTATCCGACCGCCGGGCTGGCCGTGATCGAGCTGCCGGTCGAACGCTGGTCCGACACGGGTCCGGGCGGCCGGCTGTTCGCCTTCGAGACACCGAAGACAGTCGGAGGCTGAACCCGCCTGGATGTCGTGGGAGGTCAATCTTGGGCCGACAGATCGCCATAGTCATGAACGACCAGGATGAACAGAATTTCCTGACCTTCCTGCGGTCGACGTGCAACATTGCCCTATTCGAGTATTTTGCTCCGACCGAGGATGCACTGAGGGTCGAAGACTTTCACCCTGAACGTACGGGGCACTGGACCTATCGCATCTGGAATCGCAGCTACCCCTGGCATCCCACCTTTGGACAGACAGGCCCTAAGTCGCACAATCCGGATCAAGTGGGCTGGGCTTACATTTCAAATGCCCAGGCTGCGCCTGTGCTCGAATTCACGAGATCCAACCCTGCGGGGCGACCGGGACGCATCTACTGGGCTAGGACGTTCTCCGCGACCGCGCCCCTCCGATACGACGACGCGTCGTTCTCGCGCTGGGTCGACCGGGTGTGGCAGTGGGTCCGCAACAACGGGGTGAAGGCCGACAAGGGGAATCCGTCGAGCCCTTATATCCTGCCGGGAGCTGCGGCCGATTGAGCGTTCGATCCCGGTCCGGGCGGCCTGCTGGTCGCGTTCGAGACACCGAAGGCGGCCGAGCCCCAGCGCCTTGATTTTGCCCAGATCAGAGGCAGGCCATTCGAGAAAGTCACCGAAACAATCAAAGACCGCAACCGTTCCTTTCTTTAAAATTATTCATTGATCTCAGATTCCATGATGGCCTATCGGCCACACCGCAACAGCAATCCTTTCGATGAACTTATCGTAAGCTGACAGAGACTGGCGACGGAGCAATATCCGTGGGGCGTGGAAACGGCACCGCGCCCGATCGGGGCGCGGATATCAGCAGAGGATGTCCGCCATGTCGCGTCTCTCCGCCCGCCTGCTCAAGACCGGTGCGGCCCTGATCGCAGCCGCCTCGCTGGCCGGGTGCGTCGTCTATCCCGCCTATTCGCGCCCGGTCTACTACCATCCGTACTACCACCCGTACTACCGCGGCTGGTGAGCAAAGCCCCACCCGACCGTGAAGACGGCGCTCAGCGGATGCCGGCGAGGTAACCCAGCAGCGCATCCGCGTCGTCGAACACGGCGTCGAGCGGCACCGCCAGCATCGGGTTCAGCTTGGCGCCGAGAAAGGCGGCGCGGGCATCGGTGTGCAGCCCGACCAGCCGGCGCCCGGGCTTGGCCAGCTGGCGATGGGCGTAGGCCATGCCGAGCTCGAGCGCCGCGCCCTCGTCCGGCACCCGGCCGTCGAGCACGAACAGCAGCACGTCGCAGGCGAAAACCTGGTCGCGGTCAAGCTCGAAAAGGGCGCGGCGCCGCTGCTCCGGCGCCATCGACGCCCAGGGCTCGCGGCGGCTCTCGACCCCGTCGCGCTGCGGCAGGAACACCTCGAAGCCCAGCGCCTCGATCCGCTCCGCCAGCACCGCGTTGAACACCAGCTCGGCGGCCGAGAACAGCGGCCCGGCGAAGTACAGGCGCGGCATCAGCCGCGGCCGATCACGTCCAGCGCCGCCCGGTGCAGGGCCGGGGTGGCGGCGGCCAGGACCTCGCCCGAGGAGTCGAGCCCGAGCGGCTGGCCCTGCCAGTCGGTGACGACGCCGCCGGCGCCTTCGATCACCGGTACCAGCGACATGTAGTCATAGGGCTGCAGGCCGCGCTCCATCACCAGGTCGATGCAGCCCAGCGCGACCAGGGCGTAGCCGTAGCAGTCCAGGCCGTAGCGGCGATGCTTCACCGCCCCGGCCAGCCGCTCGAAGGTCTTCAGGGAGTCGCCCGAGAACACCTCCGGCGAGGTGGTGGTGAGGATGGCGTTGCCGAGGCCGCCGCAGTCGCGGGTGCGGCAGGGCTTGCCGTCGGCCAGCGACGGATGGCCGATATGGCCGACGAAGCGTTCGCCCAGCGCCGGCATCTCGATCACCCCGACCCGCGGCTTCCCCTTCTCGACCAGGGCGATCAGCGAGCCGAACAGGGGCACGCCGGCGATGAAGGCGCGGGTGCCGTCGATCGGGTCCAGCACCCAGACCAGGTCGCGGTCGATGCCCTCGCGACCATGCTCCTCGCCGAGGATGCCATGGTCGGGGTAGCGGCCGTTGATCATCTGCCGCATCAGCTGCTCGACCGATCGGTCGGCCATGGTCACCGGCGAGTCGTCGGCCTTGTCCTCGACCGCGAGGCCGGTGCGGAACCAGCGCATCGCCGCCGGACGGGCGGCATCGGCGAGGCTTTCGGCGAAGGCGACGAAGGGATCGGCGGTCATGGCGCGGACTCTGGGCTTCAAGCGGAGGGCCGCAGCCTCGCCGGAAACGAGCCGGCAGGCAAGCCTACGCGCGGAGAGCTTCCGCCAGGGCCGCGATCTCCTCCGCCCCCTTCGTGCTCGGCGCGGTTTCGACCAAAGTGCGGCCGGACAGCATCGCGGCGGCGAAGCCGGTGCGGTTGCCGATCCGGGCCGGCAGCACCGGGATGCCGAGCCGGCCGATCTCGACCTCCAGCGCGTCGGCGACCTTCGAGCGCGGCGGCACCCGGTTCAGCACGATCCGGGCCGGCACCTTCTCCTCCGCCGCCAGGTCCAGGGTCGGCTGCGTCGCCCACAGGTCCATCGGGCTGGGCTGGATCGGCACCAGGACCAACTGCGCCGCCCGCACCGCGATGCGGGCGTCGGAGGCGGCGTGCGGCGGGCTGTCGATCAGCACCAGGTCATGCGCCGCCCGGGCGCGGTCGACCTCCGCCGGCACGCGCCAGCCGGTGATCCTGAGATGGGTGAAGCCGGGGTCGGCGCCACGCGCGTCGACCCAGCGGCTGAGGCTGCCCTGCGGGTCGATGTCGACGGTGGCGACCGTGAGGCCCAGGCGGGCGAAGGCGGCGGCGAGATGCGCGACCAGCGTGGTCTTGCCCGCCCCGCCCTTCTGCTGTGCCACGGTGATCGTCCGACCGGCCATTCGCACCCTCCGTTTTGCCGAAGTGTCGCGCGGCTTTTGCTGCAGCGCAACATGAGATGTCCGCCCCAGGGATGGCGGCCTTCCCCCGAGCGCATGGCGCCGCGGCGGCGGATCGGGCTATAGAGCGGGCATGGAGAGCACCGATCAGATCAAGACCGAGATCGTCGACGACGGCCCGGCCGGCATTGCCCGCGCCGCGGCGCTGCTGCGCGAGGGCCGCCTGGTCGCCTTCCCGACCGAGACGGTGTACGGCCTGGGCGGCGACGCCACGAACGACCGCGCCGTGGCCGCGATCTTCGAGGCCAAGCGGCGGCCGAGCTTCAACCCGCTGATCTGCCACCTGGCCGATGCCGAGCAGGCCGAGGATCTGGTGCTGTTCGACGACCGCGCCCGGCGGGTGGCCGAGACGCTGTGGCCCGGGCCGCTGACCCTGGTGCTGAAGCGGCGCGAGGGCGGGCCGGTCTCGCTGCTGGCCTCGGCCGGGCTGGACAGCCTGGCGATCCGGGTGCCGGCGCATCCGGCGGCGCGGCGCCTGCTGGCCGCGGTCGGCCGGCCGGTGGCGGCGCCCAGCGCCAATGTTTCCGGCGCCGTCAGCCCGACCACTCCACACCATGTTTTGGACGGGCTGTCCGGCCGGGTGTCGCTGGTGGTGGCCGGCGGGCGCTGCGCCGTCGGGCTGGAATCGACCGTGCTGGACCTGACCGGCGACCAGCCGGTGCTGCTGCGCCCCGGCGGGGTGACGCTCGAGGAGCTGACCGCCCTGCTGGGCCCCATCGCCCTGCCGGAGAAGGATCCGGAGCGGCCGGCCTCGCCCGGCCAGCTGGCCAGTCATTACGCGCCGCGGGCGCAGGTGCGGCTGAACGCCGGCGCGATCGGGCCGGACGAGGTGCTGCTGACCTTCGGCCCCGACCTGCGCAGCGGGCCGAAGGTGATGAACCTCAGCGACAAGGGCAACCTGGCCGAGGCGGCGGCGAACCTGTTCGCCATGCTGCGGGCGCTGGACAAGACCGGCGCCGGCACCATCGCCGTGGCGCCGATCCCCGAATCCGGCCTGGGTGCCGCGATCAACGACCGGCTGCGCCGTGCCGCGGCCCCGCGATCCTAGGGAGCGACCCATGACCGACGCCGCGCTGCTGGACGCCCTGATCGCCATCGCCGGCCCGCAGGGCGTGCTGCACGAGGCGGCGGATCTCGCGCCCTATCTGAAGGAATGGCGCGGCAAGTACCAGGGCACGGCCGGGATCGTGGTGCGCCCGGCATCGACCGCCGAGGTGGCGGCGGTGGTCGCGCTGTGCGCCGGGCGCGGCATCGCCGTGGTGCCGCAGGGCGGCAACACCGGCCTGTGCGGCGGCGCCGTGGCCGAGGCCGGACAGATCCTGCTGGCCACCGACCGGCTGACCCGGATCCGCGAGGTCGATGCCGAGGGCGACCACATCACGGTCGAGGCCGGGGTGATCCTGGCCCAGGTGCAGGCGGCGGCGGAGGCGGCCGATCGGCTGTTCCCGCTGAGCCTGGGCGCGGAGGGCAGCTGCCGCATCGGCGGGAACCTGTCGACCAATGCCGGCGGCACCGCGGTGCTGCGCTACGGCAACATGCGCGACCTGGTGCTGGGCCTCGAGGTGGTGCTGCCCGACGGCCGGGTCTGGGACGGCCTTCGCGCCCTGCGCAAGGACAACACCGGCTACGACCTGAAGCAGATCTTCATCGGCGCCGAGGGCACGCTGGGCGTGATCACCGCCGCGGTGCTGAAGCTGTTCCCGCGGCCGCGCACGGTGGCGGCGGCGCTGGTCGCGGTGCCGGACCCGGCCGCCGCCGTCGCCCTGTTCGGCCGCGCCCGGGCCGAGGCCGGCGGGTCGGTCACCGGGGTCGAGCTGATGCCGCGCCTGGCGATCGACTTCGCCCTGCGCCACGTCGCCGGCACCGTCGACCCGGTGGCCGAGCCGCATCCCTGGTACGTGCTGCTGGAGCTGTCCTCCCCCGCCGCCGACGCGCCGCTGGCGGAGCAGCTGGAGACGATCCTGGCCGGCGGCTTCGAGGCCGGTCTGGTGGCGGACGCCGCGATCGCGTCGAGCGAGGCGCAACGCAAATCCTTCTGGCGTCTGCGCGAGGCGATCGTCGAAGGCCAGCGCTTCGAGGGCGGAGCGATCAAGCACGACATCGCCGTGCCGGTGGCGAAGGTGCCGGAGTTCCTGGAGCGGGCGACGGCGCTGGCGGAAACGATGGTGCCGGGCGTGCGGGTGGTGGGCTTCGGCCATCTCGGCGACGGCAACATCCATTTCAACCTGAACCAGCCGGTGGGTGCCGACCGCGCCGCCTTCATGGCGCGCTGGGAGGAGATCAGCCACCGGGTGCACGACATCGTCGCCGCCCTGGACGGGTCGATCAGCGCCGAGCACGGCGTCGGCCTGATGAAGCGCGACGAGATCGCCGAGCGGAAATCGGCGGTCGAGATCGACCTGATGCGCCGGATCAAGCGGGCGATCGACCCGGCCGGGATCATGAACCCGGGCAAGGTGGTCAAGGCGTAGGCGGCACCACCGGCCATCCCGATCGGTTTTAGAGTCATCCGCTGTCGATTCCGGCACCTCGCCGGCGACCAGGTGCGTCGACCCCATGAGGAGGACCGCCCGATGGCCAAGAGCGACACCCTGACCCCCGCGGCCGAGCTGGCCCGCGCCACCACCGTCCGGATTCCCAACGAGAGCGCCGAGTACCGCGCCGCCCGCACCGCGCTGCTGGCCGAGGAGATCGAGCTGCGGCGCCACATCGAGCGCGTCGCCGCCCAGCGCCGGGCCCTGCCGCCCGGCGGCCCGGTGACCGGCGATTACCGCTTCGAGGGGCCGGACGGCCCGACCGACCTCGCCGGCCTGTTCGGCGACAAGCAGACGCTGGTGGTCTACAGTTACATGTTCGGGCCGCAGCGCGAGCGCCCCTGCCCGATGTGCACCAACCTGCTGGATGCTTGGGATGCCAACGCCGCCGATATCGGCCAGCGCGCCGCGCTTGCCGTCGTCGCGCGCTCGCCCTTCGCCCGCCTTGCCGACTGGAAACGCGAGCGCGGCTGGCGCGACCTGCGGCTGGTCAGCGACGCCGACGGCGCCTTTTCGCGCGACTATTTCGCCATCGGGCCCGACGGGTCGGACCTTCCGGCGCTGCACGTGTTCACCCGGCGCGACGGCAGCATCCGGCACTTCTGGGCCGAGGAGATGACCGGCGACACCGCCGATCCCGGCCAGGACCCGCGCGGCGCCCCCGACCCGTCGCCATTGTGGATGGTGCTGGACTGCACCCCGGAAGGCCGGGGCACGGACTGGTATCCCAAGCTGAGCTACTGAGGGAAGCGGCCGGGCGCGGTCATCCCGGCCGCGCCCGCCTCACCAGTGGCCGCGACGCCCCCAGCCGCCGCCATGATAGTGGTGGTGCCCGCCATCATCATCGGCCAGGGCCGCGCCGAGGGCGATGCCGCCGACCGCCAGCAGGCCGGCCGCCACCGCGGCGTTGGTGTCCTGCTGCTGCCGCTCCGCCTGGGCCTGGTAGGAGAGCGGGCCCACGGAGTCGCAGGCATAGGGATCGCCATAGGAGCATTGCTGCGAGGCGTAGTTCAGCTGCATCTCGCCCGGAGTCGGCCCGCAGGCCGCCAGAGCGGCCAAGATGCCGACGATACCAACCCGCGAGAGCCGAGACCCCAACGATCCGGCAACCATACTCATCTCCAGCCGATCGGACGTCTTCCAGTCGGCACGCCGTTTTCAAATTGAGGCAATTCCATGGCAACTTCACGGCGAACCCTGGAACTGCCCACAGGGCGGCGGGATGACTTACCGGATCCGGCGCCCCTTCCGTCTCAATACACGGATGGCATAGACCATTCCGTCGATCGACTTCGCGAAGGGGTGGGAAACTACAGCGCCCGCCGCGGCGCCAGGCGCAGCCGGGCCATGGCCGGGGCCGGCATCGGCGCGGTCCGCGCCGGGCGGATGCGGAAGGCCGGAGCGGGCTTGGCCGGCGGGTTGCGGCCCTGCCTCCAGGGCTGGCCGTTGAACCAGGCGGCGCCGCGGGCCCAGGCCCACAGCAGCGCGATGCCGCCGAGATTGACCGCGAGATGCGGCAGCAGGCCCTGGCCCGCCTGGTCGAGGACGATGCCGCCGATAAAGGACAGGGCCATGCCGAGCAGGAACACCGACAGCGAGTGCCGGCCCATCACGGCCACCGGCTCCGCCCCCCGCGGGGTGATCAGGCCCGGCGCGGCGCGCAGCAGCGACATCACCACATAGGACAGAGCGAAGAAGTGCAGCAGGCGCAGCGGGCCGACATCGGTCTTCCGCGCCATCGGCTCGAGGATGTCGCGCATGCCGGCGAACAGGCCGCCGTCCAGCCGCACCAGCGACAGCGCCAGCGCCGCGCAGAAGACGAGATAGACCAGCGCCACGGTGATGCGGCCGCGCGCCGCCTGCGGCACCTCGAACCAGCCGGCGCCGTAGCCGTAGCCGGCGACGAACAGGGTCTGCCAGGCGAAGGGGTTGAAGAACCAGCCGCGGCCGGTGGTGGAATCGGCGATCAGGTTCCAGTCGCCCACGATCGCGCCGACATAGAGCACCGCCGAGGTCGCGACCACGAGGGCCGGCGAGATCCGCGCCAGCAGCACCATGGCCGGGATCGCCGCCAGCAGCAGCATGTACAGCGGCAGGATGTCGAAGTAATTCGGCACATAATGCAGCGACAGGAGATCGACCAGCGATCCGCCCGGATCCTGGAAAAAGCGGTCGATGCCGAGGCGGGAGATGTAGTTCGGCTCGCCGAACATCCGGTTCGCCACGACGATGATGGCACAGATGACGATGAACATGCCGAGATGGGCGCGGTAGAGCTGCCAGACGCGCAGCGCCACCCGGCCGAGCCCGGCCAGGAATCCGGCCCGGCCGAAGCTGCGGCCGAACGCCATGGCCGAAGACAGTCCGGCCAGGAAGATGAAAATCTCCGCCGCATCGCTCAGCCCATACATCCGCGGCGTGAACATTCCGACAATGTTCCCGGGCGTATGGTTTATAAAGATGATGATTAGCGCGAGACCACGAAAGAAATCGATCCGAATGTCCCGCGCCGGCTTCTGTGCGGTCATTTCATCACTCCGGCCACATCAGCCCGACGAGGCGATGCATTTGGGGAACGCTTCATACAGGACGAGGTTCCCTCGAAAACCAAGTCGTGAAACACTGCTGCCCGGTGGGCCGCGCGGAGGGGCGGATTGAGCATGTTTCGCCTGTGCATTGCGATCCTGCTGCTGGCCGTGGCGCCGGTGCTGGACCGGCCTGCCCGGGCCCAGGGCATGGCGCCGGCCGAGACCGTGATGTTCAAGAGCCTGTCCGGCGAGGTCATCACCGGACGCCTGTTCCTGCCGCCGGGCGCGGGCCCTTTCCCGGCCGTGGTCGGGCTGCACGGGTCGGGCGGCTATGCCCCGGCACATGACCGCTGGGCCACCCGGCTGACCGCCAGCGGCTATGCCATGCTCCTGGTCGACAGCTATACCCCGCGCGGCTATCGCGAGATCGTCTCGGTCGGCCTGTCGACGATCCCGGTCGAGCTGCGCGTCAAGGATGCGGTCGGAGCCCTAGAATACCTGCAGACCCGCAAGGAAATCAATCCCAAGCAGATCGCCGTGCTCGGCTGGTCGCAGGGCGGCACCACCGCCGTCGCCGCCACGGCGACGATGCGGCAGGCGCTGATCGCCAAGACGGCGCCGCATTTCGCCGCGGCCATCGCCCTTTATCCCCGCTGCAACCAGTACATGACCGACGCCCAGCCGGTCGGCGACACGCCGCTCCTGGTGCTGATGGGGGCGGCCGACACCGTGACCCCGGCCGCGGCCTGCGACACGCTGTTCGACGCCTGGCTGTCCAAGGGTGCCGTGGTCAGCTTGATCGTCTATCCGGGCCAGCAGCACAATTTCGATTTCACCGCCCCGACCACGGCGATGCTGGACCGGGCCCAGCCGATCGCCGACCCGCCGGCGCTGAGCCCGAGCTGGACCCCGGTCGACGATGCCGAGGTGCGGGCCCTGAGCTTCCTGGACAAGCGGCTGGGGCTTGATCTCGGCGCCGGTTCGGTGAAATCTCCCCTTTACGTAAACGGAAACCCCGCGCCATCGGGGAACCTGGGAGTCGTCCGATGACCGCCTATGCCGCGCCGATCTCCGACATGCGCTTCGTGCTGCGGCATCTGGTCGGGCTCGACCGCATCGCCGCCCTACCCGGCAAAAGCGAGACCACGCCGGAGCTGGTCGAGGCGGTGCTGGAGGAGGCCGGCCGGCTGGCCGCCGAGGTGATCGCGCCCCTGAACGCCACCGGCGACCGCGAGGGCGCCCGGCTGGAGAACGGCGTGGTGCGCACCGCCCCCGGCTTCCGCGAGGCCTATGCCCGGTACCGCGACGGCGGCTGGAACGCCCTGCCCTTCGAGGCGGAATGGGGCGGCCAGGACCTGCCCTGGGCGGTGGCGATGGCGGTGTCGGAGATGTGGCAATCGGCCAGCCTGGCCTTCGGCCTGTGCCCGGTCCTGAACCAGGGCGCGGTCGAGGCGCTGCAGGCCCATGGCTCGGACGAGCAGAAGCGGACCTACCTGCCGAAGCTGGTCTCCGGCGTCTGGACCGGCACCATGAACCTGACCGAGCCGCAGGCGGGATCGGACGTCGGCGCGGTTCGGACCAGGGCGGAGCGCCAGGCGGATGGCAGCTACCGCATCACCGGCCAGAAGATCTTCATCACCTATGGCGACCACGACATGGCCGAGAACATCGTCCATCTCGTGCTGGCCCGCACGCCGGACGCGCCGGCCGGGATCAAGGGCATCAGCCTGTTCCTCGTGCCGAAGCTGCTGCCGGACGCCGACGGCAACCCTGGCGAGCGCAACGACCTCCGTTGCGTCAGCCTGGAGCACAAGCTGGGCATCCATGCCAGCCCGACCTGCGTCATGGCCTATGGCGACGCCGGCGGCGCCACCGGCTTCCTGATCGGCCAGGAGAACCGCGGCATCGAATACATGTTCACGATGATGAACAACGCCCGGCTGACCGTCGGCCTGCAGGGCGTTGCGATCGCCGAGCGCGCCACCCAGGCGGCCGAGGCCTATGCCGCGACCCGGGTCCAGGGCAAGCCGATCGGATCCGATGCCTCGGCGCCGATCGCGGCCCATCCCGATGTCCGCCGCATGCTGCTGTCGATGCGCAGCCTGACCGAGGCGGCGCGGGCGCTGACCTACAGCGCCGGCGCGGCGCTGGACCTGGCCCGCGGCCATCCCGACCCGGCCGAGCGGGCGAAGGCGCAGGCCCGGGTCGACCTGCTGACCCCGGTGGTGAAGGGCTGGAGCACGGATGTCGGCTGCGAGGTCGCCTCGACCGGCATCCAGGTGCATGGCGGCATGGGCTATATCGAGGAGACCGGCGCCGCCCAGTTCCTGCGCGACGCCCGGATCACGCCGATCTACGAGGGCACCAACGGCATCCAGGCCAACGACCTGGCGTTCCGCAAGGTCGCGCGCGACGGCGGCGCGGCGGCGCTGGCGCTGTTCGAGGAGATGGCACAGACCATAGTGGATCTGCCCAGCGCCCCGTTCCCGTCAGCTGTGCTGATCCGCGACCGGCTGGGGGGCAGCTTGGCGGCGCTGATGGCGGCAACCGACTGGGTGGTCGAGACAGCGCCCGGCAATCCGGCCGCCGTCGCGGCCAGCGCGGTGCACTACCTCCGGATGTTCGGCCTCGTGGCCGGCGGCTGGCTGACGGCCCGGGCCGCCCTCGCCGCCCTGTCCGATGACAGCGGCCCTGAGTTCCGCGCCGCCAAGTTGGCCCAGGCCCGCTTCTTCGCCGAACAGTTCCTGCCCCAGGCCACGTGCCTGCTGCTGCCGATCACCGACGGCTGGCACAGCGTGGTTGAGTAGCCCCTCAGGCGTGGATGCCCAGCCGCTGCACCTCGGCGGCGGCGTCGCGCCATTCCTGGGCGTAGTCGACATCCTGGTAGTTCTCGAACCACGGGCCGCCGCGGGTGTAATGCACCGCCTGCGGGTATCCCTTCGCCGGCTTCGGGTACCAACCCTCGAGCCAGTTCCAGCCGGTGTCGAGCGAGCCGATCCGGTCGTCGGACAGCCATTGGAAGCGGTGCAGGAAGGCGCCGGTCTCGCGGTTCACCACCTCCGGCGTCAGCGTCGCATTGGCCGGGTGGCCGCAGTTGAACAGCATCAGGCTGGACCAGTTCTTGCGAGGATAGGCGGCCTGCGGCTTGCCGTCCATCTTCACCGCTTCCTTCGGCTGATAGTCGTGCTGCACGACCATCACCGCATAGCGGTCCTGGGCCTGGGCGAACAGGTCGGCGATGTCGGCGAACCACAGGAAGTCGCAGTCGCAGAACACCGCCCAGCCCCGATACCCGGCCAGCGCCGGCACCAGGAAGCGGCTGAAGGTGAATTCGGTCGACCCCAGCGTGTCGACCGGGCGGGTGTAGATGCCCTGGGCCCGCAGCTCCGGCAGCTTCAGGGCCGAGACCTCGACCGGCTTCGACGCGTGCTGCAGCACCGAATGACGGCAGACCTGCCACGCGATGTCCTCGCGCGAATCGTAACCGACATAGAGGCGCAGCTTCTCGCTCATTCCCACACTCCCGCCTTGCGACCGGCTCGCAATGTCTCTTCCCTAGCACGGGCCAGGGGGCACAGTCTAACGCTCCCCCTTGCGATACGGCACCATCAGCGCCTTCGGCACCGCGGCGCGGCGCGACATGGCGATCAGGGCCAGGATGCTGAGCAGATAGGGCAGCATCAGGAAGATCTGATAGGGCACCACGCCGCCGGCGAGCTGCTGCAGCCGCACCTGGAAGGCGTCGAAGGCGCCGAACAGCAGCGCGCCGAGCAGCGCCTTGCCCGGCCGCCAGGAGGCGAAGACCACCAGGGCGATGCAGACCCAGCCGCGGCCGGCCACCATCTCGAAGAAGAAGGCGTTGAAGGCCGACATGGTGAGGAAGGCGCCGCCGACCGCCATCAGCGCCGACCCGGCCATCACCGCGCCGAGGCGGACCGCGACGACGTCGAGCCCCTGCGCCTCGGCCGCCGCCGGGTTCTCACCGACCGCGCGCAGGGCGAGGCCGAGCGGGGTGCGGTACAACACCCAGGCGGTGATGGCGACGGCGGCCAGGGCCAGATAGGTCAGCGGCGTCTGCTGGAACAGCACCGGGCCGATCCAGGGCAGGTCGGACAGCCCGGGCAGCGCCACCGGCTGAAACGGCTCGATCCGCGGCGGGGTCGAGGCGTTCGGCAGCACCATGCGGTAGGTGAAGTAGGAGAGGCTGGTGGCCAGCAGCGTGACACCGATGCCGGTGACGTGCTGCGACAGGCCGAGCGGCACGGTCAGCAGCGCGTGCAGCAGGCCGAAGGCGGCGCCCACCCCGGCCGCGAACAGGACGCCGGTCCACAGGTCACCGCCCTGGTACACCCACATCCAGCCGGCCATGGCGCCGGCGGTGAAGATGCCCTCGATGCCGAGGTTCAGCACCCCGGCGCGCTCGCAGATCAGCTCGCCCAACGTGCCGAAGACCAGCGGCGTGGCGATGCGCAAAGCCGCCGCCCAGAAGCTGGCGGCGAGGAGGATGTCGAGGACCTCGCTCATGCTTCCACCGCCGGTGTCGCCCCCTCACCCTCCCGGCCTTCGGCCGGGCCCCTCCCTCTCCCCGAGGAGAGGGAAACAGCGCGGCGGCCACGCACCTCTCCCTGGGGAGAGGTCGAAATCGCACAGCGATTTCGGGTGAGGGGGACTCCTGCGCTCATCGCCACCTTACCCGGTAGCGCAGGACGATGCCGGAGAGCAGCACCGTCAGCAGCGAGGTGGCGACCACGAGGTTGGCGATGTAGCTGGAGACGCCGATCGCTCGGCTCATGCTGTCGGCGCCGACAAAGACCGCGGCCACGAACAGCGCCGCCAGCAGCACGCCCAGCGCATGCAGCTGCGCCAGCATGGCGACGACGATGCCGGCATAGCCGTAGCCAGGCGAGAGGTCCTGGGTCAGGTAGCCCTTCAGCCCCGCCACCTCCCCCACCCCGGCCAGCCCGGCCAGGGCGCCGGAGATCAGGCCGACGCGCAGCATCACCCGGCCGACCGGCATTCCGGCGAAGCGCGCCGCAGAGGGGTTGGCGCCGGTGGCCCGCATCTCGAAGCCCCAGGTGGTGCGCGCCAGCATCAGCCAGACCAGGACGGCGGCCACGACGGCGATGACCAGCCCGGCATGCACACGGGTGCGCGGGATCAGCTTCGGCAGCGCCGCGGCGTCGAGGATGGGCGCCGATTGCGGCCAGCCCATGCCCAGCGGGTCCTTCATCGGCCCTTCCAGCATCATCGAGACGAACAGCAGCACGACGAAGTTGAGCAGCAGCGTCGTCACCACCTCGTCGACGCCGAACCGGGTCTTGAGCAGGGTCGGGCCCAGCATCCACAAGCCCCCGGCCAGCGCGCCGACGGCGAGGATCAGCGGCAGCAGCGCCCAGGCCGGCCAGTCGAGCGCGCCGGAGCCGAGCGCCGTCGCCGCCAGGGCGCCGAGATAGAGCTGCCCCTCCGCCCCGATGTTCCACAGCTTTGCCCGGAAGGCGACGGTGGCGGCCAGGCCGGTCAGCATCAGCGGCGTGGCGCGGGACAGGGTCTCGGCGATGGCGAAGCGGGAACCGAAGGCGCCCTGGATCATCACGCCATAAGCCTCGAGCACCGGCGCGCCGGCCCACAGCAGCGGGATGGCGCAGAGCAGCAGCGCCAGCAGGGCGGCGCCGGCCGAGGCGCCGAGCATCAGCAGCGGCGAGGCGCGCTCGCGCGGCTCAAGCCGCATCGGCCGGCTCCTGCCCCGCCATCATCAGACCAAGGGCGCGGATGGTCAGCTGCTCCGCCGGCCAGGGCGGGGTGAGGCGGCCGCGATACATCACGGCGATGCGGTCGGACAGGGCGAACAGCTCGTCGAGATCCTCCGAGACCAGCAGCACCCCGGCGCCGCGGTCGCGCGCGGCCAGCAGCCGGCCGTGGATCTCCGCCACCGCGCCGACATCGAGGCCGCGGGTCGGCTGGCAGGCCAGGACCAGGCCGGGCGACCGCTCCAGCACCCGGCCGAGGATCAGCTTCTGGATGTTGCCGCCGGAGAGCAGCCGGGTGCGCGCCTCCGGCCCCGGGCCGCGCACGTCATAGGCGCCGATCAGCCGCCGCGCCCGGTCGCGCAGGGCGGCCCGGCGCATCAGTGCCCAGCGCTGTGCCTGGCGGCCGCGATAATCCTCCAGCGCCAGCGTCTCCCACACCGCCATGTCGCCGACCACGCCGTCGCGGTGGCGGTCCTCCGGGATGCGGCCGACCCCGGCCGCGACCATCGCCGCGGGCGACCCGACCGGCGCCGGGCGGTCGAACAGGGTGACCCGGCCGGAATCGGGCCGGGCAACGCCCGAGACCAGTTCCGCCAGTGCCGCCTGGCCGTTGCCGGAGACGCCGGCGATGCCGAGCACCTCGCCGCCGCGGAGTTCCAGCGACACGCCGTCGAGCAGCGTCCGGCCACCGGGGCCGCGCAGGGTGACGCCGTCCAGCGCCAGCACCGCCACGCCGGGTGAGGCCGGGCGCTTGCGCGTCTCCGGGACGGCGCGGCCGACCATCGCCTCGGCCAGGGCGGCGCGGTCGACCCCGGCGGTCGCCATCTCCGCCGCCACCCGTCCGGCGCGCAGCACCACGACGCGGCGGCTGATCGCCAGCACCTCGGCCAGCTTGTGCGAGATGAAGACGATGCCGAGCCCCTGCCCCGCCAGCCGGCGCAGCACCGCGAACAGCCCCTCGGCCTCCTGCGGGGTCAGCACCGCCGTCGGCTCGTCCAGGATCAGGATCCGGGCGTCGCGGTACAGCGCCTTCAGGATCTCGACCCGCTGCCGCTCGCCGACCGAGAGGCCGGAGACCATGGCGTCGAGCGGCACGGTGAGGCCCGAAGCCTCGGCCAGCGCCGCCAGCTTCGCCCGCGCCGCGCGCCGCCGCAGCGCCGGGCGCCACAGCGGCTGCGAGCCGAGCACGATGTTGTCGAAGACGCTGAGATTGTCGGCCAGGGCGAAGTGCTGGTGCACCATGCCGATGCCGGCCGCCAGCGCCGCCTGGGGCGAACCCGGGCGCAGCGGCTGCAGCGCGCCGCCCGGCCCCGCCACCTCCACTGTCCCGGCATCGGCGACGTAATGGCCGAACAGGATGCTCATCAGCGTGGTCTTGCCGGCGCCGTTCTCGCCGAGCAGCGCCAGCACCTCGCCGCGGGCGAGATCGAGGTCGATGCCGTCATTGGCGAGCAGCGCGCCGAAGCGCTTGGTGATGCCGCGCAGGCGCAGGGACGGCGTGCCCTGCGCGGCATTCGTTAGATCGGACGGCAGCGTCACAGCGTCGGCTTCGGCTCGCTGTCGTCGACCTTGACCGTGACGGCCCCGCTTTCGATCTCCTTCTGCCGGGCGGCCACCTTGTCGATGATCGCCTGGTCGACCAGCCTGGGATCGAGCGGGGCCAGCGTGGCGCCGCCCGCCTTCATGGCGCTGTAGGGGCCGTAATCCTCGGCCTTGAAGCTGCCGCCGGCCACCGCCTTGAGGGCGCGGTCGATGGTCGGCTCCATGTGCCACAGCGCGCTGGCCACCACCGTGCCGGGATATTCCGACTGGGTGTCGATGACGTTGCCGACGGCCAGCACCTTGCGCTCCTTGGCGGCGTCGGAGACGCCGTAGCGCTCGGCATACAGCACGTCCGCGCCGGCATCGATCATGGCGAAGGCCGCCTCCTTGGCCTTGGGCGGGTCGTACCAGGAGCCGATGAAGGTTATCGAGAACTTGACCTGCGGGTTGACCTCCAGCGCCCCGGCCATGAAGGCGTGCATCAGCCGGTTGACCTCCGGGATCGGGTAGCCGCCGACCATGCCGATGGTGTTGGACTTGGTCTTCAGCCCGGCGACCATGCCGGTGAGGTAGGAGGCGTCCTGGATATAGTTGTCGAAGACCGAGAAGTTCGGCTCGGCCGGCGGCAGGCTGGAGCCCATCAGGAAGGCGGTGTCGGGATAGTCCTTGGCCACCGCCCGGGCGCCGCGCTCGACCCCGAAGGCCTCGCCGATGATCAGCTTCTTGCCGGCCTCGGCATATTCGCGCATGACGCGCTCATAATCGGTGTTCGACGTGTTCTCGGAATAGACGTAGTCGATCTCGCCGCGGTCCTGCGCCGCCTTCAGCGCCTTGTGGAGGCGGCTGACCCATTGCTGCTCGACCGGCACGGTGTAGACCGCCGCCACCGCCAGCTTGTCCGCCGCGCGGGCCTGCGGCAGCGCCGCGGCCCCGACCATCGCCACCGCCGCGCCGAGCAGCGCCCGGCGATTCCAACGTCCCTGCATGAAAGCCCCCTTGGTTCTTGATTTTCTGACCAGCCAGTCAAGTGTGCAGAAACCGGCGCGGGGCGCAACAGGGCGGCGCCAGCGTTCTTGCGGCCGTCACATCCGCGGCGGCTGCATCGTCCTGTCTCCGGAGCGGCCCCGGATCGGATCGGCCGCCGAGATGGAGAACGGACATGACTTTCGTTTCCAGGAAGATCGTCGCCGCAGCGGTCCTGGCCGGGGCCCTCGGCTTCGCCGGCGGCCAGGCCTGGACGGCGGCAGTGGCGGGACAGGGCGACGCCGTCGCGCCGCTGATGGAGCAGACGCTGGCCAACATCCCGGGCAAGTCGATGACGGCGCTGACGGTCGACTACGCGCCCGGCGGCGCCTCGCCGGCGCATCACCACCACGCCTCGGCGACCCTGTTCGCCTATGTCGTGTCGGGCGCCATCCGGTCGCAGGTCAATGGCGGCCCGACCGAGGTGTTCAAGGCCGGCCAGTTCTGGGTCGAGCAGCCCGGCTCCGCCCACGGCATCAGCGAGAACGCGAGCACGACCGAACCGGCGAAGCTGGTGGTGGTCGCGGTCGGCGACACCGGCGCCACCCTGACCACCTACGACAAATAGGCCGACCGGCGGCCGGCCGCTGTCGTCCCGAGGCATTCACCTTCGATGTCGCAAGGCCGGCCTTCCTCGCCGCGAGCCTGGTCACACCAGCGGCCCTCGGGATCGCCTCCCCGGCGCCGCTGGTGCCACCCTTCGCGCTGATCGAACTTCTCGGCCTGCCACCTTTGCGGCGGCGCCGCCCAGCCTGCCGCAGAGAAGCGTGATGCAGTGGATGACATCGATCGAGCCCCAGGCGGCTCGAGGAAATTCGCGGCCTTATCGAGTATCCTACGGAGTTCCGGCGAGATTCGCGGCTCTGTACCGCTCGATCAGATACATTCCGACGGCGCCCATCGTGAGGGTGATCAGCGGCGTGACCACCTGGGACGCTCGCGTCCAGCTGATCTGAGAATCCGCCCTGTCCCTGTACTTGCTGTCCTCGCCCTTCTTGCCGATGTCGGAGAGGATCTTGGATATGCCTTCCTGGAACTTGGCTTCCGTGATCTCGTTGGCGATGGCCTGACGGGCAAGATCCCGGACCTGGCTCCTGAAGCTCTCCAACTGCAGCGCGAGGGCGCCGTCCATCTCTTGCTTGAAGCAGATGGTGATGCCCTGGTCGATGGCGACCATCGTGGCGTGGACGAACTCGTCCACGGCCTTCCTGTGCTCGGCGGGCGACACCCAGCGGCCATTGTGGGCGTCGTATTTCACAGCCGGTCCGTCGGTCTGATCCTTGGAAGCCGGCGTCCTTTGCAAGACCAGCGTGCCTTCCCCCCAAACTCCCGGCATCGAAGGGCGATACTCGGCGTGCACCATTTCCGCCGGGTTGTCCTGAATGCGGGTCCCCCCTGCGGTGTTCTCGACCTTCTGCGTCCGGACGAAAACCGGAATGTAGAACTTGCGGTCATCGTCCTTGCCGATCTCGACGAGGCCGCTCTTCGGAAACTCCTTGACCGGGCTTCCGGTCGTCGCTTTCGCCTTCGTGATCGTGTTGGGCTGGTCCTTGTTCGAGAACGCGATCGCGGGGGCGAGTTCGGACGAGGCGTCCGGCAACCTGATCGCCCAGTCGACGAATTCCGCGCTCCCCTCCCGGGCCGGCTTGACGATGGCCCCGGGCTTCACCCGCGTCACCGCGCCGCTGTCGTCGCGCTCGACCTCTCTGATCCGGAAGCTGTCCGAGCCGGGCCTCCGCAGCACCTCGACCAGTCGACCGCCGTAGGTTCCATCATAGACTTCATAGGGACCGTCGTTCGGCAGGGATTCCGTGCCTTTCGGGTCAAGCCTGTCCGGAATGAACGCTCCGTCGCTGCCGGCGGACAGGACCTTTTCTCCAGGCTCGAAGGTCGATGTGAGCAGCTGCATCTCGCCATTCCGGGCCCGTTCAATCACGACGGGCAGGCCATGGACGGAGCCGGCCAACACCCGTCGGGCCTCGTCAAGCCGACCAACGGTGCAACCGTTCTCGACCTCGTTGCTCCACTCGACCGCGCTGATCGGTGCGAGGTCCGTTCGCGAGATCCACTGGAGCTCGATCGCATTCGCTTCCGGCTCGGGCCCGGTGCTGCCCAGCTGGGCTTCGAGATCGTCAGCGGGGCGTATCTGTCTTGTCCCACAGAGCTGGGACAACCACGCCGAGAGCCTGTCGACCGATGTCGCCATCTTTTGAGCGCCTTCAATCAAGTGTCGGAGAGGTTTTGACGACGGCGCGGCCCTATCGCGGACCAACGCGCCATCTGCGACGACGAGGTTCAGCAGCCGGCTGGCCGGCCCCTGGACCGTGCCGATGCGCCCGGCCGCTGCACCGCTCCGGTCAGGCCGCAGAAGAGGACAGGATGGGACCGCCGGACCGGACCGCGGTGCGGACGGCGGCCGCGCTTGCAGCTGCAATCTCGGCCCGAAGCCAAATGGGCAATCATGTCTACGCGCATACATCTCTCCCACGCCTGGACCGGCTCTTCGGTGCCGCCATAGCCGCCTTGGGGAATGGCGCATCGACAGCTTCGGCAGACGCCTTGGATATCCCACCTGCGGCCACCGGGATATTTCAGATCAAAGACAAAATCTTTAAGATTTCGGTAAGACCATCTCATTGAATGCTAAGATTTAGCCTCCATGAGAATAATTCCGAAGGCTTACTGCAGCCCCATGATCAAGATATCGTACTAAAACCACTGAAATTTCAAATCGGAATATTCCCGATATCGGAAATTTTGTGGAAATCATCATGCGCGGCGCTGCAGACCGGCTTGGCTTGGGGCGAAGGTCGGCGCGCATGTGAACTTGAGTTGCACGGGCTGTACCGACAAGAGGCTGCAGCTCTGGCCCCGGGGCCCGCCTCGGGCTCGACCCGAGGGTGAGGAAGGGCCGGCCGGATATCGCTGGCGGCTCAGGGCCCAGCGGGCGCCGCCGTCAGCGGGCCCACATGTCTTCAGCGCCATCCGGCCTGCCGCCGGCGGCGACTTCACCCCGGTCCTGCCCGGGGTCTCCGCCAGCCCTGACCTGTCACATCCGGGGCGGCCGCCCTACCCCTTCAGCCCGATCACCTCGCGGCCGATCAGCATGCGGCGGACCTCCGAGGTGCCGGCGCCGATCTCGTAGAGCTTGGCGTCGCGCAGCAGGCGGCCGGTGGCGAAGTCGTTGATGTAGCCATTGCCGCCGAGTGCCTGGATCGCCTGCAGCGCCATCCAGGTCGCCTTCTCGGCGGCGTAGAGGATGGCGCCGGCCGCGTCCTGCCGCGTCACCCGGCCCCGGTCGCACGCCCGGCCGACGGCGTAGACATAGGCGCGGCTGGCGTTGAGGGCGACATACATGTCGGCGACCTTGCCCTGCATCAGCTGGAATTCGCCGATCGGCCGGCCGAACTGATGCCGGTCGCGGACATAGGGCAGGACGATGTCGAGGCAGGCCTGCATGATGCCGAGCGGCCCTCCGGCCAGCACCGCGCGCTCATAGTCGAGGCCGCTCATCAGCACGCGCACGCCCTCGCCGACCCGGCCGAGCACGTTCTCCTCCGGCACCTCGCAATCCTGGAACACTAGCTCGCAGGTGTTGGAGCCGCGCATGCCGAGCTTGTCGAGCTTCTGCGCGGTCGAGAAGCCCTGGAATCCTTTCTCGACCAGGAAGGCGGTGATGCCGCGTGGGCCGGCCGCGGGATCCGTCTTGGCGTAGACCACCAGCGTGTCGGCGTCGGGGCCGTTGGTGATCCACATCTTGGTGCCGTTGAGGACGTAGCGGTCGCCCTGTTTCTCGGCCTTGAGCTTCATGCCGACGACGTCGGAGCCGGCGCCCGGCTCGGACATCGCCAGGGCGCCGACATGCTCGCCCGCCACCAGCTTCGGCAGGTAGCGGCGCTTCTGATCCTCGGTGCCGTTCAGCCGGATCTGGTTGACGCAGAGGTTGGAATGGGCGCCGTAGGACAGGCCGACCGAGGCAGAAGCGCGGGAGATCTCCTCCATCACCACCATGTGCTCGAGATAGCCCATGCCGGCGCCGCCGTACTCCTCATCGACCGTGACGCCGAGGACGCCGAGGTCGCCCATCTTGCGCCACAGGTCCATCGGGAACTGGTTGTCGCGGTCGATATCGGCGGCGCGCGGCACGATCTCCGCCACGGCGAAGCCGCGCACCGAATCGCGCAGCATGTCGGCGGTATCGCCGAGCATGAAGTCGAGGCCTTGCGGCTCATTGGGGATCATGGGCGTCGCTCCCGGTGGCGGTGTTTCCCGGCACTGTAGCGCAGCCCGCGCCCCAAAAGAAAAACCTCGCGGTGCCTAAGCGCCGCGAGGCTGTGCTTGCTGCTGGATCGGGGTCCCGGACGCCCGTGGGCCAGGCGTCCGGGCCGATCCCCCCGACCGGCCGAAGCCGATCAGAGCACGAAGTCGCCGATCACCAGGGTGGCAGCACCCTTGACCTGGACCTCGAAGTCGGCATGGCCGTCGCCATTGACGTCGCCGCTGAGGATCCCGCCCTGGAAGTGCAACTGCCCGGCCACACCGGTGAAGTTGGCCCCACCGATGAAGGTGAAGGCCTGGTCACCGGCCGCCTTGGTGCTGGCGTCGATGAAGTGCAGGTCGATCTTGTCGCCCTGGGCATGGCTGAAGTCGGTGATCACGTCCCGGCCCGCGCCGACCACGCTCTGTGCGATCGACTGGAACCGGAAGGTGTCCGCGCCCGCGCCACCGATCAGGGTGTCGGTCCCCGAATTGCCGTCGAGGACGTCATTGCCCCCCTTGCCTTCGAGGGTGTCGTTACCCGCCCCGCCGCTGAGGCCGTTGACGGACTCGTTGCCGATCAGGCGGTTGTTCAACGCGTTGCCGAGCCCATTCCTGGCCGTGCCCAGGAGCGTCAGGATCTCGGTATTGTCGGTCAAGCCGTAGTCGATGGACGAGAACACCTGATCGGTGCCGCCATTCGCCAGTTCCTGGACCCGATCCCCATAGTTCTCGACATAGTAGACGTCGTTGCCGATGCCACCGATCATGATATCGGCACCGGCGCCGCCGGAGAGCTGGTCGTTGCCGAGGCCACCAGTGATGACGTCGTTGCCGGCATCGCCCCAGAGCAGGTCGCTGCCCGTGCCGCCACTGACGCGGTCGGCACCGGCGCCACCATGGATGATGTCGTTGCCGAGATAGCCGTTCAGGATGTCGGCATTGGCGGTGCCGTTGACGGTGTCGGCCGAACCGACCGCGTCGCCGGCAATGTTGGCCAGGGAGTTGGAGCCCAGGGCAACAACGTTCAGGACGGAGCCGAGCAGACCGCTGACGACGCTGAGCGGGCCGACATTGGTCAGGCCGCTGACATCGATGCTGAACACCGCATCGCCGAGCGAGGACAGGATGGTGTCGAGCGCCTGCTCGAGACCGACGCCGCCGCCGAGCAGGCTGCCCAGGATGCCGTCGAGGTCGATGATGCCGCCGAGGCCGTCGCCGCCCAGCAGGCCGCCGACCACGCCCTCGACCGTCGCCAGCACGCCGCCGAGGATGCCCTCGACCGCGCCGCCGAGATTGCCGAGGTCGAGGCCGCCGAGGGTCCCGCCCAGGACGTCGCCGCCGAGCAGGCCGTCGAGCAGGCCGGTGACCGTACCGAGCACGCCGCCCAGCAAATCGCCGCCCAGCAGGTCGCCGCCCAGCAGGCCGCCGAGCAGGTTCTCGACCGTGCCGACGACGCCGCCCAGCAGGTCGCCGCTGAGCACGCCGCCCAGCAGGTCCCCGCCCAGCAGGTCGCCCAGTACGCCGGTGATGCTGCCGAGCAGGTCGCCGCCCAGCAGGTCGCCGCCGAGCACGCCGTTGAGCAGGTCGGTCACCGTGCCGAGCAGACCGCCCAGCAGGTCGCCGTCGAGGATGCCGCCACCGACGCCGCCGAGCAGATCGCCGCCCAGCAGGCCGTTCAGCAGATCGCCGACCGAGCCGAGCAGGCCGCCGAGCAGGTCGCCGCCCAGCAGGTCGCCGCCGAGCACGCCGCCGACGACGCCCTCGACCGACCCGATCAGGCCGCCGAGCAAGTCGTCGCCGCCCGCGATGCCGCCCAGCAGGCCGCCGAGCAGGTCGCCGCCGCCGAGCACGCCGCCCAGCAGGCCCTGGACCAGACCGACTACGCCGCCGAGCAGATCGCCGCCCAGCAGGTCGCCACCCAGCAGGTCGCCGCCCAGGATGCCGCCAAGCAGGTCGTTCACCGTGCTGAGCAGGCCGCCGAGCAGGTCGCCGCCGAGGAGACCGCCAAGCAGGTCGCCACCGAGCAGATCGCCACCGAGCAGGCCGTTCAGCAGGTCGCCGACCGTGCCGAGCACGCCACCGAGCACATCGCCGCCCAGCAGGTCGCCGCCGAGCAGATCGCCGCTGAGAATGCCGCCGAGCAGGCCCTGGACGGTCTCAACCAGACCGCCGACGACGCTGCCGAGATCGGCGTTCAGCACGCCGCCGAGCACATCGCCGCTGAGAATGCCGCCGAGCAGGCCGCTCACCGCCTCGAGCACGCCACCGGCGGTGCCGCCCAGCAGATCGCCCTGCAGGATGCCGCTCAGCAGATCCTCGACCGAACCGAGCAGGCCGCCGGCCAGGTCGCCGGGGAGCACGCCGCCGAGCAGGCCATCGAGCAGGCCGTCGACCAGGGTAAAGACGCCGCCGAGCAGGCCGTCGGCATCAGTGCCGCCGAACACCAGGCCGTCCAGGGAGCCCAGGACGCTCTTCACCGTGCCGATCACGCCGCTGAGGGAGTCGTCGCCCAGAAGATTCCCGAGCAGACCGTCATCACCAAGCAGCCCGCCCAGAAGGCCGTCGCTGCCAAGCAGGCCGCCGAGGAGACCGTCATTGCCCAGCAAACCGCCGAGCAATCCGTCATCTCCGAGCAGGCCGTCAAGAAGACCCATGATTTCCTCCTCCAAGAAACTCTCGCCAAGCCGACAGCCCGGCCGCCGCCCACAGGGCTAGCCAGCCGGCATTCAGGCAAAAAACGATAGAGCTGTCCATGGAAATTCCCGTTTTTTACTTCTCAATGACGAAATAGACCGATGAATTTGAACCTGCATAAGCTCCATCTCTAAGATAGGTTTTATCATTTCTTTAGTAGGGACATTTAATTATTTGATTTAATAATATTATTTCCTGTGAAACTTCATGAGAGACCGTCTGCTGCGGAAAAAAGCCTTTTGGTCCGACAGGATCGAACGGATGCGCTCCGTCTCGAATCGTGCCGGCGGTTCCCGGAACGGCGCCCGCCCCGATGCAAAGCCGCAGGAAACGGCGGGAAATTCCCGGTCGGCGGATCCGCAGCGGCGATCGGCGCGGCCTTGCCGCGACCTGCCGCCGCATGGCGCGGCTGCGGCATTGCTTGTCCCGGGTGGAGAATGACGGACCGGCGACCGGGTCGACCTGCCAGGGCCGGCAGGTCCGCGATTCGCCGACCGGGCCGAGCCGAGTCGCGAGGCGATGGTCGCATTGCCGCGACGGGCGGGGTAGAATCATCGCGTTCCGTGAGAACGGCTGGACAGCAGCCGGGATCGCCTCTTACAACCCTGAGTATTCATGCCGGGATATGCACTGCACTTGCGCAGCGGCACTAGAACCGGTGAGGGAGGATATATTGAGCGTGGAATCCACAGGTATCAGCGAAGCCGATCTGCGCGAGGCCCTGAAGAAGCTGGCGGTGGCGAGCGACCTGCGCTTCGGCCAGGTGGTCGGGCTGGCGGCCGTGGTGGCGATGCTGCCGGGCGTCGAGGCGATCCCGGTCGAGAAGATCGAGGAGGTCGTCGAGCGGCTGACCCGCGGCGTTCCCGGCGGCCAGAACCTGAAGGTCCCGGCGGTCAACATCGCCCGCAACGTGATCACCGCCGCCGCCGAGGCGAAGAGCTCCGGCACCGCCTGAGACGGCCGGCCCATCCCGTCGCCGGCCGGATAGCGGCGCGACGGGATGGGCCGTGTCAGAGCAGGACCAGCGCGGCCAGGCCGAGGAAGGCGAAGAAGCCGACCACGTCGGTGACGGTGGTCAGGAACACGGCGCTGGACACCGCCGGATCGATCCCGAAGCGCTGCATCGCCAGCGGGATCACGGTGCCCGAGAAGGCGGCGGCCAGCAGGTTGATGATCATGGCCGCGCCGATCACCAGCGCCAGCCGCGGATCCCCGAACCACAGCCACACCACGCCACCGGCGATCGCGGCGAAGAGCAGGCCGTTGATCACGCCGACCAGCACCTCCTTCCACAGGATGCGGACGGCGTTGCTGTCGGTCAGCTCGCGCATCGCCAGCGCCCGCACCGCGACGGTCAGGGTCTGGGTGCCGGCATTGCCGCCCATCGAGGCGACGATCGGCATCAGCACCGCCAGCGCCACCACCTGGCTGATCACGTCCTCGAACAGGCCGATCACCGACGAGGCCAGGACCGCGGTCAGCAGATTGACGAACAGCCAGGAGAAGCGCGAGCGGGTGGTGGCGGCGACGTCGCGGTAGAGGTCGCTCTGCTCGCCGATGCCGCCGAGGCGGAAGATGTCGGATTCCGCCTCCTCGTCGATGACGTCGACCACATCGTCCAGGGTGATGACGCCGAGCAGCTTGCCGTTCTGGTCGACCACCGGCGCCGAGACCATGCCGTAGCGCCGGAACAGCAGCGCCACCTCCTCCTGGTCCATCTCGGCCGGAATGGGATGGATGTCCTCCAGTTCCAGCTCGGCCAGCTTCGCCGGGCGCCGGCCGCGCAGGAAGCGCGACAGCGGCAGCTGGCCGCGGGGGTTGCCGTGCAGATCGACCAGGAACAGGCTGTAGAACTCGTCCGGCAGGTCCTCGGCGGTGCGCAGCCAGTCGATGGTCTTGCCGACGGTCCAGTAATCCGGCACCGACACCAGCTCGCGCTGCATCAGCCGGCCGGCGGAGTATTCCGGGAAGTCCAGCCCTTCGAGCAGGACCCGCCGCTCCTCGGCCGGGATGTTGGCCAGGACCGCGTCGCGCTCACCCTCGTCGAGAGTCTCGATCAGGGCCAGCGCGTCGTCGGAATCGAGCTCCTGCAGCGCCGCCGCGACATCCTGCGGCCCGAGCAGATCCAGGACCTCCTGACGGACGTCCTCATTCAGCCACGCCAGCGCCTCGGCGTCGGTGGTCAGCTGAATCCGGATCAGGCCGACGACGACGCGCCGGTCGTCCGGATGCAGCGCCTCGAGCAGCGTCGCCAGGTCGGCGGAGTGGAGCGGCGCCAGCCGCTCCTCCACCTCGGCGAGGCGATGGTCGTCGAGCGCCTGCTCGATCTCCTGCACGAAGCCGGGCGGCAGGCCGTATTCCTGGGCGTCCGCAGTCTGGCCGTCGGGCGCCGCCGTCACCTCACACCGACAGGGCTTCGAGCGCCACGTGCGACGCCTGCCGGGCATGGGCGTCGATCGGGCAGACCGCCCCCGCCAGCTGCGCGTCAACCGTGGCGATCGCGGTGACGTTGACCAGGCCGCGCACCGTCACCGACGGGGTGACGATATGCGCCGGCCGGGCGACGCCGAGCAGCATCGGGCCGATCGAGATCGCCTCGCCCAGCACCTTCAGCATGTTGAAGGCGATGTTGGCGGCGTCGAGCGAGGGCAGCACCAGGAGGTTGGCGCTGCCGGTCAGCTTGCTGTCCGGGAAGATCCGCTGGCGCACCTCCTCGGACAGCGCGGCGTCGGCATGCATCTCGCCCTCGACCTCGAGGTCCGGCGCCTGCTCGCGGATCAGCGACAAGGCGTGGCGCATCTTCACCGGCGACGGCCCGTCCATGGTGCCGAAGTTGGAATGCGACAGCAGCGCCACCTTCGGCACGATGCCGAGGCGCCGCACCTCCTCCGCCGCCAAGAGCGTGGTCTCGGCGATCTGCTCCGGCGTCGGGTCCGGGGTGATGTAGGTGTCGGCCAGGAAGAAGGTGCCGCGCGGCAGCACCAGGGCGCTGAGCGCGGCCGGGGTGGTCACCCCCGGCGCCAGGCCGATGACGCTGAGGACGTCGCGCAGATGCGGCCGGTACGGGCCGTAGCTGCCGCAGACCATGGCGTCGGCCTCCTGCTTCTGCACCATCAGCGCCGCGATCACGGTCGAGTTGGTGCGCACCACGGTGCGGGCGACGTCGGGCGAGACCCCACGCCGGGCCAGCAGCTGGTGGTAGAGGCGCCAGTATTCGGTGTAGCGAGGGTCGCTCTCGGGATCGACAAGCTCGACGTCGCGGTCGAGCTTCAGCCGCAGGCCGAGCTTCTCGATCCGGCGCTCGACCACGCCGCGGCGGCCGATCAGGATCGGCTTGGCCAGCTGGTCGTCGAGCACGATCTGGACCGCGCGCAGCACCCGCTCGTCCTCGCCCTCGGCATAGACGACGCGCTTGGGCTCGGCCTTCGCCAGGGTGAACACCGGCCGCATCACCAGGCCGGAGCGGAACACGAATTCCTCCAGCTTGCCGGTATAGGCGGCGAAATCGGTGATCGGCCGGGTGGCGACGCCGGAATCCATCGCCGCCTTGGCCACTGCCGGCGCGATCTTGATGATCAGCCGCGGGTCGAACGGCTTCGGGATCAGGTATTCGGGGCCGAAGCTGAGCTGCTGGTCGCCATAGGCGGTGGCGACGATGTCCGACCCCTCCTGCATCGCCAGGTCGGCGATGGCCTGCACCGCGGCGATCTTCATCGCCTCGTTGATCGCGGTGGCGCCGACATCGAGCGCGCCGCGGAAGATGAAGGGGAAGCACAGGACGTTGTTGACCTGGTTCGGATAATCCGACCGCCCGGTCGCCATCACCGCGTCGGGGCGGATGGCCTTGACCTCCTCCGGCATGATCTCCGGCGTCGGGTTGGCCAGCGCCATGATGATCGGCCGGTCGGCCATGCGCTTGACCATCTCGGCGGTCAGCACCCGCGGCGCCGACAGGCCGAGGAAGATGTCGGCGTCGCCGATCACCTCGGCCAGGGTCCGGGCCTCGGTCTTGCGGGCGTAGCGCTGCTTGCGCGGGTCCATCAGCTCGTTGCGGCCGTCCCAGACCACGCCGGCGATGTCGGTGACCCAGATGTTCTCGATCGGCAGCCCCATGTCGACCAGGAGGTCGAGGCAGGCCAGCGCCGCGGCGCCGGCGCCGGAGGTGACCAGCTTGACCGATTTCAGGTCCTTGCCGACGACGCGCAGCCCGTTGGTGATGGCGGCGGCGACGATGATGGCGGTGCCGTGCTGATCGTCGTGGAAGACCGGGATCTTCATCCGGGCCCGGGCCTTCGATTCGACCTCGAAGCACTCCGGCGCCTTGATGTCCTCGAGGTTGATGCCACCGAAGGTCGGCTCCAGCGCCACGATGATGTCGACCAGCTTGTCCGGGTCGGTCTCGTTGACCTCGATGTCGAAGACGTCGATGCCGGCGAACTTCTTGAACAGGACGCCCTTGCCCTCCATCACCGGCTTGGACGCCAAGGGGCCGATGTTGCCGAGGCCGAGGACCGCGGTGCCGTTGGTGATGACGGCGACGAGGTTGGCCCGGCTGGTGACGCGCGATGCCTCCTGCGGGTCGGCGACGATCGCCTCGCAGGCCGCGGCGACGCCCGGGGAATAGGCCAGCGCCAGGTCGCGCTGCGTCGCCAGCGGCTTGGTCGGCGCCACCGCGATCTTTCCGGGTGTCGGGAGACGGTGGTAGTCGAGCGCGGCTTCGCGCAGATCGCTGGACATCACGGGATCCGGGACAGCGTTACGGGTCGAGCCGTTATAGGCAGCGTTCCGCCCGGGCGGAAGGGCCGCGAAATGCGAAAGGCCCGCCGGTGAGGGCGGGCCTTGCGAAGAATGGTGCGGTCGAGAAGACTCGAACTTCCACGGGGGTTAGCCCACAGCGACCTCAACGCTGCGCGTCTACCAATTCCGCCACGACCGCACGGCAGGCGCGCCCACGAGGGGCTTGCCTTCCGAGGTGCGGGGGGATTAGCAGATCGGATGCGCCCGATCAAGCAGCCCGATGAGATGATCGCGATTCCGTCTTCCATCCTCGCCGAAACCGCGGTTCCGGGCGGTCCGGACCGGTCCGGGCCCGACTGGCGCATCGACGACGGCGCCGTGCCCTATCCCGAGGCGCTGGCGGCGATGGAGGCTCGGGTCGCGGCGATTCGCGCCGGCACTGCGCCGGAGTTGGTGTGGCTCCTGGAGCATTCGCCGCTCTACACAGCCGGCACCAGCGCCCAGGACACCGACCTGCTGACGCCCGACCGCTTCCCGGTCCACCGCACCGGCCGCGGCGGCCAGTACACCTATCACGGGCCGGGGCAGCGGGTCGGCTACGTCATGGTCGACCTGAAGCGGCGCAACCCGGATGTCCGCGCCTATGTGCATTCCCTGGAGGAGTGGCTGATCCGCGCTTTGGCGCGGTTCCAGGTGAAGGGCGAGCGGCGCGAGGGCCGGGTCGGTATCTGGGTCGAACGCGACGGAGTCGAGAAGAAGATCGCCGCGATCGGCGTGCGGATCCGGCACTGGGTGACCTTCCACGGCGTGGCGCTGAACGTCGATCCCGACCTGTCGCATTTCGCCGGCATCGTGCCCTGCGGCCTGGCGCAATACGGCGTCACTTCGCTGGTCGATCTCGGTCTGCCGGTGACCATGGCGGATGTCGACCTGGCCCTGCGCGAGGCCTGGGACGAGGTGTTCGAGGGGTAGTCAGAAGCCCTGGAACAGGAAGTCCAGGGCGTCGACGATCGCCGAGTGCTGGTCGGCCAGAGAGGCGATGGGACTACCCAGTTCGGAAGCTCGAACCGCCCCCACATGCGTCGTCTGCAGAAAGTATCTCTGGCCGTCGATCGAGAGGATCGGCTCCAGCCGTTCTTGCTGCCCGCCTTGGTAGGCAGATAGCGGGATCAGCGGAACCACGACCCGTGTGGCGAGATGGTCGTGGAACTCCGACTGCACGTTCAGCACCAGCCTGCCGCCAAGCCTGCTCACGCGATGCACATCGAACCGCATCAGAAGAGTCGCAGCGATTCCAGGGTCAGCCCGTGCTGCTCGACCCATTCGTTGTGGCTCTTGATCGCCTCGGCGTTCCGCTGCTTCCAGAGCTCGCCCTCATGACGGCGCACAGCCTCGACGATAGCGTCTTCGGCAATCCTGGAGATATTGAGGCCGTATTCCTTGGCCCGCCGGGTCGCCTCTGCCGAGAGGGTCAGGTTGGTTGCGCGGCGTGGGGCGCGCCCTTCGTCGATCATCGTCATAACCATAATATGCGCATTCACGATGCGCATCACAAGCCTGCACTCGATCAGCCTTCTGCTCGGTGAGCGAGATCGACCCGATCAGAATCGACGGTACTTGGCGAAAATCAGCCCTTCCCGCTCGACCCGCTCATTGTAGCTCCGGATCGCCTCGGCGTTCTCCTCCTTCCAGCGCTCCGCTTCTTTCCGGCGCCTGGCCTCGTCGGCCGCGTCCTTCGGGTCACGATCTTTCGTCTGGTTCCGCTCGGGCATCTGATACGCTCCCCCGTGCGATCGCCGCAGTCCCGAGTCCCATCATGCTCCTCCAGGCCGAAGCCATCACCCTCAAGATCGGCGGCCGGGCGCTGTTCCAGGATGCCAGCTTCACCGTCCAGCCCGACGACCGGATCGGCCTCGTCGGCGACAACGGCAGCGGCAAGTCGACGCTGATCCAGGCGCTGCTCGGCGAGATCGAGCTGGACCGCGGCCGCGTCGCGCGGCGGCGCGGCCTCCTGGTCGGCCATGTGCCGCAGGCGGTGCCGGCCGGGTTGCTGCCCCTGACCCTGCACGAGGCAATGGTGACGGCCCTGCCCGAGGCGGCGCGGGACGACCAGTCCTGGCGCGCCGACATGGTGCTGGACGAGCTGGGGATCGAGCCCGAGCAGTGGCACCAGCAGAAGGTCGCCGAGCTGTCCGGCGGCTGGCAGCGGCTGCTGCTGGTGGCGCGGGCGACGCTGGCCGACCCGGATCTGCTGATCCTGGACGAACCGACCAACCATCTTGACGTCGGCAAGGTGATGCGGCTGGAGCGCTGGCTGACCGAGCATCTGCGCCTGCCCTTCATCCTGGTGTCGCATGACCGCGAGTTCCTGGACCGGGTCACCGCCCGCACCATCATCCTGCGCGGCGATCGGGTGCGGACCTACGGCACATCGTTCTCGCAAGCGCGACAGGAGCTGATCCGCGAGGACCTGGCGGCGCTGCAGCAGGCCGAGCGCGACGAGAAGGAGGTCGAGCGGCTGGAGCGCGCCGCCAAGCGGCTGATGCTGTGGGCCAATCTGAAGGGCCACAACCCCGGCATGGCCCAGCGCGCCAAGGCGGTGGCGTCCCGCGCCGAGCAGCGCCGGGCGGAGGCGACGGTGGCGCATCGCGAGGCCCGGCGGGACATCAACCTCGACAGCAGCAAGGTGCAGCGCGCCACGCTGGTGCGGCTGAAGGACCATGTCGTGCGCACCGAGACCGGGCGCGAGCTGCTGCGCATTGAGCAGGAGTTCATCCACCGCGGCGACCGCATCGCGATCCTGGGCCTGAACGGCACCGGCAAGTCGCACCTGATCCGCGACCTGATGGCGGCGATCACCCGGGCCGTGGCAGGCAACGCGCCGCTGGGCCAGTCGATCACCGCCAACCCGCAGCTGCGGCCGGGCTATCTCGACCAGCACCTGTCCGACCTGCCGCGGCAGATGCCGGTGAACCGGGCGCTGCAGGCGGCCTCAACCCTGCGCGACGCCGAGCTGGTGCGCGAGCTGCACAATATCGGCATCCCGATCGAGAAGCAGGCGACGCCGATCGCCAATCTCAGCTACGGCGAGCAGCTGCGCGTCACCTTCCTGCTGCTACGGCTGCGCCAGCCCAACATCTACCTGCTGGACGAGCCGACCAACCACCTGGACATCGCCGGGCGGGAGCGGCTGGAGGACCTGCTGTCGCGCGACGACACGACCTGCGTCTTCGTCACCCACGACCGCCGGATGCTGCGCGGCATCGGCACGCGCTACCTGGAGATCCGCAACCGCCGGCTGATCGAGGTCGACGGCCCGGACGAGTTCCTGGAACGGGCCGCCGCCGCGGCTTGAACCGGCCGGGACCATGCCCGGCCGGCCCCGTCGCCCACCCTCGCATATGCGGCTAGGAAAGCACTCCGATCCATGGTTAGGATGGGTCGTTCCGAGGGGCGGCCATCCGTTCGGAGCGGCCACCGAGACGGCTGCCAGCCGAGGACACATAACGGGCGATTTCAAGCCGACGGAGTGCGCATGTCCGACGTCATCGATCAGATCCGGGACGCCTACGACACGGTCCCGTATGACTCCCATTCCTTCCCGGCCACCTCCCCGGACCATCTCGAGACGGTCGCGCATCTCTTCGGCCTGTCGGCGCCACCGGTTGCGACCAGCCGGGTGCTGGAGCTGGGCTGCGCGTCCGGCGGCAACATCCTGCCGCTGGCGCTCCGGTATCCGGAGAGCCGCGTGGTCGGCATCGACCTGTCGCCGGTCCAGATCGCCGCGGGGCGGAAGGCCGCCGCCGAGCTCGGGCTGACCAACATCGAGCTGCACCAGGGCGACCTGGGCGAGATCGCGCCGACGCTCGGGGTCTTCGACTACATCATCTGCCATGGCGTCTACAGCTGGGTGCCGCCGGAAGTGCAGGAGGCGATCCTTCGCGTCTGCCGCGAGAACCTCGCCTCCGACGGTGTCGCCTTCATCAGCTACAACTGCTATCCCGGCTGGAAGGCGAAGGAAGTGGTGCGCGACGCCATGATCCTGCGCGGCCGCCATGCGGAGTCCAAGGAACAGCCGCTCGCCTATGCGCGGGGGATGATCGATTTCCTCTCCGGCGTCACCGATCCCAACAGCCTGATGGGCCGTATCGTGGCGGAGCAGAGCGGCACGCTGAAATCGTTCCATGAATCCTACCTCCAGCACGAGTTCCTCGAGCTCTACAACTCGCCCTGTTATTTCGGAGCCTTCGTCGCGGCAGCGGAGACGGCCGGGCTGGCCTATCTCGGCGATGCGGTGCCGTCATCGATGTTCGTCGCCAATTTCGGCGCCTCCGTCGCCGCTCCGCTGCTGAAGGAATGCGGCGACAGCCAGATCCGGCTCGAGCAGTATCTCGACTTCGTCAGCAACCGGACCTTCCGCCAGACCCTTCTGGTCCATGCCGACCGGGCCGGGGACATCTCCTACCGCCTCGATGGCGAGCGGCTGCGGGCGTTCCATGTCGCCGCCTTCCTGCCGCCCCAGGGCGATGCGGTGCTGGATGATGCGCCACGGCCCTATGGCCCGCCGGGCAGCCGCCCCCTGATCCTGCCGCAGCGATCGCTCAAGGCCGCGGCGGCGGCGCTGACGGCAGCCTGGCCGGGAACGCTGGATTTCCGGTCGCTGATGGCGGCGGTCGAGGCCGCCCTTCCCGGCGAGATGCCGGCAGAAGCGGAGGCGGAGGTGACCGACCTGATCGAATTGCTGGTGATGCAGGATCGCGGGAAGGTCCGGCTGAGACCGGTGGCCAAGCCGGAACCGGCCTATGCGGTGCCCGAAGCGTGGCGGCGCTATGCGGCCTGCACGGGGAAGGCGGGGATGGCCCGCATCGCCAACGCCTGGCACGAATCGGTCGTCCTCGACGTGGTCGAACGCTGCTTGATCGTGAATCTCGACGGAACGCAGGAGGACGAGGCCCTGGTCGAGCGGCTCGTCGAAAGCGTCGCGACGGGCGATCTGTCCTTCAAGATTGCCGACCGGACGGCGAACGACCCGGACGAGATCCGGCGCTGCGCCGAGGAGCATCTCGACCGGGTCATCGCCCGGTTCCCCCAGCGGTTCGTGTTCTGAGCGGCATGGGCGCGGCCTCAACCGATGCCGCCTCCAGCGCCACCCGCGTGGCCAGGGTCAACGGTTGCGGGAGCGCGTCGAGGGTGAACCAGCCGGTCGCAGCCAGTGCTGCCGGCTCGCGGTTGACCGGATCACCCGCCGCGATGACGGCGCGATAGACCGGAGCCACCCAATGGCTGCCGGCGGCGCGGTCGATCTGGTCGACCAGGCACAGCAGCCCGTCGAGCCGCAGCGTCACGCCCAACTCCTCCTCGATCTCGCGCAGCACCGCAGCCTCGATCGTCTCGCCGAAATCGACCTTGCCGCCGGGCAGGCCCCAATGCCCGGCCTCCGGCTCGCGCCGCCGCTGCACCAGCAGCAGCCGGCCGGCGGCGTCGCGGATGAAGGCGCCGACCCCGAGCCGCGGAGCCTCCGTCATAGCGTCGGCCCTTGGGCGAAGCCGGGATGGTCGGGCGGCTCCGCCTCCGTCGCCTGGATCCGGTCGACCAGCGCCATTCCCGGCCCATGCCGGCAGGCGGCGGCCACCCGGTCGACCGCCTCGGCCGGGCCGGACAGCAGCGCCTCGACCGAACCGTCGCGGCGGTTGCGGACCCAGCCGTCGAGCCCGGCCGCTTCGGCCTGGCCAGCCAGCCAGGCGCGGTAGCCGACGCCCTGGACCCGGCCGGTGATGCGCAGCGACAGCGCCTTGCGGTCCCCGCTCATGCCTCCTCCTCTTCCGGCAGATCGCCGCCATAGAGCGCGGCGGCGACCAGGCGGATGGCGAAGCGCGCCTCGGCCTCAAGCCGCTCGGCCTCGAACCAGTGCATGTCGACCGTCAGCGTCGGCGGGTCGGAGACGTGCAGCGCCCGGTTGCGGGCCCGGCGCAGCACGTCGAAGCGCTCGTCCAGCCCGGCCTCGGCGAACAACGTCCCAGCGTTGAGATACGGGTCGACGACCCGGCCGGACGCGATCGCCTGCTCGCGGAGATGCGCCTCGATCACCGCGACCGCCAGGATCACGGTGGCGACCCAGGCGCCGGCACCGAACACGGTCTCGAGCTCGACCAGCAGCGCCTGGGTGTGCTCGCCGACGGGGCTTCCTCCCGGCGCCGCCATGACGTCGGCGAACCAGCGGGTGCGGGCCTCCGCCTCGTCGCCAGCGGGTTTCACTGGGCGAAGATCTCCTCGCATTTCTTCAGGTCGCCCTCGATTCGCGTCTTCTCCGCGCTGGGCGGGCGGTTCGGGCCGGCCATGTCCTTGATCCGGGTGCAATAGTCGGCCCAGGCGCCCATCGCCCGGTCGTCGACCCGGATCATGAACGGGTCGGTCGGGCCCGGCGGCGGATGCAGATCGTCGCCCTTGATCGAGGCGATCGGCGGCGGCGGCCCCGGATTGTCCGGCGGGGTGAAGCCGTCGCCGCAGCCCGCCAGCAACAGCACCGGCAGGACGATACGGATGACTCGGTTCATGGCTCTCTCCCGGCCCTCAGGCCGCTGCGAATTCCAGGATCTTCTGGTCGACCGCCAGGCTGTCGCCCGGTTTGGCATGCAGGGCGCCGACCACGCCGTCGCGCTCGGCCCGCAGGATGTTCTCCATCTTCATCGCCTCGACCACCGCCAGCTCCTGCCCGGCGCGCACCGGGTCGCCGGCGGCGACCGCGAGCGAGACCAGCAGGCCCGGCATCGGCGACAGCAGGAAGCGCGACATGTCGGGCGGCACCTTGACCGGCATCAGCTCGGTCAGGGCCGCGGCGCGCGGCGTCAGCAGAACCAGGTCGGCCTCGCCGCCGGCATGGGTCAGGCGCAGCCCCACCGGGCGGCGGTCGACCTGCGCCACCATGCGGGCGCCGTCCACCGTGCCGTCGAACAGCGTCTCGCCCGGCCGCCAATGGCCCTGGATGGCGAAAGACCGGCCGTCGAGCGTCACGCGCCAACCATCGGCATCCGGCGCCACCGTCACCGGCCGGTTCTGTCGGCCGGAACGTAGCACCCAGTCCCGCGCCCCCGCCGCGGCGCCCCGCAGGACGGCCTGGCGGTGCAGCAGGGCGGCGCCGAGAGCGGCGACGCGGTCGGCGGCCTCGCCCGCCGGCGCGGTGCCATGAAAGCCGTCCGGGAACTCCTCGGCAATGAAGCGGGTGGTCAGCCGGCCCTCGACGAAGCGAGGATGGTGCATCAGCGCCGCCAGGAACGGGATGTTGTGGCTGACGCCGCGGATGACGAAGCCGTCCAGAGCGCTGCGGATCGAGGCGATCGCCGCGTTCCGGTTCGGCCCGATGCCGACCAGCTTGGCGATCATCGGGTCGTAATGCATCGAGATCTCGCCGCCCTCGTCGACGCCGGTGTCGACCCGGACCCCGGGTCCCTCCTCCGGCGCGCGGTAGCGGATCAGCCGGCCGATCGAAGGCAGGAAGCCGCGCAGCGGGTCCTCGGCATAGACCCGAGCCTCGATCGCCCAGCCGTCGAGCCGCACATCCTCCTGCCGGAACGGCAGCTCCTCGCCGGCGGCGATGCGGATCATCAGCTCGACCAGGTCGAGCCCGGTCACCGCCTCAGTCACCGGATGCTCGACCTGCAGCCGGGTGTTCATCTCCAGGAAGTAGAAGGAGCGGTCGGCGCCGACGATGAACTCGACCGTGCCGGCCGAGCGGTAGCCGACCGCCCGGGCCAGGGCGCAGGCCTCCGCCCCCATGGCGCGGCGCATCGCCTCGTTGACGAAGGGCGACGGCGCCTCCTCGATCACCTTCTGGTGGCGGCGCTGGATCGAGCATTCGCGCTCGCCGAGATAGACGGTGTTGCCGTGGCTGTCGGCCAGCACCTGGATCTCGATGTGGCGCGGCTCCTCGATGAACTTCTCGGCGAAGATCCGGTCGTCGCCGAAGGCGGAGCGCGCCTCGTTACGGGCGGAGCGGAAGCCCTCGCGCGCCTCGTCATCGTTGCCGGCGACGCGCATGCCCTTGCCGCCGCCACCGGCCGAAGCCTTGATCATCACCGGATAGCCGATGCGGCGGCTGACCTCGACCGCCTCCTCCTCGTCGGCGATCGGCGCCAGATGGCCGGGCACGGTCGAGACGCCGGCGGCCTGGGCCAGCTTCTTCGATTCGATCTTGTCGCCCATCGCCTCGATCGCGTGGACACCCGGGCCGATGAAGGCGATACCTGCCGCCTCCAGCGCCGCGCAGAAGCGCGGATTCTCCGACAGGAAGCCGTAGCCGGGGTGCACCGCCTGGGCGCCGGTGGCGCGGCACGCCTCGACGATGCGGTCGATCACCAGATAGGACTGGGCCGAAGGCGCCGGGCCGATCGGCACCGCCTCGTCGGCCATGCGGACATGCACCGCATCGGCGTCGGCCTCGGAGTAGACGGCCACGGTCTTGATGCCCATGCGCCGCGCTGTGCGGATGACGCGGCAGGCGATCTCGCCGCGATTGGCGATCAGGATCTTGTCGAACATCGTCCCTTCGGAGGCGGTCGGGCCATGGCGCAACATTGCGTCCCAGTCATGCCGCACCGCAACTGGAAAGCGGCCGAGGGTCACTCCCCCGCCGGCGGCAGCACCCGGCCGGCGACCGGCGAGGACAGGATCAGCGAGGAGGTGGTGGCGCCGAAGGCGGCGAGGCGCAGCAGGATCTCGTCGAGATGCTGGATCGACCGGGCCACCAGCTTGAACACATAGGCGTCCTCGCCCGCGACCTCGTGGCACTCCACCACCTCGGGCACGGTGCGGGCGAAGGCCTCGACTGCCGGGAACGCCTCCGCCCGGCAACGCAGCCGGACGAAGGCGGACAGGCCGTAGCCGAGCCGGCCGCGGTCGACCTCGGCCCGGAAGCCCTTGATGATCCCCTGATCCTCCAGCCGCTTCACCCGCTCGGCCACCGCCGGCGGCGACAGGCCGACCAGCCGGCCGAGCTCGGCATAGCTGGCGCGGGCGTTTTCCTGCAGCGCCAGCACCAGGGTGCGACCGATGGCATCGAGGCGGAGTTTCGCATCCATCCGAATCGCCCCCGTTGGTTTCGCTCTCGCATTGGTTTAATCGAAGGGCCGGCGAACCACCATTCGCGATCGCCCTGTTGTAACACGACGTAACACGAGGCCGGCGGCACCCCATACGTGATGACCGATCCCTTCCTGTTCGCCAAAGGCGTCGCGCTCGGTATCGCCATTGCCGCGCCGGTCGGCCCGATCGGGGTCCTGTGCATCCGCCGGACGCTGATCCACGGCACCCGCTTCGGCATCCTGACCGGCATCGGCGCTGCCTTCGCGGACGGGCTGTTCGGCCTGATCGCCGCCTTCGGCATGGTGGCGATGAGCGCCTGGCTGATCACGCTGAAGGACGCGCTGCACCTGATCGGCGGCACCGTCCTGGCCGCGCTGGCCGTGCGCACCCTGCTGCATGCCGGCCATATCGAGCGCGACCCGGAGACCGGGCGGACCGAGAGCAGTGAGATCACGGCGGTGGCCACCGCCTTCCTGCTGACGCTGAGCAACCCGATGACGATCCTGACCTTCGCCACCGCCTTCACCGCGGTCGGGCTGGCCGAGACGCTGTCCATCGCCTCCGGCTTGATCCTGGTCGCCGGGGTGCTGGTCGGCTCCGCCTCCTGGTTCACGGCGCTGAGCTTCATCGTCTCGGCCACCGGCGGCCGCCTGACCCCGCGGACGCTGCTGTGGATCGACCGCGTCGCCGGGGTGCTGCTGCTGCTGTTCGCCGCCTATATGTTCCTGGCGCTGTATCTGCGCTGGTGAGAGCCTGGCCGCTGCGCTTCGTTCTCCCGCATTGACAAGCCGCGCCGCTCTGGACGAGTGTGGCCCGCCCTGCGGGAAAGGCTCGAGACTAACCCGCCCGGAGACATCACACGGACGCGTCCTGGAATGAATCTTTCGACCCTCCGCGCCGGCGCGGCGCTGCTCCCGCTCTTGTTCGCCGTCCCGGCGATCGCGCAGCAGGCATCGCCCCCGGCGAAGCCGGCGGAGGCGCCCGCGGCTCCTGCCCAGCCGGCTCCGGCCCAGGCTGCGCCACAGGGCCAGCAGGCCCCGATGCCAAAGGAGTTCCGCATCGACGCCGGCGGCTGGAAGGGTGGCGCCGTCCCCAACCCGACCAACAAGCAGTTCAGCCATTGCGACGTGTCGAAGGCCTATGATGGCGGGCTGACCCTGGCGTTCACGCTGAACCCGAACTACCAGCTCAACGTCGCCGTCGTGAAGCAGAACTGGGGCCTGAAGGAAGCCGACAAGGGCAAGGGCCGCATCCGGGTCGATGCCACCTACGACAAGCCGTTCGACGTCGTTCCGGTCTCCCCGGTCGCCTATGTCCTGCCGGTCGGGCAGGACGCCGATCTGATGCAGCTGCTGGCCAAGGGCAGCAAGGCGATCGTGACCACCCCGAAGGGCGAGTTCACCTTTGCGCTCACCGGCACCGGGGCCGCCCTCGGCGGGCTGCGGGACTGCATCGAGACCGCGCGCAAGCTGATCGCCCAGGCCCAGGGCAATGCCGGCGGCCAGCAGGGCCAGCAGCAGGGGGGCGGCGACCCGCGCACCCTGATCGGCGCCCAGGGCTTCGGCATGCCGGTCGGCGCGCTGCAGGACATCCTGAACGGCGCCGGGATCAAGGATGTCGGCATCGCCGACCCGCGCAAGCTGCCGCGCGACCCGCTGCAGATCAACCAGGCCTGGCAGGTCGGCACCGACGGCAAGGTCGTCGGCGGCCTGCACCAGGAGCCGCGCGGCGACGCAGTCGAGATCGACCAGTTCGCCAAGCGCTATCTCGAGATCATGAAGTCGGTGTGCGGCACCGACTGGCAGAGCAGCGACCAGCCGGCCGCGATCGAAGGCCCCTACGCTGTCAAGCGGGCCGAGTTGAGCTGCACGATGAACCAGCAGAAGATCGCGGCGTCGCTGGTCTTCACCCTCGACGATAACTACTACAGCGCCTTCTTCCACCAGGCGCTGCAGACCGACAAGGCGCTGGCGGACGACGCCTCCGGCAAGCTGGCCACCTTCATCCAGACGCAGATGGCGGCGGTCGAGGCGGAGAAGCAGAAGCAGGAGAGCGGCCAGGCCGCCCCGGCTGAGACGCCGGCCACGCCGCCGGCCGACGGCACCCAGCCGCCCGCGGCCACTCCGGCACCGGCGACGCCGCCTTCCGGCAACTGACCGGTCTTATCCCGGAACTCGACGCGAGGGCGGATCCATCCCGGATCCGCCCTTGTTGTTTCCGGCAGGAACCGGTCAAGATCACGGGAGGATGGAGATGCCGATGACGCGAACCGATTCCCGCCCTTCGGCCGAGCCGGACGCCCGGACCAGCCTGACCGGTCCGGCCGATATCGCGGCGCTGGTCGCGTCCGACCACCGCGACCCGTTCGGCGTGCTCGGCCCCCATCCAGACGGCAACGGCACGGTGCTGCGCTGCCTCCGCCCCGACGCGGCGGCGGTCGAGGCGATCGACCCGGACAGCGGCGCGGTGCTGGCCCGGCTGGAGCGGCGCCACGCCGACGGGGTGTTCGACGGCCGCATCGCCCGCCCCTTCCCGCAGCGCTACCGGCTGCGCGTCGACTACGGCACTGCCGGCGGAATGTGGGAGATCGAGGACCCCTACCGCTTCCCGTCCAGCTTCGGCGAGCTCGACCTCCACCTGCTCGGCGAGGGCATGCATCTGGAGCTCTACGAACGGCTGGGCGCCCATCCGCGGACGCTGGACGGGGTGGACGGCACCGTCTTCGCCGTGTGGGCGCCGAATGCCCGCCGCGTCGCCGTGGTCGGCGACTTCAACAACTGGGACGGGCGGCTGCATCCCATGCGGCTGCATCCCGGCATCGGCGTGTGGGAGATCTTCCTGCCCGGAATCGGCCCCGGCGCGTCGTACAAGTTCGAGATCCGCGGCCCGGACGGCGACCTGCTGCCGCTGAAGACCGACCCCTTCGCCTTCCGCGCCGAGCATCCGCCGAAGACCGCCTCGATCGTGCACGGCCTGCCCGACCCCAGCTGGGACGACGCCGAGTGGCTGGCCGGCCGCGCGGCGGCACAGCGGCGCGACGCGCCGATCAGCATCTACGAGGTGCATCCGGGATCCTGGCGCCGGGTGCCGGAGGAAGGCGGCCGGCCGCTGTCCTGGCGCGAGCTGGGCGACCAGCTGGTGCCCTACGCCGCCGGCCTCGGCTTCACCCATATCGAGCTGCTGCCGGTCAGCGAATACCCGTTCGACGGGTCCTGGGGCTACCAGCCGATCGGCCTTTACGCCCCGACCAGCCGCTTCGGCCCGCCGGAGGATTTCGCCGCCTTCGTCGACCGCTGCCACCGCGCCGGCCTCGGCGTGCTGCTGGACTGGGTGCCCGGGCATTTCCCCAAGGACGAGCACGGCCTGGCCCGGTTCGACGGCACCGCGCTCTACGAGCACGCCGACCCGCGCCAGGGCATGCACCAGGACTGGGGCACGCTGATCTACAATTACGGCCGGGCCGAGGTGTGCAACTTCCTGCTCGGCAACGCGCTGTTCTGGCTCGACCGCTTCCATGTCGACGGGCTGCGGGTCGATGCCGTGGCCTCGATGCTGTATCTCGACTACAGCCGCAAAGCCGGGGAATGGGTGCCGAACCGGTTCGGCGGCCGCGAGAACCTGGAGGCGGTGGAGTTCCTGCGCCAGACCAATGTCGAGGTGTTCGGCCGGCACGAGGGCGTGACCACCCTGGCCGAGGAATCGACCGCCTGGCCGGCGGTGTCGCGCCCGGCCCATCTCGGCGGGCTCGGCTTCGGCTACAAGTGGAACATGGGGTGGATGAACGACACCCTGCGCTACATGCAGAAGGACCCGGTGCACCGGCACTGGCACCATTCCGACCTGACCTTCGGCCTGCTCTACGCCTTCAGCGAGAATTTCGTGCTGCCGCTGAGCCATGACGAGGTTGTGCATGGCAAGGGGTCGCTCCTGGGCAAGATGCCGGGCGACGACTGGCAGCAATTCGCCAATCTTCGGGCCTATTACGGCTTCATGTGGGCCCATCCGGGCAAGAAGCTGCTGTTCATGGGCGGCGAGTTCGCCCAGCGCAACGAATGGAGCCACGACCGCAGCCTGGACTGGCACCTGTTGGACGCCGAGCGCCACGCCGGGGTGCAGCGGCTGATCGGCGACCTGAACCGGCTGTACCGCGAGCTGCCGGCGCTGCATGTGCATGACTGCGAGCCGCAGGGCTTCGACTGGGTCGACGCCAGCAACAGCGCCGATTCGATCCTGGTCTGGCTGCGCCGCGGCGACGAGGGCGACCGGCCGGTGCTGGCGGTGTCGAACTTCACCCCGGTGCCGCGCCAGGGCTACCGCATCGGCGTGCCCCATGGCGGCCGCTGGATCGAGCGGCTGAACACCGACGCCCAGGCCTATGGCGGCTCCGGCATCGGCAATTTCGGCGGGGTCGAGGCCGAAGCCTCGCCCTGGCACGGCCGCCCGTGCTCCCTGGTGGTCACCCTGCCGCCGCTGGCGACGGTGCTGTTCGAATGGGCGGGGTGAGGCGGCCAACGCCAAGGTCCACGCCTCGGAGCGGGAGCGCAGAGGTGCCGGAAGCCGATGACGAGCCGATATACCAGGCCTTCATGGCTTGCCTGCGCATCTTTGCGGATGATCTGCCGCATGACGAGATCACGCGGACACTCGGGGTCCAGCCGACGATGCGACGCAAGCGCGGCGATCGCCGTCGTCCCGGATCACCCCCAGCGAAAGATGCGGCGTGGCATTTCCAGCCGCCTGTGCCGGAAGACTGCGACCTGTCGGACCATCTCCGCGCCCTGTGGCAGGTGATCGCGCCGCATGTCGCCTACCTCCGCGACCTCAAGGCGCGCGCCCAGATCGACATCTTCTGCGGTTACCGCTCGAATCACGGCGGCGCCGGCTTCGAGGTGGCGCCTGACGCGCTCGAGCCGTTTGTTGCCCTCGACATTCCATTCAGCGTCTCGGTGATTATCGACGGATATGTCGTCGACCGGCTGAAGCTCCAATAATCTAAACTATGCTTCCCTCTCCTGCGGAGGCGGGTCGTATCGATCTTCGATGCCGGTCGGAAGCTCGGCCAACAACTCGAAGGCGCGAGCCATGCCGCGCCGCTTCTCGCGCAGCACGATCTCGTCACCACGACGGAAGATCTCGACGTCCCGGCCTTCGAAGCGGAACTGCTTCGGCAGTTGAACGGCTTGGCCGTTGCCCGACCGGAACACGCGGGCCTTGGTCATGGCACCCTCCTGGGATGCGGGCTGGGTTCGCGGACGCGTACCCAGCCTACGTCGTCCGGACAGAACTGTCGCCCTGCCCTTACGGCTTCGGCGCCTCGGCCTGGCGCTTCAGCTCTTCCTGCGTGCGGGCGATCTGGGCCTGCAGGTCGGCGAGCTGCTGGCGGGCCGTGGCGAGGTCGCCCTGGGTCTTGCCCAGCTGTTCCGTCGCCTGCGCCAGCTGACCGTTCACCGCCGCGGCATCGGCGTTGAGCTTGCCGTAGCTGTCGCGCTGCGCCGCCTCCTGCGAACGGAGCTGGTCGATCTGGCCATTGATATCGGCGATCTCGCCCTGCTTCGCGGCGAGCTGCGACTCGGCCGCCTTCGCCTGGTCCTGCGTCGCCTGGACCCGCGCCGCGGCGGCGTCGGCCTCCTGCGTCGCCTGGTCGCGGCGCTGGTTGGCCTCGGCCAGGGCGGCCCGGCCCTGCTGCAGCAGCGCCTGCAGCTTCTCCGATTCGGCCTTCAGCGCGTCGCGGTCGGCGCCGGCCCGCTTCAGCGCCGCCAGATCCTGCTCCGCCGTCTCGAGCTTGGCCTGCAGCCCGTCGCGCGACTGGCCGGCGCTCCGGCTTTCGACGCCGAGATAGATCGCCGCCACCAGGGCGACGAAGGCGACGATGATCGCGGCGATGACGGCGATTCGCGGCGCTTCCCCGTCGCGCGGGGGAACGGGATGCGGATCGGTCGGCCCGGCCGGGCTGTGATCGGGATCGGCGAGGGTCGTCACGCGGTCGGTCCTTTCGGCAGGTCGGCTGGGCAACGCCTAGCGGCGAAACTTGGTGAAAAAGTGTCGGCGGTGGCGGCGGCGCGATGGCCGGTGGACGGCCCCCGCCCGCACGCCCCATCCTGCCCGCGGGACAGGATCGAAGGAACCCCGCAATGCCGCTGCCCGATCGGATTCCGGCCGGCCGCCCCTGGCCGCTCGGTGCGACGCTGACCGAGGACGGGGTGAACTTCGCCCTGTTCTCCGCCCATGCCGAGCGGGTCGAGCTGTGCCTGTTCGATTCCGAGGGACGGCAGGAGGTCGCGCGCCGCGACCTGCCGGCCTGCACCGACCAGGTCTGGCACGGCTTCCTGCCCGGCGTCGGGACCGGCACGGTCTATGGCTACCGTGTCCACGGCCCCTACGCGCCCTTGGACGGTCACCGCTTCAATCCGAACAAGCTGCTGCTGGACCCCTATGCCCGTGGCCTGGCCGGCGGCTTCCGATGGGATGATTCGGTGCATGGCTACACCCGCGGCGACCCGGCGTCCGACCTGTCCTTCGATCCGCGCGACAGCGCCCCCTTCGTGCCGAAATCGGTGGTGATCGACCCGGCCCATGAATGGGAGGGCGACGAGGCGCCGCGCACGCCCTGGTCCGACACGGTGATCTACGAGGCGCATGTGCGCGGCCTGACCATGCGCCATCCGGGCGTGCCGGAGCCGCTGCGCGCCACGCTGGGCGGGCTGGCCCATCCGGTGATGGTCGACCACCTGCGCCGGCTGGGAATCACCGCGGTCGAGCTGATGCCGGTGCACGCCTTCCTGGACGAGCGGGCGCTGGTCGAACGCGGCCTGAAGAACTACTGGGGCTACAACACCACCGCCTTCTTCGCCGTGCACCCGGCCTATGCCGGGCCGCTGGCCCCGCTCGACGCGCTGCGCAACGCGGTCAAGGCGCTGCACCGGGCCGGCATCGAGGTGATCCTCGACGTCGTCTACAACCACACGGCGGAAAGCGACGTCTTCGGCCCGACCCTGAACTTCCGCGGCATCGACAACCTGTCCTACTACCAGCACACGGCGCATGACCGGCGCGAGCCGTTCAACCCGACCGGCACCGGCAACGCGCTGGACCTCGGCCATCCGCGGGTGCTGCAGATGGTGATGGACAGCCTGCGCTGGTGGGTCGAGGCGGCGCATATCGACGGTTTCCGCTTCGACCTCGCCACCACTTTGGCCCGGGTGGAGTGCGACTTCACCTCCAGCGCGCCCTTCCTGCAGGCGGTGGCGCAGGACCCGGTGCTGGCGCAGGCCAAGCTGATCGCCGAGCCCTGGGACATCGGGCCGGGCGGCTGGTGCGTCGGCCAGTTCCCGACGGGATGGTCGGAGTGGAACGACCATTACCGCGACGGCATCCGCCGCATCTGGCGCGGCGATCCGGGCCAGCGGCCGGAGCTGGCGCGGCGCCTGTCCGCCTCCGCCGACCTGTTCGACCATGACGGCCGCGGCGCCCGGGCCGGCGTCAACTTCATCACCGCCCATGACGGCTTTACCCTGGCCGACCTCGTCTCCTATGCGCAGAAGCACAACGAGGCCAATGGCGAGGGCAACCGCGACGGCACCGGCGACAACCACTCCGACAATTGCGGCGCCGAGGGCCCGACCGACGACCCGGCGATCCTGGCCCGGCGGCTGCGACGGCGGCGCAATCTGCTGGCCACGCTGCTGTTCAGCCAGGGCGTGCCGATGCTGCTGGGCGGCGACGAGCTGGGCCACAGCCAGCAGGGCAACAACAACGCCTATTGCCAGGACGGACCGCTGACCTGGCTGGATTGGGCCGACGCCGATCCCGGCTTCCTCGACTTCGCCGCCCGGGTGGTGGCGCTGCGCCGAGTGCATCCGGCCCTGCGCCAGCCCCGCTTCCTGCACGGCGCCCCGGGCAAGGACGATCTGCCCGACATCGCCTGGCTGCGGCCGGACGGTCAGCCCATGACCGGCGCCGATTGGGACGACCCCGGCCAATCCGTGCTCGGCGTGCTGCTGAGCGAGCCGACGGCGCCGCCGCTGCTGCTGCTGTTCAACCCCGGGCCGGAGGACACCGGGTTCGCCCTGCCGCCGCTCGGCGCCTGGCATCCCTGGCTCGACACGGCGCGCACGCCGAGCGTGCCGAAGCTGGAGGCGGCGACCTATCCGCTGGCGGCGGAAAGCCTGGTGCTGCTGGCGCTCGGCGCCGCCTCGCCAGCAGAGATCGCGAATGACTTTCAATAAAGCTGCGAGTGTCTCTCAATCACAGAAAGTAAAACTTTACCGATTCCTGTAATCACTCTAAGGTGCCTCCGAGATTGACGAACACTGGCCGAGGCGACGATGCAGGGCGACAAAAAGGTTCTCACCCACCTGAACGCGGTGCTGAAGAACGAGCTGACCGCGATCAACCAGTATTTCCTGCATGCGCGGATGCTCAAGAACTGGGACGTCAAGCGCCTGGCCAAGAAGGTGTATGAGGAATCGATCGGCGAGATGAAGCACGCCGATCTGCTGATCGAGCGCATCCTGATGCTGGAGGGCCTGCCGAACCTGCAGGATCTCGGCAAGCTCGGCATCGGCGAGAACGTGCCGGAGATGCTGGAATCGGATCTCGGCCTCGAGACCTTCAACCAGAAGACGGTGAAGGAGGCGATGGTGCACTGCGAATCGGTGCGCGACTTCGTCTCCCGCGACATCCTGCTGAAGATCCTGGATGACACCGAGGAGCACATCGACTGGCTCGAATCGCAGCAGTACCTGATCAGCCAGATGGGGCTGCAGAACTACATCCAGCTGGTGTCCAGCGAAGAGAGCTGAGCCCGGCCTCCCTGCGCCGACCGGCAGAGCCCCGCTTCGGCGGGGCTTTTTTCGTGGTAGGCTGAACCGATCATCAGCGAAGCGCGCCATGCCTGCCGAAGCCCAGATCAGGGACATCTTCACGTTGACCGGCCGCGGCACAATCCTCCTGCTTGAGCACGGCTTCAGCGGCCGAATTCGCATTGGCCAGACCGTATCGAGTGAACACGGCCAAGCGACGGTCCTGGGTGTCGAGCTCGGGCGTCCAGCCTTTGTTGGCGTCCTGGTCGACATCCTGGATGCCCGGGAGATCTTTCGGCCCGGCGACGCGCTGCGGTTTACTGATCCGGCGGAAGACACATCTTCATAGGGCTGGACTCGCAGGGAGCTGCCTCATGCCCAAGATCGCGTCCCTCCCCGTTCTCCTGCTGGCGGCAGTCGTGCCCGCCACCGCCCTGGCCCATCACGGCTGGAGCTCCTACGACGCCAACACCACGCTCACGCTCTCGGGGCCGATCGAGACCGCGAGCTACCAGAACCCGCACGGCCAGATCACCCTGACCCAGGACGGCAAGTCTTGGCAGGTGGTGCTGTCGCCGCCGTCGCGCATGGACCGCCGCGGCCTGCCGCGCGAGGACCTCGTGGTCGGCAAGCCGGTGACCGTGGTCGGCTATCCCAGCCGGGTGGTCGCGGACGAGATGCGGGCCGAGCGGATCACCATCGACGGCCGCACCGTCGAACTGCGCTGAGCCGATGGAGCACGGCCCCCAGGGCAGCGGCTTCCTCGCCGAAAGCGCGGCGCTGCTCGAGCGCTCCCCGTTCGGCGCGCTGATGCGCGATTCGCTGTGGCTGTATCCGGCGGCTA
>NZ_VCCH02000160.1 GCF_005938675.2 Mycobacterium sp. KBS0706
TTCGGCATCGATGCGGCGGACCACGACCCGGTCGTGCAGCGGGCGGAATTTCATCGGATGAATCCTTCGGAGAATCGATTTTTTGGGAGATAGGGTTGGTTCGCTATCTCTTTTATAGATGTGCATGGCTATCCCAACATACAAGGCGAAAGCCTTATTGTCCGGAAATAAAGATTGTCGCTTTTTGCTGCGAGCGATGATTCAGATTTTGCCGTGATTTTGAATGATTGTTGAGTGGAGAGCCAGATTCAGTGGGCTTGTTCCTGGGTTCCGGTGTATTCTATCGGAAATTCGGTGCGCAGGTCGCGCCGTCGCATCCACCCCATCCAATCCCGCAGCCGGCGCTCCCACGGGAGGCAGAAATGTCATGATGACAGACTATAAATTTCCGGTGGGCGCCACCGTGCATGTCTCGCGCCGGTCGCTATCCGGGCAATCCGGAGACGGGACGTTCAAGGTGCTCGCCCGCTATCCCAGCGATACGTCCGGCCCCCTCTACCGGATCCGCAGCGTGCTCGGCAGCGAGGAACGGATGGTGCCGGAGCATGAGCTGTCACGCCCGGCGGAGCGGGACACCCGAGACGTCCGCCGATCCGATGGTCGTTGATCCGGCATGAGGGTGTTGCCGCATCGGTTCGCGATCGAGGCCGGGCGCAGCGCCGCCCCGCTGCCCGCCGTCGCCGCCAACGCGTCCTGGCAGGCGATGGGCGAGCTTTGGGCTTTCCTCTCGAGCCGATCCCGCCTCCGACCTAGCTGGCGAGCTGGGTGGCGCAGGCCTTGGCGACCTGGGCATCGGCGACCGTCCCGCCGGGCATCGTCGCCCAGCCGGCTTTGACCACCAAGTCGCCGCGGCTGTAGGTCGATGCCGCCTTGAGCTCCGCCAGCCTCTCCGTCAGCTGCGGGTCGCGTTTCGACTGGTCGACGCAGATCAGCGAAAGCACGGCCACCACATCGGCTTTGGACCGATCCTGGGCCATGCGCTGGGCCGACGACCCGGTGACCCAGCCACCCCAGCTGAAGCCGATGACAGCAAGCGCAACTGCGCCGCCCGCGGCGCCATACAGCGCCGGTTTAAGCCATTCAGGGGTTTTCATGGATTGCGCTTTCATTCGGAGAGAGACAAATCTCTCTCACCCGATAGACTACCACGTTCGGAGATATTGGCCGGTAATTATTTTGGCCCTGGCGTCCGGGCGCCGAATTTCGGTTACCGTCGAATTGATCTTCTAAGCATCTTGTCAAGCCGCACGCGACATTAATTCTTACTCTCAATAAAAGATAGAGAATTCGGATGTTTCGGCATCACCGGCATATTTTATCTTGATTTTTGGAGTTCGGCTAATCACGTGATGTGTCTTGCGAGGTGCCACTTGAATATGCCTGACACTGACGTCTTTCGGCTGCGAAAGTCGAATCTGAACGCGTTTCTGTTCGCCGACGTCGGGGCGGAATCCAACGGCATGCCTCTAAGCGTGGTTTCGATGCTCGGCCGCCTGGGCGGCGATCCTTGGGCCACGGCAGGTCGGTTGGCCGGGCAGCCGCGAGACGCCGCCGTGCTCGAACTGGCGGAGATCATCACCGGTACGGCACGCGCCGAACGGTCGAACGCCGAGATCATGGCCATCGCGACTCGTCTGGCCTCGCTCCTGCCCAGTATGGGACCAACGTCATCGCGTCATGCTGCACGGCCCGGAACACAATCGTCCGCCCTCGGCCGGTGGAGCGGGAGCACTCTGGCCCTGCTGGTGCTCGTGGCGGCTGCAGCAGTCCTGTTCTTGAGAGCGGCTGGTCTCCTATAACACCGGGCGATCGATCGCCAGGTGAGGCCGACGCTCGGTTTCAATGGCGGCTCCGCTGGCATTATCCCGCCCGACCGTCAGCCCTTCCCGACAAATGTGCCGCGAGATCCGCGCCAGCTGCGCGAAGGCTGCCGAGCCTGGCCATGCCCGGCTTGGAGAAGCCGCGGCATTGGCCGGATGTGGCGCCCGTCGGTGAACCAAGCCCGCTGAAAAGCACCGACAATAGCGGTTCGGACAGTGTCCGCTCTCGACACGCCGACAGGACGGCCGGTAATAGCGCACCCCGGCCTGGCGGCGCCTGCACGAAAGGGCGGAAAGCAGTCATCGCTTTAATGCGCGACGACGAATCCGATGAGGATTGCCTCCCGGTAAGACGGTCTTATTCTGCGGGCGCGATGACGATACGAATCCCGACCTCCGTCCTGCTGGACGGTCTGCTGCGTGACGCCGACACCGAACGCGTGACTCTCGGTTGGCTGGTGGATAGCTTGGGCGAGCGCTCCTTCGGATTGGTCATGCTGCTCCTGGCGCTGCTCGCGGCGATGCCGGGTGCGTCCGCCATCGTTGCCCCATTGTTGGCTATCCTGTCGGTGCAAATGATGCTGGGCCATGCCGCCCCGGCCTTTCCCCGGAGAGTCGCCGAGCGCAGCCTGCGCACCGAGCGGCTGGCGCGAACCCTCGGCCGCGCCGTGCCGGTGTTGCGTGCGATCGAGGGATTTATTCATCCGCGCTGGCCGACGCCGTTTGAGGCGACCAAGCGCGGGGTCGGGCTGGTGGTGTTGCTGCTGGGCGGACTGTTGCTGGCGCCGGTCCCCTTAAGCAACATCCCACCCGCCCTTGTAATCGCTCTGCTCGCAATCGCCTATCTGGAGGAGGACGGAATCCTCTTGTGTGTCGCGCTCGCAGCCTCCGCCCTGCTGCTCGCTATCGCCGCCGGCGCCGTCTGGCAGGCGATGGGTGAACTGGGCTGGGTGCGGGGGTTTTTGTAGGTGCGGATCGGCATGGGTATCGGCCAATTGGCACGGTGAATGCCAGAGCTGGCGCAATACTGGGACACGCCCCGGGCACCGCTTCACAGCCCAGGTAACGTCGAGCCGCAGAATCTCCTTCGGGTCACGTCCGGTCGTGTCCGCTTCGTAAAGCCGGCTGCTACGGCCGGTTTCGGGCACCCTGGCCGGGCCGGGTCAGCCGGATGGGGCCGGAACCCCCGAGTTCGGCCGATGTCTGCTGTCGGGGCGCCGACTTGATGGCCGGTAGTGGCGCGGGCCGGACAGGGAAAACGTTCAACCGACCGTCCGGCGATCTTGATCCCACCCTGCTCGGGAGCCAGCGGCTTTAGGCGATTGATGGATGGGATGCCGCTTGGCCGGCAAATTGTAGCGCTGTCGGGCACTGCTGGGTACCCTGTGCCGGCCCGACCATGCTGCCGGGAGGAGCATTAGGGATGGACGAGAAGGGGATCCGGGAGGCACTAGACCGACACTGGGCCGCCTCCGACGCCAGCGACTTCGACGCCGAGCACGCGATCTACCACGACGACGCGCTGCTCGAATACCCGCAGTCGGGTGAGCGCATCCGCGGCCGACACAACATCCAGGCCTCCCGCGCCGCACAGCCGAACACCAAGCGCTTCACGGTGCGCCGCATCATCGGCGCGGGCGACCTGTGGGTCACGGAATTCATCCTCGACTATGACGGCCGGCCGTCCTTCACGGTGAGCATCATGGAGTTCCGGGACGGCAAGGTCGCGCGCGAGACCAAGTATTTCGCCGACCCATTCGAGCCTGGCCCCTCCCGGACTCAATGGGTCGAACGCATGGGCTGACACCACCTGCGCTCGGCGGGTCAGCCGCAGATCGCGGCCACCGCCTTGCGCGCCATCTCCCGCAGTTCGGCGCGCGGGACCCCGGCGCGGGCGCGGATGGCGATGGTGTGCAGCATCGCCGAGGCGAGCACCGCGAGCGCCGCGGGATCGGCATCCGCGATCAGCTCGCCCGCCTCGCGCGCCCTGCGGAAGCGCGCTTCGAGATCGGCGTCCAGGGCGCTGAGCCCATCCGCCAGCAGGGCCCGGATCTCGGCATCCCCGACTGCCTCGGCCGTCGCGGTTCCCACTGCGAAGCAGCCGCGTGGCGGGCCGTCGTCCGGGATGTAGAACGACAGCTGCCCCTCATAGGCGCGCATCAGCGCCTCGTCCAGGGGCCGACTGTCATCCGCCAGCACCTCCCGGATCGCGGCGAGGACCCGCTGCCAATAGCCGTCCAGCGCCATGAGATACAGCGCGTGCTTGCCGCCGAACGCGGCGTAGAGGCTGGGCTTGTTCATGCCGGTCGCGGCGCCGATGTCGTCGAGGGACGTGCCGGAATAGCCGCTGGTCCAGAACCGGTCCGTCGCCTGCTGCAGCGCCACCTGCGGGTCGTAGGCGCGGGGCCGGCCCCGACCGCTCGGCGCGGTGCTCTTTTTTTGTACCATGACGGATAAAATCCTTGACGAGGCATCTAGCGGAACATATTTGTCCTGCACGGTACAAAATACAATGGCCACGAGGCCCATCATGCAAGCCCTGACCGCCGCGCCCGGAAGCGCGGTGACGCCCGTTCCCGAGAGTCGCGAAGACCATGGACCGCAGATCCCGGCGGGCGACGCCGTGTTGAGCCGGGTGCTCGGCCAGGGCCGGCCGCGGCGGGGATGGCGGGAGCGGCTGCGCCGGCCGCTGCTGATCGCCGTCCCGCTCATCCTCGCGGCCGCCGGTGCGGCGTATCATCTTGCGGAGGAGCCATATGTCTCGACCGAGAATGCCTTCATCCGCGCGGCGAAGGAGTCGATCAACGCCCGGGTCGCCGGCCAAGTGGTCGAGATTGCCGTCACCGACAACCAGCGCGTCCGCCAGGGCCAACTGCTGTTCCGGATCGATCCCCAGCCCTACCAGATCGCGGTGGAGCATGCCGGGGCGCAGCTGGAAAGCGCGCGGCTGCAGGTCGAGGGGCTCAAGGCCACCTACCGCCAGCAGTTGGCCGACCTGCAATCGGCCAGGGATTCCGAGGACTTCGCCGAGCGCGAATTCGCCCGCAAGAAGGCGCTCGCCGCCTCCGACTGGGCGCCGCGCGCGGCCTATGAGCGGGCCGAGACGGATCTCAAGGTCGCCCGCCAGCACATCGCGTCGATCGAGCAGCAGGCCGCCAGCACCGTCGCCGCGCTGAACGGCGATCCGGAGATCGCCCCCGATCGCCATCCCTCGGTGCGCGCTGCGCAGGCCCAGCTCGACCGGGCCCGGCTCGATCTCTCCTACACGGCGGTGACGGCCCCCGATGACGGCATCGTTGCCCGGGTCGAGGACCTGCAGGTCGGCGACTTCGTCAACCCCGGCGCCTCGGAGTTCTCGCTTCTGTCGGCCCGGCAGCTCTGGGTCGAGGCGAATTTCCGCGAGACCGACCTGACGCATATGCGCCCGGGACAGCCGGCGACCATTGATGTCGATGCCTATCCGGGCCACCCTTTCAAGGCCCAAGTCGCCAGCATGAGCCCGGGCACGGGGTCGGATTTCTCGATGCTGCCGCCGGAGAACGCGACCGGCAACTGGGTCAAGGTCGTCCAGCGCCTGCCGGTGCGGCTGGAGCTGGACGAGACCGACCCGGCCTGGCCGCTGTTCTCCGGCATCAGCGCCACCGTGCGGGTCGATACCGGCTATCGCGCCAGCTGGCGGCACAGCGTCATGGCCGCGTTCGCGGCGGAGGCGGGGCGATGAGCGCCGCCACCCTGTTCCGTCCAGCGGCGGAGGGCCGGCGGACCATCGTCGCCGCGGCGCTGCTGGCCACCTATCTGCAGGCGGCCGCGATCTCGTTGCCTAACGCCGCGCTGCTCCACATCCAGGGCAGCCTGTCGATGGCCGATGACGAGGCCGGGTGGATCTTCTCCGCGTACATCGCCGCCAGCCTGGTCACCATGCCGATGGCCCGATGGCTGGCGGGCCGCTTCGGCCAGAAGGCAGTGTTCCAGCTGTCGCTCGTCGTCTTCGCCATCGGCCTGGTGCTCGCCACGCTAGCGACCACATCGCTGCAATTCGTCGCCGCCCGGATCCTGCAGGGCGGCGCCAGCGGCCCGATCGCCCCGCTGGCGCTGGCGATCCTGCTCGACATGGTGCCGGCCCCGCGCCATCCCCGCATCAGCTTGGCGTGGACCGTGACCCTGGTGCTGGGCATCGTCAGCGGCCCCAGCCTCGGTGGCTGGGTGTGCGAGGAATACGGCTGGCCCGCGGTCTTCCATTTCAGCCTGCTGCTGGCCGGGTTCAGCCTGCTGGCCATGACGCTGTCGCTGCCGGAGACGCGGGCGGGTCAGGTGCCGCCCCTCGACCTCTTCGGCTTGGCGACCTTCTCGCTCGGCATCATCGGGCTGCAGATACTGCTCGACCGCGGCGAGCGCGTGGAGTGGTTTCTCTCCATCGAGAGCCGAGTCGAGGCCGCCGCGTCGGCGCTTGGCTTCGCCCTCTATCTCGTGCATCTCCTGACCAGCCGGGCGCACTTCCTCGACAAGGCCCTGTTCCGGGACCGCAACTTCGTCCTGTCGACGGTCCTGTTCTTCGGCTTCGGCTTCGTCCTGCTGCCGACCATGGCCCTGACGTCGCCGATGCTGGACGAGCTGCTCGGCTATCCCGCCGACACCACCGGCCTGATGGCAGCACCGCGCGGCATCGCCCTGGTGGGGGCCCTGATCCTGACCTTGCGTGCGCCGGCCCGCATCGATGCCCGGCTGCTCGTATTGGGCGGGATCGCCCTGGTCGTCTATGCGACCTGGCGGATGCTCGGCTACTCGCCAGGAATGGATTGGCGCCCGGTGGTCGTCGCCGGCGCGCTGCAGGGCGCCGGCCTCGGCATCCTGATGCCGGCGCTGACCAGGACCGCGTTCAGCACGCTCGATCCGGCGCTGCGGCCGGAAGGCACGGTGCTGTTCAACCTGTCCCGGCTCTATGGCAGCACGATCGGCATCGCGCTGGTGCAGACCTTCTTTCACCAGAACACCCAGGCCATGCACCTGGCGCTGGCAAAGAGTCTCGTCCCTGGCCGTGCCGGGGCCCATGTCGCGGATGAGGTCTCCGGCCCGGGGCTCGCCGCGCTCAACCATCTGGTGACGGGCCAGGCCGCTTTCGTCGGGATTCTCGGCCAGTTCAAGCTCGTGATGATCGTGATGCTGATCGTGGCCCCGCTCGCGCTGTTCCTGCGCCGGCCGCGCCCGGCCGGCTGACGGCCTGCGCGACATACCCCATCGGACCCTGGCCGCGAGTTGCGCCCGCCTTGATTCCGTGTCGGCGATACCATCGTCTACTGTCGGTCGAGGAGGGGCGGTGCGACATCTATTCTCGAGCGGACTTGCCTCGCTCGACGCCGAACCTGGCCGCGGCGAATGCACGGCCAACTCGGACACAGGAAGACGAACATGCCAGCCCCGGATTCGCTTCGCGACACGAGGATTCCTCTCGCCCATGGGTCTGGGGCGATGCCTGCCGTCGGGTTCGGCACGTTGATCCCCGACCCCGTCGCAACCCGGCAGGCGGTCACGACGGCACTGGAGGCGGGGTTCCGCCATTTCGACTGCGCGGAACGCTACCGCAATGAAGAGGCGATCGGCGACGCCTTCCAGGCCGCCATCAAGGCCGGCATGGTCCGGCGCGAAGATGTCTTCATCACCACCAAGCTGTGGAACACCAATCATCGGCCCGAGCGGGTCAAGCCCGCCTTCGATGCCAGCCGCCGGCGGCTGCAGGTCGACGATATCGATTGCTACATCATCCACACACCCTTCGCCTTCCGGCCCGGTGACGACCAGGACCCGAGGGATGAGAACGGGCAGGTGCTCTACGATTCCGGGGTGACGCTGGCCGAGACCTGGCATGCGCTGGAGCGCCTGGTGGAGGAGGGCCGGTGCAAGTCGATCGGTCTGTCCGACATCACGCTGGAAAAGCTACGCGAGATCGTCGCCGTGGCCCGGATCAAGCCCGCCGCGGTGCAGGTCGAATCCCACCCCTATCTGCCGGAATGGGAACTGCTCGACTTCTGCCGCCAGCGCGGCATCGTGCTGCTGGCCTTCGCGGCGCTGGGGCACGGCATGGAGCCGAATCTGCTGGATGATCCCGTGATCACCGCGATCGCCCGGCGTGTCGGCAAGACGCCTGCCCAGGTCGCGCTGGCCTGGGCCGTGCAGCGCGGCACCGCGTTCCTGACCACCTCGACCAAGCCGGACAGGATCCGGCAGAGCGTCGATATCTCGGCCCTACCCGAGGACGCGATGAGCCAGATCCGGGATCACATCACGACGAATGTCCGGTTCAACAGCGTGGTGCAGACCGGCGTGCCCGGCTTCATTCCCCGGGCCAGGTGAACCGATGCGGACGTCCGATCACGTCGTGGCATGAGGCTTGGGGAGGACCGGCGATGGCACAGTTGCGTTCGCTCAATGTGGGTTTGCCTCGCGATATCCCCTGGCGCGGGCAGACGGTCCATACCGGCGTCTGGAAGACGCCGGTGCAGGGGCGGCACATGGTCCGGCGCCTGAATGTCGATGGCGACGGGCAGGGTGATCTCGCGGGACATGGCGGCGAGCATCGGGCCGTCTATGTCTACCAGCTCGATTCCTATCGCCACTGGCAGCAATGGCTCGGCCGAAGCGACTTCAGTCATGGGCAGTTCGGCGAGAACTTCACGGTCGCCGGGCTGCCCGACGACGAGGTCTGCATCGGCGACCGCTTTCGCATCGGCGGCGCCGTGTTCGAGGTCACGCAGCCACGCGTGACCTGCTATCGGCTCGGCATCCGCATGGACGAGCCGCGGATGCCGGCGCTGCTCGTCGCACATAATCGGCCGGGCTTCTATTTTCGCGTCATCCAGGAGGGCGAGGTCGAGGCCGGCGACGAGATCGTGCAGATCGCGGCCGGTCCCGAACGCATGACCGTCGCCGCGACCAACGCGCTGCTGTACAAGCCTGGCCACCCCAGGAGCGAACTGGAGCGCGCGTTGCGCATCCCCGCCTTGAGCGCCGGCTGGCGCAGTTCGTTCCAGGCGCTGTTCGACCGTGCGGATGGCGGCGATGCGACGGGCAACCCCGGGCTCGCCCGTCAGTTGGGGCCGCCCCCGGCTTGGACAGGCTTCCGGCAACTGCGAGTGTCGCGCAAGCACCGCGAAAGCAGCCTGGTGACATCGCTGACGCTGGAGGCCGCTGATGGATATCCCCTGGCACCGGCGTTGCCGGGACAGTTCATCCTGCTCCGGCTGAAGCCGGTGCCGGATGCGCCCGCACTCCTGCGAAGCTACTCCTTGTCGGGTGAGCCGAGCGACACACGTTACCGCGTGAGCATCAAGCGGGAACCGCATGGCGACGCTGGATCCTATATCGACAGCGTGGTCCGGGTCGGAGACCTGATCGAGACCGGAGCCCCGCGCGGAAGCTTCACCTTGGTGGCCGGCGAGGGGCCTGTCGTTCTGCTGAGCGCCGGCATCGGCGCCACACCGGTTCTGGCGATGCTTCATGCCCTGGCCGCGGCCGCATCTCAGCGGGAGGTGTGGTGGATCCACGGCGCGCGCGACGGGGCCGAGCATCCCTTTGCCGATGAGGTCCGAGGCCTGCTTGCGGCTCTGCCTCACGGCCACAGCCATATCCGCTACAGCGCGCCGCGCCCCGGTGACCGGCCGGCTCTCGATTTCGACGCAGCCGGCCGGCTGGATGTCCGTGTGCTTCAGGATCTGGGCGTGCCGCGGGACGCAGACTTCTATCTATGTGGGCCGGCCACCTTCCTGGCCGGCTTCACCACCGGATTGCAGGCTTGGGGCGTTGCGGCAGGCCGGATCCACAGCGAGATCTTCGGATCGGGACCATCGATGACCCCGGGCGTGGTGGCCACGCCCCGGAAGCCGCCGCATCCGCCCGAAGGACCCGAGGGCACCGGTCCGCTCGTCTCATTCGCCCGGAGCGGCCTCACCGTCCGGTGGGGGGCGGGATGCAACAGCCTCCTCGAACTCGCCGAGGCCTGCGACGTGCCGGTGAGGTGGGCCTGCCGGAGCGGCGTCTGCCACAGCTGCGAGACGGGTCTGGTGGCCGGATCCGTCAGCTACGAGCCTGATCCGCTCGATCCGCCGGCGGAGGGAAACGTGCTCATCTGTTGCTGCCGGCCTTCCGCGGATATCGCGATCGATTTGTAGTCGTACGGGATATCGACCGGCTATCCCACAGACTAGCGGCCTTTGGAGAGCGGTGCCGGGTTGCGGAGAGCCCGCACCAATCAAAAACAATCAGCTACGCCGTTCCGGTTGTGTCTGATCCCGGCGTGGATCCAGCATGGCCGCGTATGACTGCGCCGGGCATGTCCGCTTTGTAGAGCCGGGGTGTGACGGCCGCTTTCGGACGCGCTCCGAGCTCGGAGCTGACTGTGAGGGGCTGAATCCCGCGGGTTCGAGCCACGTCCGGAATCGGGAGGCCTTACAGATGGCCGGTA
>NZ_VCCH02000161.1 GCF_005938675.2 Mycobacterium sp. KBS0706
TCGCAACCATCTACGCTCATGCCCACTGGTGTACGATCATCGGACCGCCAGCCCGGCCACAGCGACGGTGAGCTTCTCGATACAGACGACCCGCGCGGACTGATCGGTTCAGTGCCGACGTTGTCCTCGATCCACATGTCGAGGAGCCGGCAACGATCTGCTCTAGCTCTGCGGCCTGCTATGAGTCGGCGATGCCGTTAGCGGCTCCGCTACGGGCTGGAGGATCAACCTATCGCTGCCCGACATGGCGTCGCCCTGGACCTGCTCGGCCAGCCGCTCCATATCGCGCCGGCGGATGTCCTCGGCGGCTTCCTCGATGTCAACATCGGCAAAGCCCAAGGCCCGCAGGCCCGCCGCTCCCATCAGATAGGCGGCCTCGACCGTCTCGCGGATCTGATAGTCGACACCCATGCGGATCAGTTCGATCGCATGTCCGCGGTCATAGCTTCGCACCAGGAGCCTGGCCTGCGGAAATTCGTGCCGCACCAGTTCCACGATCTGCAGCGCGGTCTTGGGATCGTCGATGCAGATCATGATCGCATCGGCCACTCCGGCACCGGAGTGGTGCAGGACGTCGAGCCGGGCACCATCGCCGAAGTAGACCTTGAAACCGTATCGTCCCGCGTCGCGGATCCGGTCGGGATCCTTGTCGATGACGGCGAGGTCAACGCCCTTGGAGAGCAGCGCCTGCGAAGCGATCTGGCCGAAGCGGCCGAAGCCGATAAGGAGGATCCGCCCCTTCAGGTCGCGGGCGGCATCGACACCGTCCATCGATGCTTCGGCACGAAGCAGCCTGTCCGTCGCGATCATGAGCAGCGGGGTCAGGGCCATCGATAGGATCACGACGGTGGAAAACAGCGCGTTCTCCCGCGCATCGATGACGTCACCCGACGTCGCCGCGGCGTAGAGCACGAAGGCGAACTCGCCGCCCTGCAGGAACATCGAGGTTCGGTGCAAGGCCGGGTGGCTGGAGCTGCCGAACAGGCGCGCGACGGCATAGACCACGACGGCCTTCGCGACCGTGAAGGCGGCCAGCATGGCCAGCAGAAGCCGCCATTCGGCCGCGACCACGGCGAGGTCGAGCGACATGCCGACTGCCAGGAAGAACAGCCCCATGAGCAGGCCGCGAAACGGCTCGATGTCGCTTTCGATCTGGTGTCGGTAGCTCGAACTCGACAGCATCACCCCGGCGAGGAAAGCTCCCATCGCCATGGACAGCCCGGCGACCTCCATGAGCAGTGCCGCGCCGAGGACCACCAACAGTGCGCCCGCCGTCAAGACCTCGCGCGTCCGCGCCCGCGCCAGCAGGGCGAAGAACGGGTTCAGACCCCAGCGCGACACCGCCAGGAGCACAGACAACGCGGCCGCCGCCATCAGAATGCCGGTCCATCCCGCTTGGCCGTCCGAGAGGGGAGACAGAAAGGCGACCACCGCCAGAAGCGGCACGATCATCAGATCCTCGAACAGGAGGATCGCGACCGATTTCCGACCCTCCGCGCTCGACATCTCGCCGCGATCCTGCAGCACCAACATGATGACAGCGGTCGAGAACAGGACGAAGCCCGCCCCGGCAATGAAAGCGACCGGACCCGACAACCCGAACACCACCGCGCCCGTCAGCGCGAGGGCCGTGATCGCGGCCGCGACCTGGGCAAGCCCCAGCCCGAAGATCTGGCCACGCATGGCCCAGAGCTTGGGCGGGCGCAGTTCCAGTCCGATCACGAACAGGAACATCACCACCCCGAGCTCCGAGAAATGCAGGATGGATTGGGCGTCGGTGAACAGGCCGAGCACCGATGGGCCCACCAGCACGCCGGCGGCGAAGTAACCGAGGACCGATCCGAGGCCGAGCCGTCGGAACAGCGGCACGGCAACCACGGCCGCTCCCATCAGGACAATCGCGGGAGCGATCGTCTGCCCCAAGCTCGCTTCAGCCATCAGGTCGTCTTCTCGGTTTTGTGCGTGGTCGCCCGGACGCCCGGCGCAACCTCGGTGCCCAGGAGCTCGATCGAGCGCTTCATCGCCGCTGTTTCGAGCGAGGCGGTGCTCATCTGGAAGGTGATGCGCGAGACGCCGCCGAGCGCCTCGCTGGCATGGAGCATCTTGGCTGCGACCGTCGCCGGATCGCCGATCAGGAACGCGCCTTCCGGGCCCGCCATGGCGTCGAACTGCTGGCGCGACGGCGGCGGCCAGCCGCGTTCACGGCCGATCCTCCCGGTCAGATGCGCCCAGCCGGGGAAGAACGCCTCCCTGGCCGCAGTGTTCGTCTCGCCGACGAAGCCCATCGCGTGGACGCCCACCTTGAGCTTGTCGGGTCTATGCCCGGCGCTCGAGCCGGCTTCCCGATAGAGATCGACGAGCGGGCGGAAGCGCTCGAAGGTCCCGCCGATGATCGCGACCATCAGCGGCAGGCCGAGCGCGCCGGCACGGGCAAAGGATTGCGGCGTGCCACCGACGCCGATCCAGAGCGGAAGGCGCGGCTGATGGGGACGCGGATAGACACCCTGACCCTCCAGCGCCGCACGGAAGCGACCCTTCCAGATCGGGTGGGTCGTCTCGTTGAGCTTCCGAAGAAGATCGAGCTTCTCCGCGAAGAGTTCGTCGTAATCCCGCGGATCCATGCCGAACAGCGGATAGGCCTCGCCGAACGAGCCGCGGCCGACGATGATCTCGGCCCGGCCTCCCGCGATCAGGTCCAGCGTCGCGAACTCCTGGAAGATCCGAACCGGGTCGGCGGCGCTCAGCACCGTCACCGCGCTGGTGAGCCGAATCTGGCTGGTGCGGGCCGCGGCTGCGGCGAGGATGATCGCCGGCGCGGAATCGAGGAACTCGGCGCGATGATGCTCGCCGATGCCGAACACATCGAGCCCGGCCCGGTCGGCGACCTCGACCTCCTCGAGGAGATCGGCCATGCGATCAGTCGGCGAGGGAGGTTTGCCCGTCGCCGGATCGGGGAGGATCGCGGCAAAACTGTCGATACCGATTTCCATAGGTGATCCTTAAGCTCATTCAGCGGCGCGGCGTGGGGACAGGGGTTCGAGAGCAGCGAAGGACGGCATGGTCAGAACCGATAGTTCGCCATGACGCCGATTAGCTTGATGACCTGCGACGATCCTGTCTCCCGGATGAACGTTCCCGGATCGAAGACGCCGACCGAGGCCGCCAGGTTGAGCTCCGGCGTGGCCTGCCAGGCGACGGCGATTTCGGCCTGTGTTCCGATGAAGCGCGCATCGCTGTCTTTGCCGCTGCGCACGAGGGCACCCGAGATTGCGTAGATGCCGTCGTCGGTGCTCTGTCGCCAATAGGCCGAACCCGACAGCGACAGCTCGACGTCCGTGTGCGGACGGATCGTGATGGAAGGCCGGACATGGATCAGGTTGCGCGGCCCGATCGGCGACTGAGACACAAAGTACTTGCCCCTGGGAAAGAGGGGATTGAGCGTTCCCAGTTCCGGATCGTCCGGATCGTCGTCGCCCGAAATCACATCAGCGGCGAGCCTGAGGTCGGGCTGCAGCGGCGCTTGTGGAAAACGATGGCCGATCTCGCCGCCAATTCCCCATGCCGCCCTGCGGCGGTTCGCGAAGGTTCCCTGCTGAACGGCGGCCTCGAGGTTCCAGTATGAGGAGCCGGTGTCTCCGAATATGCGGGCGCCGAAAGTGTGGACCAGCTCATTGCCGGCGCCCTGGTCGTAGACCGCGTTGCGATCTCGCAGGCCGAGATAGAAGACGTCGAAGCCGGTCGCCCGGTTTTCGCCCAGCCACCGCGTCGCATAGACGCCCCAGAGCGTCTTCTGGGTCGACGTGCGATCGTCGAAATCGTCGAGCCTGTTGTCGACCGGGCGAAAATAGAGCGCCGTCACCTGCCAGGCCTTGCCCGTCAGAGATATGTCGAAGCCGTCGAAGGCCTGAGGGATATTGGGACCGTAGCGCGTGTCGACGAAGCGTCCCGCGCCCAGCGAGATCAGCTTGCGACCTGCCGACATCCGCAGCGAGGTCGCCTCCGCGACATCCACCTCCACCTCGACGAATGCCTGCAGCATATCCGCGCCGGTCGTATCGACGGGCCGCTTAGCGCGGCGGACGCCCGAGATCCCGGAGACGATAGGCTGAGCGAACAGGCGCAGCTTTCCCACATGGAAATCGGCATAGGGCATGAAGCGATGCCAGACATAGCCGTCGTCCGGCGCTTCACCCCAGCGGACATTGGCATAGCCTTCGTAGCGCGATCGGACTTCGAGGCCTGTCGTGAGATAGGTCGATCCATCCGTGCTCAAAGGGATGTATTTGAACGGCTCCGTCCACCGCCCTGTCTGCCGGGCGGGGTCTGCCAGATAAGACCAGCTTTCGGGGTAACGCTCGATCGTCAAGGTCGGCGCGCGGCCGATATCGGTCCCGACCTGCGCCTGTGCCTCGACCTGTGTAGCACCAACGATAATCGCGACGACGAAGGCCCGGATCGACGTCACCGGCACTCGCCAGCCGCTCCCGCTGGAGCGACGCGATTGATGCTGGGCGTGCCCACTTCCGGCTGAGCGTTGAGACGGGATGACGGATCCCGACGAGGATTCAGTTCCAGCGGAATGCATCGCGCAGGATTCTCGTCATCCCGCTTCGATCAGCCGGCCGCTTTCGGCACCGGCGTGTTGAGCAGCTGCTGCTCCCAAAGATACGCGATGCCGCTGCCGCCGAAGTGCTGGATCAGAATCTCGGTCAGCTCCTCGACATGCTCGGTGCGCGCCCAATCGCGTTGCCATTCGCCAGCGAGCGCCATCACGGTCATCACATTCGCGCCGGCCGCGATCATTCGCTGGATGGCAACTTCGTGAGATTCCTTCGAAATGCCGCCCGACGCGTCGGTGATCACGGTCACGTCCCAGCCTTCGCCGGCGGCCTGGATGACAGGCATTGCGACGCAGACCTCGGTCCACAGGCCGGCGATGATCAGCTGCTTGCGGCCAGCCGCCTTGACGACGCTCACCACACTCTCGTCCTGCCAGGTGTTCACCCAAGTGCGATCGATGACTTCCTGGTCCGGAAATACGTCGGTGATCTGCTTGAAGAGAAGTCCACCGCGCGCCGCGATCACGCTGGTGAGAATGGTCGGAACATTGAAGGCTTTTGCTAGCTTCGCCAGCGCAGTTGTATTGTTGACGACCATCTGAGGGTCATGACTGTTCAGATTGGCCAGCTGATAGGGCTGGTGGTCGATCAGAACGAGGACCGAATCCTCTGGACGAAGGAGCGACTCAAGGCCGTTGCGGAAGGTCATGACAATTCCTTTCTGGCGTCTTCGATGATGGCGACGTCTGCTGAGCCATTTGCGCTCCCCGGGGCAGCGCCGCCCCGTATTGCCGTCCTCGAGCGGATTACGGTAGCGCCGGAATTTGCCACGCTGTGTCGCAGAATCAGGGACACCAACCCGAAAGCTAAACCGGGCCGCGCCGGACAGCCGGCAGACCAGAGCCGCCGACTGAACAGCTGCCAGGCGTTCCTTCTTTGGCGACACAGCACGACGCCGTTCAGGGCTAGCGACGAAAAGCGCTGCTCCCACTTCCAGGCACGATGAACCTGAAAGCTCGCAAAGGCGCGCAATCCCTTGGCGTCGCGCGACAGATCGAACACGAGGACCACATGACGACCAGACTGGAAGGCAAGACCGCGGTGATCACCGGCGGCGCGACCGGCATCGGATTTGCCGCATCCAAGCGCTTCATTGAAGAAGGCGCATTCGTGTACATCTTCGGTCGCACCGCGTCAGCTCTTGGTGCTGCGATGGCGAAACTTGGACCCAATGCGCGCGGCGTCACCGGATCGATCAACGAGACGGAAGATCTCGATCGTCTCTTTGAAGTCGTGAAAGAAGAGCGCGGCGGCATCGACATTCTGTTGGCAAACGCCGGCATTTCAGAGCCAACGCCGCTCGGGCAGACCACGACCGAACAGTTCGATCGGGTCTTCGGCACCAACGTCAAAGGCCTCCTGTTCACTGTCCAGGGCGCGTTGCCTTTGATGGGGAAAGGAGGGTCGATTATCCTGACCGGATCAAGCGCCACAGTGAAGGGCTTCTCCAACTTCAGTCTGTATGCCGCAACCAAGGCGGCAGTCCGCAGCTTCGCGCGCAGCTGGACGTTGGAACTCGCTGACAGGGGAATCCGCGTGAACGTCCTGTCGCCGGGACTGACAGAGACCGAGAAGGTGCTGGAGCTCATGGGCAAGGACGGCATCGAGGCGGTTCGAGGCATCACGCCGATCGGGCGCATCGCCGACCCGGACGAGATTGGCGCCGTCGCCGCCTTCCTCGCTTCGAGCGACAGCGGCTTCATGGCCGGTGCGGAAGTGTTTGCCGACGGCGGTATCGCCCAAGTGTGACGTCCCACGTTCGGCGCGGGACATGTCGCATGTTGACAAGCAACGACAGCCCGGGCCGTACGCCCCGGCCCTCCCGTGCCGAACTCTCGAGTCAGGATCTGCGGACAATGATCCGCGTGGGCGTCGAGCCTTCGGCGTCACCCGGAGGATTTACTCCCGTGCCTCCCGCCAGTGGGGATAGGTGACATAGGCGGTGACCGCGCCTTGCTCGTGCGAGTGGATCGTCACCTTCTGGCCTTTCGGCATATGGACGATCTCGCCCGGCCCCGCGGAGACGCTGTCTGAGTTGGCGGACACCGTCAGTCGCCCCTCGAGGACGACCATCACATCATCGACTGCCATTGTCTCCCCGAGCCTCTGGTTCGGCCCATAGCGCCCGTAGCCGATGGTGATCGGAGAGCCATGGCGCTGGTCGACCAGGTTGCCCACAAACACCTCTCCGTCCTGTCCCGGGGAACGCTCCAGCTCTGCGTCGGTGATGGCGAACTTGCTGATCTTCATGGGAATTGCACCTTTCAGCCGGCGTGGTTGCGTCACCTGTGCCGGTCAGTCCGGAAGAGGAATGTGCTCATCCCGGTCATCGACCGGGAGATCGAAGCGCCCCTTGCCCCAGTTCTGCGCGCGCCATTCGGCTTTGGCCTCTTCGATGCGCCCCTGCGAAGACGCGACGAAATTCCACCAGATGTAGCGGGGGCCCGAAAGGGTCGCGCCGCCGAGGATCATCAGGCGCGCGCCTCTGTCGCCGGCCGCGACCGTGATCCTGTCGCCGGGGTGGAAGACCATCATCCGGCCCGCCTCGAAATCCTGGCCGGCGATCGAGATCGAGCCTTCCACGATGTAGATGCCCCGGTCCTCGTGATCCTGCGGCATCGGCAGCCGGCCTCCCGCCTCGAGCGCCACGTCGGCGTAGAACGTCTCCGAGTACATGGTCGCGGGAGCCTTCTCACCATAGGCGTCCCCGAGGATCAGCCGGACCGAGACGCTGCGATCCTCGATCACCGGCAGCGCCTCCTTGCCGTGATGCTCGAACATCGGCGCCATATCCTCGTGACGCTCGGGCAGCGCCAGCCAGGTCTGGATTCCGAACAGGCTGTTCGGACCGCTTCGGGCGGCCGCTGAGGTGCGCTCGGAATGGGTCACGCCGCGCCCGGCGACCATCCAGTTCAGCTCACCGGGACGGATGATCTGATCGACGCCGGTGCTGTCCCGGTGATGGAAGTCGCCGCGAAAGAGATAGGTGACGGTGCCGAGACCGATATGCGGGTGCGGCCGAACGTCGACGCCCTGGCCGGTCAGGAACTCGGCCGGCCCGGCCTGATCGAAGAAGATGAACGGTCCGACCATCTGCCGATTCGGCGCCGGCAGAGCGCGCCGAACCTCAAAGCCGCCGAGATCGCGAGAGCGTGGAACGATGAGAGTCTCGATCGCGTCGAGGCCAACCTCATCGGGGCAGCCGGGGTCGATCGCCGGATTCCAACTCATGCGCCTTCTCCTCTTCTGGGCTTCCGGGAGGCCTTGCCCTTGCCGATGCAAATGCCCAACTTGGCGCACGGCCGTCTGCCCGACTAGCCCCGGGCTACGTCAAGCTGTGTCGCGGTAAGTGGAACGCGCGGGCAATGTCGTCGAGCTCAGCGGCCCCGCGGTGGAGCGGCCGCCGACGCAGTTTCGATAAGGCCTCGCTTCGTTCATGTTTTAGGGTCGAGACCCCAAACGTCCGGATTCCGTGCGAAGTACTCGATCAACATCTCCGTGAGCACCCGCACTTTCCGCGTGGGATGCGGACCCGGCGGGCGGACGACATATGCGGCCCCCGGAGGGACCGGATAGCGTGTCATGATCGGGACCAACGCGCCGGAGGCGAGATATTCATATGTGATGCAATCGGGGAGCCAGGCGACGCCGAGACCTGCCGCCGCTGCCGCGGCAAGCGCCGTGGCGCTATCGGCCTTGAACCTGCCCTGCGGCTGGACCGTGACGATCTTGCTGCCATCCATGAACTGCCAGGCTTCCGTTCCCTGCATGAGGGCCTGATGGCTGGCGAGTTCGGCCGGAGTTTCGGGTGACCCGCGCGCTTCGACATAATCCGGGCTTGCGACAAGCTTGCCATGGATCGGCCCGACGCGCCTCGCGATCAGGTTGGAATCCTGAAGATAGGCGCCCCGGATCGCGCAATCGAAACCCTCTGCGATGAGATCGACGAAGCGATCACTGTAGGAGGTATGGACGTGGAGCTGCGGATGCTGGCGCGCCATTTCCGCGATGACGGGGGCGAAATGCGTCGGGCCGAAAGTAAGCGGCATTGCAACCCTCAGGACGCCGCGCAGCTCGCCGGTGGGGACGATCGTTTCCCTGGCCGTATCGATCTCGGCGCTGGCTCGGGCAGCATGGTCTCTGAACGTGATGCCCGCCTCGGTGAGCGCGGCGCCGCGGGTCGTTCGTGCAAGAAGCTGGACGCCGAGATCCGCTTCGATCCGTAAAAGCCGCCGACTGACGATCGATTTGGAGACGCCGAGCCGGCGCGCGGCGGCCGACACGCCCCCTGCATCAGCCACCGCGACGAATGTTCGAAGATCCTCGATGTCCAATTCGGCGTCCCTCATCCCGCGACACAGCTTGCCTGACTATGGCCCTATCGCATCACCGAAGGGAACGGCAAGTTCCGACCGAGCGACGTGGCCCGCCGGCGCATGCGTCCGTTGAACCCATTGCCATTCATAGCGGCTTTCCGCAGGGGCGCGCAGTGAGAGGACCATGAAAGCAGCCATCTATGATCACCCTGGGCCGCCGGATGTCCTCCGTTATGCGGATGTGCCCGATCCGGTCTGTCCAAGCGATGGCGTCCTGATCCGCGTCGAGACTGCCGCTATCGAGGGCGGCGACCTGATCAATCGCGCGTCCACACCTCCACCTCACCCAGCCTTCGTCGTCGGTTATACGGCCGCTGGCGAAATCATTGCGGTCGGAGAGAAAGTGTCGAATCGCAAGGTCGGCCAGAAGGTGACGAGCTTCGATCTCGCCGGGTCGCACGCGCAGTTGCGTGCTGTTGCCGCCAGCCGAACGTGGCCTGTGCCGGAAGGGCTCGACATGGCCGCTGCCGCAGCTCTGCCGATCGCATTCGGGACCGCTCATCACTGCCTTTTCGCACGGGGTGGTTTGAAGCGTGGCGAAGCTGTCTTGATCCAGGCCGGCGCCGGCGGCGTCGGGCTCGCCGCCATCCAGCTCGCGCATCGGGCAGGCGCGACTGTGCTTGCAACGGTCTCCGGGGTTGAAAGGGCCGAACGTCTTGTCCGGCTTGGCCTCGATCATGCGATCGATCATCGCTCGGCCGAGGTCGTCGATACGGTCATGCGTCTGACAGAAGGTCGCGGCGCGGATCTCGTCGTGGACCCGGTGGGAACCACATTGCAGGGTTCCCTGGCGGCGTTGCGCCCCGAGGGGCGCCTGGTCTTCGTCGGCAACGCCGGCGGTTCGCGCCTCAGTATCGATCTGTGGCCCGCGCTGCAGGCGAACCAGTCGCTTTTCGGCGTCTTCATGGGAACGCAATTGGAAAAACCTGATGTCTACCTCACGGTTTCCCGGATGCTGGAGCTGGCGGCGATCGGGGATCTTCGGGTGATCGTGGACAGGACGTTTCCACTCGCGGCCGCTGCTCAGGCCCATGCCTATGCCGAACGCAATTCCATCCTTGGGCGCGTCGCAATCGTCTCGGCCACGCAATGAGCATCGTGGACC
>NZ_VCCH02000162.1 GCF_005938675.2 Mycobacterium sp. KBS0706
GCATCGACGCCAACACCGGGGTCGCCGGTGACCAGGCTTTCACCTTCATCGGCGCGGGCCTCTTCACCGGTGTCGCCGGCCAGCTGCGTGCCGTCAACAACGCTCCGGGGGTCACCACCATCGCCGGCGACATCAATGGCGACGGCGTCTCCGACTTCCACATCCAGCTCACAGGAAACCTTACCCTCTTCGCCGGCGACTTCGTGCTCTAGCGCGGCCGCTATATCGGAGTCCATATCCACCGTGTGGACTTTGACCTAGCGGCCAGCATCAACGTGAAGCTCGATGCTGGCCGCTAGGCACCGATATCGCCGTTGACGGAATCGTCTCCAGATTCTGGCACCGAGACCGGGACGTCTGCTTTCGTGCGGAGCGGTCGTTCAGCAGCGTGTGGCATGACTTCCGCTTTCCGCCCTTTGCGTTCAGCTCGGCCGACGGGAGGCATCCCGATAGCGGCCATCGACCCCGGCTCCGGAAAGCGGACATGGCCGCATGCGACCCCAAGCCGCCTCTCGGCATCGAAGGTCGAATGGTCCGGTGATCACTTCTTCTCGGACGGCCGGGCTGACGGCGGGGCGCCCGAAACCCGCCGTCGCCCTCGGCTCCGGAAAGCGGACCTGACCGCACTCGACCCTGAGCGGTCATGAGGCGCAGCGAGAGGCCTTCCTTTTGCGCGGTCCGCAGTCGGCTCGATGCGGACGATCGAGATTGGAAGTCGTTCCTTCCGGTATCCGCAGCTTTGCGGCCACGCGCGAAGACGACGGCGTCGACTCCATCGACGGCCGGCACCATGGATCCAGGGCGCGTCGGATCACCGACGACGACGTCCACACCAGGTCGCGGCCGAAGCTTTCCCGGATCGCGCGCCAACGGGCGGACCTTGTGCCCTGTCGCCCGACGACCAGCGACACGAGCTGAGACTCGTCCATGGTTGCTCCCCCTATCGCGCGCCGCCGGTTGTGACGAGCTTCTCCCAGAACCGGATGGCATCGGTGATCCATCCTTCGGCGCTGGTGCCGGTGGCCGGCCCGAAGCCGTGGCCGAGATCCTCGTATGTGCGGTACTCGACCTCCGTGCCGGCCCGGCGCAGGGCATCCACGCGCCGCTCCATGGCGGATGGAGGCGCGATGCCGTCTTGCTCGCCGACGACGACAAAGGTGGGCGGTTCATCGGAGGTATGGTCCGAGTGACCGGTATAGGCCATCACCACGGTTGAGGGTCTTGGAACCTCGTCGCCCCCAAAAGCTGCGATGCCATGTGAACCGATTGCGGCCGCCATCCTGGCGCCGGCCGAACTGCCCCAGAGGGAGTAATTCTTGGTGCTGACTCCGAGCCCTTCGGCGTTGCGGAGAACATAGGAGACGGCAGCAGCCAAGTCTTCCGTGGCGATCTTGCCGCCATACCCTGCACGGTACTTCAGGACGAAGGCATTGTATCCCCGGTTGCTGATCTCAACGGCATAGGGAAAGCCCTCGTGAACGGATCCGACATAGGAAAATCCGCCACCCGGAGCTATGATCGCAAAGGGCGCTCCTGGTCTTCCGCGGAAGAAGAATAGGCCCGCATTTTCCTTTGCCGGTTGCTCCCGCTTCTGCGCATCCGTGTAGATGTCGTAGAATACGGTTTCTCCATTGTTTATATCGTCGATCATGTGGTTCAGCGCGTCCACGACGGTGTCGGGATCGACATGACTGTGATAGGGCAGGAGCGAGCCGATGTCGTCGAGCCGCATGTCGGCATCATAGGCGCGGCCATCCCACGGCAATATCAGCCGACCGAACCGAGCAAACGCTGGGTGATCGAGAAGATCTCCTATGCTGTTGCTGGATCTCAAATGGGTTCCCCGAGCTTCTTCGAGTTCGGCAGCCTGATTGTCAGAGAGCAAGAACTTGTTCTCCTTTGCTTCTGCGAACGAAGAAACCGAGAGCAGCGACAGCGCCAGGCAGGCGGATTGAAGTGCGAAGGCGGCCATCTGTATTAGGTCTGGGGTTTGTCGGTTAGGCGGTGCTCGCACGGCCGCCCTGCGGTGAAAGCGGGACGGCCGTCTCCGTTGCTCCTAATGGCCGGTCATCTTCAGCACGGCTTCAGGCAGGCGTTCGCCCTGGACCTCGATCTTGGATGCCTCGGCGTTGATTTCGGCGAGATCGTTGGCCGTCAGCTCCAGATCGATCGCGCCGAGGTTTTCCTCGAGGCGGTTCAACTTGGTGGTGCCGGGGATCGGCACGATCCAGGGCTTCTGCGCCAGCAGCCAGGCGAGCGCGACCTGCGCCGGCGTCGCGCCCTTGCGATCCGCGACTCCCTTGATCACATCCACCAGCGCCATGTTGGCCTTGCGAGCCTCCGCCGAGAAGCGGGGCACCAGGTTGCGGAAATCGCCCGCGCCGAATTTGGTGGTCTCATCGATCTTGCCGGTCAGGAAGCCGGCACCCAGCGGGCTGAACGGAACGAAGCCGATGCCGAGCTCCTCCAGCACGGGCAGCAGCTCCGCCTCCGGTCCGCGCCAGAACAGCGAATATTCGCTCTGGAGCGCCGTCACAGGTTGGATGGCATGGGCTCGGCGGATGGTCTGGACGCCGGCTTCCGACAGGCCGAAGTGCTTGACCTTGCCCTCGGCGATCAGGCCCTTGACGGCACCGGCGACATCTTCGATCGGCACATTGAGATCGACGCGGTGCTGGTAGAACAGGTCGATGCGGTCCGTTTTCAAGCGCTTGAGCGCCGCCTCCGCCACGGCCTTGATGTGCTCGGGACGGCTGTTGGTCCCACCAGAGCGCTCGCCGGTCTCCAGGTTGATGTCGAAACCGAACTTGGTGGCGATGACGACCTCGTCGCGGATCGGCTGCAACGCTTCGCCGAGCAGCGCCTCGTTGGCGAACGGGCCATAGGCCTCGGCCGTGTCGAAGAACGTCATGCCGCGATCATGCGCATCCCGGATGAGCTTGATCATATCGGCCTTCTCGACGGCCGGACCATAGACGCCTGTCATGCCCATGCATCCGAGGCCAAGCGCCGACACCTCCAGGTCGTTTCCAAGCCTGCGTGTCTTCATTGCTCTTCTCCATTCATGGTTCGTATCGGCGCTACGGAAGGCGGGTGTGTGCCGATGTCACGAGCCGGCCGGAAAGTCGGTGCTGATGCTGGCGTCTTTCCAGGTTTCGATTTCGTGCCGCTGGGTGTCGAGTTCGCCAGAGACGATCCTGACGGCGTCGCTTCCGAGCAAAAGCCGGGCGGGAAGTTCTGACCCCGTGACAAGCTTGATCAGCGCCTGGGCCGCGCGCTCAGGGTCACCCGGCTGGGTGCCATGCGTCTTGTCGTTCTCTTTCCGCCTCGGTCCGGCGGTCGAGGCATAATCGGCGATGCTGGCCCTGGCCTGCTGCAGGGAGCGGCCCGCGAAGTCCGTTCTGAAGGCTCCGGGCTCGACGATTGTGACGCGGATCCCGAGAGGAGCGACCTCCTTGCGAAGCGCATCCGACATGCCCTCGACGGCGAACTTGCTGGCCGAGTAGTAGCCTGAGCCAGGTGCAGCCAATCGGCCGGCGATCGAGGAAACGTTGAGGATCGTGCCACTGCGGCGTGCGCGCATGCCCGGGAGGACCGCCTTGATCATCGACACGGTGCCGAAGAAATTGGTGGCAAAGAGGGCTGCGACCTCGTTGTCATCGCCTTCCTCAACGGCCGCGCGATAGCCGTAGCCGGCGTTGTTGACGAGAATGTCCACGGATCCGAAGCGCTCCTCCGCCAGCTTGGCGGCGCTTTCGGCCTGGGCTTGGTTCGTCACATCCAACGCGGCGGCCACGGCGATCTCGGGGTAGGCGGACGCGAGATCCTGCACGGCGTGGACGTCACGCGCCGTGACGACGGCGTTGAAGCCGGCGTCGAGGACAGCTCGAGCTAGGCTCTTTCCCAGACCCGTCGAGCAGCCTGTAATCAACCAGGTCGTCATCTGCTTTCCTTCCGAAGAGCTCTCTGTGCAATTACCAAATAGCCGTTACCGCCCCGACCCGAGCCTGAAGGCTTGGGGGTAACGGTCACCCTGCATGGTGATGCGTGACAAAGCGGTGTTGATTTCTGTTTCAGCGCAATGCGGGCCCGAAGATTTGCCGAGAGGGTGACGCCCAATTCTGTTGATTTGCATAATTTGATGCCAGGGCAACGCACCTGCTTGCTTTTTCAGCGATCTGTGGGTCTGGATGCGGCGAATATAGCGTTCGCAGCGGTCAGCGATTAGGCGCTATAATCGACATGTCGATATTAGATGGAATAATGAATGGCCCACGAAAACTTCAACAATCTCGCCGCCTTCGCCACCGTCGCGAAGGAGCGGAGCTTCACCAGGGCCGCAGCAAAGCTGGGAGTTACTCAATCCGCCCTCAGCCAGACCATCCGCGCGCTGGAGGAGCGCCTCGGACTTCGGCTCCTCACGCGCACGACCCGCAGCGTGGCGCCGACCGAAGCCGGCGAGCGTCTCCTGCAGACCGTCGCGCCAAGGTTCGAAGAGATCGAGGTGCAACTCGCCATGCTCAGCGAGTTGCGCGAGAAGCCGGCCGGCACCGTCCGGATCACGGCCGGCGAGCATCCGGCGATTTCCATCCTGCAGCCCGCGCTGAAGCGGTTCCTGCCGGACTATCCGGACGTCAATGTCGAGATCATCGTCGACTATGGCCTCACCGACATTGTTGCCGAGGGATACGACGCCGGCGTCCGCATGGGCGAGCAGGTCGCGAAAGATATGGTTGCTGTCCGCATCGGTCCGGAGATGCGCATGGCCGTCGTCGCGTCTCCCGCCTATTTCGAGCGGCATCCGCCTCCACAGACCCCGCAGGACCTGACCGCGCACAAGTGCATCAACATGCGGCTTCCGACCTATGGCGGACTGTTTCCGTGGGGTCTCGAGAAAGACGGTCGCGAGGTCAAGGTGCGGGGCGAAGGGCAGCTTGTGTTCAACAATCTCGGCCTGCGGCTCAGCTCGGCCCTGGATGGTCTCGGCGTGGCCTACATGCCGGAAGACCAGGTGCTCCCCTATGTCGCCGAGGGACGGCTCATACGTGTTCTGGAAGACTGGTGCCCGTATTTTCCGGGATATCATCTCTATTACCCGAGTCGCCGGCACTCTTCACCCGCGCTGTCGCTGCTGGTGGATGTGCTCCGCCACCGCGGAAACTGAGAGCGCGTCGGGCGGTCCCGCGCTTGCGGTGCTGAACCCATCTCATGGCGTAGTGGGTCAGGACCATGTAGAGCCCGGCGATCGCGACGCAGTGGACGAAGAAGCCAGCAACCGACTCTTCGAAATTCCACCAATCGAGCGTCACCTGCATGGCGAGCTTGGTGCCGAGGCCAAGTTCGAACGAGCTCCATACTCCGTGAACCGCGATGGCGGCGGCGGCCAGCCGCAGCGTCCGGGATCGCGCCGCATTTGGTTTGGAGATGCCGAGGAGGCCGCGCGCCACGCCCATGATCAGCGGCCAGCGCAGGCCCAGATGGATGGCGACGACGACGAGAACCCAGTAGGCCGCGAGCGTATGGATCTGCCGCACGGTGAAGCCGCCATAGGGCGACATGACGCCGGACAACGCATGGGAGATCAGCACGCTGGTGATGAGCAGCACCACCATGGCGATGAGCAACGCCAAGGTGACGGCGATATTGACCAGTCCCCGTGCTTCCCGCCGGGCCCGGGCGATCGTGCCGTAGAAGCGCCGGTTGAAGACGTTGTGGACCACGAGCAGCAGGAACATCGCAGTCCCGGCCAATTCGTGGGCCGTGTTGCCGAGCCACCAATACGAGAGGCCGAACAGCAGAAGGCCGGCAGCGACGAAATCGAACGCCAGCCGCAACAGGAACACGGAATTCAAGGCGCGGTCCTTTCGCTTCACTCGACCGGCGTGCCGTTGAATCTGGGAATGCGATATGCGGTATAGAGGTAATCGCTTCCCTCCTGGCTACGATGACAGGATTGGCAGCGAGCCGTGTTCTCATTCATGTTGACCGACTTGTCCGGCCAGAACCATTGGAACTGCCAGTCGGCCGTACGGCGGCCCTCGTCATAGTCGGCGCCGAAACCCTCGCCCTTCTCCATGACAAAGTACCGGTAGAGTTCGCCATCGCGATAGTCGACCAGAACGAAGTGCGTACCGGCCGGGGGCGGCCGCCCGCCTTTGATGGCCTCCATCGCCTCGGGCGTCGTCATGATGTGCTCGGTCACATCGCCGCGCCTGACGGTCGTATAGTGGACCAACCGATCGAGATTCTCTGGAAATTTGACGCGGTTGGTCTCGGCATACCCCTGCCAGCCGACAGCAAGGACGACGCCAGCGGTCAAGGCGGCAAAGACAAGGGACTTCGCAACTTTCATCGTGAACGAATCTCGCTCGGGGTTCGGAAATTGGGGGCTGAGGCGGACCTTGCAGCCCACCTTTGCGCCCCATGGCGCCTCATGCGAACGGCGGTCAGCGCCGGTACTGCTCTTCCGTGACCTGCTCCATCCACTCGACCGCCTTGCCGTCGAGCGCTTCGGAGACGGCGATGTGCGACATGCCGTTGGCCGAGGTGGCCCCGTGCCAGTGCTTCACGCCTGGCGGGATCCACACGATGTCGCCCGGCCTGATGTCCTGAACCGGGCCATCCCACTCCTGGACAAGGCCGACGCCCGCCGTGACGATGAGGGTCTGGCCAAGCGGATGGCTATGCCAGGCCGTGCGGGCGCCGGGCTCGAATGTCACGATGCCGCCACCGATACGGGCGGGCGCAGTGCCTTGGAAGCGGGAGTCGACGCGGACCGAGCCGGTGAAGTTTTCGGCAGGACCCGCAGCGGATGGCTGCGACCCTGGACGCGTGACGGTGATCATCTGATTGGACTGGGCCGACGCCGCCGACGCGCACAGGACAATGGAAACGATTGTTGCAGCAAGGGACTTCATCTCACTCCTTCGATTTGCTGGTCTCCGCGTGGCCCGGTTACCCCGTCAATTTTTGAAGACCTCGCGGGCAACGCCGACCGCGGTGATCGCGTTGGGCCAGCCCGAGTAGAAAGCGAGCTGGGTAATCGTTTCGACGATCTCCTCTTCGGTCACGCCGTTGCGGCGCGCGAGCGCGATGTGGGAGCGGAGCTGTTCAGGGCGGTTGAGCGCCACCAGCGCCGCGACGGTGATTAGGCTCCGGTCGCGCTTGGCGAGGCCAGGCCGCTCCCAGATATCCCCGAACAACACGTCGTCGGTCAGTTCGGCGAGCTTGGGCGCGATGTCGCCCATCAGCTGCTGCGCGCGCGACTGCTGCTGAGCAGGTGCCGCGTCGGACGTGGCGGGGGGCTGGCTCTGCGCACTGGCCATGGTGGATATTCCTCCGGAAAGAAGCAGGCTGGCTGCGACGAACAAATTTCTCGTGAGCTTCTTCAATGGATGAGTCCTCGGAGATTGGGGATGGCGCCCGGCACAGAAGCTGGCGCCATATTGTTGACGCCTCTTGTTGGATGCCTCATCGGAAAGCGAGCTACGAGCGGTCGGAAACGAGGGTCCGGGCAAAAAACGGCGTCAGCTTGCCCATTGCCGCATCCACGTAGTTGGGAACCCAATAGGTTTCGATGTGGGTGGCGCCGTCGATCTTGAAAAATTCCTTGTCCGTCGTGCCGGTGGCCTTGGCGAATGCGTCCTCGCTCATATACAGGCTGTCGGCCTTGCTGCCGGCGATCATCAGCAGCGGCTTGTCGATCAGTTCGATCTGGTCGGTCGCATCCCAACGCATCAGGTCAAGCAAGCTGCTCATGGTGTACTTGAAGGTCGAGCCGGGGTGCGCGTGCGTCCTCCAGTAGTACTCGTATCCCTGTCGATAGAGATCGAACGGCAGGGCGGCGATTTGCGCATCCGTCAGATTGGCATCGCCCGCATAGAGAATTTCCCCGCCCGCCACCTCCTGGGCGCGGGCGTTCGACGCCTGCTGCAGACGGTCCTGGATGGTCGCCAGTTGTGAATCCACATAGCCATTGCGACGAACCCGCCCGGAATTGAACACGCTCAGCGTCGCGATCGACTTGAAGCGCTTGTCGGTCTTTGCCACCGCCAACGAGTAGCCGCCGCCACCGCAGATGCCGAAGAGACCGAGACGCGCGGCATCGACGCCCGGATAGCGGGTGATGAAGTCCGCCATGCCGTGGATGTCCTCGATGCGGAATTGGGGTTTGTCCACGCTGCGCGGCTCGCCGCCGCCCCCACCTTGATACGCGGCATCCGCGGTGATCGTGATGTAGCCCTGTTCCGCCAGGTGCTGGGCATACAGGCCCGCGACCTGTTCCTTAACCCCGCCATTCGGGTGCGCCACGACGATCGCAGGATGATTTTGGCTCAGATCGTAGTTTGCTGGCGTGTAGACGTTGGCCACAATATCCAGGCCATTGAGCTTGTAGGCAACCGGGTGAATATTGACTTTGCCCGGCTCATTCTTCGTGATCGCCCCGTCATAGACCAGGGTGAACGGATTCTGCTTGTAGTCGGCTGCGACAGCGGTGGCACTGGTCATCGCGGGAACTCCCACTATTACACCGGAGAGAACAAGCGCGGCTCCGAGAAACTCGCGCCTTTCCCTGTTGATGAATTCATCGGTCATTTCGAACTCCAATCTTCGATCCGCAGGCGCCGCGATGCTCGCGAGGCGCCGAACGTCGGCGCAGGCGGATCAATCCAGTTTCTTCTCGGCCAGGAACTGCGAGACCTGATCCGCGATCTGGACATTGTTCAGGTCGGACATCAGGAAGTGCGTATTGCCGCGAATTCCGATCTCCGGAAGGTGCACCAGCCGGGCATCGCCGCCATGCTTGTTGATGGCCGCCACCCACAGCTTGGCCATTGCCAGCCGGACGCGCCAGTTGTCCTGCCCACGCTCCTTGGTCGGTTCGACCGGGAAGTTGTCGCCGTAGTAGATGACGATCGGGATGCGGGTCAGCTTCTCGAAATTGGCGAGCGGTACAGCCTCGGGCGACAAGGTGCCGGCTGCGCTCGACATCGCCGGGGGCAGTTCGCCCTCGGGGAAGATGAAGCCACTGCCCGGCTCGAAAGCGACGATCGCCTTGACGTTGGGATTCTTGATCGCCGTCAGCCAGCCCGGACCGCCACCCTGTGAATGTGTGAAGAGGATCGCCGGACCGATCTTCGCGAACAGCGCGGACATGGCATCCGAGATCACGCCTGCATTGTAAGGGCCGGTGTTGGGCGTTACCGAGCGGAAGAACTGGTCCAGCGTCTCAGGCTTGCGATCGAATTGGACGTTGTCGAAGTAGTTCGGCCACTTTCCGAGCCGGAACTGGTCGAAAAACAGTTGGTCATAGGGCGTGGGCTCGATGGTCGCGGCGACTGTGCTGTTGCCCGCCCGTCCACGGCGCGGCTGATCGACCAGATAGACCGGGAAGTGCCGGCGCAAGAAGATGTTCTGGAATCCCTCGCGGCCGTCCGACGTGGTCTCCCAGCTGCGCGCCGACTGATAGGCGCCATGCAGCATGACGATGGGCAGCGCTTTTGGATTCTGCGGCACCTGATAGAACGCGTAGAGATGGTCGCCGTGCAGGCTCTGTCCTGCCGCGGAGGGCGCGTTGTTGTTGTAGGTGCCGGGGGTCTGCAGCACCATCCCACCGACGGCGAAGCTGCCTTGCTCTTGGATAGTGAGGGGCTCCGGCCTGTTCGCCTGTTGGGCCATCGATAAAGGGCTTGCAACACTGCCAACGGCGACCGTAATGGACACCAACAGATACTGCCAAGAGTTCAAGATCGTCGTTTCCTTCTAGTGCCTCGGAGCCGGCCGGACTCTAGCTTCGATCCCATTTTTTGATTAGGCAGCTGGATTCGATAAGGTTTATTAGATAATCTAATGAATGATTGGGTGCCCGCGCGTGTTGCCTGGCGCCCGTCGGCGACGCAGCCGGCATGACCGCTTTCCTTCGAAGCGGTCATACAGCCGACTCGGGCGCTGCTTCCGCTCC
>NZ_VCCH02000163.1 GCF_005938675.2 Mycobacterium sp. KBS0706
GACGCCCAGCTCAGCCTGGTGCAGGCGCGGCGCAACGAGGTGGTCGCCGGCTATCAGCTGCGCAACGCGGTCGGCACCCTGACCGCCCAGGACATGGGTCTACCGGTCAAGGTCTATGATCCGGAGCCGGACTACCAGAAGACCCGCGCCCGCTGGTGGGGCACGTCGATCGACGAGTGATCCCCGCGGGCACAGCGCGGTCACCCGCATTCCGTCAACCCCTGCTGGCCAGCATCGTGGTTGCGCGAAGCATGTGCAGCAACGCCACCGAGGGCCGCCGTGTCACCGGCAGACCCTGGCTCCGCTGGAAGGCGACGATGGCCGCCCGGGTCCTGCGCCCCATCACGCCATCAACCGGTCCCACATCAAGATTCAACCTCATCAGCAGCTGCTGGATCTCCCGAATCTGAGCTGCCGTGACGCGTCGGTCCGGCGTGATCGCAGGCTGCGCTGCCGCCTCAGATGCCATGGTCACCTTCGCCGGACCAGGCGGCAAACCCGCCATCTGTGCCGCCAGAGCGTCAAGGATCGGGTCGGGGGCAGCGGCGGGCATGCCGGTCTGGTCCAGAACGAGAAGGCCGGCTTCCGGCGCCAGGTTGACAAACCCAATGCGAGGCGCGGCCACACCGTAGGCTACGGCCTGCAGCCTCGCAGAGGCTACCCTGGCCGGCTCGTATCCTGCATCGGCCGCGACCCGGTACCAGCCAGCGGCCGTCTGCGGATCCGGTTTCCCGAGCTCGCCACTTTCATAGAGCCTGGCCACGTTGTAAGCGCCGCGTGGGTTGCCGCCGATGCTGGCCCGCCGGAACCAGAGCATCGCCTCCACCGGGTCGTGCGCCACGCCCGAGCCGCTGAGATAGGCAAGCCCCAAGGCATTCAGCGCACCGGCGTGTCCAGCCTCCGCCGCCTGATGGAAGGGTCCCACCGCCGCTTCCGGGTCGCGCGGCACGCCGAGGCCCCGTTCCAGCAGCACGCCGAGATTGTATGCGGCGCTGGCCACGCCCTGATCGGCGGCGCGACGATACCAGTACGCAGCACGTTCAAAACTCTGTGGAAGTTCGATGCCGAGCGCAAAGAAGGTGCCGAGATCATGCTCAGCATTCGCTTGGCCGGCGAAGGCCCCGCGCGCCAGGCTGCGCAGTTCAGTGGAGGCGTTGTCCGGCAGCGGCAACTGCGCCATCCGATCGTCGGCCGGGGCGGCGATGGTGCCGCTTGCCGACGGAGATGCCGTGGCCGCCATCGGATGGGGTGCCAAGGCCGGGCGCGCGGCGTGCGAAGCCGGGGCTGAGGGACGGGTTGCAGAGGCGGATGGTCGCGGATCTTCGACAATCGCTGTCAGAGGCGTGGCTTCGGCCCGACGGACTCCCTGCCCCTCTACTGCAAGACAGCCCCCACCGGCGACGATGAGCAGCACCGCGACCACATGGCGGGGCGCGGCGCTGCGAGCAGCCTTCAGTTCACGATCGAGCCGGGTACCGCTGTCCGCCGGAGATTTCACCTGACCTCCTGGTCTGCTCGAGTCATGCCCCATCCGTCGCCGGATGGGCATAGGACCGGACAGGCCCGCTTCCTGTTGCTGTGATGATGCCTGCCCGGTCCCATGTGAGGGAGTTGCGAAGCTGATCAGTGGGGACGCCTCAGCCCAGTCAAATCCCGAGTGAGATCCTAGACGCGCGATCGGTCTCGACCTAGACGCACTTCCGGTGATGACCTTCACTTCGAATCGATCCTCAGAGGAGGCCGGCATATCCTCGGGTGGATGCGCTACTACTTTCTCCCGCTACTCACCGGCTCTGGCCCTTCCTGGACGACTTGACTGCTGCTGGTTCTGGCCGTCCGATTGATCATTGATCGCAAGGCGATCATCATTCGACCGGAATCTCAAAGAAGCCAAGCGACGCCAGGCATCGGACGCGTCGGGCCCGACGATTTCGCATCGCCCGGTTATGTGCCGTAGTCTTGCATTGGATCGCTACAACGGAAGAGGTATTCCACTAGACAATTAGAGATGGGAAAAGCCGATTTGAGATGTTTTGTATCTTTCACAGTTGTGGAGAATGTTTTTATCCACTTCTCTTTCAGCGACGAATTAAATGGCTCAAAATTACCGGCTGATGAATCCTCTCGAGCCGCGCACCCGCAACGTCACGATTGGTGGAAACCGCACCAGCATCCGGCTGGAGCAGCAATTCTGGAGCGGCCTGGAGGAAATCGTGACGCGGGAGGGCATTTCCGTGAATGCCCTCGTGTCACGGATACGCGCTTCGCAGCGAAGTGACGGTAGCCTGTCCAGCGCGGTTCGCGTGTTCATCCAAGCCTATTTCTTCGCGCTGGCCCACAACCGCCGTCCGGTGGTCCCGAAAGGCTACGCCTAGAACACCCGACCGGAATTTCGATGTCGCCTTGCTCAGACGCAGGTGAGCCGACGCCATCGGCGATAAACGGCATCCTCCGGCGGGATGGCCATGTTCACCCAATCGCCGAATTGCGTGGCCGCGCCACGCGGCGGAGACTTGATCATCATGGCCGAGCCCGGCTGCCGTCACGAGCTGTACCGGATTGCTAAGACGCCGATGCGCGCCGGGAGCCGTCGCGTCACAGTCGCTATCGTGATGATCGCGGCGGGTCTCGTTGATGTGGCGCATGCCCAGTTCCAACAGTTCGAGCTCGCCCCACCGCCGCCATTGCGGGAGCCGGCGAGCAGGTCCGGAACGCCGACACCAACCTATCCGCTGGTCAAGCCGGGAATGTCGCCGCCGGAACCAGGGGTCGGACAGCCGGCACAACCTCCACCGGGAGAGTTCTCGGCTCCGGCCAACGTCCGCGTGCGGCAAAGCAAGACGCATCCGAACGGCATGACCATCTCGGTCGATACCGTGAGCTTCCTGCCGTCCAGCATCGTCGTCGATGTCGAGATCTTCAATCCGGCCGCCGGCCAGAGGCGGCTCAACCCATCCGGCAGCCTGCTGCTGACGGATGACCGCGGCCGGAGCTACCCCTTCCTTCCTCCACCGGATAATCCGGAGATGCAGATCGCGCCGCGGTCCCATATCGTCGGCCGGCTGGTCTTCCTCGGGGTGGTCGATTGGCAGGCGCGGATGTTGCGGCTGACGATCAACCATCCACTCGGAAGCCCGACGGACCGCATGACCGCGACGCCCCTGTTCCAGTTCAGCATGCCGGCGGAGCCGCGGTCCTAGCGGATCGAGGTGGCGACGGCGCGGTTCGGAGATGCCCGGCCGTCGTTCTCGGCTTCAAATGACCATTTGGCTCACCCGCTGGATGACATCGATCCCGAGCAGTGCGCTCTTTCCCTTGCGGGCGGATCGAGGACGCGTGAATATCCAGCATCGCGTCGGAGACGCGACGACCGCCTGTGGCGCCCTCCAGCGAGCCAAGCTGGCCGAGATGGGAGGGAAACCAACATCGTCGAGCTGACGGCAAGCGTGCTCCTTAGGAAGGAACCATAGTTCGAAAGGCTTAGGTCGACCTTGTTTGTTTTTGCATAAAATGTGATACAAATGTGATTGAGTCTGCCGGGCTCGACATCCATTTCTGCGATCTTCCGGCCTTCTGAGAACAACAGGAATTTAGACATAATCAGAAACGCGTTGGATCTCTAGCTAATGAAGCGGGCGGGGAAATACCCTCAACCAGGCTAAGAGGCGAGTAGGATTATTATGCTTTTCAACGGCAGTGAAGCGAAGGCCCATCCCGCCATCATGGGGGGGGCAGAACCTGAAATCAATCAACGCGCCAGCGCCCGGGATATTGATAGTATTGTTCCGGGCCTGCCCACCGTCGCGATCATCGACAGACGTGCCTTGGGCCGAGAAACCTTGACGCAGGCGCTTGAGTCGACCGATGCGCGATTCCGAAGCCGGGCTTTCGCCGACATCGGTGAGTGGGAACGGAGCGCAGAACGGAGCGACACGTCGTTGATCCTCCTGGAATGCGGCTCAGTCAGCAATGACCATCCGTCGCTTGAGGACGAACTCCAGGCCCTGGTTGGCGCCTATCCCGAGACGGCGGTGGTCGTGTTGGGCGAAGACGAGGATCCCCGCCATATCTCTGAGATTCTGGCGTGGGGAGCTCGCGGCTACATCCCCACCAGCGTCAGCCTGAGTGTCGCGATTGGGGCGCTTTGCCTCGCGCTAGCCGGAGGCACGTTCGTTCCTGCCAGCGCGCTCCAGAACTCTGATCGCGAGCGGTCGCTACGCCAGCAATCTGTTCACAGCATGCTTGGCCTTTCAGAACGGCAGGCCGCTGTTGCCGATGCCGTCGCCCTCGGAAAGCCGAACAAGATCATCGCCTATGAACTGGACCTGTGTGAGAGCACTGTAAAGGTGCACCTCCGGTCAATCATGAGGAAGCTGCAGGCGCGAAACCGGACCGAGATCGCCTTCAAGCTGCACTCGGCCAAGAGTGGGGTCCATTCCATCTCGTGAGATACGCTCGGCCGGAACCTGCGTAACTTGAATGGAGGGCCGCCAAGCAGCGGCGGCCTCTCCAGCTCCAAGCGTTCCTTACCAATCCGCCGACACGGGCAAGATATTTTATCTGCAAAACCGTGTGTCCGGGAACGCCCCGAACACATTCATTTCCATAATCGAAGCTTTGGAAACATATCATTGTATGATCGTCGGCCAAATACTCCTTTCGGCGTAGGTGCGCCGCCCCGCGATGAATGCACCGACAGCGTGATCACCCGCTGACGCCTGACGACGAGGAGGGGCAGGACCTCCTTAAGACATGGCAGCGCGTGGCGGCCATCGCCCGCTGACGGGAGGCTCCGCCCACGCGCGGCGCGTTCGGGCGTACAGTGCTCCAAGGTGTTGCCGGTCTTCCTCGGTTGAGGTTCATCCCGATGGAGATGGAGAGGGAGGAGTCACCATGGCCGTCTTGCGACAGGATCTCGCGCGGATCACGTTGGCAGTTCTTTTCATCGCCCTGCTGATTGGCGCATGCCTCTGGATCCTCCGGCCTTTCCTGCCCGCGATGATCTGGGCGGCGATGCTGGTGATCGCGAGTTGGCCCCTCCTCCGCCGCGTGCAGGCTCGGCTGTGGAACAGCCGCGGGCTCGCCGTCACGGTCATGACGGTGTCGATCCTGCTGGTGTTCGTGATCCCGTTCTGGCTCGCGGTCGGTACGATCGTCCGGCATTCCGGGGAGATCGTGGAATGGGGCGTGTCGGTCACGTCGGCGGAGTTGCCGCCGCCGCCCGCCTGGCTGGAGCAGTTGCCATTGGTCGGCCCGGATGCCGCCCGTGCCTGGCATAGTGTCGGCGAGGCCGGCATCAGTGACCTTCTGGTCCAGGTGCGGCCGTATTCCGGCAGGATCATGCAGTGGTTCCTCGATGCCATGGGCGGCCTCGGGGGCGTCCTGCTGCAGTTTCTGCTCACGGTCGTGGTTGCGGCGATCATGTATGCGCGGGGCGAAGCCGCGGCGGCGATGGTTCAGAGCTTCGGCATCCGCCTTGCCGGCATGCGCGGCGAACAGGTCGTCATCCTGGCGGGCCAGGCCATCCGTGGCGTCGCGCTGGGGGTGGTGGTCACGGCCTTGATCCAGTCGGCCATCGGCACCTTCGGGTTGATGTTGGTGGGGTTCCCGTTCGCGTCGGTGCTCTGCGCCGTGATGTTCATGCTGTGCATCGCCCAGATCGGTCCGGGGCTGGTCCTCGTGCCCGCCGTCGTCTGGATGTTCGTCCGCGACGACACGGGCTGGGCGATCGCGCTCCTGGCCGTAAGCTTGGTGGCCATGACGGTGGACAATTTCATTCGTCCCGTCCTGATCCGCCGTGGGGCGGACCTGCCGCTGCTTCTCATCCTGGCCGGCGTGATCGGGGGGCTGATCGCGTTCGGCCTTGTCGGCATCTTCCTCGGCCCGACGATTCTCGCCATCGGCTACACTCTGTTGCGCGCCTGGATCGATGAGGCGGATGCAGGCAGGGAAGAGCTGGAGATCGAGTGACGCGGAACGAGGCGAGCGGTTGCGCGCCGTCCCCGCCCGATCCGGGGCTGTGTCGAGAGGGAGTGATCCATGCGCGTCGCTGTGTTCGGTACCAAGACCTATGACCGGCAGTCCCTCGAGGCGGCCAACACCCGCTTCAGCCATGCGCTGACCTTCCTCGAGCCGAGGCTCGATGCCGATACCCTGCCGCTCGCCCATGGTTTTCCCGCGGTGTGCGTGTTCGTCAACGACCTCGTCGATGCCGCCGTGCTCGAAGCGCTGCACGCCGGCGGCACCCGGGTCGTGGCGCTGCGCTGCGCCGGCCACAACAACGTCGATCTGGCCGCCGCCACCCGGCTCGGCATCGCAGTGGTCCGGGTCCCGGCCTATTCGCCCCACGCCGTCGCCGAGTTCACCATCGGCCTGATGCTGGCGCTCGACCGCAACATCCACCGTGCCTGGGCCCGGACCCGCGACAACAATTTCGCGCTCGACGGTCTCGTCGGCCGCACGCTGCATGGCCGCACCGTGGGCGTCGTCGGGACCGGCCGCATCGGGGCGATCGTGGCCCGAGCGCTCCGGCTCGGCTTCGGCTGCGAGGTCCTGACGTTCGATCCGGTCCCGGACGAAGCCCTCCTGGCGGAAGGCGTCCGCTCCGTCGACCGGGCAACCCTGCTCGACCAGGCAGAGGTCATCAGCCTGCACTGCCCGCTGACGCCGGACACCCGCCACTTCATCGACGCCGACGCGATTGCTCGGGCCCGTCCGGGCCTGATAATCGTCAACACCAGCCGGGGCGCCCTGATCGACACGACGGCGGTCATCGAGGGGCTGAAGAGTCGCAAGCTCGGTGGCGTGGCGCTCGACGTCTATGAACAGGAGGAAGGCCTTTTCTTCGAGGACCTGTCCAACGAGATCATCCAGGACGACGTGTTCCAGCGGCTGCTCACCTTCCCCAACGTGCTGGTGACGGGCCACCAGGCCTATCTGACGGCGGAAGCGCTCGCGGCGATCGCTGAAACCACGCTTGCGAGCCTCAGCGATTTCGAGGCCGGCCGGCCCCTGGTCCACCAGCTTTCTCCCCCGGGGACCTAGCCCAGGATTTCCCTATGCCTGCGGCCCTTTTTCACCGCCGGCTTGCAGTCCACGTCCAGTTCCCATCCTCTCCACACACCAGGACCGCGTCATACAGCTCCGACGACTCTTCGCCGTCTCCGTTGCTGATGTAGACAATCGAATTCGCAGAAAGAATTTCCAATGATCTTTTGAGCTGATCGGGTGTCAATATGTCATCGACCCTGTCGAGAAAGACAAATTTCGGCCTGTTCATGACAACGCGGCCAATGGACAGAAGCTGCAGCTGCCGCAACGAAAGCAGCGTCACCCAGTCCTGCTCCGCATCCAACCCGCCGGCCTGGCTCACGACCTGGTCGAGATCCAGCGCGGTCAGCAGCGCGAGAAGCCGTTCGTCTGATACCGTGTCATCCGCGTCACGCAGCAGAACCTCCCGAAGCGTGCCCGGCGGCAGGTATGGCCGCTGCGGGAGGAAGATCAGGTCGCCCGCGCCAGGGCGAAGGATGCGCCCCTCGCCTGCCGTCGGCACCCCGGCCGTCGCCCGGAACAGCGCGAGCCCAGCCTCCTGGCTCGTCCCCGTCACCAGAACGCGGGTCCCGCGCGGGATCGATATGGACAGGTCCTTGAGCAGGGAATCGCTGCCGGTCGACGACCTCAAGGTCAGGTGCTCGTAAGCCAGCCTGTCCCCGGCATCGGCAATTTCGATGGCTGTCGCCGTGTCCGTCTGCGATTGCTCGATGGCCTCCATCAGCGAGCTGAGCCGTGCGACGACGGCCGCGAAGGAGGACAGCGACTGGAACTGGGTGACGACCAGCGAAAACGCGGCGACGAGAGCCGTGAAGGCCATGGCCGACTGCGTGATCACGCCGAACTCGATTTCTCCGTCAATGAACGCCGGAGCGACGATCAGGGCCGGAATGATCTGGATCATCCAGTTGTAGCCCGTGGTGAAGAACCCCAGGTTGCGGTTGACGGCGATGATCCGCCGCAGATTTCCGACCAAATCGTCGAGACGATGCAGCAGCCGCGCCGCCTGTCGCGGCTCATGGCGTTCCAGCATGATGGACTCGGCGTTCTCCCGGACCTGAATGAGCCCGGAGCGGAAGCTGGCCTCCTTGTCGAGCTGATTGTAGTTCAGCGTGATGAGCGGGCGTCCCAGCATGATCGCCACAGACGAACCGCAAGCCGCATACAGGACGGCGACAATGAACAGGACGGGGGTGATCGACCACAGCACACCGGAAAAGGCCAGGATGGTGAAGCTGCTGTTGAGCGCCATGAGAACGAAGGAGAGGGTGGTGACGGTGAAGGCTCGGACATCCTCGGAAATCCGCTGGTCCGGGTTGGCGAGTTCGCCGGATTCGTTCAGACGGTAATAGGTCCGATCGGCAAGATAGAGGGTGACCGCCCGGCGGGTGACGAATTCGCGCCAGAGCAGCCCCAGGCGCTCCTCGGCGAATCGGGCGATGACCGCGACGATGGTGGAGGCGGCGAACACGCCGACATAGAACAGCGCCTGCCGTATGAACTCGGCTCTGTCGCGATCCGCGATGGCTGTCATGAAATTTCGGCCGACGAAGCTGTTGGCGACATTCAGCCCGTTGACCGCGCACAACAGAGCGACGAGCCCGGCAAATATCAGTTTGGCCTTCCAGCCGACTTCGGAGCCGAAGAAGTTCCTGACCGCACGGATGAACCGTGCAGCAATTGTCTTGTATTGAACCTTCTCCCTGTCCATTGCGGCCCCTCCGGCAAGCTCGATGAGCCGCGCGCCCGGGGCCGCAGGATCGAGCGGTGCGGCGTGGCTGCACCATGAAGCAGATCCGGCCCGCAGCGCATCCGTCCGATCTGCCGGCAGCCAACACGCGGAGTGCCGAGACGAGGAGCTTATCGCATCCGCCTGCAGACGATTTTGCGCCAGAGCAAAGTCGTCATCACCTCCGCGGCCTATCCTTTGACCGACTCGTCACCGCCGGTGGCCAGTCAGAGCAAGGGATATGACGCGACGGAGGCCGGTCCGGCGAGATCCGCCAGCCCAGTCCATCGTGACCATTGGCACGACGACCGATCTTGCGAAGCCCGACCCGCTTCGACAGACGAGCCGCCCCTAAGACCATTTCAATTCGGAAAGATCGATACAGGACAGGAGAAGTTCATGGCGAACGCACTGTCGGAGAAGGAACGTTCCCTGATCGATGCTTATTGGCGAGCCGCCAACTACCTCTCGGTCGGGCAGATCTATCTCTACGACAACCCGCTGCTGAAGCAGCCCCTGAGCAAGGAGCATATCAAGCCACGGCTCCTCGGCCATTGGGGAACCACGCCGGGCCTGAACTTCATCTACGCCCACCTGAATCGGCTGATCCGGAACCACGACCTGGACGTGGTCTATATCACCGGTCCCGGCCACGGCGGGCCCGGCTTGGTGGCGAACGCCTATCTCGAAGGGACCTACAGCGAGGTCTACCCGAACATCTCCGCCGACGAGGCGGGCATGAAGCGCCTCTTCACCCAGTTCTCGTTTCCCGGCGGCATCCCCAGCCATGTCGCGCCGGAGACCCCGGGCTCGATGCATGAGGGCGGGGAGCTCGGCTATGCATTGTCGCACGCCTACGGCGCCGCATTCGACAACCCCGACCTGATCGTCGCCTGCGTCGTCGGCGACGGCGAGGCGGAGACCGGGCCGCTGGCGACCAGCTGGCACTCCAACAAGTTTCTCAATCCGGCCACCGACGGGGCGGTGCTGCCGATCCTGCATCTCAACGGCTACAAGATCGCGAACCCCACGGTCCTGGCCCGGATCAGCCATGAGGAGCTGGACCACCTCTTCCGCGGGTATGGG
>NZ_VCCH02000164.1 GCF_005938675.2 Mycobacterium sp. KBS0706
ATTGCGGCATGCGGGATGCGGCTGGCATGCCGGCCTGAGCTTGGCGGATGCCGGCCCATCGCGGCCACGCTCGACAACGTGACAAACCCTCTCCGCTTGCTGCGGCATCCCGGCTTCGGCCTGCGGGTCCAGGAGCTGGTCCCGGACGAGATGCTGCGCTATCTCGCGATGCAGCTTGCCGTCACGGCTGAGGTCTACCGCGACTATGCCCGCCGTCGGCCGACCCGCCTCGAACATGCCAAGGAAGTGGCGCTGCGGCTCGGGCTGCGGGCATCGGGGCGGGCCGACATGCCGTTGATGGTGGATTGAGTACCGGGCTGGCTCGGATTACCGATGCAGGGCCGTGGCCGCACCGACTCCCCGAGCGCCGATCTCGGGCGCAACGTGCGGATGCGCCGCGGCAATCGTCCGCGTGCACCGCACCTTCAAATAGGTTTCGCCTGGCCGGATCGGCAGAGCCGTGTTCGCAACCTCGGCTTGTCCCTGGAATGCACAGGCAGCGGCGCTGGCCGTCACCGGCCCTTGAATGACGTCGATTGCCGTATCGGTTTGACAATCTCCTGGCGACAAGGCGGTCGCGCAGACGAGCAAAAGCATCTTGAACATTCCCGACCGGTCTCCAAAACTTGTCCCATAAACCAGAAGGATACCGCCACATCCGGGGGTCGGTATTGTTTCCAAAACCCAACGGTTGAGATGTCTCGTCTCAAATATTATAGGACGCTATTGCGCGTGACATCTCGATTGCAGGTCCTGATGCGACACAGTGCCGACTGGTTGATCGTAGGTGACTTTGAAAGGCTGTGCCGCATCGAGATAGGAGCGCCATCGCGTCTTGTGGGCGCCAAAGGGGCAGAGAACAACGCGACCCGGAATGGTCTCGCCGGGACGATCATTATTCCGGAAGATCGACTAGAATTTTGCGATATTCCTGCTCCGTGAAAGTTTTCATCGTGGTGGTTCGAACGTTTCCACGCGAACCGACGGCAAGCACGAACCTCGCAACCGCCTCGTCGTTGGGTGCTTCCAGATGGATCATGACATCGTACGGACCCATGCAGACGTGCAAGTCTCCAAACTCGACACCGAGGCTGCGGGCCAATTCTCTTCCGGCATCGATACGCTTGGCGCCATCGCGGATGGTGCGGATACCCTGATCCGTGAAGTTGAGAAGAAGACAATAAGCAGGCATGATGATCTCCCTGGTTAGGTGAGCTGATTGACTTTCTCGTTCTTTCCGCCGGGGTTGGTGCTTATTGATCTGTCTGATCCGATACTGCCATAGGCGCGTCAACGCCGGACGAGGCGATATCGACGCTGTTTGGAACTCATGTGTCCAGCCATGGCGCGATCAATTCGATGCAATGCCCGAAACGGGGCATCTCGCCGCGACCAGCAGTGGGCTAAGGTCAGCCGGCGCCAGCCGCCCATTGAACTTGCGCGCCACACGACGTCAGATTTGCGCCCCCATCGCAGCCGACACAAATCAGTCACTCGATGCTGGCACAGAAAAATATCCGAAATACGCGGCACAAGGCGGCGCTATTCCGGCTCGATCCTATCTGGAGACATATTCCATTGATTGCTTCCCTATCTTAGATTGGTTCCCAAAAGACTTGCATGTAATACTAGTTATATTTTGATAAAATGTCATGCATATTATGCCTATGCGGGCTCGTGGCAAAGGCGCCCTCCTCATGTTGCACGAGCGCTCTTGGACGTCCGGCTGCAGCGCGGGCCGCGCGTCCGTCGGGTGGCGGAGGTTCTTCGGCGCCGACGGATACCGTTCTGCTTTGTGACCGCCGATTGTGATCAGCCGATGAACGCATGCCCGGCGGAAGCTGTCCTCTGCAAGCCGATCACCCTGCCGGCTCTGCACGCGGCAATCAGCGCGCTGATCGAGGCATCGCCGCCGACCCGGGCTTCAAAGCAGGCGGCGGTTCAGCTTTCGCGGAAGCTCTTGGTGATCGAGTCGAGCAAAGGGCGCAGAAGGTAGTCCAGGAGGGTCCGCTCGCCGGTCAGGATCATCACCTCGGTCGGCATTCCCGCGATCAGCCTGACCCCGTCGAGCCGGCTCAGCTCTGATGGATCGACCTCCACCTTGGCCAGATAGTATGCGGTCCCCGACTTGTCCTCGACCAGCCGGTCGGCCGAGATCGAGCGGAGCGTGCCATGGATCTGGGGGAGGGTCCGCTGCCGATAGACTGTCAGCAGGACTCGGGCTTTCATGCCGGGTCGCACCACGTCGATGTCCGTCGGCTTGATCTGCGCGTCGATGATCAGCTTGGCCTCTGTCGGCACAATGTCGAGAATGGGCTCGCCCGGCCTGATCACGCCCGTGGCGGTCGTGATGCGCACATTCATGACGGTTCCGGAGATCGGGGCCTGAATGGTGGTCCGGGTGAGGATATCCTCCCGGGAGGGAAACTGGCTGCGCAACTCTGCCAGCTCGGCCCCGACCTTCGTCAGTTCCTCGTCGACGTCCTCCCTTTGCTGCTGACGCATGGTCAGCAGCTGCATCTCGGTTTCGCCGATCTCCTGCCCGTTGCGCGCGATCTTCGCGCGGTTCTCCGCCTGCTCCCCGCCGATGTCGGCACTGGCGCGTTGGAGCGCGAGCAGGCGCGGCAGGCGCTCAAGCCCCTTGTCGTAGAGCTCCTGCACTCCTGCGATCTCCTGGTCGAGCAGCGCCAGTTGCGCGTCCTGGGCGGCAATCATCTGGCGCAGTCCAGTGATCTCCTCATCCAGTTGCTTCACGCGCTGGCTGAGGATCCGTTCCTTGCCCTGGAAGGTCGCCCGACGACTGCGAAGCAGGGCCTCCTGGCCGGCCATCGCATGCTCGGTCTCGCCGCTTCCCAGGGCCACCAGCTCCGGCGGGAAGTCGATCTCCCGGGCATCGATCGCTTCGGCGTTGAGCCGGGCCTTGACCGCCAGGACGTGGGTATAGCGCTCGCGGATCTCCTCATATTTCGCCCGGGCCTGGACATCCTCGAGCGTCACCAGGGTGGCGCCGGCAACGACGAAGTCGCCTTCCCGCACGTGGATACCCCGGATGATCCCGCCCTCGAGATGCTGGATGGTCTTGCGGTGCCCATCGGGGCTGACGACACCGGGGGCAATGGCGGCGCCGGCCAGGGGTGCCGTCACCGACCAGCTGCCGAAGCCGGCCGTCAGCAACAGCAGGGCCCCATAGCCCAGCAGGCGCGGGCCGCGCGTCATGCGCGCCAGAGACGCCGCGTCGACAGTGGTGGCGCGGCGCCTCCGGAGCGCAAACCACAATAGGAGGAGCATGGCGCATGCGAGGACCGGGGCCGCGATGCGGACCGCCATCTCCGGAATATCCGCGGAGTTGAGCGTCGAGAGAAGCTTCTGCCACTGTTCGAGAGCCAGCTCCCACATGATCGCTACTCCGAGGATACCAGCGTCGGCCGCACGACCGGCGTGAGTTCCGCCGGGCCTGCAATAGCCGATGCGGCGACGGTCCGGCGGCGTCCGCTCGCGATCGTGGCCAGGACCGTATCGCGGTCGCCGAACGCCGCGACAGTGCCCTCCGCCAGCATCAGGATCTTGTCGGCCGCCTGCAGCGCCGCGGTCTGATGGGTGACGATGAGCACCGTCCGGCCCTGCTGTTTCAGATGGGCGAGGGCGCGGATCAGCGCCTGGTCGCCCTCGCTGTCCAGGTTCGAGTTCGGCTCGTCGAGGACGATGAGGGACGGTTCGCCGAACAGGGCGCGCGCCAGGCCCAGCCGTTGCCGCTGGCCCAGGGAGATCCGACCGCCATGCTGGCCGACATCGGTCTCGTAGCCGGCCGGCAGCCGAAGGATCATCTCATGAACGCCCGCCAGCTGTGCCGCCACGATGACCTTGGCGCTGTCGACCGGGCCAAGCCGCGCGATGTTCTCGGCGACAGTGCCGGGAAACAGCTCCACCTGCTGCGGCAGATAGCCGAGATACTGCCCCAGATCCTCCGGATCCCAGGCGAAGATCTCGGCCCCGTCGAGCCGCACATGGCCGTGGCTGGGCTTCCACGCGCCGACAAGCAGTCGGCAGAGGGTCGACTTGCCGGAGCCCGACGGTCCGATGATCGCGCAGGTCCGCCCGGGCTCGATGTCGAACGAGAGATTCCGGAGAATGGGGTCTCCCGACCGCGGCGCGGCATAGTGCAGGTTCTGCACGACGAGCCTGCCCGAGGGGCGGGGCAGGCGGACGGATCCGGCCTCGGGAGGCAGGGCTTCGAAGAGGCGGGCGAGGTTGCGCCGGGCGGCGCGCGCATCGACCATGCGGCGCCATGCGCCGATCGAGCGCTCGATCGGTGCGAGGGCCCGGCTCAGGATGATGGAGGCGGCGATCATGCCGCCCGAGGTCAGCTGCCCCTCCAGCACATAGTACGCGCCGAGGCCCAGGATCATGATCTGCAGCGCGAGCCGCACGGCCCGGGAGGCGTTCAGGATCGCAGCCGTCATCTCGGCCAGACGCCGCTGCTCGCTGCTGATCCGACGCTGCTGCTCCTGCCATTGCGCGAGAATGGTGCCGGTCATGCCGAGCGGGCTCAGGGTCTCCGCGCCGTCGACATATTGCTGGGCCGCCAACTGGCTGCGCCGAAGCGAGGCGGTGGCCGTTTGCTGCTGCGCCCGGGTCAGGAGATCGTTGGCCAGCGCGGCCAGGAACAGGACCAGCGCGCCGATGGTGGCCAGCCCCCCGAGGGCAGGATGCGCCAGCCAGATGAAGGCGATGAAGATCGGCGTCCAGGGGGCGTCGAGAAAGGCCAGGATGCCGTCGCCGGCGATGAAGCCGCGCAGGTCGGCCACGTCCTTCAGCCCGGCCTCGACGCCGGTGCCGGCGAGCCGCGCCGCCATTGCGCGACGGATCACCGCCCCGCTCAGCTCGCTTTCCAGCCAGGTGCCGATGCGGCCGAGAATCAGCCGGCGCGCCTGCTCGAGGAGGCCGTAGATGGCGATGGCGGTAAGCGCCATCACGGTCAGCCATACCAGCGTGTCGAGCGAACTGCTCGACAGCACCCGGTCGTAGACCTGCAGCATATAGATCGCGCTGACCAGCAACAGCAGGTTGGCAAGAAGGCTGAACCCGATCAGCGCAGGCGCTTGGCGCCGGATCACAGCCATGACGGCGGTGAGGGGAGGATCTGGGCTCGGCATGGCCATGGCACTGTTCGACAAGGCAATCGGTCGCTCCGCCGGCTGTGCGCCCCGAAGCGCGCACAGCCGGCGTGAGCCGTTCAGGCGATGACGCCGTCCACGTGGTTGTCGTCGAACAGCCCGGTCCCATCGATGCCGATGGAGAAGCTGTCATTGGCGGTGTCGCCGTCGGCGTCGGCGATTTGGACGGTGAAATCGAGCTTCTCGTCGGGTGCCGGCTGCGACCGGAACAGGCCGAAGCCGCCGATATCGAAAGTGTTGTTGTCGTTGCCGGCAATGCCGTCCGCATTGCTGATGTTCTGGATCAGGACGCGGTCGTGGGTTCCACTCGTCGTCCACCTCACCAGGTCGCCGCTGGTCAGGCCGGTGATCGTCAAGGTGCCGTCGGCGTTGACCGTGGCGACCGGCGTTGACTCGCCGCTGACCACGAAGTTGACGACCGAGCCCGCTGTGATGTTGACGTGCGTATCGTTGGTGAGCCCGTCGACGAAATTCGCCCCCGGTTCGGCCGCGGTATTGAAGGCGGAGATCTTGACGGTGACGGGTCCTTTGCCCGGATTGGTCTGGTTGACGGTAAAGGACGCCGCGGTCGCATTGAACACGCCGGTGAAGGCGATGTTGGCTTCGATATCGGCCTCGTTCTGGTCCAGATTGGGCACGAGGAAGTTCGTGTTCGTGCCGGTGACGTAGGTGATGAACGCGCCCTCATCGGGGTTGATCTGGTTGCCGTTGACGCCGAAGGAGGTGGTGCTGCCGGCTTGACTGATGTTGAGCACGTCCTTGGTGTTGATGTTCCCGCCTTGGGATTGATTCAGCGGATCCTCGCCGATCACCACGATCTGAGCGGAGGCTGTATCGCCGAAGATAATGAACAGGTTGCTGCCCGATGGCGCTCCGGCGAAGCCGAACTGCAGCTCCGCGGCCGGAGGATCGTGGAGGACGTCGAAGGTATAGTTCCCACCGGACAAGCTCAGCCTGAAGAAATCGATGTCGCCCGCCGTGTGTGTTCCACTGCTATCGACATCCTGGAAATAGGTGACGGTCGTCCCGTTGCCTGTGATGTCTCTGAGCAGGGTCAACTCCCCGGACGTGCCATCGAGTATCGTCAATGTCGCCGGGGAGCTGATGACGCTGAAGGTTGCCGGGTTATCCGCTCCGACCACCCCACTGAGCGGGTTGGTCACGGAATCACCAGCGGCGAAGTCCACGAGCCCATCGCTGATGGGACCGATGGCCGGTCCGTCGTCCTGGAACTGCACGGCATCGCCGATGCCGGTCGAGGCCGTGGCCGCGTCGCCGTCGCCGTCGGTGACCGTCACCACCGCCTGCAGCGCGCTGTCGGTGATCGACACCGTGTCGTCGGGGTTGGTGGCATTCGGATGGAACAGCGAGGCGTACTGCGCGACGCTGACCACGCCGGTCGTGCTGTTGATCGCGACGGCGAAGGCCGCCTGCCCGGCGGCGCCGCCGATGCGGCCGACCACCAGGCTGCCTTCCTTGAACAGGAAGATGCTCGTACCGTTGGTCGTGTCGAGGCCGCAATCCACCCCCGCCGCAGACACAGCGAGGGAGAACGCCGTCGTGGCGCCCTCCTGATCCGCGCCAAACGAGCTCCCTGTCGAGCTCACCACGGGGCTCGCGTCCTGCGCGTAGCCGGTCGGGCTCAGATCGATGCTGACATTGGCGACACCGGCGAACAGCGCCACCACCCCCGCCGCGGTGGTGTCGTCGGCATCCGCCTGGACCCCGGCGGTCTCGTCATGCGCCACTGTGGCGGCACCCTGCACGATCGCCGCCGTCGGCCCGTCGTCCTGGAACCGCACCGCATCGCCGATGCCGGTCGAGGCCGTGGCCGCGTCGCCGTCGCCGTCGGTGACCGTCACCACCGCCTGCAGCGCGCTGTCGGTGATCGACACCGTGTCGTCGGGGTTGGTGGCATTCGGATGGAGCAGCGAGGTGTACTGCGCCACGCTGACCACGCCGGTCGTGCTGTTGATCGCAACGGCGAAGGCCGCCTGCCCGGCGGCGCCGCCAATGCGGCCGACCACCAGGCTGCCTTCCTTGAACAGGAAGATGCTCGTGCCGTTGGTCGTGTCGAGGCCGGAATCCACCCCCGCCGCAGACACAGCAAGGGAGAACGCCGTCGTCCCACCCAAGTCGGTACCGAACGAGCTTCCTGTCGAACTCACCACAGGGCTCGCGTTTTGCGCGTAGCCGGTCGGGCTCAGATCGGTGCTGACATTGGCGACACCGGCAAACAGCGCCACCACGCCCGCCGCGGTGGTGTCGTTCGCATCCGCCTGCACCCCGGCGGTCTCGTCATGCGCGACCACCGGTGCGCCCTGCACGATCGCCGCCGTCGGCCCGTCGTCCTCGATCACGATCTGCTGGCCGACGAACGCCGACTGAGTGCCGGCGGTCTCGACGCCGATGCCGCCGATGTCGAACTTGCCCTGGACACCGGTGACCTTGAGTCGCTCGTGAGAGGCGGCGTCGTATTCGACCTTATAGTCGTCCTGGAGGCCGCGGAGCTCGACCTCGCCGCTGGCGAGGAAGTCCACGGTGATGCCGTTGACAGGGGTGGTGACGTCGCCCGTGGCGGTGAGCAGGAGGGTGCCGGATGCATTGAACACCCGGACTTCGGAGATGGCGGCGATCGGATCATTGGTGTAGCCGTTGATGAAGCCGTCGCCGGTCGGCTCGGTGGCGCTGCCGTCGCCCTGTGTGTTGAGGGCGGTCAGCCTGAACCCGGCCGGGTCGTTGCCTTGGGTCTGCGAGATCGAGACCGATCCGCCGATGATCGTGTTGAGGCCGCCGAACAGGATGTTGGTCTCGGCATCCGCCTCGCCCTGGCTCAGGTTGGGCACGGTGAAGTTGGTGTTCGGGCTGGTGACGAAGGTGAAGACCATCGTCTCGCCCGGGTCGATCATCTGATTGAAAACGCCGAGGGTGGTCGGCCCGCCGCCTTGGGAGATGAAGAGCTTCAGCACCTCGGTATCGGGCGTGACCACCAGGCCGGTACTGCCCGAGGCGACCATGGTGAAGAGGTGGTTGCCCGAAGGCGTGCCGGCGAAGCTGAAGGCGGTCTTCTCGCTCGCCGTGAGCTTGAGGGTGTTGCCGAGATTGACGGCATCGTCCGGATCGGTGCTGTCGCCATGGAAGATCGGCGCGTAGGTGACGACGTTGAAGGTCACCTGGGCGCTGGTGGCGCCGGCGTTGAGGACGTCCTGCTTGAAGATGACGAAGGCGATCGCGTCGGCACTGCCGTTGCCGTCGCTGTCATAGCGGCCGATCACGGTGTCGTCGCCATCGGCAAAGAGCAGGATGCTCCGGCCATCGACGGTGTCGAGCCCGCTGTCGTCGCCGTCGAGAACGCCGCCGCTCCCGTCGGTGAACTTGATGTCGGTCAGCAGGCTGCCGGACGAAGCATTGACGGTCACCGAGTTCGTCTTGGTCGCGACGCCGACGCTGGTCGGGAACGCGGGATTCAGCCCGAGAGTGGTCTCGAGATAGGTCCGGAACGAAGCCGACAGGGAGGAATACGCCACATCGGTGTCGATAAAGCCATCGCCGCTGTCGCCGGTTTGCAGCCCGGTGGTCTGGTCGTTGACGGCCTCGTCGTTGAGAATAAAGGTGATCGCCATGGTCGTCCTCCCCATTCGTGTGATTTGGCGAGCCAAGTCGGCCCTGACGCCGCGGGCCGTGGCCGCTGTTAAGCGAAGCTTGCGGGATACGAGGCGCCGGGGCCGCAGCTAGGCCGCCGCGCCCCCCGGCGCTCTGCCATGTGGGCATTTCCGGTGGCAGGATCCCCGGCGCTTCGACAGCGGAAGGCAGGTCGAATTGATCCGCAGAGGCGTGTTTGGCGGTCGAGATGCGTTCTCTCGACCGTGATCGGGTAGGGGGGAGCTGTCGACGATAATGGTCAGCCTGGACACAAGCTCTGCGGACTTCCTCCGTCCGCCGCCAGCATTACACCAGTCAGTTGCACCGCCGAAGGTTGACACCGAGTCCACCCGTCGCGTCGATGGTGCGTGAAACCACTCCCAGCCCAGAAAACAGCCAGAGAATGATTCACTGGAACGAAAATTGCGCACAATTATAAATTATTAAATATCTGTAACAAAGAGAAAGATATTCCCAAGCGATGACGGCAATCTCGTGAAAGGAAATTCTCTAGAAGCGGGAGATCCATCCTACGAAAGTTGCTGATCGCATACCTTCGGATCATAAGATCCTTCGATCAAAGGTTCGATATTGCTATTCGAATTTCCTACAATGTGTCCGGAGGTGGGGTGGCCGTGGTGAAGAGAACACCGCGGTCTCCGGCGGAGGCCAGATCGATCAGGCGGCCACGGTGGCGTCCGCTTCGGGGAGCCTCAGGATATGACTGGTT
>NZ_VCCH02000165.1 GCF_005938675.2 Mycobacterium sp. KBS0706
GAGATCCGGGTTGGTGGCGTAGGCCGACGCCAGCGCCTCGGCCATCGACTGGGCCGAAGCCGGGGCGGCGCCCAGCATCAGAGCCGCGGACAGGGCCGCGATGGAGAGCCCGAACCGTCCAAATCGTGTCATCGTCAATACCGTCCCATGGTAGGGTCGATCTCGCACGCCCAGGCATCGATGCCGCCGCGCAGATTGACCGCGTTGTCCATGCCCCTCGCCGAAAGCCACCGCACCACCTGCGCGCTGCGCCCCCCGTGGTGACACATGACGACCACCGGGCGATCGCCCGGAATCTCTTCCAACCGGCCCGGGATCTCGCCCATCGGGATCTCGAGCGAGCCCTCGATCCGGCACAGCGCCAGCTCCTGCGGCTCGCGCACGTCGACCAGCACGTGCCCGGTGCCGTCGCGCCGCCAATCCGCCAAGGTCGCCACGTCTATCTCGAACTGCTGCACCCGATGCCCCGCCACGCTCAGAACTGGAATGCAGGCTTCCGCTCGAAGCCCGGCAGGATCGCCGTCGTCGCGTCGAACAGCGGGCGCTGCGACGCGACTCCATCGACCGCACTGACCAGCATAGCACGGCCGACACGGTCGCCGTCATCCACCACGGTGAGCAGGCGGCCGCCGGGCGCCAGCTGCGCGATCAGCGCCGCCGGCACGTCCGCCACCGCCCCATCGATCAGGATGACGTCGTAGGGTCCCTCGGCCGGCCAGCCCTCCGCCAGCCGCCCTTCGACCAGCGCGACGCCCCGGACGCCGAGCTCGGACAGCGCCCCACGCGCGGTGCCGAGCTGCCCCTTGTCCTCCTCCAGCGCCACCACCTTGGCGGCGAGGCGGGCGATGAGCGCGGCGCTGTAGCCGGTGCCGGCGCCGACGATCAGCACCCGGCTGTCCGGCGTGATCCGGGCGTCGTTCAGGAGCCGGCCGAGGACCCGCGGCTCCATCAGCACCCGGCCGCCGCCGATCGCCGCGTCCTCGTCGACATAGGCGACGCCGCGCCGGTCGGCCGGCACGAAGCGCTCGCGCGGGACGGCCATCATCGCGTCGATCAGAGCCTGGTCGACGACCTTGTTGGGCTTGATCTGCCCTTCGACCATGTTCAGGCGGGCGGCTGCGTAGTCGACCATGGGATTCCGCAATCTGAGGACGGCAAGGCGCAGCGGCCGGGTGGCCGCCGCGCGCTCAAACGCAGCGGTTATATCGGCCTTCGCGCCCGCAACACAATCGGTCTGATGCCGCCCGGCCATATCGCCCGCTTGAACGGCATCGAAAGTTCCTCGCGTTCGTCCTTGACCCTGCTTCTCGGCGGGCGATATACGGGGGCCGCCGTCGGGGCGCGATGGCTGAGTGGTCAAGCAGCGGACTGCAAATCCGTGCACGCCGGTTCGATTCCGGCTCGCGCCTCCAAACGGCCCGCCGAGACGCCGGCCGAAACCGTGCCTTCAAAAAGTGTGATTGGAGGCACATGTGAGGCTTGGCAGGGCGGGGCGAGGTTGCTATAAGCCGCGCCACCAACAGCCCGGAGCGATCCGGCGCTCATGTTCCCTGGTAGCTCAGTTGGTAGAGCAGCTGACTGTTAATCAGCGGGTCACTGGTTCGAGTCCAGTCCAGGGAGCCACTCTTCTCCATCTCATCGGTGCGTGGCGACGGCCTTGGGCCGGTACATTCCGTCGCGCCCGTCTTGGCATCGCCCGACAGTTATATTAAATCCATGCGGTCCCGGGCGCTGTCTGACGGTCCCGGCTTTCGGAACCGAGATGGCCCCTTACGACGCATCCTTGAGCACCGAGACCCTGCCCGAGACACCGACGGCCCCCGTCCGGACGGTCGTGGTCGGATCGTACAACGTGCACAAATGCGTCGGCCTTGACAGACGCTTCGACCCGGTGCGCATCGCCGACGTGGTCGCCGAGCTCGACGCCGACGTGGTGGCGCTGCAGGAAGTCGACCGCCGGTTCGGCCGTCGCTCCGGGCTGCTCGACGCCGAAACGCTGCGCCGCGACAGCGGCCTGCATCTGGTCCATGTCTCCGACCTGCCCGACGGCCATGGCTGGCACGGCAACGCCCTGCTGGTGCGCGACGGCACGGTCACCCGCCTGCGCCGCCTGACGCTGCCGGGGGCCGAGCCGCGCGGCGCCATCGTCACCGAGCTGGCGCTGCCCGCCGGCCGCCTGCGGGTGGTGGCGGCTCATTTCGGCCTGCTCCGGCGCTGCCGGATGCGCCAGGCCGCGATGATCCTCGACGAGATCGCCGAGGGCGAGAGCATGCCGACGCTGCTGGTCGGCGACCTCAACGAATGGCGTCCCGGGCGGCGCTCCTCGCTGCAGCCGCTCGGCGCGCTGTTCGGGCCGCTGCAGGCGAGCCCGCCCAGCTTCCCCGCCCCGCTGCCGCTGATCTCGCTTGACCGCATCCTGGGCTGGCCGCAGGGCGTGCTCCGGCATGTGGCAGTCCATCGCAGCCCGCTGTCGCGGATCGCCTCTGACCACCTGCCGCTCAAGGCCAGGATCGACCTCGGCGTCGCCTTGCCCGCCGCCTCGGCCCCGCTGTCCGAAGCCGCCTGACGCGACGTCGCTAGTCGGCATGCGTGCCGCGTGCCGGAACCTCCCCTTTGCCTCAGGCGGCCGCTATGCTCGGCGCCAGCGCACCGAGATCGCCGCCGAGGTTCAGGACATGCCCGACACATCGCCCGCCCCGTCCAGCGCGCGCGCCATCGCCGCCGATATCGCCGCCGGCCGGACCAGCGCCCGCGCGGTGATCGCCGCAACCCTGGCCCGCGCCCATGCGGCGCAGGGCCGGCTGAACTGCTTCACCCTGATCCTCGACGACGAGGCCCTGGCCGCGGCCGAGGCCGCCGATGCGGCGGTCGCGGCCGGCCGCCCACTCGGCCCCTTGCATGGTGTGCCGGTGGCGATCAAGGACCTGACCCCGACCCGCGGGCACCTGACCACGCTGGGCTCGCATTCGACCGGCGACTGGGTGCCGGACCGGTCGGCGCTGGTGGTCCGGCGGCTGGAGGCGGCCGGCGCCATCGTCATCGGCAAGACCACGACGCCGGAATTCGCCCATTCCGGATTCACCTACAGCTCTCGTTGGGGCATCACCCGCAACCCCTGGGACCCGGAACGGTCGCCGGGCGGATCGTCCGGCGGCTCCGGCGCCGCGGTGGCGGCCGGGGTGGTGCCCTTCGCCGAGGGCACCGACATGGGCGGGTCGGTGCGGATCCCGGCCGCCTTCTGCGGCGTGGTCGGGTTCAAGCCGAGCCTGGGCCGGATCCCGATGACGATCCTGCCCAGCCAGTTCGACGACATCTCGCATTTCGGCCCGCTGGCCCGCAGCGTCGACGACGCCGTCGCCTTCATGGCCGCGACCGCGGGGCCGAGCGACGAGGACATCAGCTCCCTGCCCCTGCCCTTCGACGCCGCGGCGACGCGGATCGACGGGCTGGCCGGGCGCCGCTTCGCCCTGTCGCTGGATCTCGGCTACTACGCCGTCGATCCGGCGGTCGAGGCCGCGACCCTGGCGGCGGCGGAGGCCCTGCGCCGCGCCGGCGCGGTGGTCGAGGAGGTGCGCCTGCCCTGGACCCGGGCGGTGAGCGACCGCTGGCTGGACCTGTGGTGCGTGTTCATGGCGGCGTTCCAGGGCCATCGGCTGGCGGAATACCGCGACCGGATGGACCCGATCCTGGTCGGGCTGATCGACCGTGGCCTCACCCTGGGTGCCGCCGAGGTCAAGCGGATAGAGATCCTGCGCAGCGAGATGTGGAACGATCTGGCCGCGGTGCTGGCCGGCCGCGACGCCCTGCTGTGCCCGACCTGCCCCGTCCCGCCGCCGCCCGTCACCCTGACCGATGACGATTTCGCCGCGGACTGGCCGGACGGGCGCTATGGCGGCATGGACATGACCGGCCCATTCAACCTGCTGTCGCCCTGCCCCGCCCTGTCGCTGCCGGCCGGGCTGACGCCGCAGGGCCTGCCGGTCGGGCTGCAGATCGTCGGCCACCGCCATGCCGACGAGGCCGTGCTGGGCCTGGCCCGGGCGATCGAGGCGGCGCTGCTGCAGGCGGGCCTGACCGAGGCCGTGCGCCGCGGACCGCCGGTTGGATAACGGCCCGGTCGGCTGCGGTCCTGGATCGGCGTGGATGTGCGCCAGATTGGTTGAGTCGGGAGCGGCATTGAGTCAGTCTTCCATTGTCGCCGATCGCCCCCGCGCGGGCGCGGCCAACATGGAGTCGATGACATGGCCAAGGTGCTCGCCTGTATCGACGGCTCGATCTATTCCCACAGCATCTGTGACCTTTCGGCCTGGGCGGCGTCCCGGCTGAACCAGCCGGTCGAGCTGCTGCATGTGCTGGGCCGCCGCGAGGTGTCGACCATCCCGGTCGACATCAGCGGCACGCTGGTCGCCTATTCCCAGGACATCCTGGCCGAGCTGGCGGCGATGGACGAGCAGCGAGCCGGCCTGTCGCAGAAGCGCGGCCGGCTGATCCTCGACGAAGGCCGCACCCGGCTGAAGGAGGCCGGCGTCACCGATATCGACACCCATCTCTACAATGGCGACCTGGTCGAGACGGTCGGCGAGTTCGAGCCCGACGCCAGCATCATCGTCCTCGGCAAGCGCGGCGAAGCGGCCGACTTCGCCAAGCTGCATCTCGGCTCGAATCTCGAGCGGGTGGCGCGCGCCGCGAAGAAGCCGGTGCTGGTCTCCGCCCGCGCCTTCAAGCCGATCCGGCGCTTCCTGATCGCCTTCGACGGCGGCCCGAGCGTGACCAAGGCGGTCGAGCTGATCGCCAACGGCCAGTTGCTGCGCGGGCTGGAGGGCCATCTACTGATGGCCGGCAGCCCGGACGAGGAGGCCGAGGCCAAGCTGGACGCCGCCGAGACCCGGCTGCGCGACGCCGGCTGGGACATCCGCGCCCGGATCCTGCCCGGCGAGCCGGAGGCGGTGATCGCGGCCCAGGTGGCCGAGGCGTCGATCGACCTCCTGGTGATGGGCGCCTACGGCCATTCCCGCATCCGCAACCTGATCATCGGCAGCACCACCACGGCGATGGTGCGGTCGTGCCTGATCCCGGTGCTGATGCTTCGGTGAGCGGTCAGCCCTCGCGCCGGATCAGCCACAGGCCGACGAGGCAGCCGAGGACGCACAGCGCCAGCATGTAGTGCAGATGCGCCAGCGGGTCCGTGGCCAGCAGCAGCGGCACCACCACCGGCGTCAGCCCGCCGAACACGGCGTAGGAGACGTTGTAGGAGAAGGACAGGCCGCTGAAGCGGATCGCCGCCGGGAAGGCGCGGACCATGACGAAGGGCACCCCGCCGACCACGCCGACGAAGAGGCCGGCCAGGGCATAGGTCGGCAGCAGCAGGTCGGGGTCGGCGGCGCCCCTGGTGTAGAGCAGCCAGACGGCGATCGCCAGCAGCGGGCAGCCGATGGCGAAGAAGCGCCCCGCCCCGATCCGGTCGACGATGAGGCCGGCCAGGATGACGCCGGCCGTCAGCCCCACCGTGGCCAGGTTGTTGGCCAGCAGCGCCTGCGTCGGCGGCACGTGGTGCAGCTTCTCCAGCAGCGTCGGCGTCATCAGGATGACCACGACGATGGCGCCCGACAGCAGCCAGGTCAGCAGCATCGACACCAGCACCGCGCCGCGATGGTCGCGCAGCACCGCCTTCAGCGGCAGCTCCGCCGCCAGCGCCTTGCGGGCCCGCATCTCCTGGAAGATCGGGGTCTCGCGCAGCATCCGGCGCAGATGCACCGAGAGCAGCCCGAAGGCGCCGCCGAGCAGGAACGGCAGCCGCCAGCCCCAGTCGGCGACCTCGGCCTGGCTGAGGCTGCCATTGATCGCGGTCGCCACCAGCGATCCCAGCAGGATGCCGGCGGTCAGCCCGGCGGTCAGCGTCCCGCAGGCATAGCCGATACGGTTCGCCGGCACGTGCTCGGCCACGAACACCCAGGCGCCCGGGACCTCGCCGCCGATCGCCGCCCCCTGCAGGATGCGCAGCAGCAGCAGAGCGACCGGCGCCCAGAATCCGATCTGGGCATGGGTCGGCAGCAGCCCCATGCCGAGCGTGGCGGCGGCCATCAGCAGGATGCTGAGCGTGAACATCCGCTTGCGCCCGAACAGGTCGCCGAAATGCGCCATGACGACGCCGCCCAGCGGCCGGACCAGATAACCGGCCGCGAACACGCCGAAGGTCTGGAACTGGCGCAGCCAGTCCGGCATGTCCGGCGGGAAGAAAAGCTGCCCGACCACAGTGGCGAAGAACACGAAGATGACGAAGTCGTAGAATTCCAGCGCGCCGCCGAGCGCGGCCAGGCCGAGGGTGCGGTAGTCGCCGGCGGTCAGGCGCCGCGTCGACGGAAGGTCGGCGGCGATGGCATGGGTCATGTCGGGCTCTGCGGTTCGATTGGTCTTACCAAAGAGGCATCGGGTCGGGACCCTAGAGCAGCGCAGCCTGCCGCGGCAGCGCTACGCCCGCATGTCGGGGTCCAGGAAACCTGTTGCATCCGTCATCGAACCGTTCGGTCTTCGGATCGCGCCGCATGCGGCTATCATGCCGAAGCCAACCCGATTGCAGGAGGACCGGCCGTGGCCAAGAGAACGGTAGCCGACATGATCGCCGACATGCTGGCCGATGCCGGGGTCCAGCGGATCTACGGCATCGTCGGCGATTCCCTGAACGGGCTGACCGACAGCCTGCGGCGCAAGAAGACGATCGACTGGATCCGGGTGCGGCACGAGGAGGTCGCAGCCTTCGCCGCCGGGGCCGAGGCCCATCTGACCGGCGAGCTCGCGGTCTGCGCCGGCAGCTGCGGGCCCGGCAACCTCCACCTGATCAACGGCCTGTTCGACTGCCACCGCAACCGCGTGCCGGTGCCGGCGATCGCGGCGCATATCCCGAGCTCGGAGATCGGCCGCGGCTATTTCCAGGAGACCCATCCGCAGACCCTGTTCCAGGAGTGCAGCCATTATTGCGAGCTGGTCTCCGACCCGGCGCAGCTGCCCGGCGTGCTGGAGATCGCGATGCGCGAGGCGGTGGCCAAGCGTGGTGTCGCCGTCGTCGTCATCCCCGGCGACGTGGCGCTGAAGGAGATCGGCGACCGGCACCACTCCCCGTTCCTGCTGCCGGCCCAGCCGGTGGTGGTGCCGGCCCAGGCGGAGATCGAACGGGCGGCGGTGCTGCTGAACGAGGCCCGCCGGGTGACGCTGTTCTGCGGCCGCGGCTGCGCCGGCGCGCATGAGGCGCTGATGGGGCTGGCGGAGACGCTGAAATCCCCGATCGTCCACGCCTTCGGCGGCAAGGAGTTCGTCGAATATGACAACCCCTACGATGTCGGCATGACCGGGCTGATCGGCTTCTCCTCCGGCTACACCGCGATGATGAGCTGCGACGTGCTGCTGATGCTGGGTACGGATTTCCCCTACCGCCAGTTCTATCCGGCCGATGCCCGCATCATCCAGGTCGACATCCGGGCCGAGAATCTGGGCCGGCGCTGCAGCCTGGAGCTCGGCCTGGTCGGCGATGTGGGCGAGACCATCGCGGCGCTGCTGCCGCGGCTGCAGGTCAAGGACGACCGCGACCATCTCGACGCCGCGCTGCAGGACTACGTCAAGTCGCGCGAGGGGCTGGACGACCTGGCCACCGGCAAGGCGGGCCGGCCGCCGATCCACCCGCAATACCTCACCAAGCTGGTCGGCGACCTGGCCGATGACGACGCCGTCTTCACCTTCGATGTCGGCACGCCGTCGGTGTGGGCGGCGCGCTATCTCAAGGTCAACGGCAAGCGGCGGCTGATCGGGTCGCTGAACCACGGCTCGATGGCCAACGCCCTGCCCCAGGCGATCGGGGCGCAGGCGGCCTGCCCGAAGCGGCAGGTGGTGTCGCTGTCCGGCGATGGCGGCCTGACCATGCTGATGGGCGACCTGATCACACTGAAGCAGCAGAACCTGCCGGTGAAGGTGGTGGTCTACAACAACGGCGTGCTGGGCTTCGTGGCGATGGAGATGAAGGCGACCGGCTTCCTCGACACCTACACCGACCTGGAGAACCCGAACTTCGCGGCGATGGCGGAATCGATGGGCATCCTCGGCATCCGGGTCGAGGATCCGGGCGAGGTCGAGAGCGCGGTGCGGCGCGGCCTGCACCATGACGGGCCGGTGGTGATCGACGTCGTCACCAACAAGCTGGAGCTGATGATGCCGCCCACCGTCTCGGCCAGCCAGGTCGCCGGCTTCGGCATGTACATGCTGCGCGCCGTGATCAACGGCCGCGGCAGCGAGCTGATCGAGCTGGCGAAGACCAATCTGCGGCGATAGGGCGCGACGGCCGGACCCAGGAAGGTCGGGAACGGGGAGCCGGCGGCTCCCAGATACAGGATGGCCGGGCCGATCCGGCCATCCCCACCCGATTCCACGACAGGACGCCTCATGATCCGGATGTACGGCTTTTGGCGCTCGGCTGCTTCCTTCCGCGTCCGCATCGCGCTGAACCTGAAGGGGCTCGCCTATCAGGAGACGATGATCGACCTCGACGCGGGCGACCAGCACGCGCCCGGCTATCGCGCGGTCAATGCCCAGTCGGTCGTGCCCTCCCTGTTCGTCGATGACGGCCCGCCCCTCACCCAGTCGCTGGCGATCCTCGAATATCTGGAGGAGACGCATCCGCAGCCGGCGCTGCTGCCGGCGGATGCCCGCGGCCGATCGCGGGTGCGGTCCCTGGCGCTGCTGTTCGCGGCCGACCACCATCCGCTGATCGTGCCGCGCGTGCGCCGCTATCTCGCCGACGCGCTGCAGATCGACGAGGCGCGGCGGACCGGCTGGCTGCGCCACTGGTTCCGGGAAGGGCTGGTGCAGGCGGAGCGGCGGCTGTCGACGGAGTCCGGCACCGGCCGGTTCTGCCATGGCGACACGCCCGGCATGGCGGATCTCTGCCTGATCAGCCAGGTGGCGGGAGCCCGGGGCTTCCAGATCGACACTGCGGAGCTGCCCACCGTGCACCGGATCGCCGAGGCCTGCCTGGCGCTGGACGCCTTCGCCCGCGCCCATCCGCTGCGCCAGCCGGGCGCGCCGGCGTCGCATCAGGCGGAATGAAGTGACGTCGGGAGGGCCCCTGAGGCGCAAACGCCTCCGGCCTCTCCCGCAGGGCGGGAGAGGTGAAACAATCCGGTTCGCGCAGGTTGGGTTCGCCTTGCGAACCCAACCTTGTATTAGCGGTCAGCCCGTGTCCGGGACCTTGGGCTTGCGACGGCCGGACGCGGCGGCGGGACGAGGCTCGGGCGGATCGTCGTCGTCCTCGCCATCCTCGTCCGGCAGGAAGCCGAGATCCTCCATCGCCGCGTCGGCCATCTCCAGCCAGCGCTCCGT
>NZ_VCCH02000166.1 GCF_005938675.2 Mycobacterium sp. KBS0706
GAAAGCGTCGCTGATGCTCGGCGACCTCGGAAGCTCCATAAACTTCCGGATTCGCATCGAAATCGATGCGGAGCCCCTCCTGCTGTGGCGAAGAATAGAGAGCAATCGTGAGATCCTCGACCGGCCCATGGGCGAGGTTGTGAAGCTTTGCGACCGCCTCGCCAAATCGGAGATTATAGTCAAACTGCATGACATTGATTGTCGGCCCATAAAGCCTCGACCCACTGCCGATCGAGCGAAGCTCCCGGATGAGACCCTCCGCTCGATAGGATTGATGTCGGAGCGTTGAACGGACCTCGGCAGCAACCCTTTTTACGATGTCCACGAACGACGATTTCGGGTCGACATGAACCCGGAGGGGCAGGACATTCGATATACTGCCGATGATCTTTCGCTCCAGGGCGCCGCGTCGTCCGAGAACGGGCAATCCAAGGCTAACGCGCTGCTCGCCGGTCGCCCTGCTGAGATAAACCGCCAATGCAGCGATGAACAGCTGCGGCCAGCTTGCTCCCGCCCCGGTCGCAACGGCGGAAAGCGCGTTGAACTCGGGCGCGGAAAGCACGTGCGTCTCACGCAGAAACGAGGACCCCGGCTCCGCCGATCCGGCGCCCAACGAGACGGCCTCGGCTCCGCCGTCGAGACGGTCGAGCCAGAACCGACGATCAGCCGCATACTGCTCGGACGCCCGGTATTTGCGATCCCGATCGAGGATCTCTTGTAGAAATCCGAACGCGGCCGGCTCGAAAGATCGCGACAATATCTGGTTATAGAGCTCACACAATCGCTGCGTGAACACAGATGCACTGTGCCCATCCATCACAATGTGGTGCAATTTTTGATAGAAAACAAACTCGTCAGCGCCAGTTTTGAACAAAACAAACGAAAACAATGCATCGCTGGTCAGATCAAGCGGCCTGGATAGATCGGCGGCCATCCACTGCGCAGCCCGTTTATCAGCGTCAGGCTCAAAGCTATAATCAAAAAACGGCATCTGCCATTCCGTATATGGCAACAATATCTGCACGATCTCAGTATCACTGCTTTTAATAAAGCAAGTTCTAAGAACTTCGATCTCAGATAGCCTGGTTTTTACGGCAGCCCGGAAAGCAGGAACATCGATATGCCCGCTGATCCTCAGATACTCGGCAATATTGTACTTGGTGTTCTGAGGATCGAGTTGCTGTGAGAGCCAGATCTCGCGTTGCACCGCGGTCAATGGCCAGCAGCGGTCCGTTACAGCGTCCAAAATCGTCCCCTCAACTGCACTCGGATGCCGCCGACGGCGATCCGCTATCATCCAGAAAGAACGCGCCGCCAGCGGGTGGGAATGAACGATGGCCTGTCGGCAAAACTCGCAAATGCAGAGCGGTCCGCGACATCAGCAACCCGCAATCCGCCATGCATGTGATTCGGAATCGAACGTATCGCAGTGCGGCTTCCGAACGGCTCCGCAGGGTCAAAAAGATACTACGCGACAAACACCACGAACGGACTGATCAAAAAGCACAACGAAGTTGTGCCTCAACATCCGATCCGCGTCCGAGCCCCCGAAAAGACCTCACGCCACTTCAGCTGCGGAGCCCGTGATCTTGGATTTACCTCTCTTGACCATAGATTTTCCACGGCTGTACATATCCTCAAAATACCTGCGATATGCTTCCGCCCGGAAGTCAACGAAAGTTCCACCCGATTCAAAATGCTGGGTGAACACCTTGCCGACGCCGAAGGTAAAGGCGCCAAAAGTCACGGGCACGCTCGCTGCGCCCAGAACGGTGCCAAAAAACGGGACCACCTTCACCACACTGCCCGCGATCGATTGTGCAGCTCCGATACCGCCGATGCTGGAAAACAGCGCAACAACAGCTGCCTTTCCGAGGTTCTCGGAATATGGCACCTCGTAGTGCTTCGATAGCCGCCGCAGCATCGCAAGCTGGATGACCAGATTGGCGGCGGCGTCAACCATCGGGATCGGAATCAGGCCCGAACCTGCACTCATCCAAGTATAATTCTGAACGATCTTTTCTGCCCCCGCGCGCCGCGCCCCGAGAAGGTCTTCCGGTGTCTCGACCGCTGCGGCGTCTGCTGCGGAATCGGGATCGGCCGCATCCACATCTTGGGCATCGATCTTATTTCCGGTTGAATTGGCCATCTCAAATTCTCCATCCGGTTGATATCGAGTTGAGAGTCACCGTATGACGCAGCCCTGATATGCCTCGCGGCGTGGCGATTCTGATCATCTTAAGGACCGACGTCCCACTCTAGAGCCGCTCGCGCACGAAGCTCAACCACTTCGTCCTTATTGCCTGTCATCCATTGCGTCGATGAGGCTTTTTGGCCGCATGTCGGTCCAGTGTGTTTCGATGTGGGAAAGGCAGGCGGCACGGGAATCCGGTCCGAAGGTTGTGGCCCAGCCGGCGGGAACGTCGATATAGGCAGGCCATAGGGAATGTTGTCCCTCATCGTTGACAAGCACCAAAAAGCTGCCGTCTCCGGTTTCGAACGGGTTGGTCATGGCAGAAGCTCCTCTGTTGATGAAGTCATGGTCTGTCTTGTCTGCTCGAGCGCGGCGGCGAGGATCGGGCCAATCCGGGCAAGAGCTTCCGGCCGCATCATTCTGCCGTGCTGGCAGGCGACGTCGTGGGCGATGATGCGGCCTTTTACATAGGGCTGCCAGGCGTCAGGCGAGCGCAGGTTCTCCTCTTTCTCCACGAGGGTTGCCCGGAAGAGCAACACGTCGCTGCGGACGATACCGGGGATAAATGTCTGGAGGATACCGGGGCTGGCGCGGAGGTTTGCAAACATCCGCTCGAGGACATCGCCGTCGAAGCTGGCGAGCGGAGCCCCTGGGCGGGTGAGGAAATGCTCCTTGACACGGGCGAACGAGAGCGGTCCCTCACCGAGGTCGATCGGCTCGCCGTCGAAATCCTCCATCAGTACAGCCAAGATGTCCTGGTCGGTTGATTGGGGCTGATCCACCTCAGGCCGCACGGGATAGCTGTCGAGGATGGCGAGCAGAGCGACCACTTCGTGCTGGTCTTGCAGTTTCGTGGCGATGGCATGGGCGAGAAGGCCGCCCAGGGACCAGCCGAGCAGATGGTAGGGGCCCTTGGCTTGAACGGTGCGAATCTGATCGAGATAGTCTGCGGCCATGGCGTCAATGGCGGCCGAGTGGTGGGTGGGGTCATTGAGGTTGCGCGATTGCAACCCGTAGACTGGCTGATCGGGCGGCAGGTGGCGCAGCAGGCCGGCATAGGGCCAGGCGAGGCCTCCGCCAGGATGGATGCAGAACAGGGGCGGCCGGGTTCCCCGCAGCCGCAAGGGCAGCAGGACGGCCAGCGCAGTGGCGGGGGCTTCGCTGGCGTCAATTCGCGCGTCCAGCGCCGCCACCGTCGGCGCCTCGAACAGCGTCCGGATCGACAGCTCCACCCCCAAGGTCGATCGGATCCGGCTCACCAGCCGCGTCGCCAGCAGCGAGTGACCCCCGAGGTCGAAGAAGCTGTCGTCCGGCCCCACGCCCTCCAGGCCCAGAACCTCCGCGAACAGCTCCGCCAGGATCTGCTCCTGCGCCGTCCGCGGCGCCCGGCTGACGGCCGTCCCATAGGACGGCGCCGGCAGCGCCCGACGGTCCAGCTTCCCGTTCGCCGTCAACGGCAGCGCCTCCAGCACCACCACCGCCGCCGGCACCATGTGCTCCGGCAGCCGCTGCCCCACATGCCGGCGCAGCTCCGCCCCATCAGGCGAGGCGCCCGCCGCCGCCACCACATAGCCCACCAGCTGCTTCTGACCCGGCTGGTCCTCCCGCGCGATCACCGCCGCCTGACCCACCGACGGATGCGACGACAGCGCCGCCGACACCTCACCCGGCTCGATCCGGAACCCGCGGATCTTCACCTGCTCGTCCGCACGGCCCAGGAAGTCCAGCACTCCGTCCGACCGCCAGCGGGCCAGGTCGCCGGTGCGGTACATCCGGCTGCCGGGAGTGCCGAACGGGCAGGCGACGAACCGTTGCGCCGTCAGCGCGGCACGGCCCAGATACCCCCGCGCCAGGCCCGCTCCCGCGATGTACAGCTCTCCCGACACCCCCATGGGCACCGGACGCAGCCCCGCATCGAGGACGTAGACCTGCGTGTTCCACATCGGAGCGCCGATGGGAATCGAAGTCGGCCAGCGGGCGACGTCTCGCGGCAAGGTATAGGCGGTGACGACATGGGTCTCCGTCGGTCCATAGTCGTTGTGCAGGGAGCAAAGCGGCTGGCTTCGGTAGAATGAGTGAACGCTCTCGTCGGCCGTCAGGGCCTCGCCGGCCTGGATGACGTCTCGCAAGACGGGAAGTTCCCGTTGCTGCTCGGTCGATGCTTCATAGATCACCTTGAGCACCGGATCGGGTGCGAACAGCTCCTCGATGGCATTCCGCTCAAGCCAAATGGCCAGGTCTGCGGGATTGCGCCGTGTCTCGGCGTCCAGAATGAACAATGTCTTTCCTGTGAACAGGGCGGACATCAGCTCGTGTGCCGAGGCATCGAAGCTCAATGCTGCAAACTGCGCGACCCTCGTCCCGGCCCGTCCCGGGATCACGGTGGCATGCCATGCCATGAGGTTGACGAGTGGCCCACCCGGCATGGCGACGCCCTTGGGCGTACCGGTCGATCCCGAGGTGTAGATGACGTAGGCGGGATGCATCTCCGCGCCTTGGCGCAGCGCGGCGACGCCCTCGAAGGCCGGGAGATCCGGATTGCGGGCTCGAAAGCTAGCTTCTGAAGGCGCTGACTGCCATTCCCGGCGTTGAAGCGCCGGCATTTGCGATGCCCGGCTTCATTCCGAAAATGGCGTGCCGTGGTGGATGAAAATGAGTACTACTCATTCGCTGTGACGCTGTGATTGGGGATACACATCACAGGCTTCCGCTGCCGCGGAAAACTGGCGGGTGCAAGGCGCCGTGATCGCTGCCCGAGTCGCGCTCCGTGGGAACAAGGAGCAGTGCAAACTCGGTCGAGGAGGAGACACCGTCGCTGCAATGCAAGTTTGGCGAGCTTAGAATCGCTGTCCGAGCGGCGCTGCTTGACCGGCCATTCGGTCGCCTGCTCCCACAGCAGGCGCGCCGGCGCGGATTCGACACGCACGGTTCATTCTTCTATCGCCGCCAAGCGGTCCCAGACTGTCGACCCGCACTCGATGGCGGTCCCTCCGCCGGGCCCTCGTGACCAGCCTTGCAGGCGTCTACCTGAAGATCACGAGCGCCACGCACAGGCCGGTCCCGAGCGCCGCTCCCGACGCCCCTGCTATGATCAAGGCGAAGCGTCGCGATCCAAGGATCGCACTGTACACCGATTTGGCGACCAGATTCGCGCCGACAGCCACCAGGATGGACCATTCGAGTTCGCGTACGGGAACGGCAGGAAGGTCGGTCTTTGCGACCGACAACATCACGGCGTCGATGTCCACCAGACCCATAAGACCGGAGGTCGCGATGATCCCCTGCCCTCCCAAGTGTGCCGCGGCGAAGCGGACCAGGGTCATGGCAACCGCGATCACCGCCGCTAACTGGAAGATGGCCCCTAAGCTGAATGGATTGCCGACGGAGCGAGGCGCTTCCGGCTCGACGTGCATCCGAAGACCGATGACGATCGCGATCATGGCCAAAAACGCAGCGATGGTGCCGAGAATGGGAAGCAGTTCCGGCAACACCGCCGAGATCGGATTTGTGGGTGATGTCGGGCGACAGGATCTTCAGCGCCACCGGTCCCAGGAAGCCGGCCGCCGCTTCAGCCGCGGCATCCGGGTCCGCGGCGACGCTGCGGGTCCGCACGACCGGGATGCGGTAGGCCTCGAGCACCTGCTTGGATTCGGGCTCGGTCAGCATCGACCGCCCCTCGGTCAGCGCCGCGGCGATGACCGATTTGGCCGCAGCCGGATCGGGCGCGAAGTCCTGCGGCAGTGCCGGCGGCGTCTCCATCAGCAGCGCCTGGTTTCGGCGGTAACGGACGAGATGCATGAAGGCGCGCGCCGCCTGGCCGGGCGTGGCGTAGCTCGGAATCCGGTGCTCGGCGAACAGCCGGCGCGCGGCCGCGACAGCGCCTTCGCCCAGCCAACAGGTCAGGATGGGTGGGCGGCGGCCATCCCGCTTCGCCTTCTCCTCCATCGACCGGACGACGGCCTGTGCCGCCTCGATCGGATCGGCCACGGCGGTCGGGCAATTCATCACCAGCACCGCGTCCTTCCCAGGATCGGCCAGCATCGCTTCGAGGGCGAGTGCGTAGCGCTCGCCCGTGGCGTCGCCGATGATGTCGACCGGGTTGCCGCGGCTCCAGGTCGGCGGCAGCGCCGCATCGAGGTGCGCCATCGTCTCGGCCGAGAGACTAGCTATGGTGCCGCCGGCGTCGCCCAGCGCCTCGGTCGCCAGAACGCCGGTGCCGCCGCCATTGGTCAGGATCGCCAGCCGGTCGCCGTCGACATGCAGCCGGCTGGCCAAGGTCTCGACCGCGTCAAACAGTTCGGCCAAGTCGAACAGTCGAGCCATCCTCGTGCAGCTCGAGCCACATGGCATTGAGAATGGAGAAGGCGCAGGCGAAGCCGACGCCAAGAACCCAGGCGAAGTACCACATTGGTATTTCTCCCCGTCAGTAGGAGTGGGCAGAGGTATCGGAGACATGGGCGAGGGTCACGCGGCCGCGCAGCACGCAGTAGACCCAGGCCGTGTAGGCGATGATGAGCGGCAGGAAGACCACGGTCGCCCCCAGCATGATGGCGAGGGTCAGGCGGCTCGAGGAGGCGTCCCAGACCGTCAGGCCGGCGCTCGGGTCGAGCGAGGACGGCAGCAGGAAGGGGAACACGCTGAGACCCGCCGTCGCGATCACGCCCGCCACGCTGAGCGCGCTCGACACGAGCGTGAGGCCGCGCCGCCGCAGGCCGGACAGCGCGATCGCCCCGAGCGCACGGAGGAATGCGAGCGCGGGTGCGGCCAAGTTCCATGGCTGCTCTCCATAATTGGCCAGCCAGGCCCCGGAGGCTCGCACCACCTGCTTCAGCAGGGGGTTAGACGGCCCGTCACGCGCCACCGTGCCGACGATCGCATAGCCGTCAATGCCGATCGCCACCCAGAGGCCGGCAACGGCGAACAGTGCGATCAGGGCGATCGCGGCCAAGTGCATGAAGGTGACCGCGCGGGCGGCCACCGGCTCCGCCGCCTTCAGCGCCAGCCAGGCGCCGCCGTGCATGACGAGCATGGCGACGCTGACCAGGCCGCAGAGCAGCGCGAAGGGGTTGAGCAGCCCGAACAGGGTGCCCTCGTAGGTCATCCGCAGCGTCTCGTCGAACCGGAAGGGCACGCCCTGCAGCACATTGCCGAAGGCGACACCGAAGATCAGCGACGGCACCAGCCCGCCGACGAACAGCGCCCAGTCCCAGGCCCGGCGCCAAGTCGGATGTTCGATCTTGGAGCGGAACTTGAACGCCACCGGCCGCAGGATCAGCGCGACCAGAACCAGGAACATGGCCAGGTAGAAGCCGGAGAAGGCGACGGCGTAGAGCGGCGGCCAGGCGGCGAAGATCGCTCCGCCGCCCAGGATGAACCAGACCTGGTTGCCTTCCCAGACCGGGCCGACGGTGTTGATCACCACCCGCCGCTCCGCGTCGGTCCGGCCGACGAAGGGCAGCAGCGTCGCGGCCCCGAGGTCGAATCCGTCCATGACGGCGAAGCCGATCAAGAGGATGCCGAGCAGCGCCCACCAGATCAGGCGCAGGATTTCGTAGTCGAACATGATGCGATCCTCGCGGGGCTATTCGGCCGCGGCCGGTGCGGCGGCCAGGCCGGGCTCGGCCAGGAGGTCCGGCTCCGAAGGCGCGGGGCCGAGGCGGATGGCCTTGGTCATCAGAAAGACGTCGACGATGAGCAGGACGGAATAGATGGCGACGAAGCCCAGGAGCGTGGTCAGGACGCTGCCCGCCGACAGGTTCGACACCGCCAGGAAGGTCGGCAGCACGCCTTCGATCACCCAGGGCTGCCGCCCCACCTCGGCCACGTACCAGCCGAGCTCCGCCGCGATCCAGGGCAGCGGCAGCGCCCACAGCGCGACCCGCAGGAAAAGGCGGGACGTGTGCAGGCGGCGCAGCGAGGCCAGGGTGAAGGCGACGGCGAAAAGGCCGATGAAGAAGAAGCCGAGCCCGACCATCAGCCGGAAGCTCCAGAACAGCGGCGAGACGTTCGGCACCGTGCTCCAGGCCGCCTGCTCGATCTCGCCTTCGGTGGTCGCGAGGACGTCCGGGCGGACCGCCTTCAGCAGCAGCGCGTAGCCGAGATCGTCGGCATGGGCGGCCAGGCGGGCGCGGACGTCCGTGTCGTTGCGGTTGGCCTGCAGACCACCCACACGTCCTTCTCAGGAAGGTGTGCCGGGAGCCCCGATCGATCGGCTGCGACGCTCAGTGCCTCCCGGCGATCTCGGAGCGGGAGGCTCAGAAAGGCATCATCCATGCGCAGCTTTCCCCACGCTTCGCGCGAGCCACGTCGGAAGCTGCGGAGCTGCCGTGACCAACTCGTTGAAGGCTGCCGGCGGAAGCTTCCGCTTCAACGTCTTCAACGCAGCCTCCGCCTTCTCCGGCCCAAGCCAGGCCAGCGCGCGCACCGCCGCGCCGGCCGGCCGATACGCCATGGCCAGCTGCCAGCGCGGAGCGTGACGAAGTTCAATGACTTGCTTGCCGAGATTCATCTTCCGCGTCCGCCCGGAGGTCAGATAGACCGACCGGACCGGCACCTGCGTCGTGAGGCCGAGGGTGTTGGCCGCAGCCGCCCCGCTCGGGACAATCACTTCGCCACGCTGATTCGCGAGCGCCTCGACGGCCTTTTCCACGGACGGAGCCCTCGAACCGAACCGGCTCGCAACGGGGAGAAGGTAGACGCCGCGACCTGCCCGAAGCAATCGTCCCCGCTCGGCCAGACGCGACAAGGCCTGATCCACCGCGGCCCGATTGCCGAGGTGGAGCAAGCTCTTAGCAGCTACCGGCATGCCTTCCGGCAGCCCTTCGCGTGCGCAAGGATCTGTTCGGTCAATCGTTGCATGGCTTTACCTTGTCAGAAATATACGCAGTTTTCTGACAGCCTTCAACGGACACCGCTTGAGGGCGTCCCGGCGCTACAGAGGGCGTCCTTATCCAGCAAACCGTCGAGGCATCCGCTTGCGACACGATCGGCCCCGCGCTCGTCGCGACGACCAGCGCCTCGGCGACATGCCGGGCCAGCGCACGGGCCCTGTGTAAGAATCGT
>NZ_VCCH02000167.1 GCF_005938675.2 Mycobacterium sp. KBS0706
GCTGAGCGGCGAGCCCTTTACGGGCAGGGGCTGGGGAACGCCGTGTGGATCGCGTCGATGCCCTGGAGCACCTCCGGCGACAGCGTCACCTCGGTGGCGGCGATGTTGGTGCGCAGTTGCTCCATCGAGGTGGCGCCGATGATCACCGAGGTCATGAACGGCCGCGACAGGGCGTAGGCGATCGCCAGCTGCGCCGGGTCCAGCCCATGCTCGCGCGCCAAGGCGATGTAGCGCCGGGTCGCCGGCTCGGCGTTCAGCGTGTCGTAGCGCGACTTGCGACGGTCGACGGCGCGGCGCGACCCCGGCGGGATCTGGCCGTCGAGATACTTGCCGGTCAGGGTCGCGGCAGCGAGCGGCGCGTAGCCCAGCAGCCCGATATCCTCGCGATGGGCGCATTCGGCGAGGCCCACCTCGAAGCTGCGGTTCAGCAGGTTGTAGGGGTTCTGGATCGAGACCGGGCGCGGCAACCCCGCCCGGTCCGAGGCCTCGACGAAGCGCATCAGGCCCCAGGGCGTCTCGTTCGACAGGCCGACATGGCGGATGCGGCCGGCCTTCACCTCCTCCGCCAGCGCCGCCAGCGTCTCCTCCGGCGCGATGAAATCCTCGGCCGTGTCATGAGCGTAGCCGAGCTTGCCGAAGCTGTTCACCGAGCGATTCGGCCAGTGCAGCTGGTACAGGTCGATCCAGTCGGTCTGCAGCCGCTTCAGGCTGGCCTCGACCGCGGCCTTGACGTTCTTGGCGTCGAGCCGTGGCTTGCCGTCCCGGACATGGGCCAGATGCGCGCCCGGGCCGGCGATCTTGGAGGCCAGGACCACCTGGTTGCGCTTGCCGGACCTCGCGAACCAGCTGCCGATGATCCGCTCCGTGGCGCCATAGCTCTCGGCCGTCGGCGGCACCGAATACATCTCGGCCGTGTCCCAGAAGGTGACGCCGCGGTCGAGCGCGTAGTCCATCTGGGCGTGGCCCTCGGCCTCGGTGTTCTGCGTGCCCCAGGTCATGGTGCCGAGGCAGATCGCGGTGACGTCGAGGCCGGTGCGGCCGAGCGGACGCTGTTCCATCAAAGGCTCCGGGAGCGGATCGTGATTGGTCGGACGATTTCGCTATAGCCGGAAACGCCGCCGGACGGAACCGCGATGCGGCCTCAGCCGGTCTTCGCCAGGCCGCTGGACCGGATCAGCTCGACCACCGCGGGGGTGATGCGCTCGACGATCGCCTTCACCCCGTCGGCGTTGGGATGCATGCCGTCGGCCTGGTTCAGCGGCGCCACCATCGCCACCCCGTCGAGGAAGAAGGGGTACAGCGCCACGCCATGGGCGCGGGCCAGGTCCGGGAAGATCGGGTCGAAGGACGCGGCATAGGCCGGGCCGAGATTGGGCGCGGCCCGCATGCCGGCCAGCAGCGTCGGGATCTTCTCCTGCCCCAGCCGCGCCAGGATCTTGTCGAGATTGGCCCGGGTGCTCGCCGGGTCGAGGCCGCGCAGCATGTCGTTGGCGCCGAGCTCGACGATCGCGAGGTCGGGCTTGTCGGCCAGGGCCCAGTCCAGCCGGTCGAGCCCGCCGGCGCTGGTGTCGCCGGAGACGCCGCCATTCAGCACCTTCACGTCGTGTCCCTGGGCCCGCAGCGCCGCCTCGAGCTGCGCGGCGAAGCCGTCCGCCTCGTCCAGGCCGAAGCCGGCGGTCAGGCTGTCGCCGAGGGCGAGGATGCGGATCGTTCCCGCCTGCGCCAGGCCGGGCAGCGCGGCGACGGCGCACAGGGCCAGGAGCGCCGCATTGAAAAGACGCCGCACGGCGCCATCTGTCCGGAGTCGGGCAAAAGGGATGCGCATGGACGGGACCACTCCTGCACCGCAGGCCGGCTTTGAGGCCGGAAAGGCCGCCAGCATCCGGCTGATCGATGTGCACCTTGAATTGGCGAGCGCGGCCGGCCCCGTCAACATCCTGCGCGGAATCGACCTGTCGGTCGGCGCCGGCGAGGTGGTGTCGATCGTCGGCCCCTCCGGCTCCGGCAAGTCCAGCCTGATGATGCTGATCGGCGGGCTGGAGCGGCCGACCCAAGGCCGGGTCGAGGTCGCCGGGCGCGAGCTATCGGCGCTGGGCGAGGACGCCCTGGCGCTGTTCCGGCGCGACCATGTCGGCATCGTGTTCCAGAACTTCCATCTGGTGCCGACCATGACCGCGCTGGAGAACGTCGCCATCCCGCTGGAATTCGCCGGTGCCGCCGATGCCTTCGAGCAGGCGGCGGAGCGGCTGCGCGCGGTCGGGCTGGGCCACCGCCTGAGCCATTATCCCGGCCAGCTGTCGGGCGGCGAGCAGCAGCGCACCGCCCTGGCCCGCGCCTTCGCCGCCGACCCCGACGTGATCCTGGCCGATGAGCCGACCGGCAACCTGGACGGCGAGACCGGCCGCCAGGTGATCGAGCTGATGTTCGGCCTGTCGCGCAAGCGCGGCGCCACGCTGCTGCTGATCACCCATGACCCGGCCCTGGCGGCGCGCTGCGACCGCATCGTCCGGCTGGTCGACGGCCGCATCACCGATGCCGGCATGGCCCCCTCCGCCGCTTTGGCCCGGCTCAAATGAGCTTGCACAACGCCGCGCGCCTGGCCCGGCGCGAGCTGCGCGGCGGCCTGAAGGGCTTCCGGATCTTCCTGGCCTGCCTGGCGCTGGGCGTCGGCGCCATCGCCGCGGTGCAGTCGGTGGCCGACGGCATCCGCCGCAGCATCGCCGAGGACGGCCAGGCGATCCTGGGCGGCGATGTCGAGCTGCACCGGTCGTACCAGCCGGCGACGGCGGAGGAGCGGACGCGGTTCGAGGCCGCCGGCCGGGTGTCGGAGGTGGTCGAGACCCGCGGCATGGCCCGCAGCCCCCAGGACGAGGCGACGACGCTGGTCGAGCTGAAGGCCGTCGACGACGCCTATCCGCTGTACGGCCGGATGGAGCTGGAGGGCGGCGGCGACCTGCAGGCAGCGCTGGCGCCGCAGGACGGCGTCTGGGGCGCCGTCGCCGACCCGGATGTGGCGGCGCGGCTGGGCCTGGCCGCCGGCGACAGGATCGCGGTCGGCGATGCCGTGCTGCAGCTGCGCGGCACCATCGCGCGCGAGCCGGACAAGGCCGGCAGCGGCTTTTCCATCGGGCCTCGCCTGATGATCGCCCGCGGCGCGCTCGACGCCAGCGGGCTGATCCAGCCCGGATCGATGCTGTCCTACGACTACCGCTTGGCGCTGCCGCCCGGCACCGACGTGCGCGCCGCCGCCGGCCGGTTCAAGGACCAGCTCCAGGACGGCATCTGGCGGGTGCGCGACGACCGCGACGCCGCGCCGGGGCTGCGCCGGACCATCGACCAGCTGACCATGTACCTGACCCTGGTGGGGCTGACCGCCCTGCTGGTCGGCGGCGCCGGCGTCGGTAATGCCGTGCGGGCCTGGCTGGATGCGCGGCTGGCCACCATCGCCACGCTGAAATGCCTGGGCGCGCCCGCGCGGCTGATCTTCCAGACCTATCTGCTGCAGGTGCTGGTGCTGTCGGCGCTCGGCATCGCCATCGGCCTTGCGATCGGCGCCGCCGCGCCCTCGGCCGTCGCCGCACTGATCCAGGGGCTGCTGCCGGTCGAGGCCCGGATCGGGGTCTATCCCGGCGCCCTGCTGCTGGCCGCCGGCTTCGGCCTGCTGACCAGCCTGACCTTCTCGCTGTGGCCGCTGGCCCGCGCCACGCGCATCCCCGCCGCGGCGCTGTTCCGCGACCGGGTGGCACCACGCCATGCCCGGCCGGCCGCCCCTTTCGTCGCCGCCACCGGGCTGTGCGCGGTGGCCCTGGCCGGCCTGGCCGTTGCCACCGCGGCCGACCCGTTCCTGGCCGCGATCTTCGTCGCCGGCGCGGTCGCCGCCATCCTGCTGTTCACCGGCACCGCGCTGGGCGTCATGGCGCTGTCCCGCCGGGCCCCCCGCCCGCGCCGGCCGGGGCTGCGCCTGGCCATGGCCAACCTGCACCGGCCGGGCGCGCCGACGCCGCAGATCGTGCTGTCGCTCGGCCTCGGCCTGACCGTGCTGGCGGCGATCGCCCTGATCCAGGGCAACATGGACCGGCAGATCAAGGACAGCCTGCCCGACCAGGCGCCGTCCTTCTTCTTCGTCGACGTGCAGAAGTCGCAGAAGGACCAGTTCGACGCCCTGATCCAGGGCACGCCGGGCGCCGCCGACCTGGCCGAGGTGCCCAGCCTGCGCGGCCGCATCACGGCGGTGAACGGGGTTCAGGCCGACAAGGCGGTGGTCGACCCCAGCAAGTCGAGCTGGCTGCGCGGCGACCGCGGCGTCACCTATGCCGCGGCGATGCCGCCGAAGGACAAGCTGCTGCAGGGGCAGTGGTGGCCAGCCGGCTATGACGGCCCGCCGCAGATCTCGGTCTACAAGGACATCGCCGAGATCTTCGGGCTGAAGCCGGGCGACCGGATGACGGTGAACGTGCTGGGCCGCGACATCGAGGCCGAGGTCGCCAACATCCGCGACATCGACTGGAGCACGCTGGGCATCAACTTCACCCTGATCCTGTCGCCGAAGCCGCTGTCGGCCGCGCCGCACACCTGGCTGGCGACGGTGCGGGTGCCGCCGGCCGGGGAGCTGGCGCTGCAGAAGGCGGTGACCGAGGCCTTCCCGAACGTCACCATCGTGCGCCTGAAGGACGCGCTGGAGACCGTGAACGCGCTCTTGTCCCAGATCGGCGCGGCGGTGCGGTCGACCGCCGGCGTCACCCTGCTGGCCGGCGCGCTGGTGCTGGCCGGGGCGGTGGTGGCCGGACACCGCCGGCGGATCTATGACGCGGTGGTGCTGAAAGTGCTCGGCGCCACTCGCGGCGACATCCTGCGCGCCTTCCTGATCGAATACGGGCTCTTGGGCCTGCTGACCGCCGTCATCGCCTGCGCCCTGGGCAGCGTCGCGGCCTGGGGCGTGCTGACCTTCGTGATGGAGATCGACTGGACCTTCCTGCCGCTGACCCTCTTGGGCACCGCGGCGCTGTGCGTCGCCATCACCCTGGGCTTCGGCTTCCTCGGCACCTGGGTGGCGCTGGGCCAGAAGGCGGCGCCGCTGCTGCGGAACGAATAGGACGCGCCTGAGGCCCTTCGGCGCAGGCCGCAACTGTTGTATGTTGGCCCGACGCTGCCAATATTTCAGCCGCGTGGTTCTTCACCACACTAGGGGTTTTCAAGATGGCCTTCGATCCACAGGGCCGCTACGCAACACCGGGCGCCGGCGCGCGCACCATCGAGCGTGCGGCGTTCGACGAGGGTCTGCGGCAGTACATGCTGCGGATCTACTGGTACATGGCCGGCGGCCTGCTGGTCAGCGGCATCACCGCCGCGGCGGTGATGTTCACGCCGCTCGGCGGCGTGTTCCTGGCGGTCAACGCCTTCGGCCAGATCGGCCTTACCGGCCTGGGCTGGGTGGCGCTGCTGGCGCCGATCGGCCTGATCTTCTGGATGAGCATGGGCGTCCGCTCGATGAGCGCGTCCACGCTGCAGACGCTGTATTGGCTGTTCGTAGCCCTGCAGGGCATCGGCCTGGCGCCGATCCTGCTGGCCTATACCGGCGAGAGCGTGGTCCGGGTGTTCTTCATCACCGCGGCCTCCTTCGCGGGGCTGAGCCTGTACGGCTACACCACCCGGCGCAGCCTGTCGGCCTTCGGCTCGTTCCTGGTGATGGGCCTGTTCGGCATCATCATCGCCAGCCTGGTCAACATCTTCCTGGCCTCGAGCGGCCTGGCCTTCGTCATCAGCGTGCTCGGCGTGCTGATCTTCGCCGGCCTGATCGCCTACGACACCCAGCGGCTGAAGGAGCAGTATGCCGAGGGGCTGGGCCAGGAGGTCGAGACCAAGACCGCGGTGTGGGGCGCCCTGACCCTGTACCTGAACTTCCTGAACCTGTTCCTGTTCCTGCTGCGGCTGCTCGGCAACCGCAACTGACGGGACCGTCGTCATGACGGACAGCCCGGCGGCTTCGGCCGCCGGGCTTCGCTTTTCCGGACCGCCCATCGACATGGACATGACCGAAGCCGTTCCCGACCAGACCCGAAAAAGCCGCCTGGCCGATGCGCTGGACAGCTGGATCGTCGACCACTGCCTGTTCCGGACCTTCGTCAACACCCGGGTCGAGATCGCGCCGGGAATCTGGCGCTCCGGCCAGCCGCTGCCCTACCAGATCCGCGGCATGGCGCGCGACGGCATCCGCACCATCGTCAATCTGCGCGGCCCGCGCGACTGCGGCTCCTACCGCCGCGAGGCCGAGGCTTGCCGCCGCTACGGCATCACCCTGGTCGACATCACCACCAAGTCGCGCGACGCGCCGAAGCGCGAGGTGCTGCGGCGGCTCCGCCAGGTGCTGGCGACGGCGGAGCAGCCGATCCTGTTCCACTGCAAATCCGGCTCGGACCGCGCCGGGCTGATGGCGGCGCTGTACCTGATCACCCACGCGAACCGCCCGGCGGCCGAGGCGCTGAAGCAGCTGCACTGGCGCTACCTGCACTTCAGGAAGTCGCCGACCGGCGTGCTGGACCGCTTCATCGAGGCCTATGGCGAGGCCCATGCGCGCGAGCCGATCGGCTTCTGGGACTGGGTCGAGACCGTCTACGACCGCAAGGCGGTCAAGGCCTCTTTCACCCCGAGCGGCTTGGCCATCATCATCGTCGACCGGGTGCTGGGGCGCGAGTAGGCGGCTTCCCGCAGGTCCGAATTCGGTCTATATTCAGGCCGAGATCAGGAGGCCGCCATGAAGCTGTCCGAGCGCATCAAGCCGATCAGCTACCTGAAGGCCCATGCCCCGGAGGTGATCCAGGGGCTGCGGGAGGGGCAGGAGCCCTTCATCATCACCGTCAACGGCGAGGCCAAGGCGGTGCTGCAGGACATCGACAGCTACGAGCAGACCCAGGAAACGCTGGCGCTGCTGAAGATCCTGGCGCTGGGCGAGCGCGACTATGAAGCCGGCAAATTCCGTCCGGTCGAGGACGTGTTTTCCGACCTGAGAGCCCGCCTCGAGGCCCGTCTCAAGGATTGATCCCCGTGTCCCTGCCGGTCATCGTGCTGCGGGAAGCGGAACGGGATCTCGAAGATATCGTCGACTTCATCGCCGATCACGATTCGGCGGAGAACGCCCGCCATATCCTCCAATCGCTCGACGATGTGATCCGGCGGCTGGCGAACCTGCCGTCCCGCGGCAACATCTCGAAGGAATTGCGTGACCTCGGACTGACCCAGTTCCGCGAGGCCCATTACAAGCCCTATCGCATCATCTATCGGGTTCGCGAGGACGCGGTCGTCGTCCATTGCATTCTCGACGGACGGCGCGACATGCAGAGCCTGCTGCGGCACCGCTTGCTGAAATCGCCCTGAGCCGAGTGGAAAGGCGCAGCCTCGGCCGCGCCCTTTCCCCGTTTCCGTCCCTAAACCCGGCTCTTCTTACGCGTAGTGCTGGCCGAACCGGTTGGCCAGGAAGTCCGACAGGTTCGCCTGCTCCTGCCGCACGAAGCCCTGCTGCGGCAGCTTGCCGGAGCGGTGCAGGTCGACCATGGCGCAGATGCCGGCCGCGGTCGTCACCTGGATCGCGCTCCACAGCTGGCCGCCGATCTCCTTGGCGTAGACCTTCTTGGCGTAGGTCTCCTGCATCAGGCGGCCTTCCTTCTTGCCCCAGGCGGTGACGAAGATCAGGACCACGTCCTGCTTGGTCATCGGGATCGAGGCCTCGAGCACGTCCTTCAGGATGTCGCGGCGCTGGCCCAGCTGCAGCTCGTTAACCAGCAGCTTGACGATGTCGCGGTGGCCCGGATAGCGCACGGTCTTGTAGTTCAGGAACTTGACCTTGCCGTCCAGCGTCTCGCACAACGTGCCGAGGCCGCCCGAGGTGTTGAACGCCTCGTAGTCGATGCCGTCGAGCGAGATGTGCTCCATGCCCTCGAGCGGCAGCACCTCGCGCAGCTCGCCCTCATGGATCGCCTCGCAGGGGTTGCAGTACTCGTTGATCAGCCCGTCGGTCGACCAGGTCAGGTTGTATTTCAGCGCGTTGGACGGATAGACCGGCAGGGCGCCGACGCGCATATGCACGGTGTGCAGCTCGTCGAAGCGCTTGGCCAGGTCGTAGCCGACAATCGAGATGAAGCCCGGCGCCAGGCCGCATTGCGGGGTGAAGGCGGTCTTCGCGCCCTCGGCGAGCGCCTTGACCTGGCGGGTGCTCTCGACGTCCTCGGTCAGGTCGAAGTAATGGGCGCCGCGGTCCTTCGCCGCCTCGGCGATCAGCGGCGTCAGGTGGAATGGCGCGGCCGAAATCACCACGTCATGGCCGGACACCGCGTCGCGCAGCGCCTGGGCGTCGTCGAAGCGCAGCTGGCGCTTGGCGACGCTGCCGTCCAGCCGGTCGAGCATGCCCTGGTCCTGGTCGCCGACGGTGAGGTCGTAGTCGCCGGTGGCGGTCAGCAGGGCGGTGATGCAGGTGCCGATCTTGCCGCCGCCGAGCAGCAGAACCTTGGTCATGACGCCTCTCCTTCACGGAACGACGCCCCGGGCTGGCAGCGCCGGGGCGGTTCGGATGGAGCGTCTCTACACCCGCCCAAAAGCCGCAGAAAGCCTTGTGTTCGGGCGTTCCGGAAGGTGCGCGCGGAGGCCTGGCGACCTTCGAGTCGCCGGTGGATCGGAGGAAGCAGGAAAGATAATTAGCCGATCGGATTCTGTGACCAGAGACCCTTTCAACACTGATTCTTCGGGGTAGGTTGGGCTCGCATGCGAACCCACCCTCGACGATCCATTATGCCACCACCTCCGGCCGCAGCCGGACGACGCCGCGCAGCACCTCGCCGGGCTGCAGCACGGCCATGCCGGTGTCGGTGCGGCCGGCCTCGGCGAGGTTGAAGGCGTCGGTCGCGTTGCTGACCGGCTCGACGCAGACATAGGGGGCGTCCGGCGAGTAGCAGACCATGAAGTCGAAGGGCGTCTCCGCTTCCATCACCAGCCGGGCGCGATGCTCCGGCCAGGCGATCACCGCCCGCCGGTCCCAGCCGGTGAAGTTGTTGTCCATCCGCACCGCAGCGGGCCGGACGCCGCGCCGGAAATCCTTCTCCGGCGGCGGCTCGACCAGCTCCAGCGGCATCACCTCGGCGTCGTTGAGCCACATCCGCTCGATCCCGGCGGTCACCACCGTCTCCGGCGTGCGCGGGAAGTAGAAA
>NZ_VCCH02000168.1 GCF_005938675.2 Mycobacterium sp. KBS0706
TAGGGAGGGTGGGAAATGCAGGCTGATCAAGCCCTGCGCCTGGTCGAAGCCATGCTGTTCGCGTCGCCGGCGCCCCTGACCGAGGCGGCGATCGCCGAGCGCCTGCCCGACGGCGCCGACGTGCCGGAGCTGATCGACACGCTGGTCGAGCAGTATCGCGGCCGCGGCGTCGCCCTGATGCCGGTCGCCGGCGGCTGGGCCTTCCGCACCGCGCTCGACCTGGCGCCCTTGCTGCGCGATGCCGGCCATGTGGTGCGCCGGATGACCCGGGCGGCGCTGGAGACGCTGGCGATCATCGCCTACCACCAGCCGGTGACCCGGCCGGAGATCGAGGCAGTGCGCGGCGTCGCCGTGGCCAAGGGCACGCTCGACACCCTGCTCGAGGCCGGCTGGATCGCGCCCGGCCGGCGCCGGCAGCAGCCCGGGCGGCCACTGACCTGGATCACCACCCCGGCCTTCCTCGACCATTTCGGCCTTGCCGGCCTCGAGGACCTGCCGAGCGTCGACGAGCTCAAGGCCTCCGGCCTGCTCGACACGCGCCCGGCGATGGCGGTGCTGCCCGGCGGCACCCTGTCGGGCGAGGACGGGCCGGAGCCGCCGGAGGAAGACGACAGGGAGTAGCGGAACCGGCCGAGCCGGGCGGTTTTCGCCGGTGCGCAAGCCCAGGATTTCTGCGCTGTTTCGCCCCGTCCGCCGGCATTGCGGTGGCGGGGGGTTTCTGCGATGATCCGGCCGCCTTGGGGCTGGAGGAAAAGTTTATGGGTGGTTTGAGTATTTGGCATTGGTTGATCGTCCTGGTGGTCGTGCTGCTGATCTTCGGCAACCGGCTGCCGCGGGCGATGGGCGACCTGGCCAAGGGGATCAAGAACTTCAAGACCGGGCTGTCGGACGACCCCAAGAACGAAGGGTCGGATGAGCGTCCGGCCGTGCCGCCGCCCGCGGGAACCGAAGCCGGCAGTCCGAACCGGACGACCGTCGACCGCCAATAGTCCCTTCGGGGAACCGGTACCGCGCCCCGTCCCCGGTGGCGGGGCGTGATGGACGAATGTGATGTTCGGTTTCGACTGGTCGGAATTGATGATCATCGTGGTCGTGGCACTTATCGTGCTCGGCCCGAAAGATTTGCCGCGTGCCCTCTATCAGCTCGGCAAGTGGACGCGGCATGCCCGCCGCATCACTGGCGAATTCCAGCGCCATGTCGACGACATCGTGCGCCAGGCCGAGCTGGAAGAGGTGCGCAAGACCGTCCAGGACGCGGCCAAGACGCTCGACGTCCGCGGCCAGGTGACCGAGCACGTGAACACGGTCCTGGACCCGGTCAAGGACATCAAGCAGGCCTTCGACAAGGCGGCGCCCGGTGCCACGCCGCTGGCCGAGCCCGACAAGGCCGCGACCAACGGCCAGGCGGCCCCCGAGCCGCAGCCGGTCGAAGGCCCGCAGCCCGCTTCGGTCCCGGCTCCGGAGGCCCCGGCCGTCGCCGCCGCAGAGCCCGCGCCGGCCGCCGTTCCCGCGGCGCCGGCGCCAGCCCCCGCGGCCGCTCCCACCCCGACCGACCGCGCGAGCTGATCCATGGCGCCCGCCGACAAGGAGATCGACGACAAGCAGATGCCCCTGATGGAGCATCTGCTGGAGCTGCGCACCCGGCTGATCTATGCCGTGGTCGCGATCCTGGTCGGGTTCTTCATCTGCTACCATTTCTCCGAGCACATCTACCTGTTCCTGGCGCAGCCGCTGGCCGACGCGCTGGCCGCGGCCGGCCAGGCCAGGTCGATGATCTCCACGGCGCTGACCGAGACCTTCTTCACCTATATCAAGATCGGCTTCTGGGGCGGCTTCTGCCTGGCCTTCCCGGTGGTGGCCAGCCAGATCTGGATGTTCGTCGCGCCCGGCCTGTACAAGAACGAGCGCAACGCCTTCCTGCCGTTCCTGCTGTTCAGCCCGGTGATGTTCCTCATCGGCGCCGCCTTCGTGTACTATTTCGTGTTCCCGCTGGCCTGGAAGTTCTTCCTGTCCTTCCAGGTGCTGGGCCCGGATGTCGGCAGCGGCATCGAGATCAAGCTCGACGCCAAGGTGTCGGAGTATCTCGACCTGGTGATGCGCCTGCTGCTGGCCTTCGGCATCGCCTTCCAGCTGCCGGTGCTGCTGACCCTCCTGGTCCGCGTCGGCATCCTCAGCGTCGCCACGCTGAAGAGCAAGCGGCGCTACGCCATCGTCATCGTCTTCGTCGTTGCCGCCGTGCTGACGCCGCCGGACGCGATCAGCCAGGTCGCGCTCGCCGTGCCGATGCTGCTGCTCTACGAGATCGCCATCCTGATCGGCAGCATGATCGAGCGCGACCGCGCCAAGCGCGACGCAGAGGCCGAGGCGGAAGACACCCGCGACGACGATGCCGCGGCGTAGAGCCGGATAAGCTTAGCCAGATGTTGCCTCTCCCGCTTGCGGGAGAGGTCGGAGACGCGAAGCGGCTTCGGGTGAGGGGATTTTGTCGAGGCCGGGACCAGCCCTCACCCGGTCTCGCTGCGCGAGCCCGGCCTCTCCCGCCAGGCGGGAGAGGCAACGCAAAAGACGCTCGTCACCCTGTCAGCCTGCCGCCCGCCTGGCTCCTCACGCCCGCGCCGCGAATTCCGCGACCAGCGGACCATAGGCCTCCATCGGCGGATAGCTCTCGTAGCTGTGCACGGCCGGCGTGGCGGCCCAGGGCAGCTTCTCGCCGGTGCAGGTCTCGATGAACGGCACCGACCAGGCCGGGTCGTCCAGCATGGTCGACCGGATGTTGACGAAATGGTCCAGCCCTTCCGGCCGGGTGAACAGCCAGCTCAGGCAGTGCGGGCAGAAATAGTGCCGCGACGGGCCGTGCAGGCCGCCGATCACCGGCTCGCCCTGAACCACCGCGAAGCCCTCGCTCGGGATCGCGGCGGATAGCGAGAAGGCGCTGCCGGTCATCCGCTGGCAGCCGGTGCAGTGGCAGGCCATGGTCAGCAGCGGCGGGGCGGTGATGCGGAAGCGCACCTGCCCGCAGCGGCAGCGCCCCTCCTGCGGCAAGGTCGGATCGGTCATGGCGTCCTCCTATGGTTGCCCTGTTCTAGAATGCCGGAGGACGCCGGACCAGATCAGCCCTTCGCCGCCGCCTCCAGCCCGGCGACGTCGATCTTCACCATCTGCAGCATCGCCTCGGCGACGCGCTTGACCTTGGCCGGGTCGGGGTCGGTCATCAGCTCGCCGAGCCGCTTCGGCAGGATCTGCCAGGACAGGCCCCAGCGGTCCTTCAGCCAGCCGCACTGTTCAATCGCGCCGCCCTTGCCCAGCGCGTCCCACAGCCGGTCGACCTCGGCCTGGCTGTCGCATTCGACCATGATCGAGAAGGCATGGTTGAACGGGTCCAGCGGCCCGGCCTCGATCGCCTGGTAGCGCTGATCGCCCAGGGTGAAGCCGGCGAGCCGCACGCTGCCGGCCGGGCCGCTCGGGGTATCGGCCGGCAGGGGCGAGATCCAATGCACTGCCGAGCCGGGGATCAGCGAGGTGTAGAAGCCGATCGCGGCCTCCATGTCCTTCTCGAACCAGAGATGCTGGGTGACCTTCATCGCGGTGTTCCTTCCTCGGTCGCGCGGCCTTGCGCAGGGCCGCTCCTGATCCAAGGACGACCGAGGGCAGGCGTTCCCGACATCGCCCGCAAATTCGGGGCAGTAGGACGATCGATCAATGGTTTCCGGACCGGCGCGGGCCTAGGATGCCGCCGGCGGCTTGGGGGAGGCGGCGATGGCCGGGCATGGGCATGTCGGCAGGACGGATGTCGCCGCTCTGGAGCGGTTCCTCGCCGACTCCGCCACCGCCGCGCCCTCGCAATACGCCTTCGTCCGCCGCGGCAAGGTGATGTGCTTCTACGCCGATTCCGGCGTGGCGCTGGAGGTCGGCGCCCGCTGCTTCCCCGACCGCGAGTTCTCCGTGATCGACATCCACGCCCGCAAGGTGGTGCTGCCGCACTGACCGGCCCGGCTCAGCCCTCGCTCTCCCGCAGCCGCGGCAGCGCCGCGAGGCACAGCGCGGCCATCAGATGGAAGCCAAGCGCGATCGCCGCCAGCGGCACCAGGCCCTGCTCGATCAGCGGCGCGGCCGCCGCGGTGCCGCCGGCGGTGACCGCGAGGATGGCGAGCACGACGAGGGCGGAGCCGCGGGCGTCATCGCCGTGCGCCGCCAGCACCGCCCGGTAGAAGCCCGGCGGGCCGCGCAGGCCGAGCCCGGCATTGATCGGCACGAACAGCGCCGCGATCGCCAGCGGATCCGTCCCGCCCAGCGCGCCGTAGACCAGCATCGCCGCGGCCCCCAGCGCGGCGAGGCCGGTGCCGGCGGCGATCACGCGCTCCGCCCCGAACCGGCCCGCCAGCCCGCCGGCCAGATTGGCCGCCAGCATGAAGCTGGCGATGCCGCAGACCTGCATGGTGATGAAATCGGCCAGGCTGCCGCCGAGGGCGCGCACGAACACCGCCGGCATGCCGAACACGAAGGTCAGCAGCCCGCCCAGCACGAAGGCGTGGCTGAGGGCATAGCGCAGGAAGCTGGGGTCGCGCAGGAGATGGGCGTAGCCGCCGCGCGGCCGCCGCCCCACCTGGGGCAGGGCGCCTGTGGTCCCGATCGCCGCCGCCAGCGCCAGCGCGGCCGCCGCGATCGCCATGAAGGGCAGCCGCCAGCCGCCGAGCGCCAGCAGCCAGGCGCCGAGGATCGGGGCCAGCGCCGGCGCCAGGGCCTCGATGCTGCCGAGGAGGCCGAGCGCCCGCACGGCGCTGGTCTGGTCGAACAGCGCCCTGACGATACCCGGCGCGAACACGGCGGGCCCGGCCGCGACCGCGCCCTGCAGCGCCCGCAGCACGATCAGCGGGCCGATCCCGTCGGTCGCGGCGCAGGCCGCCGACACGGCGGCGGTGCCCAGCAGCGACACCGCGACCAGCCGGCCGGTGGCGAAGCGGTCGCCTAGCGCGCCATAGGCGAGGAGCCCGGCGCAGGTGCCGGCGACATAGGCCGCCAGCACCAGCTGCGCCTGGGCCGGATCGCCGCCCAGCGCCTCCGGCAGGAACGGCACCGCCGGCAGCACCAGGTCGGTGCCCATCAGGCCGAGAACGGTGCTCGCCACCACCAGCCCGAGCACCGGCCCGTTCATTCTTCCGCTCTCCGCCATGTCGCCCGCCCGTCCCCCGATCTGGCCAACTTCAGCTCATGTCTAAGGGAAGAAATCCTCGTTTGGATAGGCCGCGCATTCCGCCTATTCAGGGTTAGCGGCGCCGCTCCGCGCAGGTCGCCCCCGACAGCCTCTCATGGAGACAGGATTGACGATCTCGGTATCGCGCCGAAGAGCTTTGCTCGCGCTCGGCATGCTCGCCGCCCTGCTCCCCGACGCCCGCGGCGCCCGCGCCGCCGACGGCCCGCTCGCCCGCATCGTCGACGAGGCGATCCGGCCGGTGATGGCGGAGAACGACGTTCCGGGCATGGCCGTGGCGGTCACGGTCCGGGGCCGGCAGTCGGTCTTCAACTACGGCGTCGCCGCGAAGGACAGCGGACGGAAGGTCACGGACGACACGCTGTTCGAGATCGGCTCGGTCAGCAAGACCTTCACCGCGACCCTCGCGGCCTATGCCCAGCTGCAGGGCACCCTGTCGCTCTCCGACAGCGCCAGCCGATACCTGCCGGCGCTGGCCGGCAGCGCCTTCGACCGGATCAGCGTGCTCGATCTCGGCACCTACACCGCGGGCGGCCTGCCGCTGCAGTTCCCGGACGAGGTCACCGATCCGGAGCGGATGGTCGCTTTCTATCGGAGCTGGCGCCCGGCCTATGCCCCCGGCACACATCGGCTCTACTCGAACCCCAGCATCGGCCTGTTCGGCCATCTCGCCGCCCGCAGCCTGAACCAGCCCTTCGACGCGCTGATGGAGCAGACGATCTTCCCGGCGCTCGGCCTGGCCCGGACCTATATCCGGGTCCCGCAGGACCAGATGGACCGCTACGCCTGGGGCTACACCAAGGCCGGCAAGCCGGTCCGGGTGACTCCGGGCGTGCTGGATGCGGAAGCCTATGGCGTGAAGACCACCGCGGCCGACATGATCCGCTTCGTCGAGTCCAACATGGACGGCTCGAAGCTGGACGACACGCTGCGCCGCGCCATCGCCGCGACCCATGCCGGTTACTACCGGATCGGCGACATGACCCAGGGCCTGGGTTGGGAAATGTACGCCTGGCCGGCCGGTCTCGACCGGCTGCTGGCCGGGAACTCCTCCGAGATGAGCCTCAAGCCCAACCCCGCCACCCGGCTGGACCCGCCCTTGCCGCCGCAGGATGAGGTGCTGATCAACAAGACCGGCTCGACCAACGGCTTCGGCGCCTATGTCGCCTTCGTTCCCGCCCGGGGCATCGGCGTGGTGATCCTGGCGAACCGCAACTACCCGATTGCCGCCCGGGTGCGGGCCGCCTACCGGATCCTGGCGGCGCTGGACGCCGAGGCCGGCTGAGGAGAACTCGCCTTTATGGTCGGGGTCGCGGGCCGCGAGCCCGACTGTGACATCTGCAACCCGATCCGGCCTGCCGTCGACGCCCGCCGTCACCAGATCTGAAGCGCGTCGGCAATCCGGCCCTTGTGGGGGAGACGCGCGACGCGATCGGTGAACGGGGTGTGCGATGGATGTGAGCGGCTGGGCCTATGCCTTGCAGGTGTCGAACGCCAGTATCGATCAGGCGATCGCGCATCTGCAGGACCAGGGCGCGTCCCGGAAAGATCTGCAGGACCTGGTCCGGATCCTGCGAATCAGAGGTTGGGACTTCGCCGACACGCTGGCGGATGCGCTCGGGCTCCCCGTCCTCCCGCTGCCGATCACGCCGCCGCCCGGGCTCGCAGCCCCGGCCGTGCTGTCGCAGGCCGACCGGGCGCAATACGACAATCTGGCGGCCAGCTCCCACCTGTTCGGCACCGGCCGGCTGACTCTCGTCAGGCGCGGTGGCATTCCCGAGGGCCCCAACCTCGACATCGAGGACGTGGACATGAACGGAATGGAGGTCATCATCTGCACCAGGCCCGACAAAGCGCTGGGGACCGCCGGTCTCGGGCCGTGCATCGCCGTCTGCGCGCGAGGCTTCAATCCTCAGGGCCAAGCGGTGATCGGGCTCTGGCACGCGTCGTATGACGAAGATCAGGCCAATCTCCGGAACAACCTGCGCGACGGTCTGGACAGACTGACCCGCAAGATGGCGAGGCGGGGGGCGGCGCAGGTGGAATTTTCCCTGGCCGGGGGAATGAAGCAGCCGAATGCCCGCTGCATCGAGTTCGGCCAGATGTTTTTGTCCCTTGCGAGCGACTACAATATCGTCGCCGCGGAAATCCACCATTGCGAGAGCGAGGACCAGGCCACGGATGTCGTCATGACCGCAGGCGGGACTTACCATGGAGTGTGGATCTACGACCCACCGGCATTGTCCGATTGGTCCGTCGGCCGGGTTCGCGGAACGCGAACCCAGCAGCAACAGGCTTGAGATCTATCGGCTCGCGCCATCGAATAGAGTGCGACGTCGCACAGCAAGGCAAGATCGCAGAGTTGCGATTGCTATTGCTGAATAGCTATGTCGGCCGATGCGGTTTGTCTCGCTTGGACTTGGCATTGCGGTTGCCATCCGGCCTCCGCCGAAAGCATGAGAGAACCCGTAGCGGATGCCACGAAATCGCGCGAATGCGGTAATCCGGCTTCATTCGTCGACATGCTATGTTTGATCAACGGGTCAACTTCAATTTCGATATCGCGCAGTTCAGTATTTGATTTGCGATAGTGAAGCGGGGCGGCCTGGGTAAAAACATAGGCTTCGAATAGGGACGGGGGTAATTGATGTCGCATTTTGGGCCGGAATGGCTTCATCCGCTTCGTGCTTTTGTTCTGGCCATTGGCAGTCTGGCAGCAAGTCACCCAGCACTATCAGGCAGCCTGCGGGGAAAGGTCCGGCACACGGCGGATTTGAGCCTGCGTATTTCGTCCCAAATGCTGCGGCCGCCGGCACGGGCACTCTTGCGGTCCGCCGACAGCGTCAAATCCTGGGACTGGCTCTGGCAGCCGACTTACGGACGTTTCTGGCATGATCGATTCTACCGCGACCGAGTCGATCCGTATGGCTGCACGGTCAACCAATATGACAGGCATAAATACGACCGCTCGCTCGACCTGCTGGATGGCCGCCAGTTTGGAAGCGCGCTTGAGATAGGCTGCTCCGAAGGCGTCTTCTCCGAGATGATAGCGCCGCGATGCGCCGAGTTGCTGGCGGTCGACATTTCCGATCAGGCGGTAGAGCGAGCAACGGCCAGGCTCTCGCGGCTCGACCATGTCTCCGTTGCGCGGGCTACGCTCCCGATGGATATGCCGCCTGGTCCCTACGATCTCATCCTCTGCCTTGACGTTCTGTATTATCTGCCGAAGGACATGCTGATCCGATTCCTGCCTCGCCTCAAAGCAGCACTTCGCCCCGGCGGAGTGCTGTTCACCCTGCACTATCTCGGAGATTTCGGCCAGGCGATGCGGGGCAGGGAGGTGCATGACCTCCTGGTGGCGGCGCTGGGCCTCGAGGTAGAGCATGACCAGACCGTTCCCGATGTCGGCCCGAAGGGGGCAGGCTATCGCGTGACCTGCCTGGTGAAGCCGCCCGGATGAGGTGGGGGGCGCCGCCCGGTTCCGCCGCAGCACGCGAATAGCCGCGGGCAGGATCGCGATTCCAGTGGTATTTGCGGCCGTGTTTGTTCATGATACGTTCCATGAACGCGGCGCAATCCGACTCCGACGAGATCAAGCCGACCGACCCCGACATGAAATGGACGGGGTGGGCGCTGGACACGCTGCGCGAGCTGGTCGCGATCGACATGCTCAGCAAGCGGATGATCTCGACGCGGCAGCAGGCGACGCCGCCGGGGGCGGACGCGCCCGAT
>NZ_VCCH02000169.1 GCF_005938675.2 Mycobacterium sp. KBS0706
CGCTACGGCGAGCCTCTCACCGTATCGGCCACGCTGGGCTACAAATGGTGATCCTTTGATGCTCACCCGGCGCGCGCTCCTCGGCGGGATCAGCCTGGCTCTGGCAGGCCCGGCGGAGATGCGCGCGCAGGATTTCGAACCCATCGCGCGCCGGGTCGCGTGCCTCGACCTGCTGCTGACCGAGACGCTGCTGATGCTCGGCGTCACCCCCGCCGCGGTCGGCAACATCCCGCTCTATGACCGCCTGGTGGCCGAGCCGGCGCTGCCGGACGGCGTGCCGGATCTGGGCCCGCTGCAGGAGCCCAATCTCGAGCTGCTGCAGCAGCTGCGTCCCGACCTGATCCTGGCCCCGTCCTGGGCCGAGGTCGGCCAGGTCGATCTCGAACGCATCGCCCCGGTCGCCTGGCTGCCGACCTTCTCGACCCGGAAACCGGCGCTGGACCATGCCCGGGACCTGCTGCTGCGGGCGGCGGCGCTGACCGGGCGAGACGCCGAAGCCAAGGCATGGTCCGATCGCGCCGACGCCGCCCTGGCCGAGGCCCGGCAGATGCTCGCGCCCTGGACCGACCGGCCGGTCTATGTCGTCCGCTTCAACGAGGATGGGCGTCACGCCGCGATCTTCGGCGGCAACGGCATGATCGGCGACGTGCTGTCCCGCCTCGGCCTGCGCAACGCCTGGACCGGGCGGACCAATGTCTGGGGCACCGTCTCGATCGGCATCGAACAGCTGGCCGGCAATGCCGAGGCCCGGCTGATCCATTTCAACCGCGGCGCCGAGACCGAACGCGCCCTGCGGCAGCTCGCCGCCAGCCCGCTCTGGGCCGCGCTGCCGGCGGTGCGCCAGGGCCGGGTGATCGAGATGCCGGTGGTCTATCCGAATGGCGGCGTGGCCTCGGCCACCCGCTTTGCCCAACAGCTCGCCCGGATCCTGCCGGCGCACGGGATCGCGAATGGCTGACCTCGCCTTGCCCCGGCCGGCCGCGACCGGCCGCCCGGCCCTGCTGGCGGCGCTGCTGATCGTCGCCGCCCTGGCCCTGTTCCTGCATCATCTGCGGGCGCTGCTGCCGGTATCGGAGTGGCAGCAGGCCCTGACCGCCCCCGACCCCGCCGACATGCGCCAGATGCTGGCGCAGTACAGCCTGTTGCCGCGTGTGGCCGTAGGGCTGCTGGGGGGTGCCGCGCTCGGCCTTGCCGGCGTGCTGTTCCAGCAGGCCTTGCGCAACCCGCTGGCCGAGGCGGGGACGCTGGGCGTCTTCGCCGGCGCCAGGCTGGCGCTGATCGCCGCCAGCCTGTCGGCGCCGGCGCTGCTCGACGCCGGGCAGGAGGCCGTGGCCCTGCTGGGCAGCGCCGCGGCGATGGCCCTGATCCTGCTGCTGAGCTGGCGCCACAAGCTGGCGCCGATCGCCGTGATCCTGGCCGGGCTGGTCGTCACCTTCTATCTCGACGCCGGCAGCAAGATGCTGGTGCTGTTCAACCACCAGGCCCTGACCGACCTGTTCGTGTCGCAGGGCGGGTCGCTGAACCAGAACAGCTGGGACGTGGCGCTGACCCTGGCGCCGCGCCTCGCCCTGGCCGCGCTGGCCGGCGCGCTGATGCTGCGGCCGCTGACGCTGCTCGACCTCGACGAGGACGGCGCCCGCGGCCTCGGCCTGTCGCCGGCGGCGGCGCGCCTCGCCGCGATCGCGGTGGCGGTGCTGCTGAGCGCGTCCGTCGCCGCCCTGATCGGGCCGATCGGCTTCATCGGCCTGGCCGGGCCGGCGATCGCCCGTCTCGCCGGCGCCCGACGCTTCCGCGACCGGCTGGCGTGGGGGCCCGCGGTCTCGGCCGGGCTGCTGGCGCTGACCGACCAGCTGGTGCAATTCGTCGACGCCGCCGGCTCGGTGCCGACCGGCGCCGTCACCGCCCTGCTCGGCGCGCCGCTGCTGCTGTGGCTGCTGCGCCGGCTGCGGCCGGCAGCAGGCGAGGCGCGGCCGGACCGTCCTGCGATGTCCGCCGATCATCGTCGCCGGCATCCCTGGCCCTGGGTCGTCGGCGTGCTGCTGGTGCTCGGCCTCGTCGTCTGGGCCGCCCTGGCGCTGGGCCGCACGCCCGAGGGCTGGCGCTGGAGCCTGGGCGGCGAGTTCGACCTGATGCTGCCCTGGCGGATGCCGCGCGTCGCCGCGGCGCTGGGGGCCGGCTTCATGCTGGCGACGGCCGGCGTGGTGCTGCAGCGCCTGACCGGCAACGCCATGGCCAGCCCGGAGCTGCTCGGCGTCTCCTCCGGCGCCGCCCTGGCCCTGATCCTGGCCGCCCTCATCGTGCCTGGCCTGGACCGGCTGGCCCTGACCGCGGTGGCCGGGCTCGGCGCCCTGGCGGCGCTGCTGGCAGTCCTGTCCCTCGGCCGGCGATCGGCCTTCTCCTCCGAGCACATGCTGCTGGCCGGCACGGCGCTGACCACCGTCGCCGGCGCCTTCATGATCGCACTGCTGTTCAGCGGCGATCCGCGCACTGCGCTGCTGCTCGGCTGGCTGTCCGGATCGACCTACGGCGTCTCCGCGCGCGACGCCGCGATCACCTGCGGCCTCGCCCTGGCCGCGGCGCTGATCCTGCCGCTGGCCGGGCGCTGGCTGACCATCCTGCCGCTCGGCGCCGCGACCGCCCGGGCGCTCGGCGTGTCGCTGAGCCGCAGCCGCGTCGCCCTGCTGCTGCTGACCTCGGCGCTGACGGCCGGGGCGACGCTGACGGTCGGTCCCTTGAGCTTCGTCGGGCTGATGGCGCCGCATATGGTCCGCATGCTCGGCCTCCGCCGGCCGACGCCGCAGATCCTGGCGGCCGGGCTGCTCGGCGCCGGGCTGATGGTGCTGGCCGACTGGCTGGGGCGCACCGTCGCCTTTCCCTGGCAGGTGCCGGCCGGGCTGGTCGCCACCTTCGTCGGCGGCACGTATTTCATCTGGCTGATGCAGCGACGGCGGCCGGCATGACCACCGCAGGTGCCCTATGATCGACGCGATCGCCCCGATCTTCAAAGGCCCGCTGGCCGATTTCGCCGACCGACTGGTGCTGGCCGACGACCCGCGACCGGGCATGCCGGGATCGGACCTGCTCGACCCCGCCGTGCTGGGCCCGATCCTGGAGCGCTTCGCCCGGCGCTACGACCAGCCGGAGCCGCGGGCGGTGGCCTCGCAATGGGCGAAATGGCATTTCTGGATGCTGCTGACCCCGGTGGTGGCGGCCAGCCTGCTGCTGGAGCATGGGCTGCCGACCGGTCTCGACGAGGTCGAGGTGATCGTCGCGCAGGACGGGCAGACGACGGCGTTCAAGCTGCCGCATGGCGGCGGCCGGGCCACCCCCGCCGACGGCTTCGAGCGCTTCGGTCCGCTGGTCGATGGCCACATCGAACCGCTGATCCGGGCCCTGTCGGCGCAGAGCGGCGCCACCGCGAAGGTGCTGTGGAGCAATGTCGGCAACCTGTTCGAGAACCTGCTGCGGCAGATCGAGGCGTCCGGCATGGCGCGCGGTCCCGGCCCGGCCCAGGCCCACGCCCTGATGGCCAGCCGCGACTGGCCCGGCCGCCGCGCCAACCCGCTGTTCGAGCCGGTGCGCTATGTCGAGCGCGACGGCGAGCGGAAACGGCTGCGGCGCGTCTGCTGCATCCGCTATCTGATCCCCAGCCTGGACCTGTGCTCGACCTGCCCGCTGGAGAAACCGAGACCGGCATGAACCACACCGCCCCCGCTCCTGCAGCCGAGACCGATACCGCCCCGGCGATGTTCGAGCTGTCGCAGGCTGCCTTCGCCGTCGCCGACCGCACCCTGCTGCAGCCGCTCGACCTCGCGCTGGCGCCGCACCGGGTCACCGGTCTGATCGGCCACAACGGCTCCGGCAAGTCGACGCTGCTGAAGATCCTGGCACGGCAGCAGCCGCCAAGCGCGGGCACCGTGCGCTTCGAGGGACGGCCGCTGCGCGACTGGGCCGACCGCGCCTTCGCCCGCCGGGTCGCCTATCTGCCGCAGCAGACGCCGCCCGCCTCGGGCCTGCTGGTGCGCGAGCTGGTGGCGCTCGGGCGCTATCCCTGGCACGGCGCGCTCGGCCGCTTCGGCGCGATCGACCGGGAGAAGGTCGAGGAGGCGATGGCGCTGACCGACATCGCCCCCTTCGCCGACCGGCTGGTCGAGACCCTGTCGGGCGGTGAGCGGCAGCGCGCCTGGCTGGCCATGCTGGTGGCGCAGGATGCCGCCTGCCTGCTGCTGGACGAACCGATCTCCGCCCTCGACATCGCCCATCAGGTCGACGTGCTGGCGCTGGTGCAGCGGCTGAGCCGCAGCAAGGGGCTGGGTGTCGTCGTGGTGCTGCACGACATCAACATGGCGGCCCGATTCTGCGACGACATCGTGGCGCTGCACTCCGGCCGGCTGATCGCCCGCGGCGCGCCGGACGCGATCCTGCAGCCGGAGCGGTTGCAGGCGATCTACGGCATCCCGATGGGCATCCTGCCCAACCCGGCCGGCGGCCCGCCGATCAGCTATCCGCACTGACCGGCGGGGCGGGCAGCCCTTCTACTGCGCCGCCACCGCCGGCACGGCGTCGACCCGGCGCAGCGCATCCCGCACACCGGACTGGAAGTCCGGCGCGTGGATGATGTCGAGATGGGTGGCGCCCGGCACCCGGGCCAGCGCCGCCACCGGCGCCAGCAGGCTCCAGTCGCGCAGCCGCTCCGGCCGGCCCAGCGAATCCTCGGCCTGCCAGACATGGACCGGCAGGTCGAGCGGCCGGTACGCGTAGCGCGCGGCGCGCAGCCGCTTGTCCAGCATCGCCCACAGCTCGAATTCGCGCGAGGTCAGGTCGGGCCCGTCCACCGGCAGGCCGTCGGCATGGGCCAGGACATGCTCGTCCAGCGCTGCCCGTTCGCTCTCGTCCATCATCCGGAACAGCGACCGCCACTGCGCCACCATGGCCGAGCGGCCGAGCCACCGCTCCAACAGGGCCGCCGCCCGCTGCCGCTCCTCTGCCGCCGGACGCCGGTCGGTGCGGAAGTCGACGGATTCGAAGACGTCGACCAAGCCGAGGAACTCGATGCTCACCCGCCCTTTCAGGCGGTGCGCGGTCTCGAAGGCCAGGTCGCCGCCGGAGGACCAGCCGAGCAGGGCGCAGCGGCCGCCCGCGGTGCGCTCGATATGGGCGGCGAACTCCTCCGCCAGGGCCGCCATGTCGTAGCCGCGCCAGCGCTGCTGGGTATAGACGTGGCTGACGAAGCCGGTGACCGGGCGGTCGCCGTCCAGCGCCGCCACCATCCCGGCGAACTCGGTCGAGTTCACGATCAGGCCCGGCAGGCAGTAGAGCGGCACGCCGGCGCCACCGCGTTGGAGATGCACCACCTCCGGTCCCTTCGGCGGTTGCGGCGCGATCCGGGCTGCGAGGTCTGCCAGGCTGCGGGCATTGAGAATATCGGCCAGGGTCAGCGCCTGCCCGAGCCCCTGCTTGCGGATCCGGGCCAGCAGCTTGAGGCTGAGGATCGAATCGCCGCCGAGGGCGAAGAAGTTGTCGTCGCGGCCGATCGCGTCGATGCCGAGCAGGCCGGACCATAGGGCAGCCAGCGCCTGCTCGGTCTCGCCGCGTGGCGGCTCGCCGGCCGGCTTCGCCGCCTCGGGCGCCGGCAGCGCCTTGCGGTCGAGCTTGCCGTTGGCGGTGACCGGCAGGGTGTCGAGCCGCACCCAGGCGGCCGGGACCATGTAATCAGGCAGCCGGGCCGCGAGCTTCGTCTTTACTGCCTCCAGATCCATGGCTGCCGGCGCCGCGACATAGGCGGCGAGCTGCAGCCGGCCATCCTCCGCCGGCAGCGCCATCACCGCGGCGTCGGCGATGCCGTCGAGGCCGCACAGCGCCGTCGCCACCTCGCCCGGCTCGACCCGGTAGCCGCGGATCTTCACCTGGTCGTCGGCGCGGCCGAGGAATTCGAGGCTGCCGTCCTTGAGCCGCCGCACCCGGTCGCCGGTGCGGTACAGCCGGGCGCCGGGCGGGCCGAAGGGATCGGGCACGAAGCGCTCCGCGGTCAGGTCCGGGCGGCCGAGATAGCCCCGTGCCACGCCGGGGCCGCCGAGATAGAGCTGCCCCGCCGCCCCGGCCGGCACCGGGTTGAGATGGTCGTCGAGAACGTGGGCAGCAGCATCCGGCAAGGGTCGACCCATCGGCAGCGTGCCGGCGGCGCGCCAGGCCTGCTCCGCGGGCTGGCACAACGCGCCGACCGTGACCTCGGTCGGGCCATAGTGGTTGACCACGCGGCAGTCGGGCACGAGCTCGCGGATCCGCTCCAGCAACGGCCAGCCGGTGGCCTCGCCGCCCAGCACCAGCGTGTGGGCCGGCAGCGCATCCTGCGGCCGGCGTGCCTGCAGCAGCGCCTGCAGATGGCTCGGCACGATCTTCAGCACCTCGATGCGCTGCGCCGCCATGTACTCTGCGAAGCGGTCGGGGTCGAAGGCGCGGGCCGGATTGATCAGATGCAGCTCGCCGCCGCTGTAAAGGGCCCCATACAGCACGGTGTTGCCGAGATCGGCGGCGACGGTCGAGACCATCGCCATCCGCGCCCCCTCCGGCAGGTCCAGAACCTGCAGCACGCCGCGGGCATAGTCGGCGATGCCGCCGCGGGTGACGACCACGCCCTTGGGCTTGCCGGTCGAGCCCGAGGTGTAGATCAGGCAGCCGGCCTGGTCGGGCGTTGGTTCGGGCAGCAGGACCGCGGCTTCATCGGTCTCGTCATCGAGCGACAGGCGCAATATCTCGCAACCGAAGCTGTCGGAGGTCTCGGCATCGACCAGCAGCCAGCGGGCGCCGCTGTCGGCCACCAGCTCGGCCCGCCGTTCGGCCGGTGCCGCGGGGTCGAGCGGCAGATAGGCCGCGCCCGCCTTGAGCACGCCGAGGAGGCCGAGCACCCATTCCGGCGTGCGCCCCATCTGCAGCGCCACGCGATCCTCGGGCCGGACGCCGCGGGCGACCAGCCGCCGTGCCAGCCGGTCGGAGGCCTGGTCGAGTTGGGCGCGGGTGTAGGACCTTTCTTCATGACGGATCGCGACCGCTTCCGGCCGCGCCGCCGCCTGCGCCCGCCAGGCCGCAACCAGATCGGCGGGCGGCTCGGCGCTGGCCGTGCCGGAAGCGGAGTCCGGCGCCGGAACCGGCGCGAGATCCGCCAGGCGCCGCTCCGGCGCGGCCACGGCGGCCTCAGCCAAGACCAAAAAATCCCTCGCCAGACGCTCGATCGTCGTCGCGTCGAACACGTCGGTGGTGTAGGCGATGAGGATGTCGATGCCCTCCGCCCGGTCGGTGAAGTCGAGGCTGAGGTCGAAATGCGCGGCGCCGCTGCCCAGGCCGCGCAGCGTCATCGCCAGCCCGGCGAAATCCCCGCCGCCCGGCACGTCGGCCTGTTCGGTGCATTTCACCTGGAACAGCGGATGCACCCCGGCCTGGCGCGGCGGCGCCAGCGCCTCGACCACCATGTCGAAGGGCACATCGATCCGCGTCTCGGCCGCCAGCAGGCTCTCGCGCACCTGGTCCAGCAGGGCGGTGAAGCCCTGGCGCTGGTCGATGACCGTGCGCAGCACCGCGACATTGGTGAAATAGCCGATCATCGGATGGGTCTCGGCCCGGCCGCGATGGGCCAGTGGCGCGCCGATGCGGATGTCGTCGCCGCCGCCGTTGCGCGCCAGCAGCAGCTTGAACACCGCCAGCACGGCCATGAAGGTCGAGGCATTGCGGCCGCGGGCCAGCGCGCGCACCCCGTCGCTGACCAGCTTGGACAGCCGGAAATGGTGCGCCGCGCCGGTGTCGCTGCGCTCGGCCGGGCGCGGCCGGTCTAACGGCAGGTCGAGCGGCGGATGGCTGTCGCCCAGAGCCGCCCTCCAGGCGTCGAGCTGGCGCGCCTCTTCCCCCGCCTCCAGCCAGCTGCGCTGCCAGGCGGCGTAGTCGGCATAGTGCAGAGCCAGCGGCGGCAGGCCGGCGGGCTTGGCGTCGCGCCGGGCCGCGTAGAGGGCGGCGAGATCGCGGATGAGCAGCCCGATTGACCAACCGTCGGCGACGATGTGGTGCAGGGCCAGGACCAGCCGGTGCTCGCGGCCGCCCAGCAGATGCAGCTCGAAGCGCAGCAGCGGCCCGGCTTCGAGATCGAAGGGCTGGCGCGCCAGGGCGTCGGCGAAGGCGTCGCTCTCCCCTGCCGCGCGCAGGTCGCGGACCACGAAGGGCGGCGCCAGCTCGGCATGGAGGCGCTGCACCGGCCGGCCTTCGGCGTCAATGCCGAAGGTGGTGCGCAGCGCCTCGTGCCGGGCGACGAGGTCGCCCGCGGCGGCCTTCAGCGCCGCGGCGTCGAGGTCGCCGGACAGGGACAGGATGCCGGCCATGGTGTAGGCCGGGCTGGCCGGGTCGCGCTGCCAGGTCAGCCACAGCCCGCGCTGGGCGTGGGACAGCGGGAGGTCGCCACCGCGCTCGACCGGCACGATCGGCAGCGTCGCAAAATCCACTCCATGCTCGGCCAGCTTGTCCAGGAAGGCACGGCGGCGGTCCGGCGCCAGCGCGGCGAAGCGGCGGGCGATCTGCTGGGCGTCGACGGTCATGTCAGGTCCTCGAGTTCGCTCATCCACATGTCCATGTCGTCCAGGCGCTGCTCGGCGGGCCCGAGGTCCAGGCTGGCGGCCAGCCCGGCGAGGGTGGGATGATCGAAGAAGTGGCGGATCGGCAGGGCGCGGCCGTGCCGCTCCAGCAGCACCGCCCGCACCTTCATGGCGGCCAGCGAATGGCCGCCGAGGTTGAAGAAGTCATCGTGACGGGAGACATGGGCGAGGCCGAGAATCTCTTGCCAGATGCGGGCAATCGCCTGCTCGGCCTCGCCTTCGGGCGCGGCTCTGGCGTCCGCGCCGCTCTCCCATTCCGGGTCCGGCAGCGCCTTG
>NZ_VCCH02000017.1 GCF_005938675.2 Mycobacterium sp. KBS0706
ATGGTGTAGGGGAGGCTACAGAGTAACCGCCACCATCCGGTCAGCCGTTCACGGGAATGACCGATCCCTGGTAGCGCTCGCGGATGAACTTCGCGACCGCCGGCGAGGTCAGGAGCTCCGCCAGCCGCTTGATCCGCGGGTCATCCGCCAGCTTCGGCGTGGTCACCAGGATGTTGGCGTAGGGGTTGTTCTCGGCCTTCTCCAGCCCCAGCGCATCCTTGGCCGGGCTGAGGCCGGCCTCGAGCGCGTAGTTGCCGTTGATCACCGCCAGGTCGACGTCGTCCAGCGCCCGCGGCAGCAGCGCCGATTCGACCTCCAGCACCGTCAGGTGCTTCGGGTTGTCGGCGATGTCGTTCGGCGTCGCCAGCTGCTTGTCCGGCTCGGCGAAGCCGTCCTTCAGCCGGATCAGCTTCTGGTCCTGCAGCAGGTAGAGGGCCCGGCTGAGATTGGTGACGTTGTTCGGCACCGCCACGGTGCCGCCGTCCTTCACCTCGGCGAAGCTCTTGGCCTTGCGGGAATAGACCCCCAGCGGCTCGATATGCACCGTGGCGGCGACGGCGAAGGTCTCGCCCAGCGCCTGCTCCTGCGAGCGCAGATAGGGCAGGTGCTGGAAGTAGTTGGCGTCAACGTCGCCATGCGCCAGCAGCTCGTTCGGGTTCACCGCGGTCGACAGCTCGACGATGTCGAGCTTCAGGTCGGGCGCCCGGCTCTGCACGAAGGCCAGGATCTCGGCATGCGGCACGGCGTCGGCGGCGACCTTCAGCGGCGCGTCCTGCGCCAGGGCGGCGCCGGCGAAGGCAAAGGGCAAGGCGGCAGCGATCGCCGCCCGCGCCAGGCGGGCGGTCAGGGTATGGATCATGAGGGACCTGTGAGTTTCGGGTGGCGCGGCGTGTTCAGGCGGTGGCGGCTTGGGCGGCCAGGACGTCGGCATAGTGGCGCTGGGCCACGTCGGGGTGCGAGCGCAGCCGGCCCTTCAGGTAGTTCGGGCCGACATCGTGGAACAGCGGGTTCTGCGGGTCGCTGGCCGGGCCGCGCGCCTCCGCCGCCAGGGCCGGCGGCAGGTCGAGCAGCGGCACGGTGGCATCGAGCCGGGCGCCGAGGAAGAAGGCGACCGACAGCCGGTCGGTGCCGGCCGGCGGCGTGATCATCCGGTGCACCGTGGCGCGGAGATAGCCGTTGGTGGCCAGCTCCAGCAGCTCGCCGATATTGACCACGAAGGTGCCGGGCACCGGCTCGGCGTCGATCCAGCGGCCGTCCTCGCCCTCGACCTGCAGGCCGCGCTGGGTGTCCTGCAGCAGCAGGGTCAGGAACCCGGAATCCTTGTGCGCGCCGACGCCCTGGCTGCTGCCGGTGGCCTCGCGGCCGGGGTAGCGGATGATCTTGATGTGCTGGTTCGGCGTGTCGCCATAGATCGGCTCCAGCGCGTCCCCGGCCTGGCCCAGCGCCGCGGCGAAGGCCTCGAGCAGGCGGATCGCCACCCGGGTCAGCTCCGCCTGCCAGCGCAGCAGCGCGGCCTTCAGCTCCGGCTGCGCCGCCGGCCACTGGTTCGGGCCCTGCAGCCGCAGCCAGGGCGGCACGCCCGGCCCCTGCGGGATCACCGCCCGCTCCGCCCTGATGTCGAACTGCTCGCGCCAGTCCGGCTCGCCGCGCGTCCGCTCCCACGCCGCGCGGGTGTAGCCGCGGAAATGCGGCGAATGCACCATCTCGATCGCCAGCTTGTCGGCCTCGGGCAGGGCGAAGAAGCGGCGCGCCTCGGCCTTCACCTGCGCCACCAGCGCCTCCGGCACGCCATGTCCGCTGAGATAGAAGAAGCCGACATCCCGGGCCGCCGCACGCAGCTGGTCCAGGAAGGCCCGGCGCGCCGCCGGGCCGGCATCGAGCCGGGACAGGTCGAGCAGCGGCAAAGCGAGGGTGGTCATGGCAGGCCTCGGGCAGACAGAACGGCGCAGCAATGCACCGCTTGATAATTCACATATCTTTTCTGCATCGTGATTTATACAACAAAATATGTATGCAATAATGAATCCGTCATGGCGAGGAGCGAAGCGACGTGGCCATCCAGAGGACGGTGACGCTGGATGGCCGCGCCCCTGCGGGGCTCGCCATGACCAAAGGGATTGGGTCTAGCCGCGCCTCTTCGGCAGCACCGTCAGGTCCGGCGGCGGCGGGGTCGGCCGCAGGCTCTCATAGGCCAGCCGCACCGCCGCGGCGCCGTGGAGGCGCTCCAACCGCCGCACGGTGAAATGGGCGCGGGCCAGGCGCCGGAAATGCTCCAGGAAAGCCAGGTTGACCGTGGCGCCGGCGGCGGCGCCCAGCACCGGCGCGGCCTGGGCCGACAGCTTCAGCAGCACCGGGCCGCTGAACCGGGCGGCGACCATCGAGACCAGCCGCGGCATCACCATGGCGGTCGCGTTCGGCACCACCCGGGCGAGCGCGATCCGCGTCGCCAGATAGCCGGTCTCGACCGCGTCGTCGGATGGGTCCGGCCGGCCCAGGGCGAAGACCTTCAGGCATTCGATCGCGGTCTCGGGGCTGGACGGATCCTCCCCCGCCGCCGCGGCCTCGGCCGCGATCTGGCGCAGCAGCAGGGCGGTGGAGACCGGCAGCTCCAGCAGCGTGCCGGGCAGGCCGAAGCCGCCGCCGGCGGCGCCGCTGGCCGCCGCCAGGCCGCGATGCAGCCAGGCCTCGGGCCCACGCGGCACCCGGTGGCCGGGGCGGCTGCGCAGCGCCGCCTTCAGCGCCGTCGTCAACGCGCGGCGGACGGCATCGTCCAGCACGGATTGCACCCCGGCCGGCAGGTTGCGCTTCAGCGCCTCGACCGGCGTCCCCGCCAGGGCCGACAGCCTGGCCACCAGCGTGTCGTGGTCGAGCACCGCCTTCGCCGCGGCCAGCTCGGCCATGGCGTCGGGCGGCAGGGGCAAGGGGACGGGCAGCGCTGCGGCGGTCGTCATACGCATCAGATTGGGACCCGCGGCGCGTCGACAAGGGCCGTTGAGCCCCGGCCCTGCCGCCTTCATCATCGACGCATGAGACGAATCGAGCCCGGCGATCCGATCGTGATCCTGACCGGGGCCGGCATCTCGAAGGAGAGCGGCCTCGACACCTTCCGCGACGCCGGCGGGGTGTGGACCCGCGTCCGGCTGGAGGATGTGGCCACGCCCGAGGCGTTCGAGCGCGATCCGGATCGCGTGCACGGCTTCTACAACGCCCGCCGCCGCACCCTCGCCGACCCGGCGGTGCAGCCGAACGCAGCGCATGCGGCGCTGGCGCGGCTGGAGCGCGACTGGCCGGGCCCGGTGCTGCTGGTCACCCAGAATGTCGACGACCTGCACGAGCGCGGCGGCAGCCGCCGGCCGGTCCATATGCACGGGCAGCTGAACCGCGCCCGCTGCCTGTCCTGCGGCGCCGGCCATCCCTGGACGGAAGACCTGTCGGTCGACACCCCCTGCCCCGGCTGCGGCGAGGCCGGCGGGATGCGGCCGGACGTGGTCTGGTTCGGCGAGATGCCGCTGGCGATGGACGAGATCGAGGCGGCGCTGGCCGGCTGCCGCCTGTTCGTGTCGATCGGCACCTCCGGCACCGTCTACCCGGCCGCCGCCTTTGTTCACCAGGCGCTGGACGCCGGCGCCCTGACGGTCGAGCTGAACCTGGAGCCCGGCGAGGGCTCCGGCCTGTTCCACATCCGCCGCCACGGCCCGGCGACCCGGCTGGTGCCGGCGCTGGTCGAGGCGCTGCTGGCGGGCGAATTCCCGAAGCGCTGACGGCGACCGCGCCGTCACCAAAACTTCATCGGCCCGTCACCCGGCCATCGCCGAGCCGGCGGAGGATCCCGCGTCCATCCCAGCAGGATCTCCGCCATGACCAAGCGCCTCCGCGCCCGGCGCCGCCTCGCCGGCCTGCCCGCCGGCCGCTACGCCACCACCGACAAGGGCCGGGTCGTCCGGCGCAGCGCCGCGGTCGAGGCCCCGCCGCTGTCGGCCCTGGTACAGGCCAGCCTGTCGCGCCGCGGCCTGCTGCTGGGCTCCGCCGCCACCGTCGCAGCCCTGGCCCTGCCCGGCGGGCGCGCCGAGGCCGCCGAAAGCAGCGCGAGCTTCGCCGAGCTGGCGCGGGTGATGGACGACCGCGACCACATCGCCGCCGGCTATGACCGCAAGGTGCTGATCCGCTGGGGCGACAAGCTGCTGCCCGAGGCGCCAGAGTTCGACCCCGCCGCCATGAGTGCGGCGGCGGCCGAACGGCAGTTCGGCATGAACAACGACCTGCTGGTCTATCTGCCGCTGCCGATCGGGTCCGACCGCTCCGACCACGGGCTGCTGTTCGTCAACCACGAATACCCGAACCCGCAGCTGATGTGGCCGGGCCTGACCGAGGACGACGCCGGCGAAAAGCTGACCGAGGCGCAGGTCGCGGTCACCATGGCCGCGATCGGCTGCTCGGTGATCGAGGTGCGGGACGACGGCACGGGCTGGCAGGTGGTGCCCGGCAGCCGCTACGCCCGCCGGATCACGCCGGCGACGCCGATCCGGATCGCCGGCCCCGCCGCCGGCCACCCGCTGATGCGCACGACCGCGGATCCCGAGGGCCGCACGGTCCTCGGCACCTTCGACAACTGCAATGGCGGCATGACGCCCTGGGGCACGGTGCTGTCCTGCGAGGAGGGCTTCGACGGCTGGTTCGGCGGCGACCCGACCAAGTCCGAGCACGCGAAGCTGCTTGCCCGCTACGGCGCCGACGAGGCCGAGGACAGCTATGGCTGGGGCCGGTTCCACGACCGCTTCCACTACGAGCGCGAGCCGAACGAGGCGCACCGCTTCGACTGGGTGGTGGAGATCGACCCCTACGACCCCGGGGCGCAGCCGGTGAAGCGCACCGCGCTGGGCCGCATGGCGCATGAGAATGCCGGCTGCGTCGTCGCGCCGGACGGCCGCGTGGTGGTCTACATGGCCGACGACCATGATTTCGACTACCTGTACAAATTCGTCACGGCGAAACCGTGGAACCCGCAGGACCGCGCCGCCAACCGCGACCTGCTGGACGAGGGCACGCTGCATGTCGCCCGGTTCAACCCCGACCACACGCTGGACTGGCTGCCGCTGGTCCAGGGCGAGGGCAGGCTGACCGCCGAGAACGGCTTCGCCAGCCAGGGCGACGTGGCGATCAAGACCCGCCTGGCCGCCGACCTGGCCGGGGCCACGCCGATGGACAATCCCGAAGGCTTCACGGTCAACCCGGTCACGGGCAAGATCTATGTCGCCCTGACCGAGAACGAGGACATCGAGGCGGGGCAGATCAACGCCGCCAATCCGCGGGCGCCGAACCCCGAGGGCCATGTGCTGGAACTGGTGCCGCCCGGCGCCGAAGGCCGCATCGACCACGCCGCCGCCCACTACGGCTGGGACATCTTCATCCTGTGCGGCGACCCGGCGAAGCCCGAGGCCCAGGCGCGCTATCACCCCGACACCTCGGCCAATGGCTGGTTCACCGACCCCGACAACATCGCCTTCGACCCGGCCGGGCGGATGTATGTCTGCACCGACGGCCCGCCGGATGCCGGCTTCAACGACGCGCTCTACGTCCTCGACACCGAGGGGCCGGGCCGGGCGCTGCCGAAGCTGTTCTATTCGCCGCCGCGCGGGTCGGAATGCAGCAGCCCCTGCTTCACCCCGGACGGCCGCACGCTGTTCCTGTCGGTGCAGCATCCGGGCGAGGATTCCGAGACGCTGGACGCCGTGACCACGCGCTGGCCGGATTTCCGCGAGGGCGTGCCGCCCCGGCCCTCGGTGATCGTGATCCGGCGGACCGATGGCGGCCACATAGGGACCTGACAGGAGTTCCCTCCGCCCGCCCCGCGGCCGGCGCATCGGTGACCGGACATCGCCGATGCTTGGCCGCGGCCTGCGAACGGCCTAGACCGGTCGCATGGCAATGGCGGCGACGGATGATCTGGCGGCGGTGGTGGCGGCGGCGCGGGCCTGCCGGATCTGCGCCGGGCGGTGGCCGCATGCGCCGCGCCCGGTGCTGCGCGCGACCACGACCGCGCGCCTGCTGATCGTCGGCCAGGCGCCCGGTGCGCGGGTGCAGGCCTCCGGCCTGTCCTGGACCGACGCCAGCGGCGACCGGCTGCGGCAATGGCTCGGCCTCGACCGCGACGCCTTCTACGACGAGGACCGGGTGGCGCTGGTGTCGATGGGCTTCTGCTTCCCCGGCACCGATCCGAAGGGCGGCGACTATCCGCCGCCGCGGATCTGCGCCGATACTTGGCACCCGCGGCTGCGGCCGCTCTTGCCCGGGATCCGGCTGACCCTGCTGGTGGGCGGCCTGGCCCAGGCCTATTACCTCGGCCAGCGGCGGCAGCCGAGCGTGGCGCAGACGGTGGCCGCCTGGCGCGATTGCCTGCCCGATTTCCTGCCGCTGCCGCATCCGAGCTGGCGCAACACCGGCTGGCTGAAGCGCAACCCGTGGTTCGAGGCGGAGCTTCTGCCGGTGCTGCGGGCCAGGACCGCGGCCGCGCTGGCGGGCGACGCCTGATGGCCGCCGCGCCCCCGTCACTCCAGGACCAGCCCATGACTATCGATCCCGCCCATGGGCGCAACGGCGACGACCATGTCCCGGAGATGCCGCTGCCGCAGGACCCGAAGACGGTGTTCCTCGGCATCCTGTGCCTGCTGGCGCTGACGGCCGCGCTGTATGTCGCGCGCGACCTGGTCCTGCCGGTCGTGCTGGCCGTGGTGCTGAAGCTGCTGCTGCAGCCGCTGGTCCGGCTGCTGGAGAAGGGGCGGATCCCGCGCGCAGCCGGGGCCATCGCCGCCATCCTGCTGCTGCTGGCGATCTTCGCCGGCATCGGCGCGCTGCTGACCAGCCCGGCCGCCGAATGGGCCGGCAACCTGTCGAACGAATGGGCGGCGCTGCAGGCCAAGTTCGCCTTCATCGCCGACCCGCTGCACCAGCTGCAGGAACGGCTGGCGCAGATGGGCGTGCATTTCGGCGGCGCCGGCACGCTGCTGGAGCATCCGACCGACATCGTCACCGCCGTCTTCGCCGGCACCAGCACCGTCGCCTCGCACCTGTTCGAGACGCTGCTGATCCTGTTCTACCTGCTGGTGTTCGGCGACATCTTCCTGCGCCGCTTCGTCGAGATCCTGCCCAATTTCGAGGAGAAGCGGGAGGCGGTGGCGATCTCGCTGCGGATCGAGCACGATTTGTCCGCCTATCTGCTGACCGTCACCGTGATCAACGCCGTGGTCGGCGTCGCCACGGCGCTGGTGATGTGGGCCTGCGGCATCCCGGCGCCGGTGCTGTGGGGTGCCGTCGCCTTCTGCCTGAACTTCGTGCCGATCCTGGGCCCGTTCTTCGGCGTGGCGCTGTTCCTGGCGGTCGGGCTGGTGGCCGACGGCCCGACCTGGATCGCGCTCCTGCCGGCGGCGCTGTATCTCGGCATCCATGTCGCCGAGGGCGAATGGATCACACCGATGGTACTGGCGCGGCGCTTCACCATCAACCCGGTGGCGGTGATCCTGGCCCTGATCTTCTGGTACTGGATGTGGGGCGTGCCCGGCGCCATCCTGGCGGTGCCGATGCTGGCCATCACCAAGATCGTCTGCGACCGCCTGCGCCCGCTGCGCGCCCTCGGCCACCTGCTGGAGGGGTGAGAGCCCGGGCTCGGACGCCTCAGCCCTCCCCGTCCGCCTCGCGCTCCAGCGCCTCCATGTCGTCGTCGGAGAAGCCGAAATGGTGGCCGATCTCGTGGATCAGCACGTGGCGGACGACATGGCCGAGATCCTCGCCGGTCTCGCACCAGTAATCCAGGATCGGCCGGCGGTAGAGGAAGATCATGTCCGGCCGGGTCGCGATCGCGAAGGTCTTCTGCCCGAACGGCGTACCGGTGTAGAGGCCGAGCAGGTCGAACGGGCTCTCCAGCCCCATCTCGTCCAGCACCTCGTCATCCGGGAAGTCGACGACCTGGATGGCAACGCCGCGGACCATGGCCCGCAGCCGCGCCGGAACCCGCTCGAACCCCTCTTCCGCCAGCTCGATCAGGTCGTCGATCGACGGCGGCTCGGCCAAGCCCGGCTTCGGGATTGTGCTCATCGCGGCGCCAGCCGCACTGCGCCGTCGAGGCGGATCACCGAACCGTTCAGCATCTCGTTGGCGGCGATGTGCAGGACCAGCTGCGCGAACTCCTCCGGCCGGCCCAGGCGTTGCGGGAACAGGGTGGTGGCGATCAGGCTGTCCTGGACCTGCTGCGGCATGGCCTCGATCATCGGCGTGCCGATCAGCCCCGGCGCCACCGTCATCACCCGGATGCCGCTCTTGGCCAGGTCGCGCGCCGCCGGCAGGGTCAGCCCGACCACCCCGCCCTTGGAGGCGGAATAGGCGACCTGACCGACCTGGCCTTCATAGGCGGCGACCGAGGCGGTGGCGACGAACAGGCCGCGCTCGCCGGAGGCGCTGGCCGCCTCCGGCAGCGGATCCTCCGCCGCCATGGCGGCGGCGGTCAGGCGCAGCAGGTGGAAGGTGCCGAGCAGGTTGACCCGGATCACGCGCTCGAACAGCGCCGGGTCGTGCGGGCCGTCGCGGCCGACCAGCCGGGCGCCCGGGGCGATGCCGGCACAGGCCACGGCGATCCGCGCCGTGCCATGCGCCGCCCGCGCCTGCGCCAGCGCCGCCGTCACGGATTCGCCGTCGCCGACATCGCAGGCCACGGCCAGGCCGCCGATCTCGCCCGCCACCGCTTCGGCCGCGTCGCGGTTGAGGTCGAGCAGCGCCACCTTGGCGCCCGCCGCAGCCAGGGCCCGGGCGGTCGCCGCCCCCATGCCCGACCCCGCCCCGGTGACCACCGCCGCCAGACCCTCGACCTTCATTTCATCCTCCACCCGAAACTCGTGCCCCTGGGTAGCAGATCGCCGGTCCGGTTGCGACCGGGCCGAACGCCGCTATGCTTGGCGGATCGATAAGGGAGGAAAGCCATGCAGTTCCTGGTGATCGCGAAGGACGGCACCGATGCCGAGGCGCCGGCCCGGCGCCAGGCGGTGCGCGAGCAGCATCTGGCCGGCGCCCGGCCCCATGTGGAGGCGGGCGTGATCATCATCGGCGGCGCGATCCTGGACGACGACGGCCGGATGATCGGCTCCACGCTGGTCTACGAGGTCCCGGACCGGGCGACGCTGGACGCCATCATCGACGCTGACCCTTACGTCACCGGCGGGGTGTGGCACGACATCGAAATCCGGCCGTTCCGGGTGGCCGTGCGGTCGAAGGGCTGACACCTCATCTCCGCTGCAGCGTCGTCTCCATCACGCGGCGTCCAGCGCGACATGCACGCGGCGGCCGAGCGCCGTCGCGATGTTCACTAGGGCGTCGAGGGAAAAGCGGGACACGCGGCCACGAAGCAGGTCGTTGATGCGGGGCTGGGTCACGCCGCAATGCGCGGCGGCTTCGGCCTGTTTCCAGCCGTTCTCGTTGATGATCTCGGCAATCTGCGTCATCAGTTCTGCCCGCATGCGCAGATTGGCGGCCTGTTCGGGCGTATCGGCGATGGCATCCCACACGCTGTCGAAGGTCTGGGTCATTCTGCACCCCGGACAAGCTCGAGAAACCGCGATCGGGCGAGTTCGATGTCGCGCCTGCTGGTCGCCTGCGTTTTCTTTTGAAGGCAGTGCAGCACATTGACGGCAATTTCATCCCATCGAATTATATCCAAACGGATATAATGCTCAATCTCGCCTTTCGAAGCAGACCCATCAACGCGCCGCCGTGGATTTGACCAGGAACCGGAACGCCGCCAGCGCCCCGAGCGTCGTCAGCAGCACGGCCAGCGCCATCGGCAGGCCGTCGGTGCCGGTGGCGTGGCCGATGGCGATGCCGACCAGGGCGGCCAGCGTCATCTGCAGGAAGCCCATCAGCGCCGAGGCGGTGCCGGCCATGGCCGGGAACGGCGCGATCGCCCCGGCGATGGCGTTGGGCAGGGTTAGGCCGACGCCGATCATCACCACGAAGAACGGGCCGACCACGGCCCAGACGGTGAACACGCCGCCGGCGGCCAGCGCCGCCATCGCCACGGCCCCGGCCAGCATCACCAGCGTCCCCATCGCGATCATCCGGTCGATGCCGAGCCGCAGCGTCAGGCGGCCGGAGGTGAAGGTGCCGCAGATGTAGCCGATGCAGACGATGCCGAAGCAGGCGCCGTAGACCGGCGGCGACAGGCCGAGCATGCCGGACAGCACGAAGGACGAGCCGGAGATGAAGGTGAAGATCGCGCTGTAGCTGCAGGCGACGATCGCGACATAGCCGATGTAGCGGCGGTGGCGCAGCAGGCTGGCATAGTTGCGCACCAGCCGGGCCGGGCTGGTGGCCAGCGGGTCGCGGTGCCGGTTGCTTTCGCCGAGCAGGCCGAGGACCGAGGCCAGCATCAGCACGCCGAAGCCGACCAGCAGCCAGAAGGTGGCCTGCCAGCCGAATTCCTGCTGCAGGACGCCGCCGATGATCGGGCCGATCGCCGGCGCCAGCGCCATCGCCATCGACATGTAGGCGAGGATGCGGGCCGAGCGTTCGGGCCCGTACAGGTCGCGCACCACGGCCCGGCCCAGCACCGGGCCGCAGCAGGCGCCGAGCGCCTGCAGGAACCGGCACAGGATCAGCATCTCGATCGAGGTGGCGAGCGCGCAGGCAATGCTGGCGGCGGTGAAGATGGTCACCCCGGCCAGGATCGCCGGACGCCGACCGAAGCGGTCGGAGACGGGGCCATAGACCAGCTGGGCCACGGCGAAGCCGACCAGGAAGACGCTGAGCGTCAGCTGCACCGTGGCGACGTCGGTGTCGAAGGCGGTGACCAGCGACGGCAGCGACGGCAGATAGACATCCGTCGACATCGGCCCGAAGCCGGTCAGCAATGTCAGGACGACGGCGATGATGGCCGAGGGCTGCATGCCCCCGGCCCCGGCAACCCGATCAGCCATAGAGATGCAGGTCCTGTCCCTTGGCCTTCAGCCAGGCGCGGCAGCGGTCGGCATCCGGGTGCAGCCGGTCGACCACCGCCCAGAAGCGCGCCGAATGGTTCATCTCGACCAGATGCGCCACCTCGTGCGCCACCACGTAGTCGAGCACGGCTTCGGGCGCCAGCAGCAGGCGCCAGGAATAGCTGAGCCGGCCGCTGGAGGCGCAGCTGCCCCAGCGGCTGCGGGTGTCGCGCACCGACACCGCGGCGACGGTGACGCCGAGCTTCAGCGCCGCCGCCCGGCTGCGGGCCAGGAGCTGGCGCCGCGCCTCCGCCTGCAGCCAGGCGGCGAGGCGGGTGCCGAGATGCTCGGCGGGGCCGCCGACCTTGAGCTCGCCATCGGCGCTGCGGACGCCCCGGCCGGCCGCGGGGTCATGGATGATCCGGTGCGGCACGCCGAGGATCGGGATCTCGGCGCCGGGCAGGAACGGCGTCCGGACCGGCATGGCGGCGCGGCGGCGGCGCACCCATTCGGCGTGGCGGTTGACGAAATCGGCGATCACCTGCGGCGGCACCCGCGGCGGCGCCACCACCACCACCTCGCCGAGCGCCGGGTCGAGCCGCAGCGACAGGCGCCGCGCCCGGGCATTGCGGCGCAGCGCCACCGGGCGGTCGAGGCCGGCGACGGCGAGAAGGGCGGGCGACACCTTGGGATCGGTCCGGCTTGGCATGGCCGGACCATAGACGGGCCGGAGCCGGAGGGGAATCCGGGTGTGCGATGCCCGGATCCCCCGTCCGGGGGCGGAGCCGCCGCTACAGCACGAAATCGGCCGCGGCGGCCGCAGCGCCGTTGGCCAGCACGATGCGGAAATCGGCGACGCCGTCGCCGTTCACATCGGCCTCGACCACCCCGGCCGCCGAGCGCAGCTGGCCGCGGACGGCAGAGAAGCCGGCCCCGCCGATGAAGGTGAAGGCCTGGTTGCCATCCGCCCCGATGTTGTTGGCGTCGATTTCCGACAGGTCGAACTTGTCGAAGCCGCTGACGAAGTCGGCGACGCTGTCGATCTTGGCGCCGGCCACCCAGGAATCGAGCACCGAGCCGTAGCGCATCGTGTCGTTGCCGGCGCCGGCGGTGATGGTATCGGCCCCGCGGCCGCCGCGGATCGAATCGGCCTCGGTGCCGGCGTCGATCTTGTCGTCGCCCAGCCCGCCATCGATCGAATCGGCGCCGGCCCGGCCGTTCAGCGTGTCGGCGCCGATGTTGCCGCCGATGGTGTCGCCGGCGCTGCTGCCGCTGAAGGTCACCGTCTCCATGTTGTAGGCGTCGACATAGAAATTGCCGCTGTTCGACCGGACCTGGAAGCTCGGCGAGCCGCCGGCGAACAACTGCACCGCCAGGGTCTCGGCCGAGGCGTCGACCACCAGCGCATCGGTGCCCGCCTGGCCATCGACCACGTCGACCCCGGACCCCGCCGCGGTCGGCCGGATCCTGGCGTTGATGCTGTCGTTGCCGGCCCCGGTGGTGATGCTGTCGGCCTGGGACCCGCCGACGATGGCGTCGTTGCCGGCGCCGGTGATCAGTTTGATGCGCTCGAGCCCGAGGATCGAGGTCAGCCCCGCCGCCGCGATCGACGTCGTGGTCCCCAGCGTGAAGGCCACGCTTGAGACCAGCCCGCTGAGATCGGCGTCCCAATGATCGATGCCCGCGCCGCCATTCACCGTTCCGCCGCGGGTGCCGGTCTGGATGAAGTCGGCCCCCGCGCCGCCGGTGAAGGCCACCGTCTCCATGTTGTAGGCGTCGACGTAGAAATTGCCGGAGTTCGACCGCAGCTGGAAGGTCGGCGACCCGCCGGTGAACAGCTGCACTGCCTGGGTTTCGGTGGCGCAGTAGACGACCAGGGTGTCGCTGCCGGCGCCGCCGTCGACCACATCGACCCCGGATCCCGGCGCCGTCGGCCGCAACCTGGCGTTGATCACGTCGTTGCCGTTGCCGGTGTTGATGGTGTCGGCCTGGGTACCGCCGATGATGTTGTCGTTGCCGCTGCCTGTGGTCAGCGTCAGGCGTTCGAGGTTGAGGATCGAGGTCAGCCCCGCCGCAGCGATCGAGGTCGTGGTCCCCAGCTGGAACGCCACGCCCGAGATCAACGCGCTGAGGTCGGCCTCCCAGTGGTCGATGCCGGCGCTGCCGTCCACCGTGCCGCCGCGGGTGCCGGTCTGGATGAAGTCCGCGCCGGAGCCGCCGGTGAACTTGATCACCTCCATATTGTAAGCATCGACGTAGAAATTGCCGGAGCTCGACCGCACCTGGAAGGTCGGCGACCCGCCGGTGAACAGCTGCACCGCCTGGGTCTCGGCCGCGGCGTTGACGATCAGGGTGTCGCTGTCCAGCCCGCCATCGACCACATCGACCCCGGACCCGGCCACCGTCGGCCGCGTCCTGGCGTCGATGACATCGTTGCCGTCGCCGGTGTTGATGCTGTCGGCCTGGGCACCGCCGGTGATCGTGTCGTTGCCGGCGCCGGTGGTCAGGCTGATGCGCTCGACGCTGAGGATCGAGCTCAGCCCGGCCGCCGCGATCGACGTCGTGGTCCCCAGGGTGAAGGTCACGCCGGTGAACAGCCCGCCCAGATTGGCGAGCCAGTGGTCGATGCCGGCGCCGCCATTCACCGCGCCGGAGCGCTCGCCGGTATCGATCGAATCGTTGCCGGAGCCGCCGGTGAAGTTCACCGCCTCCATGTTGTAGGCGTCGACGTAGAAATTGCCGGTGGTCGAGCGGACCTGGAAGGTCGGCGACCCGCCGGTGAACAGCTGCACCGACTGGGTCTCGCCGGAGCAATTGACCACCAGCGTGTCGAAGCCCGTGCCGCCGTCGACCACGTCGACGCCGGAGCCGGGGGCGGTCGGCCGGGTGCCGGCATTGATGGTGTCGTTGCCGCCCAGTCCGTTGATCGTGTCAGCGGCGCTGGTCCCGACCAAATTGTCGGCGCCGTTGGTGCCATTGATGACTGCCATGAAATGACTCTCCCCAAGGCCAGCGGCCCGCCAGTGCCGTCGAAACTGCTCGCGGCCCCCGGTCTGAAAGGGATGGGCTCACCTGTGCCATGGTGACATCATACGCCCGAACATCATGGTATGCGTAGATTTGCCTAAAATTTTTTGCATCCGGAAATGACCGGTTGCGGCCCATCCGGTCATAAGGCCAGGAGGGCAGTCCTTGAAGTATATAACCTGCGGAACGTGTGATTTATTCAACAACCGTGAAGCGTTGTTGTTGAATCCTGTTGACTTAATCCGGGCGGCTGTGAAAACCTGTGTCCTGTCGATCCTGTCCGGGATCGCGCCGCGGCAATTTTCTGTGAAGCTTGCGCCGCGTCACCAAACGCTAAGCACCACGACCGGGTTCGTGGTCTCGAGGAGTCGAAGCCCATGTCTGCCTTCTGCGATCCCGGCTGTTGCGGCCAAGCCTGAGCCCCGCCGCTTCCCCCATTCCATAACGGCGCCCCGGCCGACTGATCCGCGCTCCCTGACCGGGTTCGATGCGCGACCGGCCCTGCGTGTGCGCCTGTTCGTTCGAGGACTATCCCGAATGTTCGTCCAGATCCTGCGATGGTCCCTGCTGGCCGGTGCGGCCGCCGTGGTCATCGGCAACTACGCCCGGGCCGCGGAGCCGCTGACCATCGGCTACCAGAGCACGGTTGAGCCGGCCAAGGTGGCGCAGGCCGACGGCCTGTACGAGAAGGCGATCGGCCGCCCGATCGAATGGCGCAAATTCGACAGCGGCGCCGACGTCATCGCCGCCATCGCCTCGGGCGGGGTGCAGATCGGCTATGTCGGGTCCAGCCCGCTGGCCGCCGCGGCCAGCCGCGAGCTGCCGGTCCGCACCATCCTGGTCGCCATCGGCATCGGCGACGCCGAGGCGCTGGTGGTGCGCAACGGCGCCGGCATCGCCAAGCCGGCCGACCTGGCCGGCAAGGCCGTGGCCGTGCCCTTCGTCTCGACCACCCATTACAGCCTGCTGGCGGCGCTGAAGCATTGGGGCATCGACCCGGCCTCGCTCCGCATCCTGAACCTCCGGCCGCCGGAGATCGCGGCGGCCTGGCAGCGCGGCGACATCGACGCCGCCTATGTCTGGGACCCGGCGCTGGGCAAGATCAAGGAGACCGGCACGGTCCTGGTCACCTCGACCGAGGTCGCCGGCTGGGGCGCGCCGACCTTCGACGCCTGGATCGCCCGGGCCGACCTGATCGCGGCGGATCCCGCGGCGGTGCAGGCCTTCGCCGATGTGACCCTGAAGGAATACGCCGCCTATCGCGCCGATCCGAAGGCGTGGAGCGCGGAGTCGGAGCAGGTCGCCAAGATCGCCAAGCTGACCGGGGCGAAGCCGGAGGAGATCCCGGCGTTGCTGCAGGGCAGCGTCTTCCCGGTGAAGGCGGAGCAGGCCGGGCCGGCCCTCTTGGGCGGCGGCACGGCCAAGGCGATCGCGGACACCGCGACATTTCTGAAGGAGCAGGGCAAGATCGACCAGGCGCTGGAGGATTATGGCGCTTACGTCGACGCCCGTTTCGTCGCCGCGACCACAGCGACGAACTGAACCGGGCGCAGGAGAGGCCCATGTCGGTTCTGGCGGTGGAGGCCGTTTCGGTGACCTACCCTGCGGCGGATGGCGACATCCGCGCGCTGGACCGGATCACCCTCGCGATCGAGCCGGGCGAATTCGTCGTCGCCCTCGGCCGGTCGGGATGCGGCAAGACCACGCTGTTGAACCTGATGGCGGGCTTCCTGGCCCCCGAGGCAGGGACGGTCACACTCGGCGGCGTTCGTGTAACCGGACCTGGGGTGGAGCGGGGCGTCGTCTTCCAGGACGACGCCCTGTTCCCCTGGCTTGACGTGCTGGGCAATGTCGGCTTCGCGCTGCGGCTGCGCGGCATTCCGCCGGCCGAGCGCGACGACCGGGCCCGGCGCATCCTGCGGCTGGTCGGGCTGGAGGGCTTCGAAGGGCAGCGGCTGTGGGAGCTGTCGGGCGGCATGAGGCAGCGGGTCGGCCTCGCCCGGGCGCTGGCCGCCGACCCCGAGGTGCTGCTGCTGGACGAGCCGCTGGGCGCGCTCGACGCGCTGACGCGGGAGCGGATGCAGGAGCTGCTGCTGGACCTGTGGCACCGCACCGGCAAGAGCCTGTTCCTGATCACCCACAGCATCGAGGAAGCCCTGTTCCTGGCGACCCGGCTGGTGGTGATGTCACCGCGGCCCGGCCGCATCGTGGAGGAGCTGCGGCTGGATTTCGGCCGCCGCTACTGTAGCGGCGAGCCGGCGCGCCGGATCAAGTCCGACCCCGGCTTCATCGCCCTGCGCGAGCAGGTGATGGACCTGATCTTCGAGCGCGAGGCGGCCTGACATGGCCGATGTCGCGCTCCAGAAACCGGCGCCTGCCGATGCCCGCACGGCGCCGATCGCGCGGCGCCGCGGCAAGGGCCGCGGGACGCGGCTGATCAGCCTCGCCACGGTGGCGGGCCTCCTCCTGATGTGGGGGCTCGTCTCCAATCTCGGCCTCGTCCCGCCCCTGTTCCTGCCGACGCCGCAGGCGGTGCTCGGCAAGCTGGTCACCACGGCCTCCGTCGGCTTCGCCGACGTGACGCTGCTGCAACATCTCGCCGCCAGCCTCGGCCGCGTCTTCGCCGCCCTGGCGCTGGCGCTGGTGGTCGCGATTCCGGTCGGCATCGCCATCGGCACCAGCCGGGTGGCGCGCGGCATCCTGGACCCGCTGATCGAGTTCTACCGGCCGATCCCGCCCTTGGCCTATCTGCCGCTGATCGTGATCTGGTTCGGCATCGGCGAAACCTCGAAGGTCCTGGTGATCTTCCTGGCCATCTTCGCCCCGATCGCGATCTCGACCGCGGCCGGGGTGCGCGGCGTGCCGTCCGACCGGCTGCGCGCCGCCCGCTCGCTGGGCGCCACCCGGGCCCAGCTGCTGCGCCATGTCATCCTGCCGAACGCGCTGCCGGAGATCCTGACCGGGGTGCGCATCGGCCTCGGCGTCGGCTGGTCCACCCTGGTGGCGGCCGAGCTGGTCGCCGCCACCAGCGGCCTCGGCTTCATGATCCAGAGCGCGGCGCAGTTCCTGGTCACCGACGTGGTGGTGCTGGGCATCCTGGTGATCGCCGCCATCGCCTTCCTGCTGGAAGTTCTGCTGCGCCTGCTGCAGCGCCGGCTGACGCCCTGGCACGGGCGCGGCTGACATCCCTTTCCCCCCTGAAACCAACCGAAAACAGAGAGGTCCCGCCATGCCCGACAGCCTGTCGACCCTCCTCTCCGTCCAGCCGCTGAACCCTGCCATCGGCGCGGTGCTGCGCGGCATCGATCTGGCGCAGCCGCTGGGCGACGCCACCATCGCCGCGATCAACCGCGCTTTGCTGCAGCACCATGTGCTGTTCTTCGAGGGCCAGGAGCTGAATCCGGCGGCGCAGCGCGACTTCGCCGCCCGCTTCGGCACGCTGCACGTCCATCCGGTCTATCCGCACGTCAAGGAGGTGCCGGAGATCATCATCCTCGACACCCATCCGGACAACCAGCCGGACAACGACAACTGGCACACCGACGTCACCTTCATCGAGACCCCGCCGCTGGGCGCGGTGCTGGCGGCGAAGCAGCTGCCGCCCTTCGGCGGCGACACCAGCTGGTCCAGCAGCACCGCCGCCTTCGAGGCGCTGTCGGCGCCCTGGCAGGCCTTCCTGACCGGGCTGACGGCGCTGCACGACTTCGCCAGATCCTTCCCGCCGGAGCGCTTCACCGCGCCGGAGGAGCGCGAGCGCTGGCAGATCGCGCGCGACAAGAACCCGCCGGTGATCCACCCGGTGGTGCGCACCCATCCGGTGACCGGCCGCAAGGGGCTGTTCGTCAACGAGGGCTTCACCACCCGCATCCTCGGCTTCTCGGCCAAGGAGAGCGACGCGGTGCTGCGCTTCCTGTTCGACCATGTGGCGAAGCCGGAATTCACCGTGCGCTGGCGCTGGAAAGCGGGCGACGTCGCCTTCTGGGACAACCGCTGCACCCAGCACTACGCCCTGGCCGACTACCTGCCGAACCGGCGGGTGATGCACCGGGCGACCATCCTGGGCGATAGACCAGTCTGACCCGGCCGGAGGACTATCCCTTCACCGCGCCCTTCGCCAGGCCGGCGACGATGTGGCGCTGGGCCAGCAGGAAGAACACGATCGCCGGCGCCAGCGTCAGGGTGACGAAGGCCAGGATCTTGTTCCATTCGGTGGAATACTCGCCCTGGTAGTTCATGATCCCGAGCGGCCAGGGATACATCTCGGGCGTGTTGAACATGATCAGCGGCAGCAGGTAGCTGTTCCAGCTGGCGACCAGGGAGAACACCGCCACCGTCGCCAGGATCGGCCGCGACAGCGGCAGAGTGATCCGCAGGTAGAACTGGAAATAGCCGCAGCCGTCGACCCGCGCCGCCTCCCACAGCTCGTGCGGCAGCTGGCGGAAGAAGCCGCGCAGCATCAGGATCGCCATGCCCAGGCCGAAGGCGACCTGCGGCAGCACCACGCCCCAATAGGTGTCGAGCAGGCCGAGGTCGCGGACCCGGATGAACAGCGGCAGCATCGCCGTCGCCGCCGGGAACATCAGCCCCAGCAGCAGGTAGTTCAGCAGCATGCGGCTGCCGAAGAACACCACATGGGCGAAGATGAAGGCCGCCATCGACCCGACGATCAGCACCAGCCCGACGGTCAGGCCGGCGATGACGGCGGAGTTGAACAGCATCCGCCACAGCCGCGCCGAGCCCAGGATCTCCCAATAGACCGGGCCGGCCCAGCTGGCCGGCAGGCCGAGCGGGTTGACCCGCAGCTCGCCCAGAGTCTTGAAGCCGCCCAGCCCAGCGGCGATCAGCGGCACCAGCACGATGCCGGCGACTGCGAGCAGCACCAGGTATTGCGGCAGGAGCGAGGGGCGGAGCGTGGGCGCAGCCATGGCCTTCCTAATCCCCGCGCATCAGGGTGCGGCGATAGACGATCGAAAAGGTGACGCAGATCAGGAACAGCACCACGCCGACGGCGCTGCCGAAGCCGATCTCCATCCGCATCTGGCCGAAGGTGTAGAGATAGGTCACCAGCGAATGGGTGGCGTTGGACGGGCCGCCCCGGGTCAGCGCCATCACCATGTCGAACAGCTGCAGCGCCCCGACCACCGAGAAGAACACCGACAGCCGGATCGTCGGCAGCAGCATCGGGATCTTGATCCGGCGGACGATCTGCCAGGGCGTGGCGCCGTCGATCCGGGCCGCGTCGATGATCTCGGACGGGATGCTCTGCAGCCCGGCGATGTAGATCATCATGTGGAAGCCGAAATATTTCCACACCACCAGCACCAGCACCGCCCCCATCGCCAGGGTGCGGTCGGCCAGGACGAAGGGCGCCTGGGCCCCGAACCAGCCCCAGATCAGCGCCACGGCGCCGTACTGGCCGTCATAGAGGAACTGCCAGATCAGCCCGGTCGCCACCTCGGCCAGGATGTAGGGCAGGAAGAACACCATGCGGAACGCCACCCGGCCGCGCAGCTTCTCGGCCAGGAGCAGCGCCATGGCCAGGGCCAGCGGCAGCTGGATCGCCAGCGACACCGCGATGATCAGCCCGGTGTTGGTCAGCGCCGACCAGAAGGTGCGGTTGCGCAGCAGCAGCTCGAAGTTGCGGAACCCGACGAAATCCTCCGGGCTGCCATAGCCGTTCCATTTGAACAGGCTGTAGAAGCCGGCCTCGCCCATCGGCAGGATCACGAAGATGGTGAACAGGGCGAGGGCCGGCACCAGCATCAGCACCACGGGCGCGACCTGCGTCCGCAGCGCCACGCGGCGGCGCCGGCGGATGGCGACGTGATCATGAGTGAGGGTCGCGGCCGTCATCGTGAGATCACCCCATGGGCCAGAGCCGCCCCCTCACCCTCCCGTTGCCAACGCAACGGGCCCCTCCCTCTCCCCGAGGAGAGGGTCACCTCTCCCCCGGGGAGAGGTCGAAATCGCATCGCGATTTCGGGTGAGGGGGATGGCACAGGCCTCTCCATCCCGCTCACCGCATCTCCCAGGCTTCCTGGACCTGGCCGGCGGCGTCCTTCGGGTCGGTGGCGCCGGAGGCGATGTCGGTGGCGACGTCGTTCACCACCCGGCCGACATTGGCGCCCAGCATCTGGTCGTAGAACACCTGGAAATAGCCGGACTTGGCGATGTTCTCGGCCATCTGCCGGAAATACGGGTTCTTCAGCTTCTCGGCCGTGCCCTTGTTCACCGGGATGTAGACGCCGAGCTCCGCCGCCTTCTCCTGGTTCTCCTTGTTGGTCAGGAACTTCAGGAAATCGACCGCCTCGGGCGGCGACCCCTTGGTCACCAGCCAGCCATTGACGCCGCCGAGCACGTCGGTGGGCTGGCCGGCGCCGCCCGCCACCGTCGGGAACGGGAACCAGCCGAGATCGGCGTCCGGGATGCCCTTGCCGGAGGCGCTGTTCTTCTTGCTGTTCAGATAGTCCCAGTTGCCCATCAGATGCATCGCCGCCTTGCCGTCGCCGAAATAGCCGGCGGCCTGCGGGTTGGTCAGGCCGAGATAGCCGGGCTCGAACGGGTCCAGCGCCGCCAGGGCCTTCAGATCCTCGCCGGCCTTGACGAAGACCGGCCCGTCGAAGCCGTCGCCGGACTGGTCATAGGCGGCCTGGAACGCGTCCTTCCCGCCGATCCGCATGGCCAGCAGCGTCCAGTAGAAATGGATCGGCCATTTGTCGGCGCCGCCGGTCGCCAGCGGCACGATGCCGGCGGCCTTGATCGTCTTCACCGCCGACAGCAGGTCGTCCCAGCTCTTGATGTCCTCGGCCTTGACCCCGGCCTTGGCCAGAAGCGGCTTGTTGAACCAGAAGCCGACCTGCGAGGCCAGCACCGGCACGCCCCAGACATGGCCGTCGACGGTGAAGGCGTCGAGCGCGGCCGGGCTGATCCGGTCGGCCCATTCGCCCTTCACCGCATCGCTCAGATCCTCGATCACCCCGGCCTTGATCTGGTCGCGCAGCACGCCGCCGCCCCAGCTGTAGATGATGTTCGGGCGGTCCGGCGATTGCAGCGTGGTCGGCAGCTTGGCCTTGTAGGCCTCGTTCTCCAGATACTGCATCTGGATGGCGACGCCGGGATGCGCCGCCTCATAGGCGCGGGCGACGCTTTCCATCCAGGCCACGGTGTCCGGCGTGTTCTCGATGTGCAGCCATTTGACCGTGGTGGCGGCCATGGCGACGCCGGACAGAAGGCCCGCGGCGGCGAAAGCCGCGAGGCCCGACAGCATCCTGTTCATGATTGTCTCCTCCCTGTTTCCGCCGCCGTCGCCGGCGGCGGATTGACTGGAACGACGGCTTATCCTTCGAGCCAGCGCACCTCCTCGGGCGTCAGCGCGATGTCGAGCGCCTGCAGCGAATCCTCCAGCTCCTCCAGCGTCAGCGGGCCGATCAGCGGCAGCACCGGGAAGTCCTGGTGCAGGCACCAGGCCAGGGCCACCTGGTTGGCGGACTTGCCCCGCCTGGCGCCGAGTTCGGCGGCGCGGTCGCGGCGGCGGAAATTGCCCTCGCCGTACCAGCAGCGCTCCAGCTCCGGATCCTGGTGCTTGTCGCGGGCGGCGCGGTCGGTGAAGAAGCCGCGGGCCTGGCTGGACCAAGCCAGCAGCGGCATGCGCCGCTGCCGCAGCCAGGCTTTCCACTCGGCATCGGCCGCGGCGATGCAGCCGGGCCAGACCGGCTGGATCATCTCCGCCAGGCTGAAATTGTTGCTGACCGTGGCCGGTGCCGCCTTGCCGTTGGCCTGGGCATAGGCGATCGCCTCATCCAGCCGCTCGCGCGTCCAGTTCGACCCGCCCCAGGAGCCGATGCGGCCGGCGCGGATCTCGGCATCCAGCACGTCGACGAACTCGCCGACCGGGATGTCCGGGTTGTCGCGGTGCATCAGGTAGAGGTCGAGCCGGCCGGTGTGCAGCCGGTCGAGCGATTCCGTCAGCTGGCGCGGGATCACGTCGGGGTAGCACAGCGGCGCATGCGCGCCCTTGCCGATCAGCACCACCTCGTCGCGCACGCCGCGGCTGGCCAGCCATTGGCCAAGCACCCGGTCGGAGCCGCCGGCGCGGTAGATCCAGGCGGTGTCGAAGGTGTTGCCGCCGCGCTCGAAGAAGCGGTCGAACAGCATCCCGGCCTGGCTGATATTCTCCACCCCGACCGCGCCGAGGGCGAGGGCCGAAGCCGGCCGGGCGGCACCGGGCAGGTCGATCCGGCGCATGGCGCCGGCCTTGAGCGGCCGGCCATCGACCGGACTGGTGCGCCGCGCCGGCGTCTCCAGCGCGTATTCCAGGCCGATGGCGGCGCGCCAGGCATCCATGGTCTTCAGGTTGCCGAGGCTGTCGGCCGGGGTCATGAAGGCCGCCTCGCGCTGCCCCGCCGCCACCGCGTCGCCGACAGCGTCGGCCTCGAAGCTGTAGAGCCAGCCGGCCTCATCGATCGCCACGGTCTCGGTCTTGCCGTCCGGGCGGGTGATGACGATGGCGCTGCTGCCGCCTTCCTTGCCGCTGCAGAACCAGGGCGAGGCGACCTCGATCCGGCCCTCGGTGCCGAAGATCCGCACCGTGTTGTCGAGGGACAATGTCACGCCAGTCGCCACCTGGGCGACGATGCCGCCCGGGAACTCCAGCACCGCCGCGGTCCATTCGTCGACGCCGCTGCGGCCGAGATGGCCGGCGCCGGTGACCTTGACCGGGTCGAGGAACGGCTTGCCCGAGGCGGCGCCGGCGACCAGCCGCGCGATCGACACCGGATAGCCGCCGACATCGAGGATGCCGCCGCCGGCCAGGTCGTTGGCGAACAGCCGGTGGTCGGGGTTGAATTTCGCCGCGAAGCCGAAGCTGGCCTGGATCATGCGGACCTCGCCGATGGCGCCGCCCGCCACCAGCTCCGCCAGCTTCCGGGTCTGCGGATGGGCGCGGTACATATAGGCCTCGGCCAGGAACACGCCGGCGCGCCGGGCCGCGTCGACCAGCGCCATGGCGTCATAGGCGTTGACCGCGACCGGCTTCTCGCACAGCACATGCTTGCCGGCCTCGGCGGCGCGGATGCCCCAATGCACATGGCCCGGATGCGGCGTGGCGATGTAGACGGCATCGACCTCGGGGTCGGCCAGCAGCGCCTCGTATCCGGCATGGATCCGGGCGCCGGGGAAGGCCTCGGCCAGCCCCGGCTTCGCCGCGTCGCGCGTGCCGATCGCCACCAGCCGCCCGGTGCGCGACCGGGCCACGCCGCCGGCGAAGTCCCGGGCGATCCGGCCCGGCCCGAGAATGCCCCAACGCAGCTTCGCTTCCGTACCCATGCCCATCTTTCCGTCTGTCGAGAGTGTCATCAGCCCTTCACCGCCCGCATGGTCAGGCCGGCGATGACGTGGCGTTGCGTCAGGACGGACATTGCCACCGGCGGGGTGTCCACGGCCACCGTCGCGGCGGAGATCAGATCGCTGTGGATGATGGAGCGCGGCAGATCCATGCGTCTTCTCCCTCGCCGTCGAATTTTTTCGTTTTACGAATTTATCAGACCGGCTAGGGTGGGTCCTGTCAAGTTCGAAAAATCGGATGAATGCCGAGAACTCGAAACAATATGGCCCGGCGGGTGGGATGGAAGCGCTGAATCGAGACCAGGCGAAGCCCTTCGCCCCCGGCCGCACCGGCATTCCCGGCATGGTGCGCCGCACCATAAAATTCGGATCATGACGGAATGAAAACCGCCGATCCGGAGCTGATGCGGGCGATCAACCGCTTCCACGTGCTGGATGTGGTGCGGCGCTACGGCCCGATCTCGCGGGTCGAGATCGTGCAGCGCACCGAGCTGGCGCCGGCCACCATCTCGGCCATCACCGGCGGGCTGATCGAGGAGAACCTGATCCTGGCCCGGGCGGTCGAGGGCGTCGGCACCGCGGCGCGCGGCCGGCCGCGGGTGATGCTGGAGCTGAACCGCGAGGCTGCCTATGTCTGCGGCGTCAAGCTGGCGCCGCACCAGATCAGCATCGCCGTCACCGACTACAAGGCGGACGTCGTGAAGACCCTGTCGCTGCCGATCCGCGTCGCCCGCCAGGCGCCGGAGGTGGTGGCCGACATCCTGGAGGACGGCATCCGCCGCTGCGTCGGCGACGCCGACCTCGGCCTCGACCGGCTGGGCGGCATCGGCATCGGCCTGCCCGGCTTCATCGACGGCCGCAACGGCCTGTGCGTCTGGACCCCGATCCTGGGCGCGCCGGACGTGCCGCTGGCGCAGATGGTGCGCGACCGGCTGGGCGTGCCGACCACGGTCGAGAACGACGTCCATCTGGTCACTTTGGCCGAGCACTGGTTCGGCCATGGCCGGGACAGCGACAGCTTCGCCGTGGTGGCGGTCGAGGATTCGGTCGGCCTCGGCCTGTTCCTGAACGGCGACGTGCATCGCGGCGCCGCCGGGATGGGGACGGAGTTCGGCCACACCAAATGCACCCTCGACGACGGGCTGCTTTGCCGCTGCGGCCAGCGCGGCTGCATCGATGCCTATGTCTCCGACCACGGCATCGTCACCCGCGCCCGCGCCCTCCTGGGCGCCGAGGCTGGGCCGATCACGCCGGACGACCCGCGCGCCATCGGCCGGCTGCGCGATATGGCGCGGGCGGGGCGGGGCGAGATCCGCGCCCTGTTCGCGGAGGCCGGCGCCATCCTGGGCTTCGCCGTCGGCAACCTGATCACGCTGAACAGCCCGCCCAAGGTGATCGTGGCCGGCAGCGCCATCCAGGCCCGCGACCTGATGGAGCCGGCCCTGCTGGCCGCCATCGACCGCGTCGTGCCGGTGCCGATCCGGCGCGGCACCGAGATCATCCTGCATGAATGGAGCGACGACGCCTGGGCCCGCGGTGCGGCCAGCCTGGTGCTGCGGCAGCTCTACGAAGCGCCCTGGAACGGCCAGGGCATGCCCCGGTAGCGGAGAGGACCATGAGCGACAGACCGGTCGGAATCGGCATCATCGGCTGCGGCTTTATCAGCGGCGCCTATCTGAAGGCGGCGCCGAACTTCCCGATCCTGCGGGTCAAGGCCTGCGCCGATCTGAGCCTGGAGGCGGCGCAGGCCAAGGCGGCCGAGTTCGGCATCGCGGCGCAGAGCATCGAGCAGCTGCTGGCCGACCCCGAGATCGAGATCGTGCTGAACCTGACCACGCCGCAGGCGCATGTGCCGGTCGGGCTGCAGGCGATCGCCGCCGGCAAGCATGTGCATGCGGAGAAGCCGCTGGCGGTCAGCGTCGCCGAGGGCCGCACCCTGCTGGAGGCGGCCAAGGCCAGGGGCGTGCGCGTCGGCAGCGCCCCCGACACCTTCCTCGGCGCCGGGCAGCAGACGGCGCGCGCCCTGATCGATGCCGGGCGGATCGGCCGGCCGGTCGCCGGCACCGCCTTCATGATGGTGCCGGGGCATGAGCGCTGGCACCCGAACCCGGATTTCTACTATGCCAAGGGCGGCGGCCCGCTGTTCGACATGGGCCCCTACTACCTGACCACGCTGGTCAACATGCTGGGGCCGGTGGCGCGGGTGACCGGGACGGTGTCCGCCGCCTACACCGAGCGCCGCATCGCCAGCGGCCCGCGCGCCGGCCAGGCCGTGCCGGTCGGCACCCCGACCCACATCACCGGCACGCTGGCCTTCGCCTCCGGCGCGGTGGTGACCATGGTGATGAGCTTCGACATCCCGGCCCACCGCCACGCGCCGATCGAGATCTATGGCGAGACGGCGTCGCTGAGCGTGCCCGACCCGAACACCTTCGGCGGCGAGGTGCTGGTCTCGGTCGACCGCACCGAGTGGAAGGCCGAGGCCACCGGCCATGCCTATGGCGACGGCAACTACCGGATCATCGGCGTGGCCGACCTGGCCCATGCCATCCGCACCGGCCGGCCGCACCGCGCCAATGCGGAGCTGGCCTTCCACGTGCTGGAGGTGATGGAGGCGGTGGAACGGTCCGGCCGCGAGGGCCGCACGGTCGAGATCGAGAGCCGCTGCGAGCGGCCGGAACCGATGCCGGTGGAGCCCGCCTTCGGCCGGGCCGCCTGAGACGCGAAAGGGAGATGGAAAGATGACGAGGCAGGCGCTGATCGTCTGGGGCGGCTGGAACGGCCACACCCCCAAGGAATGCGCGGATGAGGTCGCCGGGATGCTGCGCGGCGACGGCTTCGAGGTGTTCATCGAGGACACCACCGAGGCCTTCGCCGACCCGGCCCTGAAGGACATGCACCTGATCGTGCCGATCTACACCATGTCGACGATGGAGAAGGAGGAGGTCACCAACCTGACCGCCGCGGTCGAGAGCGGGGTCGGCCTCGCCGGCTTCCATGGCGGCATGTGCGACGCCTTCCGCAACGAGGTCGCCTATCAGTTCATGACCGGCGGCCAGTGGGTGGCCCATCCCGGCAACATCATCGACTACCGGGTGCGGGTGACCCGGCCGGACGACCCGGTGATGCAGGGGATCGGGGACTTCGCCTACCGGTCCGAGCAGTACTACATGCATGTCGACCCGAACAACGAAGTGCTGGCCGAGACCACCTTCACCGGCGAGCACGCGTCCTGGATCGCCGGCCACACCATGCCGGTGGTGTGGAAGCGCAAGCACGGCGCCGGCCGAGTGTTCTACAGCTCGCTCGGCCACCGGGTGGAGGAGTTCGAGAACCAGGCGATGAAGACCATCCTGCATCGCGGCCTGCTGTGGGCGGCGCGGGAGGGCTGAATGAGTCCCCCCTCCCGCAAGGCGAGGGGGGACTATAAAAGGTTGGGTCTCAGTTACTTTGAAAAGGCCCGCCAGGCGGGAGAGGCAACGCGAAAGGAACCCGGCCTTCCAGGATGCGTGGGATCGCCCTGAGACAACCCCGCGCTTGCGTCCGTCACGGCGGAGTCGGTAACACCAGGGGCTGGACCCATTATGACGCCGGACCAGCCCGCTTGCCCGACGCCCACCAGACCGAGATCCAGCAGCACGACCCCGGCGCGGCCCCGCCCGCCGGGGCGAAGCGCCGCCGGCGCTTCTCGGAGGTGCTGCAGGACCTGGCCGCGGAGGGCGGCGAGCGCATCGCCATTGCCGATATCCTGACCGCCTTCGGCGACCGGGCCTTCGGCGCGCTGATGCTGGTCTTCGCCGCACCCAACATCCTGCCGACGCCGCCCGGCACCTCCTCCGTCCTCGGCGCGCCGCTGCTGTTCATCACCTTCCAGCTGATGATCGGGCGCAAGGTGCTGTGGCTGCCGCGACTGATCACCCAGCGGTCGGTGGCGCGGGCGGACTTCGCCCGGCTGGTCGGGCGCATGGTGCCCTGGCTGGCCAAGGCCGAGCGGCTGCTGCGGCCGCGGCTGACGATCCTGATCGGCCCGGTGCAGGACCGCTTCATCGGCGCCGCCTGCCTGCTGCTGGCCGTCATCCTGTTCATGCCGATCCCGCTCGGCAACATCGTGCCGGCGCTGGCGATCTCGGCCTTCGCCATCGGCCTGGTCGAGCGCGACGGCATCGCCGTCTCGGCCGGCTGGGCGGTCAGCGCCGGCGCGCTGGCGATCCTCGCCGCCGTCTCCGCCGCCCTCTGGGCCGCCCTGCGCGCCTTCCTGGAGACGCTGTTCGGCGTCACGATCTGACGGTCGTCGCCTCCGCCAGGTCGGCGATCCGGGTGACGACGCGGACGCGCAGCTCGTCGCGCCGGCCGCGGATCGCCACCTGCTCGGCACGGAAGGCCGACAGGTCGGCGCCGGCCTGGTCGAGCAGGTCCTGCGAGACCACCAGCTCCGCCGCATATTCCTTGCACAGCCCTTCCAGCCGGCTGGCGGTGTTGACCGTGTCGCCGACCGCGGTCAGGCCCTTGACCCCGCCATAGCCCATCTCGCCGACGATCGCCGGGCCGGCATGCAGGCCGATGCCCATGCGCAGCGGCTCCTTGAGGTCCGAGGCCAGGGCCTCGTTCAGCTCGGCCAGCCGCGCCGCCATCCGCCGGGCGGCGTCGAGCGCCTGGCGGCTTGCGGCGGCGCGCCCGGCCTCGACCCCGAACAGCGCCATCACCCCGTCGCCGATGAACTTGTCGACCTGGCCGCCCGCCGCCTCGATCGCCTGGCCCATGGCGGCGAAATAGCGGTTCAGCAGGAACACCACGTCATAGGGCAGGCGGTGCTCCGACAGCCGCGTGAAGCCGCGCAGATCGGCGAACATGACCGCGACCTCGCGCTCCTGGCCGTGGCGGTGGCCGGGACCCTGGAAGCCGTCGCGCGCGGTCGCCGTCGGCGGCAAGAGCGGCGTCACCTCGAGGTCCATGACCGGGCGGATCTGGCAGGCCAGCCGCACCCCCTCGGGCGCGCCGATCCGCTGCAGCACCCGCGCCTCGTCGGCGGCCGGCGGCGGCAGGTGCTCGGCCCCCAGCCCGACCCGCACCCGGCAGGTCGAGCAGCGGCCGCGGCCGCCGCAGACCATGGCCTGCGGAATGCCGGCGGCACGGATGATCTCCAGCGCGGTGGCGCCGGGGATGATGTCGAGCACCTTGGTGTCGCGGTAGAACAGCTTGGGGCCGCTGCGACGGGCCCGCACGGCGCGCAGGGCCGGACCGGCGAAGGCGGCCAGGATCAGCGCCAGGATCGTGATCCGGGTCCACAGTGCCCCTTGGGCGGCGAAAGCCTGCGCCTCCGGCGTCAGCTTGACCGAACGGAACAGATCCTCGAGCCAGCCCGGCTGGGCCGCGAGCGCCCGGACCTGCAGCCCGGTCGAGACAAAGCCGGCCAGGCCGAGCGCCGGGATCAGCAGGGCGGCGGCGTAGAGATAGGGCAGCGCCTTCGGATACCAGGGCCTGAGCCGCAGCCAGTAATGCACGCCGATGCAGCCATGGCCCCAGGCGACCAGCACCACCACCGCCTGCTGCAGCGCGACCAGGCCGTTGCCGCTCCACATCACCGACAGGATGAGGCGATAGGGCGTGCCGACACCGAACCGCTCGAAAGCGACGACGGTGCCGAAGACGTGCGCCGCCAGCAGCAGGGGCACGGCGAGGCCGAGGCCGAGCTGTACCGCCTGCCAGGGCTTCAGCCGGAAGCTGTGGCGCCGCCAGATCGACACCAGCGCATTGGCGAGATGGATCGCGAAGGCGGCCGCGAGCACGGTCAGGCCGGGCTGCTTCTCCCACACCAGGATGAACAGCCCGAGCCCGCGCTCCATCGCATCGAGCGAAATGAGCCCGGCCGCATGGTTGACCAGATGGGTCGCCAGAAATGTGAGGAGAACCAGTCCGCTCGGCAGCCGCAGCTTTTGCAGCCATGTCCCGGTCCGGTTCCCCGGGAGTCCGGCGGCGCCAAGGCCGCTCAGTTCAGCGGACCGGTATAGACCCAGGTTTCCACCGTATCATGGGCGCGGAACGCCGGGATCTCGGGATGGTGGTAGACGAAGACGCGGATCGCCGCCTCGAGCGCCACCGACCGCGGCGCGCCGCGGGCCACCAGCTCGGTGTAGGCGCGGGTCACCGCCTGCTGGCAGCGGCAGTCCGACGAGCTGTCCGAAAAGGGCTGGTCGCCGAAGCCGCAGCCCTCAGGACTTCTTTTTCCGGCCATAGAGTTCCAGCCTGTGATCGACAAGTTCGAAGCCGAGCCGCTTGGCGATCTTCTCCTTCAGCACCTCCAGCTCCTGGTCCTTGAACTCGATGACCTCACCGGTTTCAAGATCGATCAGGTGGTGGTGATGCTCGAGATTGACCTCGAAGCGGGAATAGTTCTCGTTGAAGTCGTGCCGCTGGACCAGGTTCAGCTCGTCGAGCAGATGCAGGGTGCGGTATACGGTCGCGATGCTGATCGACGGATCGATCTCGCGGGCCCGGTGATAGACGGTCTCGACCGACGGATGGTCGAGAGACTCGGTCAGCACCTGCAGAATGACACGACGCTGATCGGTCATCTTCAGGCCGGCGGAGACACATCTCTCCTCGAGCGTCATGGCTCAAACCCTCTTTAAGCCGCGGAACCATTGGCGGAGTTAGAGAGATTACAGATCGAAGCGGCGCTTGGCACCCGAAAAGACGCCGCAGTGCAGCAGGAGCAACGGCCATGGCCGATCTCTTCGCAGTCGAGATGAGCATCCATGGCTGGATCGCGCTGGGTATCGCCGTGATCGGCATCATCGCCCTGAACCTCGGGCTGATGCACCTGGCCCGCAAGAAGCACGATTCCCACTACGACCCCGACGATGACGCCCCCTGAGCGGCGGCCGCGGCATCCTCCGGCCGGTCGAGGCTGCGGGTCAGCACCATCCGGTGCGGGAACGGGATGTCGATGCCCAGCTCGTCGAAGCGCCGCTTCATCCGGCGGTTGAACTCCCGCATCACGCCCCACTGCTTGGCCGGCGGCGTCTTGATCCGCGCCTTGATGGACACGGCGCTGTCGCCGAACTTGTCGAGGCCGATGATCTCGATCGGCGCCAGGATGGCCGGCGCCCAGGCGGGATCCAGCTGCAGCTCGCGGCCGAGGTCGCGCAGCACCTCGATCACGCGGTCGACATCCTGGTCGTAGCCGATGCCGACATTGAACACGGCGAAGGAGAAGTCCTTGGTCATGTTGACGATCGAGGTGACCGAGCTGAACGGCAGCGTGTGCACCGCCCCGGTCTCGTCGCGCAGCCGGATAGTGCGGATGGTGATGCTTTCGACCACGCCGCTGTCCGAGCCGAGCTGGACCACGTCGCCCACCGACAGCGTGTCCTCGAACAGGATGAAGACGCCGGTGATCACGTCCTTGACCAGGGTCTGGGCGCCGAAGCCGATGGCCAGGCCGACCACCCCGGCGCCGGCCAGGAGCGGCGCGATGTTCAGCCCGACCTCCGACAGCACCATCAGCGTCACCACGGTGATCAGCAGCACCAGGAAGGCGTTGCGCAAGAGCGGCAGCAGCGTGCGGGCGCGGGCGCTGCGCTGCACCAGGTTGCCCGAGGCGTCGTGCCGGTTCAGGTGGTACTCGATCAGCTGGCTGACCACCTCCCACGCCACCAGCGCCGTCACCACCACCAGCAGAATGGCGCCGCCGCTGGCCAGCACGGCGCGGCCGGTCTCGGTCTCCATCCAAGCGATGCCGCCGAGCTGCCAGACCTCGAGCAGCACCAGCACGCTGACCAGGAGGACGACCACCTTCAGCCCGGTGTCGAGCACCGGCAGATAGCGGTTGGCGCGGTGCTCCAGCCCGGGGAAGCGGGACTTCAGCTCCGGCCCGATCGAGAAGGCGCGGTGGATCAGCCGCGGCCCGTAGGCGGAGACCAGCCGCGCCAGCACCAGGACCAGCACGGTCTGCAGCGTGGCCCGCAGGACGAAGACGAAGCCGCCATTGATGCCGAGCGCCCAGATCGCGAAGGTGACGACGATATAGGCGATGGCCACGAGGTGCCAGACATCGGCCAGGCGCCGCCGGGCGGAGCCGACCGCGCGGGTCACGCCGGCCTCCTCGCCCTCCGCCGCCCGTCGATTGCGGCCGCGCAGCCAGTCGGCCACCGGCTGCCGGTTCTGCAGGACCAGAACCACCAGCATCGCCGCGACGGCGAGGCCGATCAGGTATTTCAGCGCGGTCAGGCTGCCGGCGGGCAGGCCCAGCACCACGGCGGTGGAGACTGCGAGATAGCCGAACACCAGCAGGTAGATCAGCCGCTTGGCCCAGACATAGAGATAGCCGGCGGTCTCGTCGCCGACGCGCAGCAGCCGCAGATGCGGATGCTCCGGCGTCAGCACCAGCCGGATCAGCATCAGGGCCACGCCGCTGATGATCGCGGCGTTGACCAGCGCCACCACGATGGTGCGGACGAACCAGGGCGGGTCCAGCACCACCGCCATGGCGTAGGCGCCGAGCACGAAGGCGATCAGCGGCAGGAAGTCGAGCACCGCCTGTGCCAGCAGCAGCGGGATCTTGCCCCAGAGCGTGGCCGGCGCCCGCCGGTCCAGCGCCGTGAAGGGCCGGCGCAGCATCCGCCGGACCAGCCAGCCGGCGGCGATGCCGGCGAGGACGACGCCGACGACGTTGAGGAACACCACCCCCCAGCGCTCCCGCGCCGCCGGGTCGGACAGCTGGTCCCGGCTCCAGGTCGCCAGCTCCGGCAGCCGCGCCAGGGTGGCGCCGATCTCGGCAACCGCGCCGGTGACGTCGCGCACCTTGTCCGAAACCACGACCAGGGCCTGGCTGCCGGCCGTCTCCAGCGCGCTGCGCTCCTCCTGCTGCTGCGCCCGGGTCTGCAGCAGCAGCTGCAGCCGGGCCACCAGCTCGGCCCGCGCCTTGTCGTCCTGTAGCGTGGCGATCAGCGCCTTGACCCGCTCGGGGTCGGCCGGCTGGTCGGCCGCGGCGGGCGGGGTCGATGTCCCCGGCACCTGGCCGGCGGCGAGGCCGGGGGCGAGCAGGACGAGAAGGAGGAGCAGCGGGCGGAGCAGGCGGATCATCGGCTCGGTCGGGCTGTGGACGGGCGGAGTTCCGGATCGGCGTCCCGGCGGCGTGTCGAGGCCGGTCCTATCCTTCCCCGCCCGGCCCTCTGGATCAACCCGTCCGTCGGGGCCATCTTTGGGACGTCCTCACGGTAAGCGGCAAGGGAAGGCGACGATGGCGGATGATCTCGGCTCGGTCCGGCCGAAGCTGGTCGAGAGCAAGAAGCGCTGGGCGCGCGAAGGCCGGCTGCTGACCGGCGCCACCGCGGATCCCGAGCGCGACCGGCTGCCGCCGGGCCAGCGCCTGGTGGAAAACTGGCCGGTGCTCGATCTCGGCGTGCAGCCGGAGATCCCGCTCGACAAATGGCGGCTGACCATCGACGGGCTGGTCGAGGCGCCGACGGTGTGGCGCTGGGCCGACATCCTGGCCCAGCCGGAATTCGAGGACGTGTCCGACATCCATTGCGTCACATCCTGGTCGCGCTTCGACAACCGCTGGCGCGGCGTCTCGGCCCGGCACCTGCTGTCGCTGGTGCGGCCGAAGCCGGAGGCCAGCCACGTCGTCTTCCACAGCTACGACACCTACACCACCAACGTCGCCCTCGACGCCTTCGCCGAGGCGGACGTGCTGCTGGCGACCCATCACGACGGCGAGCCGATCCCGGTCGAGCATGGCGGGCCGCTGCGCGTGATCATGCCGCGCTGGTACTTCTGGAAGAGCGCCAAATGGGTGAAGCGGATCGAGTTCGTCGCCGCCGACCGCCCGGGCTTCTGGGAGGAGCGCGGCTACCACAATGAGGGCGACCCCTGGCAGGAGCAGCGATACAGCTGAGCCCTATCGCGGCAGCAGGCTGCGCAGCGAGTCCGCGCCCGGGTTGCTCTTCCCGCCCTGGAAGATCACCCGGGCCGGGGTGCCGAAGCCGTAATAGGCGTCGTTCTTGCCCTGGTCCTCGCTGATCACCGTGCCGTCCAGCGTGCCGCCGGCGAACAGCCCCTTGTTCTGCGAGAAGGCGTACATGTCGGAATTGGTGTTCAGCCCGGTCGAGGCGCCGACGCCGGCGCCGAGGGTGAACAGCGACCCCGACAGGTCGGCTCCGACGGTGAAGCTGCTCTGCTCCACCGCCCGGAGGCCCTTGTCGGTCATGATCGTCAGCACCAGCTGCGAGACCTGGCCGCCGATCTGCAGCCCGACGGTGCCGCCGCCGACGCCGTAGAAGGCCGGGTAGCTCCAATTGCCGTCCGGCAGCCGCACCATCATCACCGCATTGCCGCCGCGGCCGCCGAGGATGAAGCCGCCGCGCAGCAGCTCCGGCGCGATCAGCACGGCCTTGGCGCCGCGGATGTAGCGCGGCAGCGCCGTCAGCTCCTGCGCGGACAAGAGCGCCTGCAGCGCGGCCCGGCTTTCGTCGACCAGCAGCTGCGCGTCGCTCGGCGTCGAGGTGGCCGAGCCGCAGCCGGCGAGCGTGCCCGACAGGGCCAGCCCGGCAGCCGACACGCCCGTCAGGCGCAGGAACTCACGGCGGTCGATCATGATCGGGCTCTCCTGAGATTCCACATGAAGAATCGTGGCATACCGCAGAACAATCAATACATCTTTTCAGTTCCAAATGTCAGATTCAGGGCGGTGACCCGCCAGCTTTCGGCGCCGGAGGACGACCGGATGCGGTCGATCCGGGTCAGCGACAGCGTGTCGACCGCGAGCCTGAGCGCGCGCTCGCCGTCCAGGTCCAGCGCCAACGCCGCCGCGGCCCGGATGGTGCCGGCATGGGCGACGGCGACGATGTCGCGGCCGGCATGGGCCTCGGACAGGGCCAGGATCGCCGGCCGCACCCGGCGCAGCACGGCGTCGAAGCTCTCGCCGCCGGGCGCGGCATGGGCGGAGGGGTGCGACCAGAACGGGTCGTGCTGCGGCAGCGCGCCATAGACCTCGCGGCTCGGCCGGCCCTGCCAGGCGCCGAAATCCTGCTCGACCAGCGCCGGCTCGATCGCCGGCGCGGCCGTCTCGTCCATCGCTTCCAGGAGCACCGCCGCGGTCTCGGCGGTGCGCCGCAGCGGCGTCTGCAGCCACACCGCGCCGCGTGGCAGCCGGGCGGCGAGGGAAGCGATCGCCGCCGCATCGCCGGTGTCGGCCGCGAGGTCGAGCCGGCCGTAGAGCAGCTTGTCCGGATTGAGCACCGGGGCGTGGCGGATCCACCACCAGCGGGTCGTGCTCATGCCGTCGCCGCGGCGCACAGCACCGCGACCTCCGCCAGCTGCTGGGCGGCGCCGAGCACGTCGCCGGTCTGGCCGCCGATGCGCCGCCGCGCCAGCCCGGCCAGCGCCCAGGCCGCGAGCGCCGCCAGCGCCAGCGCCGCCAGGCCGTGACGCAGCCCGAGCAGCAGCAGGGCGAAGCACAGGGCGAGGCCGGAGGCGGTGAACACGGCCTCCGGCGTTGGTCGGCCGGCGCCGGCGCCGAGCCCGTCGGGCCGGGCCGGGGGCAGCCAGGCCAGCAGCGCCGGGGCGGTGGCTCGCGACACCGCTCCCGCCGCGGCCAGCGCCGCGATTCCGGCCCAGGGCGAGAGGATCGCCGCCAGGGCCGCGGCGCGCAGCCCGACCGACAGCACCAGGGCCAGGGTGCCGTAGCTGCCGATGCGGCTGTCGCGCATGATCTCCAGCGCGCGCTCGCGGTCGCGGCCGGCGCCGAAGCCGTCGGCGACGTCGGCCAGCCCGTCCTCGTGCAGCGCCCCGGTCAGCAGCGCCTGCCCCGCCAGGGCCAGCAGCGCCGCCACCAGGGGCGGGGCGCCGAGCCACAGCGCCAGCGCCCAGACCAGCCCGGCGGTCGCGCCGATGCCGGCCCCGGCCAGCGGGAAGATCCGCATCGACCGGGCCAGCGCATCGGCCGGCGCATCCGCAGGCCAGCGGACGGGCAGCCGGGTCAAAAAGCAGGCGGCAACGCGCAGATCGCGCAGCAGGTCGTCCATGGCACCCGGTTAGCCGGTCCGGCCCGTCGCGGCAAGCCGATCAGATCAGCCGCTGGATCGCCCGCTTGCGCCAGACCAGCCGGTAATAGGCGATCTGGCCCAGCGCCATCACCGCGAAGGCGACCGGATAGGCGATCCAGATGCCGTCGATGCCGATCTGGCGGCTGAGCAGCCAGGCCACCGGCACCTCGACGCCGAGGATGGCGAAGAGCGAGATCGCCATCGGCGCCAGCACCGTGCCGCTGGCCCGCATCACCGCCGAGACCACGCCGGCGAGGCCGAAGACGATGTAGCTCCACAGCGTGATGTGCAGCAGGTCCTGCGCCAGCTCGATCACCGGCGGGCTGGTCAGGAACAGGCCCATCAGCGTGCGCGAGAACAGATAGGCGATCGCCACCAGCCCGCCGGTGACGGCGAGGTTGAGCAGGATGCCGGTGCGGGTGATGGCGCCGAGCCGGTCGGCATGCCCGGCGCCGATCGCCTGGGCGCCGAAGATCGAGGCGGTGATGGCGATCGAGATCGCCGGGAACTGGACGTAGCTGACCACCTGGTTGACCGCGCCATAGGCGGCGGTAGCGTCGGAGCCGAAGCCGTTGACGAAGGACAGCACGGCGACCTCGGCCAGCGACACCATCACCAGCTGCACGCCCGAGGGCAGGCCGATGCGCAGCACCGCCCGCAGGATCTTCGGATCGATCCAGAGATGGCGCAGCAGCGCAGCGTCCGGCGCCAGGGCATGGCCCCGGCGGCGCAGATGGATGGCCAGCCAGGCCAGGGCGGCGAGGAAGGAGACGATCGCGGCATAGGCGCCGCTGAGCACGCCGAGCTGCGGCAGCCCGGCCCAGCCGCGGATCAGCGCCGGGGTCAGCACCAGGCCGATCACGGTCTGCAGCGCCAGGGCCAAGAGCGGCGTCACGGTGTCGCCGGTGCCGCGCATCATCGAGCTCATCAGCAGGAAGACGAACAGGCCGGGCATGGCGATCAGCATGATCCGGGCATAGGCGGTGGAATCGGCCAGGATGTCGGCGGGCGTGCCGACCGCGGCCAGCAGCGACCGGGTGAAGGCGCCGCCGAACAGCGCGACCACCAGCCCGGCCAGGATGGTGACCGTCAGCGCCGTGCCGGCCACCGCCTTGACCTTGTCCGGGTCGCGCGCCCCCCAGGCCTGGCCGATCAGCACCGCGGCGCCGGCGCCGAGGCCGATGATGAACGAGATGAAGAAGAACAGGATCGGAAAGAAGGCCGAGACGGCCGCCAGCGCGCCGACCCCGATCATCTGGCCGAGATAGATGTTGTTGAGCGTGCCGGACAGCCCCTGCAGCACGTTGCTGAGCATCATCGGCCCGAGGAACAGCAGGAACGCCTTCCACAGCACCGGGGGCGCCGCGAAGGCCGAGGCGGCGCCGCGCTCGATCGCGTTCGACATGACGGTCCCCCTCAGGCCGAATGCGGCGCGTCGAAGGCGGCGGCGGCCAGGCGGCGGGCGTGGTCGCGGATGTCGTCCGGCCAGGCCTCGGTCAGGGCGGCGAAGCGGTCGCGGTCCGGCGCGAACAGGGCGCGCGCCGCCTCCTCGAAGCCGGGCCGGTCGCCGGCCATCGCCGCCATGAAGCGATAGGCCGCCTCCTGCGCCTGGCGCAGCCGGTCGCGCCCCTCGCCGGCGCGCCGCGCCTCCTCGACCAGGCGGCGCAAGGTCACCGAGGCGCCGCCGGGCTGGCCGGCCAGCCAATCCCAGTGCCGCGGCAGCAGCGTCACCTCGCGGGCGACGACGCCGAGCTTCGGCCGGCCCGGGCCGCGCGGCGCGTCGGGCTCGGCCGATGCCGGCAACCGGGCCAGCACCTCGGCCTCGCTGCCGCGCAGGTCGAGCTCGACCGGCCGGCTGGTCGCGTCGTCGAACACCAGGATCGCGTCGCCGCGATCGGCGGCGCGCTTGGCCGCCAGCGCCACCTCGGCCAGCGGGCCGGAGGCGATGCGGCGGGCACCCTGGAAGGCGGTGCAGGTGGAGTCGGTGGTCATGGGCGCCCTCCCCGGCGCGACGGATTTGACGCTTTATACCCGGGTGAAAATCCGCTGTCAATTTCACCCGGGCAAAAATATCCGATCCAATACTCAACCTGTCATTGCCGGGCTTGACCCGGCATCCAGGGCCGCCCTGAGCGGCTTCGACATCTCTGGATGCCCGGGTCAAGCCCGGGCAGGACAGTTGGGGAGGGTGCTGAAGCGGTCTTTCGCCAGTTGAGCGAGGCGGCAGGACGTATATAAATAGACGTTCATTTACCTGGCCTGCCGATGCCCCGCCCCCGCACCGTCCCGGACGAAGCCCTGCTCGACGGCGCCCTGGCGGTGATGCGCCGGGCCGGGCCAGAGGGCCTGACCTTCGCCGCGGTGGCGGCCGAGACCGGGCTGTCGGCGGCGACCCTGGTGCAGCGTTTCGGCGGCAAGGCGGCTCTGGTCCAGGCGGCGCTGCTGCGCGCCTGGGATCTTCTCGATGCCCGCACCGCCGCAGCCGATGCCGCGGCCCCGCCAACCCCGGCCGGGGCCGTCGATCTGCTGGTCGCCCTCTCCGGCGACTATGGGGACGACTATGCCGAGGGGCTGCTGGTGCTGCGCGAGGATCTGCGCGACCCGGTGCTGCGCCGCCGCGGCGCCGCCTGGGGCCGGGTGCTGGCCACGGCGCTGGGCCGGCGCCTGGCCGATTCCGCCGGCCCGCGCCCCGATCTCGGCCGGCTGATGGCGGCGCAATGGCAGGGCGCCGTGCTGTGGTGGGGCTTCGAGCGCGGCCGGTCGCTGCCGGAGGCGGTGGCGGCGGAGCTGGAGGCGTGGTGCCGGGCAATCGGAGCTCCGACAGGCTCCGGGCAGGCAGGATAGGCTCAGATTCCCCTCTCCTCGGGGAGAGGGAGGGGCCCGACGCCGAAGGCGGCGGGAGGGTGAGGGGGATTCGGTCGGTGCAGTTGAGCAGCCCGGCTTTACTCCAGCGCCCGTCAGAACCCGAACCGATCGTGGCTGCGCGGATCGTCGACCCTGCGCGACTCGTAGATGTCGCCCAGCCGGGCTGTCCGGCGCCAGGGCCGCGCCTTCTCCAGCGCGACGGCGAAGGCCGGCTCGCCGCGGTCGAGCGTGCCGAAGACGAGACCGGATTCGCCGTCCCGGCCGGCTTCGCCCAGCACCACGCCATTCGGCGCGATCAAGCTGCTCGGCAGCGGCTGGCTGCACTGTGCCGGAATCGCCAGCCCGATCCACAGGCAGGTGGAGGCGGCATGCGCCCTGGCGAGAACGCCGTAGATCGGATCGCGGGAGTAGGACGACACCAGCACGGCATCCGCGCCCAGCGTCTCGTACTCCGAGAAGACCTCGGGAAACACAGTCTCTATGCACAGGGCGCAGCCGAAGGTGAACCCGTCCACCGCAAAGGTCAGCGGCGCTTCGCCGGGCGCGAACCAGTCGCTGACCTCGGAGTGCGAGCAGCGCCGCTTGTCGTAGCGCCCGACCAGCGCGCCGGTGTCGGCGATGACGTAGAGGCTGTTGTGCGGCCGGTGCGGCGCGGTCAGCGGATGGGCGCTGCCGAGCACCACCCACAGGCCCAGGCTGCCGGCCAGGGCCGCCGTTTCCTCCAGCTCCTCGCGCAGCGCCGGCCAGTCGACCTCGTCCCAGGAGGCGATCTCGGATTTGCAATAGCCGGAGGCGGCGCCTTCCGGGAACTGGACCAACCGGGCCCCGCCCGCCGCGGCGCGGCGCACCAACCCGCGGATCTCCCGGCCATTGGCGCGGACGTCGCGGTCGATCCGGCTCTGGGCGATGGCGATGCGCAGCGCGCCGGCCATCAGCCGTCCTCGCCGTCGGTGACCCGGCTGGGCAAGAGCTCGCCTGAGCGCTCCAGCACCGGATAGGCCGCGGCCGCCACGATGTGGCCGTTGACCCGCTTCATGTCGCGCAGCAGGTCGAGATGCAGGGCGCTGGTCTCCGCCGTGTCGCGGCGGCCGGCGCGCAGCCGGTCGAAATGCGACTGGGTGGCGGCCGCCTCGAGGTCGCGGAAGGTCACCTTCTCGTCGACCAGCAGGCGGGCGGCGCGGCGGTCGTCGGTCATGAACAGCGAGGCGGCGGTGCGCAGGTTGGTGACGAGGCGGTCCATCATCGCCAGCAGCTCGGCCTCGCCCTCCTTCGAGAATTCGAGGCCGCGCTTGAGCCGCTTGGCGCAGTGCGGCAGCAGGTTGCCGTCGACCACGTCGCCCGCCTGCTCCATGTTCATGGCGAAGTTCAGGATCTCGCCCAGCCGGCGGTGGTCGGCGTCGCTGAGCGATTCGGGGTCGAGCGAGGTCAGATAGGTCTTGATCGCGGTGTTGAGGTGGTCGAGCACGTCGTCCATCCGCCGCGTCTCGGCGATCAGCTTGCGGTCGCCCTTGCGCAGCGCATCGCGGGCGCCGTGCAGCATCGTCTCCAGCACATCGGCCAGGCGCATCGCCTCGCGCGCGGCGCCGCCCAGGGCGACGATCGGCGTCTCCCGCGCCGCGGCGTCGAGATACAACGGCCGCGACGGGTCGGCCGGGTCGACCCGGCGCGGCAGCAGGCGCTGCAGCAGCTTCGAATAGGGCGTCAGCAGCGGCAGGAAGATGATCGCGAGCGCCAGGTTGAACAGGCTGTGGAAATCGGCCACGGCGCGGGCGTTGTCGGGCTCGACCGTCACCATCAGCGGCCCGATCCAGCGCAGCAGGGCCAGCGCCACGATCACCCCGAGCACCCGGTTGGCCAGGTTGCCGATCGGCAGCCGCTTGGCGGCCGGATCGTCGCTGGACACGCCTTCGATCACCGGGTTGATCGCGGTGCCGAGATTGGCCCCCAGCACCAGGGCGAAGGCGGCCTCCGGCGGCACCACGCCATTGGCGGCCAGCGACATCACCAGGAGCACCACGGCGACGCTGGAATGCACCGCCCAGGTGAAGATGGCGGCCAGCAGCACGTCGACCACCGGCTCGGTCGAGATCGCGCCGAGCAGCAGCCGCAGGCTGGGCGCGTCCTCATAGGGGGTCAGCAGCGTCAGCAGCTGATGCAGCGCCATCAGCATCAGGCCGAGCCCGATGAAGACGCGGCCGAGATCGTGCGTCTGGGTGGCGGAGTCACGCCGGAACAGCAGGAAGCCGATCAGGATCAGTACAGGGGCCGCGGCCGCCACGTCGAAGGACAGCACCTGCACGATCAGCGTGGTGCCGACATTGGCGCCCAGCATCACCGCCAGGGCCGGCACCAACTCGACCAGCCCGCCGGCGGCGAAGCCCGCCACCATCAACCCGGTGGCCGTGCTGCTCTGCAGCACCGCGGTGACGCCGATGCCGGCGAGGAAGGCACGGAACCGGTTCTTCAGCGCGCTGCCGAGGATCGAGCGCAGCTTCGGGCCGAAGGTGCGCTGGATCCCGGTCTGCACCATATGCGTGCCCCACAGCAGCAGGGCGATGTAGCCGGCCAGGTCGATCAGGGTGACGGGAAAGCTCATGCTCGGGCCTTGCTCCAACCGTGAAAGGCGGTCGCCTCCGCTCTTGTCTTCCCCTAGGCTTGGAATCCGGCCGGCGGGTGGTCGGAACGACGGGAATGCCGCGATCGTTCCCGAATTGCCCGGGCCGATCAAGGCCGGGCCGTGGCGGAGGATGGGGATGCCGGACAAGACCAAGGCCGTCCGGGTGCAACACGGCGCCCTGCCCTACCGGTTCGGGCCGGATGGCGCGCTCGAGATCCTGCTGGTCACCTCGCGCGGGACGCGGCGCTGGATCATCCCCAAGGGCTGGCCGATCAAGGGGCTGAAGCCGGCGAAATCGGCGGCGCGCGAGGCCTATGAGGAGGCCGGGGTGCGCGGCGCCATCGGGTCGAAGGCGATCGGCAGCTTCATCTACGACAAGGGGCTGGAGGACGGGGTGACCGTGCCTTGCGAGGTCGGCGTCTTCCCGCTGAAGGTCGAGCGGCAATACCGGAGCTGGCCCGAGCGGCACGAGCGCGAGACCCGGTGGTGCGGTCCGGAGGAGGCGCTGGACCTGCTGGACGATGCCGGGCTGCGCGACGTGGTCGCCGGGTTCGTGACGCGGCTGCAGGCGCGCAACGCGGCCGAGTGACGGGCGCCCGGCCCGGGTTTTGACGCCGCACCGCTTTGGTGGCAGGGTCCGCGCTTCCGCAACCGGACCCCTGCCATGGCCCAGACCCAGACGCCCCTGCCCGACACCCTCGACGAGATCCGCGCTTTGCTGCGCCACATGCCAGGCCCGGACCTCGAGGCCGGGACCGCGGTGCGAGAGCGCGACCGCCAGCTGACCAAGCCGCCCGGGTCGCTGGGCCGGCTGGAGGATCTGACGGAGTGGATGGCGGTGTGGCAGGGCAAGCACCCGCCGCAGCTGCGCCGGCCGCGGGTCGCGGTGTTCGCCGGCAACCATGGCGTCGCCGTGGCCCAGGGCGTCTCGGCCTTTCCGGTCGCGGTGACGGCGCAGATGGTCAAGAACTTCGTCGCCGGCGGCGCCGCGGTGAACCAACTGTGCCAGGCGGCCGACAGCGACCTGCGCGTCTATGAGCTGGACCTGGACCACCCGACCGCCGACTTCACCATCGCCCCGGCGATGACCGAGGCCGAATGCGTCCGCGCCATGGCCTACGGCATGATGGCGGTGGAGCCGGGCCTCGACCTGCTGTGCCTGGGTGAGATGGGGATCGGCAACACCACATCGGGCGCGGCGCTGGCGACGGCGCTGTTCGGCGGCGAGGCGGCCGACTGGGTCGGCCCCGGCACCGGCGTCGACGCCGCCGGGGTCCGGCACAAGGCCGAGGTGGTGGCCAAGGGCGTCGCCACCCACCGGGCCGCGCTGACCGATCCGCTCGAGGTGCTGCGCCATCTCGGCGGGCTGGAGCTGGCGGCGATCGCCGGCGCAGTGCTGGCGGCACGGATGGCGCGGATCCCGGTGCTGCTGGACGGCTACACCTGCACCGCCGCCGCCGCGGTGCTGTGGGCGATGGACCGGCACGCCCTCGATCACTGCCAGGTCGCCCATGTCTCGGCCGAGCCGGGGCATCGCCGGCTGCTCGACAAGCTCGGCCGCACGGCGCTGCTGGACCTCGGCATGCGGCTCGGCGAGGGCTCCGGCGCCGCCCTGGCGATCGGCCTGGTGCGTGGCGCCCTGGCCTGCCACGAGGGCATGGCGACCTTCGCCCAGGCCGGAGTCAGCGATAAGGACTGAGCCGTGAGCCCTCCGACCCCCAAGGACCCGGCCTTCCAAGCCCGCGTCCAGGCCAGCTTCGACAAGCAGGGGCTGATGCGCACGCTCGGCGCATCGATCCTGAGCATCGCGCCGGGGGCGGTCGAGATCGCGCTGGCGCCGAGCCCGGCGGTGTCGCAGCAGCACGGCTTCGTCCATGCCGGCGCGGTGTCGGCGATCGCGGACACCGCCGCCGGCTATGCCGCGCTCAGCCTGATGCCGCCCGGGGCCGGGGTGCTGACCACCGAGTTCAAGATCAACTTGCTAGCCCCCGCCATCGGCGAGCGCATCCTGGCCCGGGGACGCGTCGTCAAGGCCGGGCGCACCCTGACCCTGGCGCAGACCGAGGTCTTCGCCGAGGCCGACGGCAGGGAGCGGCTGGTGGCGCTGCTGACCGCCACGCTGATGGCGATCGAAGGCCGCGACGGGGTGGCGGATTAGATAACCCGGCGGTAAGGTGCCGGCGGCGCGCACCAGGCTGGGACCCGTCTTGAACACCGACCGCGTGACCCGCAGGCTTGCCGCGATCCTGGCGATCGACATGGTCGGATACTCCCGGCATGTCGAGGCCGACGAGGCCGGCACCATCGCCCGGCACAGGGTCCATCGCCGCGACCTGATCGAGCCGGCGCTGCACGGCCATGGCGGCCGCATCGTCAAGACCACCGGCGACGGCATGCTGGTCGAGTTCGGCAGCGTCGTCGATGCGCTGGACGCCGCGGTGCGGATCCAGCGCGCGGTGGCCGAGGCCGAGGCCGGGCAGCCGCGGCGGATCCAGTATCGCGCCGGCATCAACCTGGGCGACATCGTCATCGACGGCGACGACATCCTGGGCGACGGCGTCAACATCGCCGCCCGCCTCGAGGGCATGGCCGAGCCCGGCGGCATCTCCGTCACCGCCAGCGTGTTCGACCAGGTGATCGGCAAGCTGGACCTGGCCTTCGACGATCTCGGCCAGCAGCAGCTCAAGAACATCCAGAAGCCGGTGCGGGTGTACCGGGTGCGGCTGGAGCCGGCCGGCGGCGGCGAGGTCGCGCCGGGCTCGGCCGGCGTCCCGGCCAAGCCGTCGATCGCGGTGCTGGCGTTCCAGGACATGAGCGCCGGCCGCGACCAGGAATACTTCGCCGACGGCATCGCCGAGGACATCATCACCGGCCTGTCGCGCCACCACGGCTTCCTGGTGATCGCCCGCAACTCCTCCTTCACCTATAAGGGCGGGCCGGTCGACGTGAAGCAGGTGGCGGGCGAGCTGGGCGTCCGCTATGTGCTGGAGGGCAGCGTGCGCAAGGGCGGCAGCCGCATGCGCATCACCGGCCAGCTGATCGACGCCGCCACCGGCGCCCATGTCTGGGCCGAGCGCTACGACCGCGAGATGGACGACATCTTCGCGGTGCAGGACGAAATCACCGACAGCATCGTCGGCGTGGTGGCGCCGGAGCTGCTGGGCGCCGAGATGCGGCGCGCCCGGCGGCTGGACCCGGCCGGCATGGACGCCTGGGACTGCGTCATGCGCGCCGGCTGGCACGCCTGGCGCCTGACGCCGGAGGACGGCGCCCAGGCCCGCACCTTCGCCGCCCAGGCGATGGCGCTGGATCCCGGCCTGGCCCGCGCCCGCGTGGTGCATGCCATGTGCGACGTCTGGGATGTGCTGTTCGGGCGCAGCGCCGACCCCGGCCGGTCGCTGGCCGCGGCCGATGCGATGGCGCGCCAGGCGGTCGACCTGGACCCACGCGACGCCGAGGCGCAGACCGTGCTGGGCATGGTCGCCCTGTTCCTGCGCCGCTTCGACGAGGCCCAGCGCCGGCTGGAGACGGCCCTGGCGATCAACCCGAACCTGGCCTTCGCCCATATGCTGGGCGGCGGCCATTACGCCCTGTCGGGCCAGGCGGAGCTGGCGCGGCAGTCGCTTAACACGGCGCTGCGGCTGAGCCCGCGAGATCCGGCCAACCATTGGTGCCACGCCTTCCTCGGCCTCGCCGCCTTCGCCGAGGGCGACGACGCGGCCGCGGCCGAGGCGGCGCGCCAGGCGATCCATCTGTACCCGGCCTTCCCGGTCGCCCACCGGCTGCTGGCGGCCGCCCTGTCGGCGCTGGGCCGGCCGGACAAGGCGAAGGCCGCGCTGACCGGCCTGCTGGCCGTGGCGCCGGGCGCCACCATCGCCAACACCCGCGCCGGCGTGCCGTGGAAGCAGGCCGAGGTGATGGACCGCTACCTCGACGCGCTGCGCCGGGCCGGGCTGCCGGACTAGGATCGAGACGCCAGGAACCGGAGGAGGATCCGAGCATGGCGAGAACGGCGAGCTGTGCCTGCGGCGGCCTGCGCGTGACCTGCGCGGCCGAGCCGATCCTGGTGGTGCAGTGCCACTGCCTGGCCTGCCAGAGGCGTACCGGCAGCCCCTACGGCGTCGCCGCCCTGTTCCGGCGCGGGGATGTGCTGGCGGAGGGGCCGGGCCGAAGCCACGAGCGACCATCCGACAGCGGCTCATCTGTGCTCTTCCACTTCTGCCCGCGCTGCGGTTCGAGCGTGTTCTGGGAGCCCCGCCGCCGGCCGGACGTCGTGGCCGTCGCCGTCGGCGCCTTCGCCGATCCAGACTTCCCGGCGCCGACCCAGGCCATCCATGCCCAGCACCGTCATCCCTGGGTCGGGGATCTCGGCTGAGGCATAGTGTCGATTCCGGCGCCGGCCGGACGACCAGGGGCGGAACCAACGGAGGCCCGGGATGCGCTATCTGCTGATCGTCCATGTCGACCGCGCCCTGATCGGCCGGCTGTCGCCCGAGGAGGGCCGCGATCTGACGCGGCGCTGCATGGCTGAGGACGACGAGCTCCGCCGCAGCGGCCATCTCATCGACTGCGGCCCGCTGGCCGAGCCGGAGACCGCCCGGATCGTGCGGCGCCGCGGCGGCCAGGCCGCGGTCACCGACGGGCCCTATGCCGAGACCAAGGAGCATGTCGGCGGCTTCATCCTGATCGAGGCCCGCGACATGGACGAGGCGGTGGCGATCGCGGAAAAGTCGCCGATGGCGGCGATGGGCAGCATCGAGGTGCGCGAGCAGCCGCCGATGGGGTGACGACTTCGGGGAGGCCGGCCGGCCTCCCCGAAGCGCAACCGCTACAGGATGAAGTCCGCCGCGGTCAGGACGTGCAGGCCGTCCAGCCGGATCAGGAAGTCCGCAGCCCCTCCGTTGACGTTGCCGCGCACAAAGGTGTTGCCGCCGGACTGGATGAAGCCGACCTCGCCCGGGTCGTTCGGGAAGGCCAGGCCCACGAAGGTGAAGGCCTGGTTGCCCGCGACCGTGGTGTTGGCGTCGATCGCCGACAAGTCGATGAAGTCGACGTCGCCGGCCTCGGTGAAATCGCGGATCACGTCGAAGCCGACGACCGGAGAATCCGCCACGCTGTTGAACACGAAGCTGTCGGGCCCCGCCCCTCCGGTCATGACATCGGAGCCGAGGCCGCCCGTGAGCACGTCGACACCCGCGCCACCCGAAAGGGTATCGTTTCCGGCCCCGCCCAGAAGATCGTCGTCGCCGGAGCTTCCGGACAGGAGGTCGTTGCCGAGGCCGCCGGAGAGCACATTGTCGGCGAGGTTGCCGATGATGGTGTTGTTCAGGGCGTTGCCGAAGCCGCTGATCGCGCCGGCGCCGGTCAGGATCAGGTTCTCGACCAGCGCGTCCCCGGCGAGGTTGAAGGTGATCGAGCTCTGGACGGTGTCGATCCCGCTGCCGGTCTCGTTCACATTGTCTCCGGCATTGTCGACGACATAGGTGTCGCTGCCGTTGCCGCCCGTCATCAGATCGGCGCCGGCGCCGCCGTCGAGCCGGTCGTTGCCTTCGCCACCGACCAGGGAATCATTGCCGCCGAAACCGAGGAGCGCATCGTTGCCGCCCAGGCCGATCAGCGTGTTGGCTGCGGCATTCCCTCGGATAACGTTGCCCAGGGCGTTGCCGGTGCCGACGAGCGCGCCGCCGGTGAGGGTCAGGTTCTCGACCAGCGCATCCCCGACGAGGCTGAAATTGATCGAGCTCTCGACCGTGTCGATCCCGCTGCCGGTCTCGTTCACATTGTCGCCGGCGGCGTCGACCACATAGGTGTCGCTGCCGTTGCCCCCGGTCATCAGGTCGGCGCCGGCGCCGCCGTCGAGCCGGTCGCTGCCCTCGCCCCCGATCAGGCTGTCATTGCCGCCGAGGCCAAGGAGGGTATCGTTGCCGCCGAGCCCGCTCAGCGTGTTGTTCGCGGCATTGCCGCGGATGACGTTGCCCAGGGCGTTGCCGATGCCGACAAGCGCGCCGCCGAGCAGGGTCAGGTTCTCGACCAGCGCGTCACCGGCCAGGCTGAAGCTGATCGTGCTCTCGACCAGATCGATGCCGGTGCCGGTCTCGTTCACATTGTCACCGACAGCGTCGACGACATAGGTGTCGCTGCCGTTGCCCCCGGTCATCAGATCGGCGCCGGCACCACCATCGAGCCGATCGTTGCCCTCGCCGCCGATCAGGCTGTCATTTCCGCCAAAACCACGGAGGATATCGTTGCCGCCGAGGCCGCTCAGCGTGTTGTTCGCGGCATTGCCCTGGATCGTGTTGCCGAGGGCGTTGCCGATACCGACTAGCGCGGCCCCGGACAGGTTGAGATTCTCGACCAGCGCATCGGCCGCGATGCTGAACGAGACCGAGGCGTTGACCGTATCGATCCCGGTTCCGCCCTCGATGACGTTGTCAGCGGCGTTGTCGACGACATAGGTATCGTTGCCGTCGCCGCCGATCAGCGTGTCGGCGCCGAGACCTCCGTTCAGGATATCGTTGCCGGCACCGCCTATCAGGACATCACTGCCGGCAAGGCCAAAGATCGTGTCGTTGCCGCCGCGGCCCCAGATGATGTCGGCGAATGCCGATCCGAAGAGAACGTCGTTTCCGAGTGTTCCGAAAATCGCGACCATAGCTGCCTCCCATTCTGTGACGGGACATCGAAGGCGGATGTCGGGCAGGCGCGACCCTGCGCTTCGCCGTCCGGACGGATCCGGGCGAAACGGTCTCGACTGCCGCGCGAGCAAATTCGCGCAGACACGGCAGGGGCGAAGATGTCCCCAGGACGTCGTGATTGCCCCACACGGGCCATCAGCCCGCGTCAGCCCCGCAAGGCACAAGCTGAAGCGTAGAGATCAGGCTCCAAGTCTAGGGCGTCGCGCTTCGCGGCCGCACCAGATTTGCCGAGCAGCACACAGAAATCGCTCCGCGTGGCAGGACGGCAAATCTGTGCATATAATAATATTGGAACCGACATAATACTTCGCTAATTCTTGAAAAGCAATAAGATTATAATGACAATTCCATTTGAATCTACCCGAATAACGCAGAACACCATAAAATGATATGGAGCCCGGAGCACCGTCGATGGAGGGAAGGCGTTACCCCTTACCCGCCTCGCGCCGCCGGGCCTTCCCCGGCAGGCTTTGGCGGTCGCCGTCGGGCACGCAAGCGGCCGCCGATCGGATCAGTCCACGGGACGACTTCGGGGAGGCCGGCCGGCCTCCCCGAAGCGCAACCGCTACAGGATGAAATCCGCCGCGGTCAGGGCGTGCAGGCCATTCAGCTGGATCAGGATGTCGGCCACGCCGCCGTCGACATTGCCGCGCACGAAGGTGTTGCCGGCGACCTGGATGAAGCCGAGCTCGCCCGGATCGTTCGGGAAGGCCAGGCCGACGAAGGTGAAGGCCTGGTTGCCAGCGACCGTGAGGTCGGCGTCGATCGCCGACAGGTCGATGAAGTCGGTGTCGCCGGCCTCGACGAAATCGCCGATCACGTCGGGCGCGCCGACCGGCGAATCCGCCACGGCCGTGAACACGAAGTTGTCGGGGCCCCCTCCGCCGATCAGGAGATCGACCCCGAGGCCGCCGGTGAGCACGTCGACCCCGGTGCCGCCGAACAGGCTGTCGGCCCCGGCGCCGCCCAGCAGGTCGTCGTCACCCGAGCTTCCGGACAGGACGTCGTTGCCGAGGCCGCCGGCGAGCACGTTGTCGGCGAGGTTGCCGATGATGGTGTTGTTCAGATTGTTGCCGAAGCCGCTGATCGCGCCGGCGCCGGTCAGGGTCAGGTTCTCGACCAGCGGGTCGGGAAGCAGGCTCCAGGTCACCGAGCTCACGACCAGGTCGATGCCGCTGCCGGCCTCGTTGACGTTGTCGCCGGCGTTGTCGACGACATAGGTGTCGTTGCCGTTCCCGCCGCTCATCAGGTCGGCGCCGGTGCCGCCGTCGAGCCGGTCGGCGCCTTCGCCACCACTCAGGTTATCATTGCCGCCGAAGCCGAGGAGCGTGTCGTTGCCGTCCAGGCCGCTCAGCCCATTGGCCACGGCATTGCCCTGGATCAGGTTGCCGAGGGCGTTGCCGATGCCGAAGACCGCGGCGCCGGTCAGGGTCAGGTTCTCGACCAGTGGGTCCGGGACGAGGCTCCAGTTGAGCGAGCTCACGACCAGGTCGATGCCGGTGCCGGCCTCGTTCACATTGTCGCCGGCATTGTCGACGACATAGGTGTCGTTGCCGTTGCCGCCACTCATCAGATCGGCGCCGGCGCCGCCATCCAGCCGGTCGTTGCCTTCGCCACCACTCAGGTTGTCATTGCCGCCAAGGCCGAGGAGTGTATCGCTGCCGTCCACCCCGCTCAGCGAGTTGTGCGCGGCGTTGCCCGTGATCACATTGCCGAGGGCGTTGCCGATGCCGACGATCGCGGCGCCGGTCAGGGTCAGGTTCTCGACCAGAACGTCCCCGGCCAGGCTGAAATTGATCGAACTCTCGACCAGGTCGATCCCGGCGCCGGCCTCGTTCACGTTGTCGCCGACATTGTCGACGACATAGGTGTCGTTGCCGTTGCCGCCGCTCATCAGGTCGGCGCCGACGCCGCCGTCGAGCCGGTCGTTGCCTTCGCCACCATCCAGGTTGTCATTGCCGGCGAGGCCGAGGATGGTGTCGTTGCCGCCGAGGCCGCTCAGCACGTTGTTCACGGCATTGCCCTGGATCGTGTTGCCGAGGGCGTTGCCGACGCCGACCACTGCGGCGCCGACCAGGGTCAGGTTCTCGACCAGGGCGTCGGCGGCGATGCTGAACGAGACCGAGGCGTTGACCGTGTCGATCCCGGTCCCGCCTTCGACGACGTCGTCGGCGCCATTGTCGACGACATAGGTGTCGTTGCCGTCGCCGCCGATCATCGTGTCGACGCCGAGCCCTCCGTTCAGCACGTCGTTGCCGGCGCCGCCGATCAGCACATCGTTGCCGGCGAGGCCGAAGAGCGAGTCGTTGCCGCCGCGCCCCCAGATGATGTCGGCGACCGCCGACCCGAACAGGACGTCGTTCAAGAGCGTCCCGAAAATCGCGACCATGGTTTCCTCCTTGATGAAATGTCCGACCAACGTCGAAGGCCCGGACAGACGCGACCGCACGCTTCGCCGTCCGGGCGAAACGGTCCCACGCGGATTCAGCCGCGCAGACGCGACAAAGGGCGAAGCCGCCCTCCAGCGATCGTGATTGCTCCACAGCGGCGGTAAGCCCGCCGCGGTTCCGCGAAGTCGCTGTATCGGCACCAGACCCGCAAGTCTGAAGCATCGCGCTTCGCGGCCGCATCAGATCTGCTTCGGCATCACGCAGCTTTCAAACGGCGCTGCGGAATCCAGATCTGTGCATATAGCATTATTGCAGAATTATAATACCATGCGAATGCTTCAGAGACAAGATGCTAATATTATTTCGACTCTTCAGTTTTGTGGCGCGCCGTCCGGACCTTGTCGGGCAGCCCGTCATGATCGCCCATCGGCCGCGCCGGGACATCGTCCCACCAGTCGGTCCGCATCGGCTTCCGCTCCGGGTTGCGCGGATAGAAGATGCGGTTCTCCGGCTTCGGCCGCTCGCCGACGACCAGCAGGCGGACCTCGGAGTCGGTGTTGTTGATGAAGCTGTGGCACTGGCCGGTGCCGGCCGGGAAGCCGACCGAATCGCCGGGTTTCAACCGGTGCAGCACGCCGTCGAGCCAGGCGTCGGGCGCGCCCTCGATCACATAAACGAACTCCTCCTCATGGCTTTCGGCATGCGGGTAGGAGGTGCGGCGGCCGGGCGGCAGCCGCTCGTGATGGATGCCGATCCGGGTCAGGCTGAAATGCCGAGCCAGGGGCGCGCCGATGCTCATCAGCTCGTCATCGCCCTTGTAGTGGCTGTCGTCCGGCCCCTCGATCTCGGTCCAATGGGCGATGCAGGGCGGACGGTCGGTCGGTGCCATGATGGGCTCCCCTGGGCGTGAGATGGGGCCGAGGCTAGACGAGCCTCCTCCCCGACGCCATGTCGCTGACGTATTCGCCACCGAGCCTCGGGGACCATGAGCCGACCGATCGACCGCCGCCGCCTCCTCGCCCTCTTGCCCGCTGGGGCCCTCGCCGCTTGCACCGCGCCCTTCGCCGGACCGCCGCCGCCCCGGGTCGGCATCGTCGACCTGCGGCCGGTGGACGCTACCCTGTTCGAGCAGCGCTGGGAGGCGCTGCTGCGGGTCGAGGAGCAGGCCGGCACCGGGTTGCAGGTCGACGCCATGACCGCGGCGATCGAGATCAACGGGCGGGAGTTCGGCAGCGGCCGGACCGACCGGCCCTTCCTGCTGCCGGCCCATGGCGGGCGCGAGGTGACGGTGCCGATGCACGGCTCCGGCCTCGGCCTGGTCGACCAGCTGGCCACGATCGGCCGTCGCGGCGAGCTGAAATGGCGGGTCGAGGGCGTGTTCCTCAGCGCCGGCCGGCAGATCCCCTATCAGGACGAGGGCACGGTGTTCTCGCTGCGCGACACGCTGCGGGACTCGCTGCTGCCGTTCTGAACGCCCAGAGCGCGTCGCTTGTCTCCAGACAATGTCCCGGTTGACCGGGACAATCGGCGCCGCCGATGCTGGCCGCCCCGATCCGGAGCGCCGACCCATGTTCGACCTGACCGCCCTCGAGGATGCCGCCCGGCTGGTGCATGCGGCCATGCCGCCGACACCGCAATTCGCCTGGCCGCTCTTGGCCGCGCGCACCGGCTGCGAGGTCTGGGTCAAGCATGAGAACCACACCCCGATCGGCGCCTACAAGGCGCGCAACGGCATCGTCTTCATCGACGCGCTGCGCCGCCGCCGGCCGGAGGTCCGCGGCATCGTCACCGCGACGCGCGGCAATCACGGCCAGAGCCTGCCCTTCGCCGCGCGCGGCACCGGCCTGGCCGTCACCGTGGTGGTGCCACAGGGCAATTCGGTCGAGAAGAACGCCGCCATGCGCGCCTTCGGGGCCGAGCTGGTGGAGCACGGCCGCGACTTCGACGAGGCCTATGGCCATGCCCGGCACCTGGCCGGGGAGCGCGGGCTGGAGATGGCGCCGGCCTTCCATCCCGACCTGATGCGCGGCGCCGCCACCTATGCGCTGGAGCTGTTCCGGGCGGTGGCCGGGCTCGACACCGTCTATGTGCCGATCGGCATGGGGTCGGGCATCTCCGGCCTGATCCGCACCCGCGACCTCCTGGGCCTGAAGACCCGGATCGTCGGCGTGGTCTCGACCGAGGCGCCGGCGATGGCGCTGTCGGTCGAGGCCGGGCGGGTGGTGACGACCGAGACCGCCCGCACCTTCGCCGACGGCATGGCCTGCCGGGTGCCGGACCCGGAGGCCCTGGCCATCGTGCGGGCCGGCGCCGAGCGGATCGTCCAGGTCTCCGACGACGAGGTCGCCGCGGCTTTGCGCGCCTATTGGACCGACACCCACAACCTGGCCGAAGGCGCCGGCGCGGCGGCCCTGGCGGCGCTGCTGCAGGAGCGCGGGCGGATGCAGGGCAAGCGCGTCGGCCTGATTCTGACCGGCGGCAACATCGATCTGGCGGTGGCCAGAAAGGTGCTGGCGGAGGGCTAGTGACGCGTCCGGGAGGTCACGGCCGGCGCCGCCGCCCAGCCAGGAGAACCTCGGGCTCGCCGTCCCCGGCCAGCTCCCTGCAGCGGGTCACCTCGGGCGAGGTCCAGCGCTGCGACCACCGCGCCTGCTCGGCGTGGTCGGAGGGCATGTCCCAGGCGCTGGCCGTGGCCCGCGCCTCCATCTCGCTCCCGGCCCGGACGATCAGCACCGACCGGGTCTCGCCGCGCCAGCTCTCGTCATTCCAGTCGCGTGGGTAGAGCTTGTAGAACGCCATCGGTCTCTTCCGGCCCGGCAACCCCTTGCTGTCCGTCAACGGCGTTCCTTCGGCTCCGGGGTGCGATGGGCGGCGGCCGCCGCCTCGAGCTCCTTGGCGGCCTGCAGCGAGATCGCATGCATGGTCATGTTGCCGCGCCGGGCATAGCGTTCGGCATCCTGGCGCGCCTCGCGGGCCTGGCGCTCCGCGGCCTTCAAGGTCCCCGGGTCCTTGCCCTGCATCGAAAGGCGGATTTCACCTGCCGTCATGTCGAGATGTCCTTGTCGGTTCGCCGGCCAGAATGGGCCGACCGCCTCATCTTGACTAGATAATATTTCGAAATGACGGGCCATGGTCACGCCAGCTACAAATTTCCAGGGCCCCACAAAAAAACAAACCGCCGCAAGGGTCGCCGGCATCTTCGAATATAGCTGAAGAAGCCGCGGCAGGCGATTTTTGCAGACACGATCCTGGATTTGCCTTAAGCTATCTGTTCTCAGGATTTATTGAGAGCCCGATGCGCAGAGTGCCCGTGGCGACGGAGTGCACCTGCGATCAAACGTGTCCCACCGGCGATGGCCGCGACGCGATGACGGGCCGGGACCCTCACCGCGCTCTTCGCCGGGCGCAGAAATGCAGGAATGAGCGATCACCGATATGCCGTGGGCAGCACGGTCTACATCTGGCGGCGGCCCAGCCTCAGCAACGCGATCTCCGGCCCGTACACGGTGGTGGCGCATTACCCGAGCGATTCCTCCGGCCGGCTCTACCGGGTGCGCAGCGTGCTCGCGACGGAGGAGCGCATGGTGCCGGAATCCGATCTCTCCGACGTGCCGCGCGGCTCCGACACCGTGGAGCGCGCGCCGCGCAAGCGGCGCAGCGCCTGACCCTGGCCGAGATGGCCGACACCGCGGCGTTCGATTGCCAGGCCTGCGGCGCCTGCTGCGCCTTCAACCGCGACTGGCCGCGGTTCTGGACCGAGAGCGAGGCCGAGATCGAGCGCGTGCCCCGCCGCTACCGCGACGAGGCCTCGGCGGCGATGCGCTGCGACGGCGACCGCTGCTCCGCCCTGGAGGGCGAGATCGGCCGATCCACCCGCTGCGCGGTCTATGCCGACCGGCCAGTGGTCTGCCGCGATTGCATGCCCGGCGACGATGCCTGCCGGATCGCGCGGGCCGGGCCGGGGCTGGCTGCATGAGCGCGCCCGCCGACCGCCTGGCACCGCCCCGCCTGACCCCGGTGACCTCCGACCTGAAGGCGCTGCGGCGCGCGGCGGAGGCCGGCGACGCGGCGGCGCAGTTCAACCTCGGCGTGCTCAGCGACAGCCGCCTCGACGACAACGGCTACACCATCCCCGGCGACCGGGCCGAGGCGCTGCGCTGGCTGCTGCTGGCCGCCGGCAACGGCCTGACGCGCGCCCAGCTGCGGCTGGCCGAGCTCTATGCCGACAGCCCCGCGGCCTCGGGCGACCGGGTGCGGGCCGGCGCCTGGTTCCTGGTGGCCGCGGCGGGGGCGACCGGTGTCCAGCGCGCCGCGGCCGAGACCGGATACCGGACCCTGGCCGCCGGGTTGAGCCCCGGCCGCAGGGCCAAGGCCCGTGGGCTGGCGACCCGCCTGGCGGCGACGCTGGGGTCCCGCCCGTGAGGCCCGGCCAGGATTGACTCCCGAGCGGAGAGCCATCGGTTATCCTGCCGGTGAGATGACGTCCCGGATCCCGACCTCCGCCCTGCTCGACGGCCTGCTGCACGACGCCGATGCCGAGCGTGTGACGCTGGGCCGGCTGCTCGACGGGCTTGGCGACCGGTCCTTCGGTCTGGTCATGCTGTTGCTGGCGCTGCTCGGAGCGATGCCGGGCGTATCCGCCATCGTCGCCCCACTGCTCGTCATCCTCGCGGTGCAGATGATGTTGGGCCATGCCGGCCCGGTCTTTCCCCGACGCATCGCCGAGCGCAGCGTGCCGACCCGGGGGCTGGCGCGCACTCTCGGCCGCGCCGTGCCGGTGCTGCGCGCCATCGAGAGCTTCATCCATCCGCGCTGGCCGACGCCGTTCGAGGCGGCGAGACGCGGGGTCGGCCTGGTGGTGCTGCTGCTCGGCGTGCTGCTGCTGGTCCCGATCCCGCTGAGCAACGTCCCGCCGGCCCTGGCGATCGCCCTGCTGGCCGTCGCCTGGCTGGAGGAGGACGGCATCCTGCTCTGCGTCGCCCTCGCCGCCTCCGCCCTGCTGCTCGCCATCGCCGCCGGCGCCGCCTGGCAGGCGATGGGCGAGCTCGGCTGGGTGCGGGGGTTCCTGTAGGGCGGCCAATCTCACGATGCTCGGTCGGTCAGCTTTCGCCGGGTCTCCGTCCGCCACGCCATTGCCTCGGCTTCGACGTCCTCGGCCGACACCAGGTCACCGGCAGCGGCGGCATCGAGACCGATTTTCACCTCGCGACGAAAACGAGCGTCTCACTCTGCGGCATCTCGCCGTTGCCGAATGAAGTCGCGCGACATGCCTACTCCCCCTGCTGCAGCAGCGAGCCGCGGTCGCGGGCGGTGCGGAAGCCCCAGAGGAAGGCGGCGCAGCCGAGGGCCAGCCAGATCACGTTCAGTCCGACCGCGGCGACGAAATGGCCGATGTCGAAGCCCTGGCCGTGCAGCAGGTCGCGCATGCCCTCGAACACATGGGCCGGCGGCAGCGCCAGGGCCACGCCCTGCAGCCAGCCGGGCAGCACCGAGACCGGATAGTAGATCGCGCTGATCGGCGAGATGGCGAAGACGATGGCCCAGGCCAGGCCTTCCGCGCCCATGCCGTAGCGCAGGATCAGCGCCAGCACCACCAGGGCCACGGCCCAGCCGGTGACGATCAGGTTGACGAAGAAGGCCAAGAGCGGCAGGCCGAGCGAGAAGATGTTCCAGTGGTACAGCAGGATCGCCAGCAGCGCCGCCGGCACCACCCCGGCCAGGGTGCGGATCAGGCTCATCGCCATCAGCGACGCCACCCATTCCCAGGGCCGGATCGGGCTGACGAAGAGATGGCCGAGATTGCGGCTCCACATCTCCTCGAGGAAGGAGATCGACATGCCGAGCTGGGCCCGGAACAAGAGATCCCACAGCAGCACCGCCGAGATCAGCACCCCGGCCGCCTGGGCCTGCCAGTTCATCGCCGGCGCCAGGCTCTCGGTGATCAGGCCCCAGACCACCATCTGCACCGTCGGCCAATAGGCGAGCTCGACCAGCCGCGGCATCGACCCGCGCAGGATGTAGAGATGGCGCAGCATCACCGCCAGGATGCGGCCCAGGGCCGAGCCGTGCAGGTCGGGCGGAGCGGCCAGACTCCCGCTCATTGCGCCGCTTGCCCCAGCGCGCCGCGGCTGCGGGCGATGTCGAGGAACACCTCCTCCAGGTCGGAGCGGCCGTATTTGGCGATGAGGTGGTCGGGCGAGCCCTGGTCGACGATCCTGCCGGCCTTCAGCATCAGCACCTGGTCGCTCAGCCGCTCGACCTCGTCCATGTTGTGGCTGGCCAGGAGGATGGTGGCACCGCGCTCGGCCCGGTAGCGCTCCAGCATGCCGCGCACCCAGTCGCCGGTGTCGGGGTCGAGCGAGGCCGTCGGCTCGTCGAGCAGCAGCAGCTCCGGCGCGTTGACCAGCGCCTTCGCCAGCGCCACCCGGGTCTTCTGCCCGGCCGACAATTTACCGGACGGCCGGTCGAGGAATCCGGTCAGGTCCAGCATCCCGGCCAGCTCGGCGATGCGGTTGCGGCGGTCGCGCACGCCGTAGAGCCGGGCATAGACCGCCAGGTTCTCGCGCACCGTCAGCCGGTGCGGCAGATCGACATAGGGGCTCGAGAAGTTCATCCGGGGCAGGACGGCGAAGCGGTCCCGCGCCATGTCATGGCCGAGCACGGTGATGCGGCCGCCGGACGGCAGCAGCAGGCCGAGCAGCATCGAGATCGTGGTGGTCTTGCCGGCGCCGTTGCCGCCCAGCAGCGCGACGGTCGAACCGCGCGGCACCACGAAGGAGATGCCGTCGACCGCGGGCGCGGCGCCGGGATGGAAGCGCTTGGACAGGCGCTCCGCTATGATGACGCCGTCGGAGAGCATGGAGCGAGAATGGACGGACAGGGCGAGAATGACCAGGGGGCCGGCGTCGATCCGACGGCGGAGGCGGGCCGCAACCCCGCGCTGCGGCCGTTGCCGGAGCCAACCGACGCCATGCCCGGCCGGCGGATGCGGGCGCGGATCAGCCAGATCACCCTGATCAAGATCCGCTGGGTCGCCGTCGCCGGCCAGGCCGCCACCATCCTGTTCGTGCATTACTGGCTGGACTACGCCCTGCCGCTGTGGCCGGCGCTGGCGATCGTTGCCATCTCGGTGGCGCTGAACGCCGCCGCCGTGGTCCAGGGCAAATGGCGGCTGCGCCTGGTGGAGCGGGATGCGGCGCTGTATCTCGGCTACGACATGTGCCAGCTGGTGGCGCTCCTGTTCCTCACCGGCGGCCTGCTGAACCCCTTCGTGGTGCTGATGCTGGCGCCGCTGACGGTGTCGGCCACGCTGCTGAGCTACCGCAGCACGATGACGCTGACCGGCCTGGCCATCGCCGGCGTCGTGCTGCTGGCCTTCTGGCACTATCCGCTGCCGGGGGGCATGCCCTCCAGCGGGTCGCCCTACCATCTCGGCGTCGGACTGGCGATGGGCATCTCGATCCTGTTCGTCTCGCATTATGTCTGGCAGGTCGCGGCCGACGCCCGGCAGGTCTCGGACGCGCTGGCCGCCACCCAGATGGCGCTGGAACGCGAGCAGCGCATCTCGCTGCTGGGCGGGCTGGCGGCGGCGGCGGCGCATCAGCTGGGGACGCCGCTGGGCACCATCACCCTGATCGCGCGGGAGATGCGGCGCGACGTGCCGGCCGACGACCCGATGGCCGAGGACATCGCGCTGCTGGAGCAGGAGGTCGGCCGCTGCCGCGACATTCTGACCGAGCTGGCGCGACGGCCGGAGCCGGACGACGAGGATCCGTTCCGGCTGATGACCCTGCCGGCGCTGGCCGGAGCGGCTGCCGAAAGCTACCTGCATGCCGAGAATCGCCGCCTGTTCATCACCGCCGCCGAGGGCCCGCCGGGCCAGGCGCTGCAGCTGCGGCGGACGCCGGAGCTGATCCACGGCCTGGGCAACCTGATCCAGAACGCCCTGCAATTCGCGCGAAACCGGGTCGAGATCGGCGCCGAATACGGACCGAAGACCGTGGTGCTGAAGATCAGCGACGACGGTCCCGGCTTCCCGCTGGCCCTGCTGGGCCGGCTCGGCGAGCCCTATGTCTCCGGCCGCGGCGAGGACAGCGACCATATGGGGCTCGGCATCTTCATCGCGGCCACGCTGCTCGAGCACAGCGGGGCCCAATTGTCCTTCTCGAATGGCCCGCAAGGGGGCGCGGTTATTGCAGTTGCGTGGCCGCGACACAAATTTGAGAGGAAAGAAAGGACCTGGTCATGACCGTTTCCCCTGCCATCCTCACTCCCGAACAGCCGGCGCCGCTGCCGGCACGCGACGCGGCCAAGAGCCTCCTGATCGTCGACGACGACATCGCCTTCCGCACCCGCCTGGCCCGCGCCATGGAGAAACGGGGCTTCGAGGTGGTGACCGCCGACGGCCTCGCCACCGGCATCGACCTGGCCCGCCGCGTCGCCCCCGCCTTTGCCGTGCTGGACCTGCGGCTGGGCGACGGCAACGGCCTGGACATCGTGCCGGTCCTGCATGAGGCGCGGCCGGACAGCCGGGTGATCATGCTGACCGGCTACGGCAACATCGCCACCGCCGTGGCCGCGGTGAAGGCCGGCGCCGTCGACTACCTGGCCAAGCCGACCGACGCCGACCAGATCGAGGCAGCGCTGCTGAACCCCGGCGAGAAGCTGCCGCCGCCGCCGGAGAACCCGATGTCGGCCGACCGGGTGCGGTGGGAGCACATCCAGCGCGTGTTCGAGCAATGCGACCGCAACGTGTCGGAGACGGCGCGCCGGCTGAAGATGCACCGCCGCACCCTGCAGCGCATCCTGAACAAGCACGCCCCGCGCGGGTGACCTCTCCCGCAAGCGAGACCTTTTCAGAATGTCCGTCGGATTGTCTCTGAGGCTCGCAACGACATCGGCCGAAAGCAAAATGAGTCCCCCCTCCCCTCGCGGGAGGGGGGACTATAAAAAGTTGGGTCCCAGTTACTTTGAAAAGGTCTCGCTTGCGGGAGAGGCAACGCGTTCTCATACCGATGGTCGCTCGCCTTCCTCCCTCAGGATCGCCGCGGTGCGGCCCAGCCAGTCGGCCGGGTCGGTGCGGTGGTACACCCGCTCCGCCGGCTCGATGCGGTCGAGGAAGCCCTGGTAGATCACCGCTTGGCGGGCGGCGGCGACCGGCGCCAGCAGCGCCGCGGCCCGGTCGGGATCGGCGCCTGGCACCGCTTCGCGCCAGCATTCGTGCCAATGCGCCCGGACCGGCCCGACCGCCTCGTCCGGGATCCGGCTCAGGAAGGCCGGCTGGTCCAGCAGCGGATGGCCGACGCCGCTGTCGCCCCAGTCGAGCAGGGTGATCGCCGAGCCCTCGCCCCGGCAATTGCCGGGGTGGAAGTCGCCATGCACCAGCGTGTCGTCCAGGCCGCAGGCGGCGATGTCGGCGAAGCGCCGCGGCAGGCCGGACAGGAACCCGGACAGGACCGCCCGGTCGGCGGCCGCGAGCTGGTCCGCCGTACGCTCCACCACCGCGGCGACCGCCGCTTCAAGCGCCGGCGCGCGCCAGTCCGGCAGGCCGAGCGCCAGGAGGTCCTCCGCCCGCCCATGCCACGGGCGCTGCAGGCCGGCCAGCAGCGCCGCCATGTCGAGCAGCCGGGCCGGCCCGGCCTCGTACAGGTCCTCGCCCGGGATCTCGGCCAGCAGGACGCGACCTTCCGCCTGCCCCAGCAGCCGCGGCACCGGGCCGCCGGCCAGGCGTTCGAGCAGCCGCCCCTCATGGGCGAAGAAGGGCGGCACCACCTTCAGCCAGGCCACCTGCCCCTCGACCGGAATCCGCCAGAGGCTGGACAGGTTCCAGCTGCGGATCTGCTCCGGCGCCCCTGACGGGCGCAGGCCCTGCCCTTCCAGCACCTGCCGGGCCCAGGCCAGGTCGGCCGCCGGACCGCCGGGCCTAGCATAGGGCAGCCGCAGCGGCTGCTCGTCGAGCGTGCCGCCCCAGGGCTCGACGGGCGCCGGATCCGCCGTCTCGGCCAGATAGGTCACCTCGCCGCCATGCGGCCGGCCGAGCTCCGTCTCCAGCAGCCGCAGGATGGTGGCGTCGATGCCGAAGCGGTCGCGCACCGCGCGCACCACGAGCTCGACTTCTTGCCACCACGGCGTCGCGGCGGCGACCGGCGGCAGGATTCCGCGCACGCGGCCATCCGGCGTGCAGAGGACAAGGCGGGCGGTCCGCGGCGGGACCCCGGGAAATTCTGACGGCATCGATCTGTCCGGCGCAGCCTGCCCGATCATCGCCGGGCCGCGATTGAGGATACACGGCCGGTCCGATTCCAATCCTAGTGTATTTTGAATTCCTATAATGTTGATTCCTGGGCCACCAGCGTGCCACCATTGTCTCATACGGGAGCAAAATCGGAGACGGCGATGGCGACGCAGACCCGCTGGCCGGGGGGCGCCCGGACGGTGCTGTGCGTCACGGTCCATGTCGACGGCCCGTCGGAGGAGGCCGGGCGCGGCCTCAACGCGCTCGGCATCCACAGCCGCGGCCGCTATGCCATCCGGCGCGGCGTGCGGCGGTATCTCGACATGTTCGACCGGCTGGGCATCCCCGCCACCTTCTTCGTCTGCGGCCAGGACGTCGAGACCTGGCCCGAGCTGTACCGCGACATCCACCGGGCCGGCCACGAGCTGGCGGCGCATGGCTACCAGCATGAGGGCTGGGACTTGGGCGACGCCGAGCCGGCGCTGCTGGAGAAGACCCACCGCATCATCGCCGACACGGTCGGCGAGGCCCCGGTCGGCTGGTGCTCGCCCTCCGGCCGCAAGAGCCGCCTGACCCTGCCGACACTGCGCCGCCTGGGCTATCGCTACGATGCCAGCGAGAAGGATGACGACCTGCCCTATCTGCTGCCGGAAGAGGCCGGGCAGCCGGATTTCGCCATCCTGCCGAACAACGTCGTCTCACTGGACGACCACCCGATGTATGCCATCGGCCGGGCGCTGGCGTCGGAGGTGCTGGAGACCTGGATCCAGGAGCTGGAGGCGATCGAGGCCGGCGACGGCTATGTCCAGCTGATCATCCATCCGGAGGCCAATGGCGGCTCCGGCGTGCCGGCCCGGGCCGCGGCGGTCGAGGCCTTCCTGCGCCACGCCCAGGCCCGGCCGGGCATCGCGGCCCTGCGGATGAAGACCCTGGCCGAGCATTGCCTGGCCGCGCCCGATGCCTGGAGGAACCCGCGCCAATGACCCGCACCACCCTGGTCACGGTCAATGTCCACGGCGTCGGCCCGGAGGCCGCTTCGGCGCCGGAGGAGGAGCTGTTCGGCCGCCTGGGCCTCGGCCGCTACACCTATCGCATCGGCTTGGCCCGCATGCTGGACTCGCTGCGCCGGTCGGAGATCAAGGCCACCTTCTTCTGGCCGGTGTTCGAGGCCGAGCGCTGCCGCGCCCTGCTGGAGCGCTGCCTGGCCGACGGCCACGAGGTGGCATCGAACGGCCTGGCCTTCGAGGACCATATCGGCCTGGGTGACCGCGAGGATGCGGTGCTGGAGCGGGCGCATTCCCGGCTGGCGGCGCTGTGCGGCACGGCGCCGGTCGGCTTCCGGGCCCCGACCGGGACGCTGTCGGACCGCACCGTCCCGATCCTGCAGCGCCTGGGCTACCGCTATGACAGCAGCTTCATCGACGACGACGCGCCCTATCCGCTGGACGGCGACGGCGGGGCCGGGATGGTCGAGCTGCCGGTCAGCCAGGGCCTGACCGACGCCACCCATTTCGGCCAGCGCCTGACCCAGTCGCGGGCCGAGGCCTTCATGATCGAGGCGTGGGACGCGCTGCTCGCCACCGACGGCTATGCCTGCCTGACCTTGCATCCGCGCGCCGATCTCGGCGTCGGGCGGGCGGCGCGGATCACGATGATCGAGCGGCTGTTCGAGCGGGCACGGGGGCTGGGCAGCGAGTTCCGGCAGTGCCGGGAGGTGGCGGCGGAAGCCGGCCGGCAGTTCGGATCAGGCGTGCCGTCCGGCGCCGCCTGATCTCGCTGCAATGCAATATGTCGGATCTAATGCCGGGCAGTATGGTCGCGCAGCACGTCGGCGATGAAGGTGTTGGCCAGGTCGGACGATGCTTCCGGGTGACGTCTGCGGAACGCCTCGAGCGCGGCGTCGCAGGCCGTCCATTCATCGGCGCCCGCGGCGCGGCGCGCCTCATAGGCGCTGATGACAATGTCGCTGGTGGAAGGAATGGCCTGGCCCACTTAACCTCTCCCTTGGCGCAATTCGATACCGACGTGGCGAAACAATCCGGCGGGTAGAGCTATCAACATTGCACTGCACAATACGTTCCCTGTCCAGTCGATTCTTCGGGTGAAATCCAGCCGAGCCACTGCTGAAATCGATACAATTTTGAATAAAGCATTGTCGTCCGGGGGTGTAGGACAATATCCAAAATGATGAGGCCGAGATCAGGACAAGATCATGTCCGACATTAGGCAGCCTCAAGGCTTCAATCGCCAACCCCGGGAGATCAGCAGGGCGGCGCAGGCCCACAGCACCGCGCCGCTGGCGGCCAGCACGGCGAGGCTGCGGCCGACCGGCTCGGCCCCGGCACCGCCGAAGGCGATGCGGGCGGCGTCGATCGCGTAATAGACCGGGTTCAGCGCCACCACGGCGGCGAGCGGATCGGGCAGCAGCGCGACCGGGGCGAAGACGCCGGACAGGAAGGTGACCGGGATCAACAGGAAGCCGAAGAAGGCCGCGGCCTGGTCCCATTTCTCCGCCCACAGCCCGACCAGCGTGCCGGCGGCGGCCAGCAGGAAGGCGCCGAGCACCAGCACCAGGGCCAGCAGCGCCGGGTCGGCGACGCCGGTGCCGGCGGCCAGCAGCAGCGCGATCAGGCAGGGCAGGCCGGTGACGAGGCCGGAGGCGGTGCCGGCCAGGGCATAGCCGGCCGCCACCTCCCAGGCCGCCAGCGGCGGCATCAGGATGTCGCCGACCAGCCGTTCGACCTTGAGGAAGGTGATGCTGTAGACCGTGGCCTCGGCCGCCCGCAGGATCACGACATAGACGACGAGCCCGGGCGCCAGGAACGGCAGCAGCCCGCCGGGCCCGGCCCAGGCGGCGGTTCCGGTGGCGTCGCCGATCGCCTCGCCCGATGCGACGGCGAACACCGCGACATAGAGCAGGGTCGAGAAGGTCGGGGCGACGACCGTCTCCCGCCACTCCTTGAGATAGGCCCGGAACTCGCGCCGGAACAGCGTGGCCAGGCCCAGCCAATGCACCGCGCCGAAGCGCCGGACCGGGCGGGCCGCCCCCGCCGGACGCTGCATGCTCAAGCCTTCAGCTTGTAGCCGGTGGCGAGCATGCGCAGCAGCAGCGCCAGCAGCGCGGCGTTGACGCCGAGCAGCACCAGGATGCCGATCGCCAGCGTGCCGTCGCTGACGCCGATGAAGCCGTAGCGGAACCCGTCGATCATGTAGAAGAACGGGTTGAGATGGGCGACGAAGTGCCAGGCCGGCGGCAGCCGGTCGAGCGAGTAGAAGGTGCCGGACAGGAAGGCCAGCGGCGTGACCACGAAGTTGGTGACGGCGGCGATGTGGTCGAACTTCTCCGACCAGATGCCGCCGATGGCGCCGAGCAGCGCCAGCATCATCGACGCGGCGAGGCCGTGGAACAGCACGAAGCCGGGATGGACCGGGTCGACCGGCACGAAGATCCGGATCGCCGCCCAGGTCACCGTCCCGACCAGCAGGCCGCGGACGACGCCGCCGGCGATGTAGCCGGCGGCCAGCTCGGCCGGGGCCAGGGGCGGCATCAGCACGTCGACGATGTTGCCCTGGATCTTGGCGATCATCAGCGAGGAGGAGGTGTTGGCGAAGGCGTTCTGTGCCATCGCCATCATGATCAGCCCCGGCGCCAGGAACTGCAGGAACGGCACCCCCGCGGCCTGCCGGTCCGCCCCGCCGAGGGCGAGGGCGAAGATGGCGTAGAACAGCAGCGTGGTGATCACCGGGGCGGCGATGGTCTGGGTCGCGACCTTGAGGAAGCGGTGGATCTCCTTGGCGGTCAGGGTCCACAGGCCGATCCAGTTGATGCGGCCGATCAGGCGGGGCTGGGGCATGGGCGTTCTTGCGGCGGCGGGCGCGCGACCATAGCCCGGCCCGCGGTGGGCGGCAAAGGGGGTGGCGGGAGGAGAACGACACGCGCCTCGCCCGTTCCTGGCCCTCGGGCATGCATCCGACAATGTCTCTAAATATTGCATAAACTTTTATTCTGTATTCAAGAATCATCAATTGACTCATGAAGAATATACACCTAACTTCACTACAGAGCTCGATTTACCGGTAAATTGACCTTTGTAATTTAATAACTTAAGGAGAAGTGAGATGCCTGTTTATTTTGCATTCACGCAGCAGTCGAGCCCAGGGATGGAATTCGTCATCGAGCTGAATGACGACAACAAAATACAGGCGGCTCGCGATATCCTATCTGGAAAAGAGAAGAACAGAATCCACGTTCACGGCCGGATCATCAAACGCCAGCAGCCGTACAATCCGAGATTCAACTTCTATCTCGACCCGCAGACGATCGATTTCTTTGAACAGGCGATCGAGGTCTGCGACGCCAACATGGTGTATGTGGAAGACCATCTCGACGAGGTCTGTGGGGCGTTCCTGCCGGGCTGCCACTGGTGTCCCTGGGACTCGCGGCTGAGCCGCGAAGTCAGCCCGTAACCGGCGTCTTTCACCTCGGCGGCGGAGCCCTTACTCCGCCGCCATCGCCTTTGCGCCGGGCTCCGGTGGCATCAGCCAGCCATCCTCGACCTTGAGGCGGAGGGCCGTGCCCTCCTCCGGCGGCGGGCCGCGATGCGCGACCCGCAGCACCCGGCCGGGATCGGCGTCCGGCCGGCAGTGCAGGATGGTCACGGCCCCCTCGAACACTGCGCGCTCCAGCCGCGCCGCGATGCCGTCCGCCGGATCGACCGCTAGCCCCTCCGCCCGCAGGCAGGCGGCTTGCGATGGCGCATGCGCCCCGACGCCGCCGCGCAGCCGCACCGCATGGCCCCACAGCTCGGCGGTGCACAGGCCGGCGCCGGCGCCGCCGCGCCAGGTCACCGGCACCACCATGCCGCGGCCGACGAAATCCGCCACCATCGCCGTCGCCGGCTCGGCATAGAGAAGCCGCGGCGGCGCCACCTGCTGCAGCCGGCCGTGATCCATCACCGCGATGCGGTCGGCCAGCGCCATCGCCTCGGCCTGGTCGTGGGTGACATAGACCACGGTGGCGCCGAACTGCCGGTGGAGCCGGCGGAACTCCGCCTGCAGCGCGTCGCGCAGATGCACGTCGAGATTGGCCAAGGGCTCGTCCATCAGCACCAGCGAAGGCGCCATCGCCAGGCAGCGGGCCAAAGCGACACGCTGGCGCTGGCCGCCGGACAGGGTCTCGGGCCGGGCCTCGGCACGGTCCGACAATCCGACGGCCGTCAACGCCTCATCGGTGCGCCGATTCCGCTCCGCCGCCGGCAGCCGGCGGATGCGCAGCGCATAATCGACATTCTCGCGCACGGTCATGTGCGGCCACAGCGCGTAGGACTGGAATACCATGCCGATGCCGCGCTCCTCCGCCGGCACCATCGCGCCCGCTCCCGCCACCACCCGGCCGCCGATGCGGATCGTGCCGCCATCGGGCGCGTCGAAGCCGGCGAGCAGGCGCAGCAGCGTGGTCTTGCCGCAGCCAGAGGGGCCGAGCAGGGCCAGGAACTCGCCCTGCGCCACGGCGAGGTCGACGCCGTCGACCGCGACGCGCGGGCCGAAGCGCCGGACGATTCGCTCGATCTCTACGGCAGCCATGGCAGCGATCCCCTGGGCAGGCGGCGGGCGAAGAGGGTGGCGATGCCGGCGATGCCGAGCGTGACCAGCACGGTCAGGACGGCGACGGCCGAGGCGGCGGTGGCGGCGCCCTCCGCCTGCAGCGAGAACACCATCACCCCGACCGTCTCGCTGCCGCGCGACCACAGCAGGGCCGAGACGGTCAGCTCGTTGAACGCGGTCAGGAACACCAGGATGGCGCCGGTCGCGACCGCCGGGGCGACGGCGGGCAGCAGGATGCCGAGCAGCCGCCGCGGGCCGCGGGCGCCGGCCAGGCGGGCCGCCTCCTCCGGCGCCGGGTCGGCCTGGGCGATCGCCGCCGCCACCGGCCGCAGCGCCAGCGCCAGGAAGCGGCCGAGATAGGCGGCCAGGATGATCCACAGCGTGCCGTACAGGCTGACCCCGAGCAGCGGCAGCGGCCGCAACAGCAGCAGGATCGCGGCGATCGCGGTCAGCACGCCGGGCAGCGCATAGGGCAGGTCGGCCAGGGTGTCGAGCCAGCGCATCGCCCGCCAGCGCCGCGCCTCGGCGTAATAGGCCAGGACCAGGCCGACCGCCGCCGTGGCCAGCGCCGCCGCGGCGGCCAGCAACGCGCTGTTCAGGAAGGCGCGGCGCGTGGCGTCGTGCTGGAACAGGATGTAGCCGAACTGGTCGAGGCTGGCGGTGTCGAGGCTCAGCTCCACCCCCAAGGCCGGCACCAGGGCCGAGGCCAGCAGCGCCAGCAGCGGGGCGATGGAGAGCACGCCGACGACCAGCCACAGCGCCGCCTCCATCCAAGGCCGGGCCCGGCCGAGCGGCAGCACCGGGCCGGTCGGGCCGGTGCGCACCAGCACCGGCGCCCGGGCGGCGGCCCAGCGCTGCAGCCCGAGGCCGAGCGCCGCCAGCACGGCCAGCACCAGGGCCAGCGCCGCGACCTCGCCCAGCACCGACGGGCCGAAGCCGCTGAGCCGCTGGTAGATCAGCGTGGTCAGTACGCTGTAGCGGCCGGGGATGCCGAGCAGCGCCGGCACACCGAAATTGCCGATCGCCGAGACGAAGGCCAAAGCGGCGCCGGCGACGAAGGCCGGGCGCAGCAGCGGCAACAGGATGCCGAGCAGAATGCGCGGGCCCTTGGCGCCGGCCGCCCGCGCGGCCTCGACCAGGTCGCAGGGCAGGCTTCGAATGGCGGCGGTGACGGCGAGGAACACCAGCGCCGCATGCTCCAGCCCCATGATCCAGACCACCCCGCCGCCGGAATAGAGCGGGTGGTTCGGCCACGGGCCGGTGACGGCGTCGAGCAGGGCGCGGGCCGGCGACCCGGCGTCGAGCAGCCGGATCCAGGCCAAAGCGGCGATCTGCGGCGGGATCAGCATCGGCAGCAGGCACAACAGCGCCAGCACGCCGCGGCGGCGGATGTCGGTCAGGCCGATGGCCAGCGCCAGGCCGCCGCCGACCACGACCGAGACCAGGGTCGAGCCGAGGCCGGCGACGATGGTGTTCTGCAGCGCCCGCAGCGTCGCCCGGCCGCCGAGCATGGCCAGCGCCGCCTCCGGCTGCGCCAGCCCCTCGGCGAACAGGCGCAGCAGCGGCAGGGCGCAGAGCAGCAGCACATAGGCGCCGGCGGCGCCAGCCAGGACGGGATCGCCCCAGCGGCGGGGGCGGAAGGCTGCGGGAGTCGTTGCCAGGGAATCGGTCACGGGCACGCTGGAACTGCGGTCGACGATCTCGGAGCCTCCGCGTTTAGCCCATCATGCCAGCCAAGCCCATGCTTCTTCCTGTGATTGCCGGGCTTGACCCGGCAATCCAGGGGCAACCCAGAGCAACACTTGCGGCCCTGGATGCCCGGGTCGAGCCCGGGCATGACAAGGAAGGGAAGGCGGCGGGCGGGTGGGCGCCCTCACCCCCCGAAGGCGTCGCTGAACTTGCGCTTGTTCTCGTCGACGCCCTTGGCCAGGGTCTCGGCCGAGACCGGCATCAGCTTCAGCGCGGACGCCGCGGGGCGGCCGGGCGGCAGGGCGACGCCGGGCTTGCCGGGGATGTAGCCCTGCTTGGCCATATAGGCCTGGCCGTCATCCGACAGCAGCCAGTTGACGAAGGACTTCGCGTCGGCGACGTCGTCCGCGGTCTTCAGGATCGCCACCGGCTCGGTCACCACCGACACGCCGTCGGCCGGGTAGACGAAATCGACCGGCGAGCCCTTGGCCTTGGCGTTCAGCGCCATGAAGTCGACGATGATGCCGTAGCTCTTCTGGCCGGTGGCCACCGCCTCCATCACCGTGCCGTTGCCCTGGCCGGCGACCGCGCCGTTCCCGGCCAGCTTGTCGAGATAATCCCAGCCCAGGCCGGGCTGAGCCGCGACCGTGCCGACATGGATCACCGCCGCGCCGGAATAGAGCGGGCTGGCCATGATCACCTGGTCCTTGGCCGCGGCGGACAGGAGGTCGGCCCAGGATTTCGGCGCCGGCGCGCCGGACTTGGTGTTCCAGGCGATGCCGGTCGGGATCAGCTTGGTGCCGAAATAGGTCTTGTCCGGGTCGGCGAAGCCGTCGGGGAAGCCCTGGATCGGCGCGTCGGCATAGGCCAGCAGGCGGCCGTCATCCTTCAGCTGCTGCATCGCCACCGCATCGGCGATGAACACCACGTCCGGCTGCGGCGACCCGGCCGCGAACTCCGCCTGCAGCTTGTTCAGCACCTCGGTGGTGCCGGAGCGGAAGAACTCGACCTTCACCTCCGGATGCGCCTTGTTGAACTCGGCGACCAGGGCCGTCATCGCCTCGTTGGGGGTCGAGGTGTAGATCATCAGCGATCCCGGCGCGGCGAGCGCCGCGGTGGACACGGCCGTCAGCGCGGCGGCGAAAAGCAGTCGAGTCAGCATCGGCGTCGATCCCAAGGATTTTAGACAATGCCCGGGGTGCTAGCAGGTTCCGGTTGCAATTTCATGACCGGCGCGAGCCGCCAGGGCAAGCCCGCGCTGTCCGGCGGGGTGAATCGCATCGGCAGGGCGTTGCCGACGCCCCTGGCCTCGAAGCCCAGCCCCAGCCGGTCGCGCAGCACCCGCATGATGCCGGCATGGGCGACGATCAGCAGCGGCCCGGCGAGCGGCGCCGGCCCGGCGGCCAGGATCGGCTCGCAGGCGGCCCAGGCGCGGTCGCGGAACGCCTCCCAGCTTTCGCCGCCCTCCGGGACCATGAAATAGTCCGGCCGGTCGGCGACCAACCGCCCCTCCCAAGTGCCCCAGTGACGCTCGACCAGTCCAGGATCGGTCGCGACCGGCAGGCCGAGCGCCTCCGCCACGATCTCCGCCGTGCGCAACGCCCGGCGCTGCGGGCTGGCGACGATCCGCCGGATGCCCGAGCCGGCCAAGGCGACGGCAGCCTCTCGCGCCTGGGCCTCGCCCAGCCCGGTCAGTGCGGCGTCGGTGCTGCCGGCGATCACCCGGTCGCGATTGGCGGTGCTCTGGCCGTGGCGGAGGAACAGGAAGGGCTGCATCGATCTGAATGATCCCTATGTTATAAGAATGCGATCGGACGTCACGGTATCCGCGGGTTCGGGTGCACTATGGACGAGAAGACGAACAATCTGGTGCTGGAGCACCTGCGTCATATCCGTGGGGCTGTTGACGATATCCGCGAAGACATGCGCGAAGTGAAGTCGCGCCTGGGCCTCCTGGAGCAGCAATACGCCATCATCTCTGGTCGGCTCGACCGGCTGACCGATCGTGTCGAGCGCATCGAGCGTCGGTTGGATCTGGTGGAGCATTCCCCATGAGTCTCGGGGCACCAAGTCTGGCTCGCTGAATCGATCAGATCTCCACGGTCTCCTCCAGGGCGGTGCGGGCAGGGGCGAAGGCCTTGGCCCAGGCGGCGCGGTGCTTGGCGTCACCGAAGGCCGGCACCACCACATCGGTCCCAAGCGTCTTCGCCAGGGCCACATTCTGCGATAGCCGCGGATGCACCGGCCAGCGCAGCGCGACCGCCCGCCCCTCCTCCACCGCCCTTCGTGCCGGGCTGCCGGCGGCTACATAGCCGGTGGCGACCACCGGGCCGTCGTCGCGGCCCCAGCCCTCCAGCAGCGGCCTGGCGGCGCCGCCGGTGGCGTTCGGCTTGGCGGCGATGATCGCCCGCTCCGGCGGCGGCTCGACCGATTCGATCCGCTCGATCCGGCTGCGCAGCGAGTTCAGCATCGTGCCGGCACCGGGCCGCAGCCAGGCCGGGTCGTCGATCAGCCGGTCGATCATCGCGCGGTTGGCGTCGCACACCGCCGGCTTGCGGTCATGCGCCGCCGCCGCGGCCAAGGCGATCTCCGGCCCGCGCCCGCCGGCCGGGGCCAGCAGCAGCGAGCGCTTGGCGGCGAAGATCGGCGCGAAGGCGGCCAGGCGGTGCTCATGCGGCGTGTCGTCGTCGCCATAGGAGGCGTCGAGAATCGCGACCCGGGCCGGCGGCGGCCCCGCATCCACCGCAAACACCACCGAGTCGAACGCCATGTCGCCGGCATAGAACAGCCCACCGCCGATCGCGAGATGCAGCCACACTCCGCCCGGCGCATGGCCGGAGCGGCCGCAGGTGACGGCGAGGTCGCCCGCCAGCCGGTTGTGGCCGAGCCCGAGCGGCCGGCGGTCGGCCGGCGATCCCTCGGGCAGCGCCTGCAGCACCGGCGGTGTGGCGTAGACCGGAACCGGGTCGAACCGATCCGCCGCCTCCGGCAGCGCGCCGATATGGTCGGGATGGGCGTGGCTGAGCAGGATGGCGTCGATCGGGCCGAGCCCGGACAGATCGGGGCGCATGCCCTCATCCGGACCGGCGCCGCAATCGAGCAGCAGGCGCATTCCGGCCGCCTCCACCAGGAAGCAGGCGGGCCCCTTGCCCTCGACCCCCGAGATCGCCCGCACGCTCGCCGTCATCGGATCCTCCAGATCGCAGACCCTGCCTAGACGGGAACGGGGCGGAACGCCATCGCGTCCCCCGCACGGGTGCCCTGACGGGCGCCTTGACTCCAATATGAAACGTTTCATAGTGGTGCCATGTCGCAGCGAAAGACGACGATCAGGGAGGTCGCGTCGCGCGCCGGGGTCTCGCTCGGCACGGCATCCAACGTGTTCAACGGCAAGGCCGGGGTCGGGGCCGAGAGCCGCCGGCGGGTGCTGGACGCGGCCGAGGCGCTGGGCTTTCGCCCGAACAGCCTGGCCGCCGGGCTGCGCCGCCAGCGCACCCGCACCATCGGGCTGGTGGTGCCCGACGTGCTGAACATCGTGTTCAACGAGCTGGTCGAGCATCTCGAGAACATCGCTTTGTCGCAGAGCTACGAGGTGATCATCGTCACCTCGCGCGAGGACCCTGAGCGCGAGCACGAGCGGGTGCGGGCCCTGCTGTCGCGGCGCGTCGACGGGCTGATCATCGTCCCCACTCGTGACTGGTCGGAGACCGAGCGTGAGATGCGGCACCACCGCATCCCGGTGGTGGTGCTGGACCGGGTCGCGGCGCGGGACCATTTCCCCTCCGTCGCGGTCGACAACGCCGCCGCCACCCGGCTGGGCACCGAGCATCTGCTGGCCCTGGGCCACCGCGACCTCGCCTTCGTCATCAACTCGACCCGCCTCTGGAACAGCGCCGCGCGGGTCGAGGGATACCTCAGCGCCATGCGCACCGCCGGGCTGGAGCAGCGGGCCCGGGTGCTGCTGCCGGGCATGACCGAGGAGGAGACCCGGGCCGGGGTGCTGCCCGTGCTGACCTCCCCCGGCCGGCCGACCGCGATCTTCACCGGCAGCAACGTCGCCACGCTGGGCGTGCTGCGGGCGGTGCAGGATGCCGGGATGTCGATCCCGCAGGACCTGTCGCTGCTGGCCTTCGACGATTTCGCCTGGCTGACCGTGCTGCGCCCCTTCGTCAGCGCCATCCGGCAGCCGACCGAGGCGCTGGCCGGCCATGCCTGGCGGATCCTGACCGCCGCCTTCGAAACACCGGACCGGCCGGCCGAGCATATCCGCCTGCCGGCGCCGCTGATCATGCGCGAAACCACGGCCGCGCCGCCCTGAACCGCCGTGCCGGGCGGCCGCAACCGCCCACGAACAGAGAGGGAGGAGACGTGTCGAATACAGCCGCACAGACCGCATCGCCGGTGCTGCAGGCCGCCGGCATCGGCAAGGCCTTCGCCGGGGTGACGGTGCTGCACGGCGTCGGCCTGGAATTGTTCGCGGGCGAGATCCACGCGCTGATGGGCGAGAACGGCGCCGGCAAGTCGACGCTGATGAAGATCCTGGCCGGGATCTACGCCGATTATGACGGCGCCATCCTGGTCGACGGCGCACCGCGCGCCTTCGCTGGAGTCCGCGACGCCGAGGAGGCCGGCATCGGCATCATCCACCAGGAGCTGAACCTGGTGCCGGGCATGACCGTGGCCGAGAACATCTTCCTCGGCCGCGAGAAGCTGCGCGGCGGCATCTTCGTCGACGGCCCGGCCCTGCGCGACGCGGCGGCGCGGCTGATCCGCCGGCTGGGCATCGCCGTCGATCCGGACGCCCGGGTCGGCAGCCTGCGGGTCGGCGAGCAGCAGCTGGTCGAGATCGCCAAGGCGCTGTCGCTCGACACCCGCATCCTGATCATGGACGAGCCGACCTCCGCTTTGTCCCAGGCCGAATGCGCCACCCTGTTCGGCGTGGTGCGGCAGCTGGCGCGCGACGGCGTCGCGGTCGTCTACATCTCGCACCGGATGGACGAGGTGATGGAGCTGGCCGACCGCGTCACCATCCTGCGCGACGGCCGCCACGTCGTCACCGCGCCGATCGGCCAGCTGACGCGGGAGCGCATCATCGCCCATATGGTCGGCCGCGAGCTGGCGAAGGCCGAGCATCCGGCCGGGCGCGGCGGCGCCTCCGGACGGCCGGTGCTGTCGGTCCGCGACCTGTCGCTCGACGTGCCGGGCCGGCGCGGCGGCTGGCGCCGGGTGCTCGACGGCGTCGGCTTCGACCTGCAGGCCGGCGAGATCCTGGGCATCGCCGGCCTGCTGGGCGCCGGCCGCACCGAGATCCTCGAGACCATCTTCGGCTCCGCCCGCGGCCGCCGCGGCGGCACCATCCGGATCGACGGCGCGCCGGTGGCGATCGACGACCCGGCCGCCGCCAAGCGCCACGGCCTGGCGCTGGTGACCGAGGACCGCAAGGTCACCGGCCTGCAGCTCGGCGCCTCGATCCGCGACAACCTGGCCCTGCCCTCGCTGCCCCTCCTCGCGCGGCTCGGCCTGCGCCGCTTCGGGCGCGAGGCGGAGCTGGCGCGCGGCACCATCGGCCGGCTCGGCGTGCGCTGCACCGGGCCGCTTCAGCCGGCCGGGCGCCTGTCCGGCGGCAACCAGCAGAAGGTGGTGATCGGCAAATGGCTGGCCACCGCCCCGCGCGTGCTGCTGCTGGACGAGCCGACCCGCGGCATCGATGTCGGCGCCAAGAAGGAGATCTACGACCTGGTCTTCGCCCTGGCCGACCAGGGCATCGCCATCCTGCTCGTCTCCTCCGAGCTGCCGGAGCTGCTGCTGCTCGCTGACCGCATCCTGGTGATGTGCGAGGGCCGGCAGACCGGCCTGCTACCCCGCGTCGGGGCTGGCCAGGAGGCGATCATGGACCTCGCCTCGCCCCGCGCCGCCCGACTCACAGAGATCGCGTCATGACCCTCCTGCGCCTGCTGTCCCGCACCAAGCTGTATTGGGGCCTGCTGGTCATCCTGCTGATCGGCATCGCCTTCTCGCCGGTCAGCGGCAGCGGCCGCAACATCTTCCTGTCCTACGGCAACCTGACCGACGTGCTGCGCCAGGTGTCGATCACCGGCCTGGTCGCCGTCGGCATGACCGTGGTGATCCTGATCGCCGGCATCGACCTGTCGGTCGGGTCGGTGATGGCCTTCGGCACGGTGCTGACCGCGACGCTGCTGACCGAGGACGGCTGGACCAGCTCCGCCACCGTCGCCGTGCCGGCCGCCATCCTGGTCGCCTTCGCCGCCGCCTTCCTGCTGGTCCGCTTCCTCGGCCGCGGACTCAGGCACCGGGAGGGGCCGGTCGGCGCCCGGCGGCAGCACGCGCGCGACCCGCTGCGCGACGGCTGGATCCCCGGCGCGGCCGGCCTGGCCCTTGCGGCGCTGGTGGCCCTGTGGCTGGTGCCGCAGATCGGCACCAAATTCGGCGTCCCGGCCCTGCTGGTCGCCGTGCCCTGCGCCGGGCTGATGGTCGGCGCGGTCAGCGGCGCCATCATCGTCGCCGGTCGGCTGCAGCCCTTCATCGTTACCCTGGCGATGATGGTCGGCATGCTGGGCCTGTCGCGCCTGACCGCGGGGCAGGACAGCGCCGTGCTGCCGGTCTATGCCGGCACCAACGCCACCGAGGACATCGAGTTGCTGCGCAGCATGCTGTGGGGCGTGCTGCCGGTGCCGGGCCTGTTCTTCCTGGCCGCGGTCGCGATCTTCGCCGTGCTGCTGCGGCTGACCGTGTTCGGCCGCTACGTATACGCCATCGGCGGCAACGAGGAGGCGGCGCGGCTGTCAGGCATCCCGGTCGACCGGGTGAAGATCGCCGCCTACGCCTTCTCCGGCATGCTCGCGACGCTGGCCGGCATCCTCTATGTCGCCCAGTACCGCCAGGGCAAGCCGGATGCCGGGGCGGGGCTGGAGCTGGACGCCATCGCCGCGGTGGTGATCGGCGGCACCAGCCTGATGGGCGGCCGCGGCGCCCTGGCCGGCACTCTGGTCGGCGTCCTGATCTTCGGGCTGCTGTCGAACATCCTGCAGCTCCACAACATCAACTCCAACCTGCAGCTGGTGTTCAAGGGGGCGATCATCGTCGTCACCGTGCTGCTGCAGGAGCGCAACCTGGCCGATCTGCTGGCGCCGTTCCGCACGGCGCGCGCAGCCCGGCGGGACCCCGCCGCCCGATCCGAGGCGCCGGGCCAACAAGGATCGTCGCTGATCCATCGGGAAGGAACGCAACCATGAACCGTCGCGATCTGTTGAAAACCACCGCGCTGGCGCTGGGCGCCGGCGTCACCCTGCACCTGCCCGCCGGCTGGACCCCGGCCCGCGCCGCCGACAAGAAGTGGCGCATCGGCTTCTCCCAGGCCACGACGCTGGAGCCGTGGCGGGTGCAGTTCAACAAGGACATCAAGGCCGAAGCCGAGAAGCATCCGGAAGTGGAGCTGCTGATCGCCGATGCCGAGGACAAGACCGAGAAGCAGGTCGCCGATGTCGAGAACTTCATCCGGCAGGAGGTCGACGCCCTGCTGATCTCGCCGAAGGAATCGGCCGGGCTGACCGGGGTGGTGGAGAAGGCGATCGACGCCAAGATCCCGGTCTTCGTGCTGGACCGCAATGTCGACACCGACCGCTACACCCAGTTCATCGGCGGCGACAACGTGGTGATCGGCAAGGCGGTCGGCGACTTCGTGGTCAAGACCCTGGGCGGCCCGGGCAAGGCGGCCGGCAATGTCGTCGAGATCTGGGGCGGCCTCGGCACCCAACCGGCGCATGACCGGTCGGACGGCTTCCATTCCGTCGCCGACAAGGAGCCCGGGCTGAAATACCTGCTGGACAAGCAGTCGGCCGACTGGAAGCAGAACCTGGCCTACGACATCATGTCGACCGCCCTGCGCAACAACGAGAAGATCGACCTGGTCTACGGCCACAACGACCCGATGGCCTATGGCGCCTATCTCGCCGCCAAGGATGCGGGCCGGGAGAAGGAGATCAAGTTCGTCGGCGTCGACGGCCTGCCGAACGAGGGCGTGGTCTGGGTCAACAAGGGCGAGCTGGCCGCCACCTTCCTGTATCCCACCCCCGGCGCCGAGGGCCTGCGCCAGGCGGTGAAGCTGCTGAAGGGCGAGAAGGTCGAGAAGACCATCGTCCTGCCGACCGAGACCATCACCAAGGAGAACGCGCCGGAGATCCTGAAGCGGAACGGGCTGATGTGATCGATCCGTCCGCTCTGTGACGTGTCCGGGGCCCGATGTCGGCGAGCCCGCCGGGAGATCGTCATTGCGAGCGCAGCGAAGCAATCCAGGGCGGTTTGGCGTGGCCCCTGGATTGCTTCGTCGGCTTCGCCTCTAGCAATGACGGCGGGGACGGGAGAGGCAACGCGACGATGCTCGATATCCCTCCCTAAAGCACGAAATCGCCGGCCGCCAGCGCATGGTCGGAGGTGACGTTGATGGCGAAATCCGGGGCCTTGTCGCCGTTGACGTCGGCATAGACCACCTGGATCGCCCCGGCCGTCACCACCCGCAGCTCGCCGGCATGGCCGGTGAAGCCGCCGGTGCCGAAGCTGAAGGCGGTGTTGCCGTTGCTCGGAATGCCGTCGGCATCGATCGCCGACAGGTCGATCCTGTCCCCGGCCGAGAAGTCGGTGATCCCGTCCTTGCCGGCGCCCGAGACCGCGCTGTCGGACAGGGCCGCGTAGACGAAGCGGTCGCTGCCGGCGCCGCCCTTCAGCGCGTCGCCGCCGCCGCCGCCGGTAAGGACATCACCGCCGCCCATGCCCCAGATCGTGTTGGCATTGGCGTCGCCGGTCAGCGTGTCGGCGAAGCCCGAGCCCAGCAGCTGCTCGATGCCGCCCAGCGTGTCGCCCGCCGCGTCGCCGCCGGACACCGCACCGGTCGCCAGGTTGACCGACACCGCGGCGGCGGAGCCGACATAGCTGGCCGTGTCGATGCCGGTGCCGCCGATGATGGTGTCGGCCCCGGCCGCCCCTTCGATCTGGTCGTTGCCGTCGCCGCCGTCGATCCGGTCGCTGCCGGCGCCGCCGAAGAGCGCGTCGTTGCCGGCCTCGCCGAAGACCTGGTCGTTCTCGTTGCCGGCATCGACCGAATCGTCACCAATGCCGCCATGGAGGGTGTCGATGCCGGCGCCGCCGACCAGCCGGTCGGCCCCATCGCCGCCGGAGAGCGAGTCGTTGCCGGCCTCGCCGGAGAGCACATCGTCGCCGCCATTGCCGGCGAGGGTGTCGTCGCCGAGCTCGCCGCCGATGATGTTGCGGCCGTTGTCGCCGGCCAGCGTGTCGGTGTGGCTCGACCCATACAGGTCCTCGATCCCGCTGAGCGTGTCGCCCTGGGCGTCGCCGCCGGAGGTCGCCCCGGTCAGCAGGTTGACCGACACCGCCGCCGTCGAGCCCTGGTAGTTGGCGAAGTCCGACCCGGTGCCGCCGTTCAGCACGTCGCCGCCCGCCCCGCCGCGGAGCGTGTCGTCGCCGCCGCCGCCGCTCAGCGCATTGGCCCCGGCGGCGCCATACAGCCGATCGGCGAAGGCCGAGCCGACGAGGTTCTCGATGCCCGTCAGCGTGTCGCCCTGGGCGTCGCCGCCCGCGCCGGTGCCGGTGGCCAGGTTGACGTTGACCCCGCCGCCGGACGCCGCATAGTCCGCGGTGTCCGCCCCGGCGCCGCCGATCAGGGCGTCGGCCCCGGCGCCGCCGCGGAGCAGGTCGTCGCCGGCGGCGCCATCGAGCCGGTTCGCCCCGCCGTCGCCGGTCAGGGTGTCGGCCAGGCCCGAGCCGACGAGGTTCTCGATCCCGCTCAAAGTATCGCCCTGGGCGTGGCCGCCCGTGCCGGTGCCCGCCGCCAGGTCGACCTGCACCCCGGCGCCCGAATGGTCGTAATAGGCCGTGTCGATGCCGGCGCCGCCGACCAGCCGGTCCGCCCCGCCTTCCCCGGCCATGGCATCGTCGCCGGCACTGCCGTCCAAGCTATTGTTGGCGGCATCGCCGGACAGCGTGTCGGCGAAGGCCGAGCCGATCAGGCTCTCGATGCTGCTGAACCTGTCGCCCTCGGCCCAGCCGCCCTGGGTGCTGCCGCCGCCGTCCAGCCTGAAGACGATCCCGGCGGTGGACCGGGCATAGCTCACCGTGTCGTTGCCGCCGCCGCCGTGGAAATCATTGGCCGCGGCGCTGGCGCCGAAGACATCGTCGAAGCCGGACCCGACGATGTCCTCGATCCCGCTCAACGTATCGCCCTGGGCGTCGCCGCCCGTGCCGGTGCCCGCCGCCAGGTCGACCTGCACGCCGGCGGCCGAACCGTCGTAATCGACCCTGTCGGCGCCGGCGCCGCCGTTGAGGACGTCGGCGCCGCCAAAGCCGCTGATCACGTCGTCGCTGGCGCCGCCGGAGAGGACATTGGCCCCGCCATCGCCCTGCAGGATATCGACGAAGGCCGAGCCGACGATGTTCTCGATCGCGGTCAGCGTGTCGCCCTGGGCGTCGCCGGCCGTGCCGGTGCCGGTCCGCAGGTCGACCCCTACGCCGATGGCCGAGCCGTCGTAATAGACCGTGTCGATCCCGGCGCCGCCGTTGAGGAGGTCGGCACCGCCATAGCCGTTGATCAGGTCGTTGCCGGCGCCGCCGGCGATGGCATTGGCCGCGGCATTGCCTTGCAGGATGTCGGCGAGGCCCGAGCCGACGAGGTTCTCGATCGCGGTCAGCGTGTCGCCCTGGGCGTCGCCGCCCGCGCCGGTGCCGGTCCGCAGGTCGACCGTGACGGCAGCGGCCGAGCCGTCGTAATGGACCGTGTCGATGCCGGCACCGCCATCAAGGGCGTCGGCACCGGCATAGCCGTTGATCACGTCGTTGCCGGCGCCGCCGGTGATGGCATTGGCCCCGGCATTGCCGCGCAGGATGTCGGCGAGGGCCGAGCCGACGATGTTCTCGATCCCGCTCAAGGTGTCGCCCTGGGCGTCGCCGCCCGCGCCGGTGCCGCTCCGCAGGTCGACGGTCACCGCGGCGGCCGAGACGTCGTAATAGACCGTGTCGATGCCGGCGCCGCCGATCAGGGCGTCCGCGCCGCCTCTCCCGCCCAGGGCATCGTCGCCGGCGCCGCCCTCGAGCCTGTTGCTGTTGCCGTCGCCGGACAGGATGTCGGCAACGCCGGACCCGACGAAATTCTCTATGCCGGAAAAATTGTCGAGCGCAGCCCATCCCCCCGCGCCGGGGCCGCTGCCCAACCTGATGATGACCCCGGCGGTGGACCGGGCGTAGGTCACCGTGTCGATGCCGGCGCCGCCGACGAAGTAATTGGCCACGCTGCTGGCACCGAAGACATCGTCGAAGCCCGAGCCGCCGATGTATTCGATCCCGGTCAGCATGTCGCCCTGGGCGTCGCCGCCTGTGCCGGTGCCGGTCGCCAGGTCGACCTGCACGCCGGCAGCCGAGCCGCCGTAGGAGACCGTGTCGAAGCCATCGCCGCCGTCCAGCGTATCGGCCCCGGCACCGCCCTCGAGCTGGTCGTCGCCCGCGGCACCGGCGAGGATGTTGGCCACGGCGCTGCCGGTCAGCGTGTCGCCGACAGGGGTGCCGTTGACGTTCTCGATGCTGCTGAAGGTATCGCCCTGGGCCGCGCCGGACGCGGTGCCGGCGGCCAGGTTGATCTGGACCCCGGTGACGTGCACGCCATAGCCGGCCGTGTCGTTGCCGTCGCCGCCCTGCAACTGGTCCGCCCCGGCGTGCCCGACGAGCCGATCGTCGCCGGCACCGCCGATGAGAACGTCATCGCCGGCGCCGCCGTCGAGGACATTCGTTCCGCCGTCGCCGATCAGGGTGTCGGCGGCATTGTCCGAGCCGGTGAGATTCTCGATCCCGGTCAGCGTGTCGCCCTGGGCATCGCCGCCCGAGGCGGCACCGCTTCCCAGGTTCACCGTCACGCCGAAGACCGAGGTCTCGTATGTGGCGGTATCGACGCCGGTGCCGCCGAACAGGGTATCCGCATCGAATCCTCCGGAGAGGACATCGTTGCCGGCGCCGCCGTCGAGGATGCTGCTTCCGTTTGGCAGGTTGGGTGCGAAGACATGGCCGGCCAGGACGTCGTCGAAGGCCGAGCCGATGATGTTCTCGATGCCGGAGTATCTGTCCCCCTGGGCGTCGCCCCCCACGCCGACCGCGTCGGGTTGGTAGAGCAGCCGGACGGTGACCCCGGCGGTGGACTGGGCATAGCTCACCGTGTCGCTGCCGTCGCCGCCGTTGATGGTGTCGGCGCCGGCGCCGCCCTGGAGGGTGTCGTTGCCGGCCAGGCCGTTGAGCGTGTCGTTGCCGGCGAGGCCGTTGATGATGTCGATGCCGTCAAGGTTGGCCGGGTTGCCCGGGTCGGTGCCGTTGAGGATGTCGGTGCCGGCAGTGCCGTTGATGGTCTGGGTCACGGGTCGCCCTCCTGCTTTCGGGTCGGCGCCGCTCGCCTCGCGGGAGCGGCCGAACAGCCAAACGCGCCTGGCGGAGCCGGACAGGTGCGGACCGAGGAAGATTTAGCAGGTTTCCGCATACCCGGTTAGGTCCAGATTCAACAAAGCCATGAGTCCAGATGCGGTTCCAATGAGACTGCCCCCCTGTCGAGGGGTTTAGATGGCGATGAAACCGCCAACCCATACGGCCGGCACGCAACGGCAATTCACGCAATGTTCATTGCGCGGCCGCATCGGCCTCGTTCATGATACGTTCCATAAAAAGAGATTGCGGACTCCGATCTCGACGTCCAGGCCCATTGCCGCAGCCTCGCGCTGCAGCAGATCGGCATGCTGACGCGCATCGCCGAGATCGGCATACGGCTGGTCGAGGCGGAGGGCGCCAAGGCCATCGCCCAGGCCGAGCAGCCTGAGGCCGGACCGTCTGAGGCGTCCGAGGCCCCGGCGGCCCGGGACCACGGCCTGGCCTTCGCCCGCCATGCCCGCACGGTGCAGCGGGCCCTGGCGCTGCGCAGTCGCGCCGCCGCCGATCTCTGCGCTGGCGACAAGGCCGACCGTCGGGCCCGCCGCGCCCGCCAGCGCAACCATGTCACCGAGGCCCTCCAAGCCCTGATCTGGGACCCGGCGCAGTCGACCGGGGCGCTCGATGACGCCGAGGACCGCACCACCGATCTGGATGAGCGGCTCGACGAGCTCTATCAGGACGAGGAAGACCGGATCGAGGACCGGCCGGTCGCCTCGGTGATCGCCGGCCTGGGCTGCGGCCTCCGGCTCTCCGACCAATGGCGCCTCCGGGCCGCCGACTGGTCGGACCCGCCCTATCCGCCACCGCTGACCGGCACCGTGGCCGAGACCAGGGATCGGCGCTGGGCCCGGGTGGTCGAGCTGATGCGGCAGCCGCTGCTGCTCGAGACTCCCGACCAGATCCCCGCCCTCATCGCCGGGATCGAGGCCCGGCTGCGGGAGCCCGATGTCACGGCGCTGCTCGACGCCGAGCCCCCGGTCCGGGCCGCCGAACGCCTCCGTCGCTCCCTCGGCCTCGAGCCATACCCCTTCCATGAAGGCCCGGACAAACCCGACACCGGGTGACCGCCGGCCGAGCGATCGGATGGGCCGGAGCCGTCAGCCCCGCGCCGGCTCGCCGCCGGTCGCGGCGATCGCGGCGGCGGCCACGGCCGGGTCGACCTCGCCGCCGTCATGGCTGCGCACCACCACGTCGCGCCGGGCGAGGTGGATGCCCGCAGCGTCGAACTCCTCAAGGATGCGCTGGTACAGCTGGCGGCGGATCATGAACTGCTCGCCCGGCCGGGCCATGAACTTGATCCCGACCACCATGTTGAACTCCTCGATCTGGCGCACGCCCTGGGACTTGGGCGGATCGATCAGATGCGGGCCCAGCACCGGGTCGGCGGCGATCTCGGCGCCGATCTTCTTCACGATCTTCTTCACCTGGTCGACATTGGTGTCGAACGGCACCCGGAACTCCATCTTCACCACCACCCAGTCGCGGCTGAGATTGGTCATCGCCCGGGCCTCGCCGAACGGCACGGTCTGCAGCGCCCCGCGCTGGTGGCGCAGCTTGAGCGAGCGGATCGAGATCGCCTCGACCGTGCCCTTCAGGTTGCCGATCTCGACATACTCGCCGATCCGGAACGCGTCCTCGAGCAGGAAGAACACGCCGGAGACGATGTCCTTCACCAGGGTCTGGGCGCCGAAGCCGATGGCCAGGCCGATGACCCCCGCGCCCGCCAGCAGCGGCCCGATGTCGATGCCGAGCGAGGACAGCACCACCAGCACCGCGACCGTGGCCAGGGTGACGAAATAGGCGTTGCGGAACAGCGGCAGCAGCGTGCGCAGCCGCGCCTGGCGGGTGGCGTCCATCGCCGACATCGACGTGGTCGAGCGGCTGAGATGGTGGTCGATCAGACCGCGGCCGAGATGCCACAGCAGGTCGACGGCGATCAGCGTCAGCACGATGCGCAGCACGGCGCGCAGCGCCATCGCCCCCGGCTCCTCCGCCGCCATCATGGCGTGCATCGAATCGACGCCCCAGCGCTGCGCCAGGAAGCCGAGCGCGGCGAGGATGACCAGCGCCTGGGCGGTCCGCTCGACCAGCATGGCCAGCGGCCTGTCCTTGCCCTCGACCGAATCCGGCGACGCCACCGACCGCGCCGCCTCGCGGATCTGGCGCAGGGCCCAGGGCAGCAGCACCAGCACGAACACCGTGATCGCCGCGCGCCCGGCGCCGAGCGCGATCAGGACCGCGGCAGCCGCCATTGCCACCGTGACCACCCAGCGCGCGAGGTCGTCCTTGAGGCCCGGCTCGTCGGTCCAGGCCCGGCGCCGCCAAGTGAAGGCGACGACCAGGGCCAGCACCAGGAAGGAGGTCAGCTCGCGGATCAGCATCGCCGCGTCCACCGGCGCGTCCAGCCGGCTCATCAGCCGGGCCAGGAACACGCCGCCGATCATCACCGTCGGGATGGCGATCAGCCAGCGCATCACCACCGGGATCACGCTCTCCGCCACCGCGACCAGCCGCAGATCCGGCCGGCCGGGGGCGAGGCCGAGCCGCAGCACCGCCCGCGCCAGCCGGGCTACCAGCACGATGGCGAGCAGGGCGATGACCAGATGCTGGAAGCCGCGCGGCCAGGAGAAGATCAGGAAGATGCCGAGGCTGCCGACGGCGAAGGCGATCACGGCGCCGACGGCGAAGACCAGGCGGGCGGCGAAGACGGCGAGATGCTCGCCGATCCCGGCCCCGGGCGCGTGGATCAGCCGGTGGCGGATCGAGGCGGTCAGGCGCCGGAACAGCCATTCGGCCAGGATGCCGATGCCGACGAAGCCGCCGACCGCCAGGACCAGGCCGATCAGGCCGAGCTCGGCCAGGGCCTGGCCGATCCGCGCCCCGACCGCGGCCAGGATGCCCGGCAGGTCGCGCGCGGTGGCGACGTACCATTGCAGCTTGCTGCGGGTCTGCATCCGCATCATGTCGATCTCGTCCATCTTCTCGGACGAGGCCGCGGCGGCCGGCGCCGGCTGCGCCGCCTGCTTCTGCGCCAGCCAGCCCTGCACCTCCGGGTTGCGCAGCAGGTCGAGCAGCTGCTGCACCGAGGCCGGCGGCGGCTGGTCCGCCGGCGCCGGCGCGGGCGTCTGCTGTGCCCAAGCCGCCCCCCCGGCCAGAACCAGCACCGCGATCAACAGGCCCCGAAACCAGCGCATCCGCCCCTCCCCGTCCCCTTGCCGCGCATGCTGTCCCGCCGCGCCGCCGGTGGCAACGGGCCTTGCGCGAAGAGTCAGCGCCCGGGCCGGGCCAGCCGCCGCTCCAGCGCCGTCGCCGCCAGGGCGATCGGATAGCACAGGGCGAAGTAGAACAGCGCGACGAAGCCGTAGGTGCGGGCGGAATCGAAGGTGGCGTTGACGATGATGCTGCCGGCCTTGGTCAGCTCGACGAAGCCGATCACCGAGGCCAGGGCCGTACCCTTCACCACCTGCACCAGGAAGCCGACCGTCGGCGCGACGGCGACGCGCAATGCCTGCGGCAGGATCACCAGGCGCAGCTGCTGCGGCCAGGACAGGGCCAGGGCGCGCGCCGCCTCCCACTGGCCGCGCGGCACGCTGTCGACCGCGCCGCGCCAGATCTCCGACAGGAAGGCGGCGGCGTAGAGGGTCAGCGCCACCGCGGCGGCGGCGAGCGGCGGCAGGTCGAGCCCGATCAGCGCCAGGCCGAAGAAGCACAGGAACAGCTGGATCAAGAGCGGCGTGCCCTGGAACAGCTGGACATAGAGCCCGGTGGCGTGCCGGGCCCAGCGCCGCCCGGACAGGCGCAGCAGCAAGAGGCCGGCGCCGAGCAGGAAGCCGCCGAGGAAGGCGATCAGGCTCAACGCCACGGTCCAGCGCGCCGCCAGCAGCAGGTTGCGCAGGATGTCCCAGGTGGTGAAGCCGGTCATGCCGCCACCTGCCGATGCCGGAACAGCCGCCGGCCGACCCGGTCCGACAGCCGGCGCAGGACGATGGCGAGGACCAGGTAGATCGCGCCGACCAGCAGATAGGTCTCGAAGCTGAGGAAGGTGCGGGACTGGATGAAGCTGCCGGCGAAGGTCAGGTCGCGCACCGCGATCTGCGACACTACGGAGGAGCCGAGCATGATGATGACGAACTGGCCGGTGAGGGACGGGTACACCTTCTCCAGCGCCGGGATCAGGATCACCAGCCGGAAGGTGCGCCAGCGCGACAGGCCGAGGCTGGCCCCGGCCTCCCACAGCCCGCGGCCGACCCCGTCGAGCCCGGCGCGCACGATCTCGGTCGCATAGCCGCCGAGATTGACGATCATGGCCAGCAGCGCCGCCTCGACGCTGCCGAGCCTCACCCCCAGCCGCGGCAGGCCGAAGAAGACGAAGAACAGCTGCACGATGAAGGGCGTGTTGCGGATCAGCTCGACATAGGCGCCGACCAGGATGCGCACCGGGGCGCGGGCCGAGCGGCGGCCGAGCGCCCCGAGCACGCCCAAGCCCAGCCCGCCGGCGATGGCGATGAGGGTCAGCAGGATGGTCAGCCCGATCCCCTGCAGGACCAGGCCGCCATAGCCGAACAGGTCGGCGAAGTGGAAGGTCAAAGGCGTTGTCCAGCTTCGGATTGGGTCATCGAGGGCGGTGCTCGCCCCCTCACCCGAAATCGCTGCGCGATTTCGACCTCTCCCCAAGGAGAGGTGAAGGTGGCCGGCGCTTTTCTCCCTCTCCTCAGGGAGAGGGAGGGGCCCGCCGCGTTGGCGGCGAGAGGGTGAGGGGGAGCGCCGGCACCGGGCGACACATCACACCGGCAAATCGCCCGGCAGGCCGGCGCCGAGCCACTTCTTGCTGATCGCATCCAGCCGCCCGTCCTGCCGGGCCGCGGCGATGATGGCGTTGACCCTGGCCAGCAGCTTCGGCTCGCCCTTGTTCAGGCCGATGAAGCAGGGCGACTGGCTGAGGATGAATTTCGGCTCCGGCCGCACCGCCGGGTCGCGCGCCAGGATCGCCGCGGCGACGACGTTGCCGGTGGCGATCAGCTCGGTCTGGCCGGACAGGAAGGCGGCGATGGTCGTGTTGTTGTCCTCGAACCGCTCGATGTCGGCATCAGCCGGCGCGATCTTGGAGATCGCCAGGTCCTCCAGGGCACCGCGGGTGACGCCGACGGTCTTGCCCGCCAGGTCCTCGACCTTCGCCACAGCCGAGTCGGCCGGGCCGAACACGCCGGAGAAGAACGGCGCATAGGCGCTGGTGAAGTCGATCACCTTCTCGCGCTCGGCATTCCGGCCGAGGCTGGAGATGATCAGGTCGACCTTGTGGGTCTGCAGATAGGGCAGGCGGTTTGCACTGGTGACGGGCACCAGCTCGACCGTCACGCCCAAATCCTGGGCAATCAGGGTGGCCATGTCGATGTCGTAGCCCTGCGGCTGCAAGTCGGGCCCGGCCGAGCCGAAGGGCGGGAAGTCCTGCGGCACGGCGATGCGGATCACTTTGGCGGCCAGCACGTCATCCAGCGCCTCGGCCGCGGCCGGCTGCACCGCCCCGGCCAGACCGGCCGCGACCACCAGGCCGCAGAGCAGCCCCTTCCCCCAGTTCCGCAACGACATCCTGCGCCTCATCCAAACCGGCGCGACCGCCGCGCCATCCGGGCCTGGGGGTCAGCAAGCGGCGTGCCAGGACAGGCCGGCGAAACAGACGGCAACAAATCGTTACGCAGCCGAGATTGTCCCGGCCGGCCGAGGGCGTTAGGGAAGGGCAGGATCCACCATCAGGACCGGTCGTTGCCCACGCTGCTGTACATCCTCGCCTTCCTCTGCCCGCCGCTCGCCGTCTATCTCGACATCGGCGCCGGGGACGAGTTGCGGCTGAACATCATCCTGACGATCCTGGGCTGGATCCCCGGCATCCTCCACGCGCTCTACATCCTGTCGATCCACCCGCCGTCATAGGACAAAGTCAGCCGCCACCAGGGCGATGGCGCCGGTCAGGGCGATGTGGAAGTCGGAGGTGCCGTCGCCGTTGAGGTCGCCGGCGATGGTGGTGGTGGTCGGGCTGGTGACGGCGAAGCGCAGCTGCCCGGCGACGCCGGTGTAGAGGCCCGAGCCGATGAAGCTGAAGGCCTGGTCGCCGGCAACCGCGGTGTTGGCGTCGATCGCCGACAGGTCGATCCGGTCGCCCTCGGTCCGGATGAAATCGGCGATCCGGTCGGCATTCGCCCCGACCACGCTGTGCGAGGCGGCGGCGAAGGCGAAGCGGTCCGCCCCGGCGCCGCCGAGGAAGGTGTCGACGCCGGCGCTGCCGACCAGCCGGTCGTCGCCCGCCCCGCCGGAAAGAGTGAGGGTGACCCGGCCGGCCGCCACCGCGGCCGCATTGACCACGTCGTTGCCGTCGCCGGCACCGATCGTCAGGCGGTCGATCGTCTCGCTGTGCTGCACCGCGACCGTCGCCCGCAGGCCGCCGATGCCGATATCGGTGGCCGAGGAGGAGAGCGAGATCACATCGGCGCCGAGGGTGCCGTCCACCGTCACCGCATCGGCCGCGCCGTCGCCCGCCGCCGGGTTGGTCCCGGCCAGGTTGATGCCGACCCGGGTGATGTCGGTCCCGGTCAGGTCGTGCACCGCGACCGCGTCGGCGCCGCCGAGCGCCTTGAGCTGGATGCGCTCGACATCGTCCAGGTCCTGGGTGATGGCCGAGACGTCGCGGAGGAACAACACCCGCCCGCCATTGGCCGCGATGTCGAAGGCCTCGTTGGCCAGGGATCCGACGAAGCTGAGGTCGTCGGTGCCGTCCTGGCCTTCGATCGTGTCGCTGCCGCAGCCCGGGACCCAGGAGAAGGTGTCGTTGCCGGCCCCCAGGAAGGCGACGTCGTTGCCGAGGCCGCCGCTGACGATATCGTCGCCGTCGCCGCCCAGCAGCAGGTCGGCGCCGGCGCCGCCGAAGAGCGTGTCGTTGCCGGCGCCGCCGTCGATGGTCAGGGCCAGCGGCGGTGCCCCCAGGGGCCGCGCATCGATCCGGTCGTTGCCGGCCAGCCCGTTGACGATGAGCCGGTCGGCGGCCTCGGCATGGTCGACCACGACCTGCGCCGCCAGCCCGGTCGCCGTCACCGCCGAGCCGGACTGGGTCAGCGTCACGGTCTCGGCGGCCGCGGAGCCGTTGGCGGTCACGATGTCCGCCTGGCCGTCGCCGACGCCGCTGCCGAGACCACCCTCGAGATCGACCTTCACCCGGGTGACATCGGTGCCGGTCAGGTCGTTGACGGTGACCCGGTCGGCCCCGCCCACCGCATGGAAGTCGATGCGCTCGGCATCGTTCATGTCCATGGTGACGTTGGCGACGTCGCGGAAGAACAGCACCCGCCCGCCATTCGCCGAAACGGTGATGGTCTCGCTGACGTTGGAGCCGCGGAAATCGAGCGTGTCGATGCCGGCCTGGCCCTCGATCACGTCGTTATCGTCGCCCGGAGACCAGACGAACACATCGTCCCCCGCCCCCAGCAGGGCCGTATCGTTCCCATCCCCGCCCTGCACGGTGTCGGCGCCGGCGCTGCCGAGGACCACATCGGCGCCGAGGCCGCCGAGCAGGGTCAGGCCGATCCGGCCGGCCGGCAGCGCCGAGGCGTCGATCACATCGTCGCCGCCCAGCGCCTGGATCGTCAGCCGGTCCAGCGCCGGATCGACATTCTGCACCGACACCGATGCCGTCAGCCCGTTGATACCGATGGCGGCGGCCGATGCCACCACGGCGATCACGTCGTTGCCGTTGGTGCCGTCCACGGTCACCGTGTCGGCCGCGCCGTCGCCGGCCGCGGGCGTGGTCCCGGCGAGATCGATCCCGACCCGCGTGATGTCGGTGCCGCTGAGGTCGTGCACCGCGATCCTGTCGACGCCGCCGAGGGCCTTGAGCTGGATGCGCTCGACATCGTTGAGATCCAGGGTGACGTTGGAGACGTCGCGGAGGAACAGCACCCGCCCGCCATTGGCCACGACGTCGAAGGTCTCGTTGGCCGCGGATCCCATGAAGCTCAGATCGTCGGTGCCGTCCTGGCCCTCGATCGTGTCGCTGCCGTCGCCCGGGACCCAGGCGAAGGTGTCGTCGCCGGCGCCCAGCAAGGCCACGTCGTTGCCGCGGCCGCCGATGACGATGTCGTTGCCGTCGCCGCCGAGCAACACATCGGCCCCGGCGCCACCGATGAGCGTGTCGTTGCCGGCGCCGCCGTCGAAGGTCAGCAGCACCGGCGCCGTCGCCAGCGGCCGGGCGTCGATCCGGTCGTTGCCGGCCAGGCCGTTGACGACGATCCGGTCGAAGGTCTCGGCATGGTCGACCACGAGCTGGGCCGCGAGGCCGGTCGCTACCACCGCCGTGCCGGACAGGGTCAGGGTCACGGTCTCGGCGGCAGCGGAGCCGTTGGCGGTCACGACATCGGCCTGGGCATCGCCCGCCCCGGTGTTCAGCACGCCTTCCAGGTCCACCGTCACCCGGGTCAGGCCGGTGCCGGTCTGGTCGTTGACGGTGATCCCGTCGGCCCCGCCCAGGGCGTGGAATTCGATGCGTTCGACGCCGTTCAGGTCCTGGGTGACGGAGGCCACGTCGCGGAAGAAGCGGACGCGCCCGCCATTGGCCGCGATGTCGATGTTCTCGCTGATGTTCGATCCGGCGAAATCGAGCGTGTCGGTGCCGGCCTGGCCCTCGACCGTGTCGTTGCCGTCGCCGGGGGCCCAGAAGAAGATGTCGTCCCCGGTCCCCAGCAGGGCCACGTCGTTGCCGCGGCCGCCGTCGACCACGTCGTTGCCGCCCTCGGCCGAGATCACGTCGGCCTCGTCCGAGGGCTGCGGCTGGCCGGAGGCCGTCACGGTGGGCGATACGAAGCCGGGGGTGATGGTTTCGGCGGCGTCGGTGCCGGTGAAAACGGACATGATCTGAAATCCCTCATCCAAAAAAGGAGGGCCGGAGGGCCGCCCTCCCGATTCCGGCAACGGGACGCGGCCCGCGCCGGGACGATCACATGCAGCCGATGCCGCCGCGCCGGCTGGAAACAAGCGGGCCGGCGATCATGAAATATAGCACGAATTCGACGCGAATGCGGCGGAGTGGCGCCGGACGCCGAGCCGTCGGCCCGGACGCCCGGCTTCCCGGTTACAGCACGAAATCCGCCGCAGTCAGCGCGATAGTGCCGGACAGCGCGATGTGGAAGTCGGAGACGCCGTCGCCATTGACGTCGCCCGCGATGGTGGTGGTCGTGGGCGAGGTGTAGGCGAAGCGCAGCTCGCCGGCATGGTGGGTGAAGAGACCCGTGCCGATGAAGCTGAACGCCTGGTTGCCGGCCAGCACGGTGTTGGCGTCGATGGGCGACAGGTCGATCTTGTCGCCCTGGGCGTGGCTGAAATCGGCGATCCTGTCGGCCTTGGGCCCGACCACGCTGTCCGACACCAGGTTGAACTGGAACCGGTCGGCGCCGGCGCCGCCCAGGAAGGTGTCGGTGCCGGCGCTACCGACCAGCTTGTCGTTCCCCGCCCCGCCCGACAGCGTCAGGCTGATCTTGCCCGCCGCCACCGCCGCGGCGTTGATCACGTCGTCGCCGGCGCCGGCGTCGATCGTCAGCAGATCGGTCGCCTCGGCATGCGTGATCGAGACCGTCTCCTGCAGGCCGCCGATGCCGATCGCAGCACCCGAGGAGGACAGCGAGATCTTGTCGAGGCCGGCGGTGCCTTCCACCGTCACGGAATCCACCGCCCCGTCGCCGGTGGCGCCGCCCACGGTCCCGGCCAGGTCGACGCCGACGCGGGTGACCTCGGTCCCGGTCAGGTCGTGCACCCTGACGGTGTCGGCGCCGCCGAGCGCGGTGAACTGGATGCGCTCGACATCGTTCAGATCCATGTTGATCGAGGCGATGTCGCGGAAGAAGGTCGCCCGCCCGAAATTGGCCAGGACATCGACCGTCTCGGCGGCACCCGCGCCGAGGAAGGCGAGATCGTCGGTGCCGAGCCCGCCCTCGACAGTGTCGCTGCCCTCGCCCGGCGCCCAGACGAAGGTGTCGTCGCCGGCGCCCAGGAAAGCGGTGTCGTTGCCCTTGGCGCCGACCACGATATCGTTGCCGGCGCCGCCGAGCAGCAGGTCCGCCCCGGCGCTCCCGATCAGCGTGTCGTTGCCCTCGCCGCCGTCGAGCACCAGGACCATCGACTGCGGCAGCGCCCGCGCATCCAGCCGGTCGTTGCCGCCGAGCCCGTTGACGATCAGGTGGTCGCCCGCGTCGAAATGCTCGATCGTCGTCTGCGCCGCCAGGCCGTTCACCACCACGGTCGCATCCGCCCCGGTGCCGGTCTGCGACAGTGAGACCACGTCGGCGGCGCCGGCGGACGCGCCGTTGATGACCACCGTGTCCTCGACGCCGTCGCCCGCGGTCCCGTCATGCACCGCGGCCAGGTCGACCGCCACCCGCTTCACATCGGTGCCAGCCAGGTTGTTGATGGTGACCAGGTCCGACCCGCCGAGCGCCTCGAACTCGATGGTCTCGACATTGTCCAGGGTCATGGTCACCGCGGCGATGTCGCGGAAGAAGATCGCCTTCCCGGCATTGGCGAAGATCTGGATGTTCTCATCGGCATTGGCGCCGTCGAAGTCGAGCGTGTCGAGCCCGGCCCCGCCGTCGATGAAGTCGCTGCCGTCGCCCGGAACCCAGCCGAACACATCGTTGCCGTCGCCCAGGAAGGCGATGTCGTCGCCCTTGTTGCCGTTCACCTCATCGTCGCCGCCCAGGGCGTTGATGGTGTCTACGCCGTCCGTGCCCTCGATATGGTCGTTGCCCGGAGTGCCGTTGATGATGGCCATGGTCGTTCCCCTTCTTCACGGGCGGCCCGCGGCCGCCGCTGTTGTCTCACCCGGCCAAAATGCCGGACGCCTGGGGCAGTCGGGTGTTACCGCGGTCACCCGGCGATCGGATCTTCATGAGTCGCGCCGCCGGATGTGCTCCAATCACCGGATCCGAATGCAGGAGTCGCGACCATGCTGAAGCGGATCGAGGCCGGGGTGCTGGACGTCGCCTATGAAGAGACCGGCGACCCGTCAGGCTGGCCGGCGGTGCTGCTGCACGGCTTCCCTTACGACATCCACAGCTATGACGCGGTGGCGCCACGCCTGGCGGCGCAGGGCGCCCGGGTGATCGTGCCCTGGCTGCGCGGCTACGGCCCGACCCGGTTCCTGTCGGCGACGACGCCGCGGTCGGGCGAGCAGGCGGCGCTGGGGCACGATTTGCTGGCGCTGCTGGACGCGCTGAAGATCGGATCGGCGGTGCTGGGCGGCTATGACTGGGGCGGCCGCGCCGCCTGCATCGTCGCGGCGCTGTGGCCGGACCGGGCGCGCGGCCTGGTCTCGGTCAACGGCTACAACATCCAGGACATCGCCCGGTCGGGCGAGCCCACCTCACCCGAGGCCGAGTTCCGCTACTGGTACCAGTATTATTTCCACGGCGAGCGCGGCCGGAAGGGGCTGGAGCGCAACCGGCGCGAGCTGTGCCGCCTGCTGTGGCGGCTGTGGTCGCCGGAATGGCGCTTCGACGACGCCACCTATGAGCGCAGCGCCGATTCCTTCGACAATCCGGACTTCGTCGCGGTGGTGATTCAGTCCTACCGCCACCGCTTCGCCTTGGCCGAGGGCGACCCGGCGGTGGCGGAGATCGAGCGCCTTCTGGCGGCGCAGCCGCCGATCCCGGTGCCGGCGATCACGCTGGACGGCGACGCCGACGGGGTGATGCCGCCCGGCGGCACCGGCCATCACGCCAGCCGTTTCACCGGCCGGCACGAGCATCGGGTGGTCGGGCCCGGGATCGGCCACAACCTGCCGCAGGAAGCGCCGGCGGCTTTCGCCGAGGCGATGCTGACCGTGAAGGGCTGGGCGGAGCCGAGATAGCGATTGACCGAACGATCGGTCAGCGTATTCCGTATTGCGCGTCGTGCAGCCGGCGGTAGAGGCCGCCGGCGGCGACCAGGTCGCGGTGGCGGCCCTGCTCGGCGATGCCATTGGCGTCGACCACGACGATCCGGTCGGCGTCCTGGATGGTGGCCAGGCGATGGGCGATCACCAGCGTGGTGCGGCCCTGCGACAGCTCGGCCAGCGATTGCTGGATCGCCCGCTCGGTTTCCGTGTCCAGGGCCGAGGTCGCCTCGTCCAGGATCAGGATCGGCGGGTTCTTCAGGAACATCCGGGCGATCGCCAGGCGCTGCTTCTGCCCGCCCGACAGCTTCACCCCGCGCTCGCCGATCACCGTGTCCAGCCCGTCCGGCAGGCCGGCGACGACGCCGTCGAGCCGTGCCCGCCGCGCCGCCTCCATGATCTCGGCCTCGGTCGCGCCCAGCCTTCCATAGGCAATGTTCTCGCGGATGGTGCCGGCGAACAGGAACACGTCCTGCTGCACCACGCCGATCTGCCGGCGCAGCGAGGTCATGGTCATGTCGCGGATGTCGATGCCGTCGACCGTGATGCGGCCGCCCTGGACCTCGTAGAAGCGCGGCAGCAGCGAGCAGATCGTGGTCTTGCCGGCACCCGAGGGGCCGACGAAGGCCACGGTCTCGCCGGCCCGGATGGCCAGGTCGATGCCGCGCAGCACCGGCGTGCCGTCGCCATAGCCGAAGCTGACGCCTTCGTAGCGGATCTCGCCCTTCAACGCCGGCACGTCGACCGCGCCCGGCCGGTCGACGATGTCCGGCTCGGTGTCCAAAAGCTCGGTGTAGCGGCGGAAGCCGGCGATGCCCTTGGGATAGGTCTCGATCACCGAGTTGATCTTGTCGATCGGCCGGAAGAACACGTTGACCAGCAGCAGGAAGCCGACGAAGCCGCCCTCGCTGAGCCGGCCGGTCAGCACGAAATAGGCGCCGGCGATCATCACCACCATCTGGATCAGCCGCATGCTGAGATAGCTGAGCGAGGTGCTGGCCGCCATGATCCGGTAGGCGTCGAGCTTGGTGCGGCGGTAGCTCTGGTTGTCGTCGGCGAACAGCCGGCGCTCATGCTCCTCATTGGCGAAGGCCTGGACCACGCGGATGCCGCCGACATTCTCCTCGATCCGCACGTTGAAGTTGCCGACCCGGCTGTAGAGGGCCTGCCAGTTGCGGGTCATGCGGCCGCCGTAGCGGCTGGTCAGCCAGGCGGTCAGCGGCACGATCGCCGCGGTGATCAGCGCCAGTTCCATATGCACGGTCAGCATCAGCGCGAAGGCGCCGATGAAGGTCATCACCGCGATGAACAGGTCCTCCGGCCCGTGATGCGCGACCTCGCCGATCTCCTCCAGGTCCTTGGTCAGCCGGCCGACCAGATGGCCGGTCTTCTGGTTGTCGAAATAGCTGAAGGACAGCTTCTGCAGGTGGTCGAAGGCCTTCCGCCGCATCTCGGTCTCGATGTTGATGCCGAGCATGTGGCCCCAATAGGTCACGATCGCCATCAGGCCGGTGTTGGCGACGTAGATCGCCAACAGGCCGGCGGCGGCCAGCATGATCAGCGGCCAGTTACCGCTCGGCATCAGGCTGTCGACGAACAGCTTGACCGCGATCGGGAAGCCGAGCTCGAGCAGGCCGGAGACGATGGCGCAGCAGAAATCGAGCAGGAACAGCCCGCGATGCGGCCGGTAATAGGCGAAGAAGCGTCTCAGCATCGGTCGTCTCGAAGTCAGCCGCCGGACTGCCAGGCCCGGATCGCATCGACCGGGTGCAGCAGCATCAGCACGTTCAGGGTCAGGTTGTCGCGGATCAGCCAGCCGGTGAACAACTCGAAGAAGATGGCCAGGATCACGGTCAGCCAGACCGGCGCCCGCGCCGCGAAGAAGAAGCCCAGCGTCATGAAGGCGATGTCGGAGACCGAGTTGATCACGCTGTCGCCGGTGTAGCCGAGCGCGATGGTCGCCTCGCGGTAGCGGTCGATGATCATCGGGCTGTTCTCGGCGATCTCCCACGCCGCCTCGATGGCGATGGCGATCAGCGCCCGGGCGCCGAGCGGCAGGCGCCGGGCGACCAGCCAGGTCAGGCCGAAGAACAGGAAGCCGTGGATGATGTGCGACGGCGTGTACCAGTCGGCGATGTGCTGCGAGTTGTCCGAGCTGTGCACATCGGACGTCCACAGCTTGACCGTGCCGCAGGTGCAGATCGGCACCCGGCCCATCGCCAGCAGGATCGCCGCCGTCGCCGCCACCAGGCCGAGACCGAGCAGGAGATAGATGCGCCAGGCCGGCCGCACCGCCTTGAGAGATCCGTTCACCATGCGCGCAGTCCTAGCACGGCCCGAGGCGTGCGAAGCATTCGCAGACGGCGGGACGATGCGCCGGATTCGGCATGGCGGGACGCCAATACAAACAGCCCCGAACCCGTCATGGCGAGGAGCGAAGCGACGCGGCCACCCAGGGGCCGGTGCGAGCGGCCCTGGATGGCCACGCCCCTTCGGGCTCGCCATGACGAAAGGGATGGCCGTCGATCTCAAAGGCCGTCGGCCTCAGAGATACGGCGAGGCCAGCCATACCGTGCGGTTGCGCAGCCGGGTCAGGAACGGCCGGGCCCGCAGCGTCGCCAGCGTCTCCGGCCGGGCCGCGGCGATGCGATGGCGGATGGCGGCGTCGACCTCGCCGGCGACGGCGCGGTCGTAGATCTCGACATCCAGCTCGAAATTCAGCCGCAGGCTGCGCGAATCGAGGTTGGAGGAGCCGATCAGCGCCCAGGCGCCGTCCACCGCCATCAGCTTGGAATGGTCGAACGGACCGGTCGCCCGCCACACCCGGCAACCGGGCTTCAGCACCTGGTCGAGCTGCGCCGTCATCGCGGCATCGACCAGCGCCAGGTTGTTCTGGCTGGGGATGACGATGTCGACCTCGACCCCGCGCTGCGCCGCGATCGCCAGGGCGCTGGTCAGCGGCAGGTCGGGCAGGAAATAGGGCGAGCAGATCAGGATCGAGCGCTGCGCCACGGCGATCGCGCCCATCACCAGGCTGTGATTCGAGCCCAGGGTGACGTCCGGCCCGGACAGGACGGCGCGGGCCAGAACCGACGGCTCCGGCTGCGGCTGCGGCTGCGACTGCCAGGCCTTGCCGTGCAGCCGCTCGCCGGTGGTGAAGCGCCAGTCCTGGGCGAAGGCGGTCAGCAGGCTCTGCACCATCGGCCCGCGGATGCACGCATGGCTGTCGCCGGCCGGCGGTCCATCCGCATAGGCGCTGGAGAACTGGGCCCGGATGTTCATGCCGCCGGTGAAGGCGGTCTCGCCGTCGACCACCAGCAGCTTGCGGTGGCAGCGCAGATTGGCATAGGGCAGCCTCAGGCCGATCAGCTTGCCGTTGAACCGGGCCGTCCTGACGCCGCCCTCGCGCAGCAGGCCGACGATCTGGGGCCGCGAATAGCGCGCGCCGATGGCGTCGATCAGCACCCGCACCGCGACGCCGCGCCGTGCCGCCTCGATCAGCGCCCCGGCGATCTCCTGCCCGACCGCATCATTGTCGAAGATGTAGCTCTGCAGCGCGATCGAGGACCGGGCGTCGCGGATCGCCTCCAGCATCGCCGGATAGGCCTCGTCGCCGCCCTGCAGCAGCTGCACGTCGTTGCCCGGCGTCACCGCGAAGGGCGAGACCTTGTCGCCGAGCCGCTGCAGCGAGGCGAATTGCGGCGCCGAGACGGCCGCCACGTCGACCGCCGGTCCGGTCTCGTGGTCGTCCATGCCGACCCCCGACCGCCGCCGCCGGCGCGCGATCGCGGCGCGGCGCACCCGGTTGACGCCCAGCACCAGATAGATCAGGGCGCCCAGGATCGGGTTCAGCACGATGACGCCGACCCAGCCGGTGGCGGCGCGCACATCGTCCTTGGTCATGATCGCATGGATGGCGCCGGCGAGGCCGAGCACGAGGCTGGCCGCCAGCACGATGTCGGACCAGTAGGTCGTCCAGAAGCCGTTCATGCCGTCCACGGGTCGATGCTCCGCCATCCTCCCTGCCAGGACGAGGCGATCCCGGCAAGGACCGGCGAGGTGACAGCCGCAGCATACCGGTCCTCCAGGGGAGGCCGAACTTCACTTAAGGGTTGAGCCGACTGCAATCCTGAGATAGTTTGGATCCATGGATCCAAACTCGATTGCCGATGCGCTGCGACGGGACATCGAAGCGCGCCTGCTGCCGCCGGACACGGCGCTGCGCCAGGAGAGCCTGGCGGAGCGATTCGGGGTCAGCCGCCAGCCGGTGCGGCAGGCGCTGGACCGGCTTCTGGCGGAAGGGCTGGTGGTCCGCCGGTCCGACCGCAGCCTGGCCGTTGCCGGCCTGTCGGCCTCGGAGGGCCTGGAGCTCGCCGCCTTGCGCATCCTGGTCGAAGGCGAGGCCCTGCGCCTGTCGTTGCCCCGGATGGAACCGCGCGATCTGCGCCGGGCCACGCGGCTGGCCGATGATCTGGCCGAGGAAGAGGATCCGGCGGCAATCGAGGAGCTGGACGTCGCCTTCCACGCCGCCCTGTACGGCGCCTGCGGCAATGCCCGGATGCTGCGCCTGATCGATTCACTGCGGCGGGAAGGACGACGCGCCTATGCGCTGCAGCCCCCCGGCTCCGCCTTCCGCGCCGCGATGGCGGAGCAGCACGAGGCGATTCTCACCGCCTGCCGCGCCGGCGACGCCGCCGCCGCCGTCGCCACCCTCGCCGCCCATCTGCGGGCGGCGGCCGATCCGCAACCAGGAGAGACCCCATGAGCCAGTATCAGGCCACCGTGCTGTGGCAGCGCCCACCGGACGTCGCCTTCACCGACGGCCGCTACAGCCGGGCGCATGTCTGGCGCTTCGACGGCGGCGTCGAGGTGCGGGCCTCGGCCTCGCCGCATGTCGTGCCGCCGCCCTTCTCGGCCCCGGAGGCGGTCGATCCGGAGGAGGCCTACATCGCCGCCCTGGCGAGCTGCCACATGCTGACCTTCCTGTCGATCGCGGCCAAGCGCCGCTTCGCCGTCGACCGCTACAGCGACACGGTGGAGGGGGTGATGGAGACGAACGCCGAGGGCCGGATCGCGGTCACCCGGGTGGTGCTGAACCCTCGCGTGACCTATGCCGGCCCGGCGCCGGACCGGGCCGCGGAGGAGGCCATGCACCACGCCGCCCATGAGCAATGCTTCCTGGCCAATTCGGTCAGGACCGCGATCGAGACTCGCCTGGGCTGACCCGTCGGGCTCACGATTCGCCGGCACGCTGCGGCGGCGCATCGAATCTCTTTCGCAGCCCCTGGCGCGGCGGGCAGGCACCGGCCGCGCCCATCGAGGCGCGGCGACACGCAAGATATCATGCACAAGATGCATGGCATACTTGCAGAAAGTGCATCTGCGAGATCGCTTTGGCCCAAGATCTTGAAACTTAGTTTCAAAGATCCGACCATTCCAGAGCATGCGGCCGTGGGCTATTCGCCCCACACAACGAAACAACTTCATATCGGGAAATTTTTATCCATTTTCGAGTGCCTTTGAAACCATCTCCACCACACGAATAACAAAGCATCCATGATGAGAAATATCATTTCTTTTTACAAAAATCTTATAATCTAAAATCCTGCATATATTGTCGGAGAAAAGAGGAGACTTCCGAGCTGTCATGATCCTTTAAGTTGTTTGTAAACGTCGATTTTGTGATCGTAGGTCGAGAGCGGCGCCGTGTGCCGGCAGCGCTAGGACTGATACTGAACGCGATAGCGGAGAACAAATATGGCATTGTCACTGGAACTCCTGGGGCTGTTGGGCGTCAACCTCGAAGACACCAACGACGACGTGCTGGTCGGCGGCAACATCATCGACGCGCTGAGCGGCGGTGACGGTGACGACGTCATCGAGGGCAAGGGCGGCGCCGACGTCCTCAGCGGCGGCGACGGCATCGACACGCTGAGCTACGAGACCTCACCCGCAGCGGTGAATGTCGACCTGACGCCCGGCCTGCTGGGGCTGATCAGCCTGAACAGCGGTGGCGACGCCACCGGCGATCTGGCCAGCATCGGCTTCGAGAACGTCGTCGGCTCGGCCTTCGCCGACACCCTCACCGGCGACAACACCTCGAACACCCTGGTCGGCCTGGCGGGTGACGACACCCTCAACGGCGGCGCCGGCAACGACGTGCTCGTCGGCGGGGCCGGAAATGACCGGATGGACGGCGGCACCGGCGTCGACACCGCGAACTACGCCGACTCGAGCACGGCGATCATCGCCGATCTGACGGCGGGCACGGGTACCAACCCCGCCGGCACGGAACACGACACCCTGATCGACATCGAGAACCTCACCGGTTCGCGCTTCGCCGATACCCTGATCGGCAGCACCGGCGACAACGCGCTCAGCGGCGGGGCGGGTGACGACAGCATCACCGGCGGCGCCGGGAAGGACGCGATCGACGGCGGCACCGGCCTCGACCGCGCCAGCTACGCGAATTCCGCCGCGGCCGTCACCATCAGCCTGACCGCGGGCACCGCCAGCGGCGGCGATGCTCAGGGCGACGTGCTGACCCACATCGAAAGCCTGCAGGGCAGCGCGTTCAACGACAAGCTGAGCGGCGACGACGGCACCAACGTCCTGAGCGGCGGGGCCGGCAACGACATCATCTTCGGCGGCGGTGGCGACGACGTCATCTACGGCGGCACCGGGGCCGACATGATCGACGCCGGCAACGGTACGGACAGCATCCACTATGTCAGCTCGACCGCCGCGGTGACGGTCAATCTGACCACCAACGTCAACACCGGCGGCGAGGCCGCGGGCGACTCGCTGTTCAACGTCGAGAACGTGGTCGGATCGAGCTTCGCCGACAACATCACCGGCGAGATCCACGACAACTATCTCTCCGGCGTGGCCGGCAACGATATCCTCAATGGCGCCGGCGGCGACGACACCCTCTTCGGCGGTGCCGGGGCGGACGTGCTGAACGGCGGCAGCGGCCTCGACGCGGCGAGCTACGAGTTCTCGGCGGCCGCGGTGACCGTCAACCTGACCACCGGGGTCGGCACCGGCGGCGACGCCACGGGCGACTCGTTCAACAGCGTCGAAGATCTGATCGGCTCGCGCTTCGCCGACACCCTGACCGGTGATGCCGGTGCCAATGACCTGCGCGGCGGCGACGGCAATGACGTGCTCAGCGGCCTTGCCGGGGACGACACCATCACCGGCGGTGCGGGTGCGGACACGATCAACGGCGGTGCCGGGGTGGACGGTGCCTTCTACACCAAGAGCAATGTCGCGGTGACCGTGAACCTGGCGACCGGCCAGGGCTTCAACGGCCATGCCCAGGGCGACCTGCTGATCGACATCGAGAATGCCGGCGGCTCGGAGTTCAATGACACGCTGATCGGCTCCTCCGGGAAGAACACCCTTTCCGGCGATCTCGGCGACGACATCATCCGCGGCGGTGGCGGTGCGGACCAGCTAATCGGCGGCGCGGGGGCGGACAAGTTCGTCTTTACCGCGACCTCCGACAGCCCGTTCCAGGCTGGTGACCTGATCCGCGATTTCAGCCATGCCCAGGGCGATCTCATCGACCTGTCGGGGATCGACGCCAACACCGGCGCCGCCGGCGACCAGGCCTTCACCTTCATCGGCACCGCCCTGTACAGCGGCACCGCGGGTGAGCTCCGCTTCGCCAACACCGCGCCCGGCGTCGTCACCATCGCGGGCGACGTGAACGGCGACGGCACCTCCGACTTCCACATCAATCTCTACGGCACCAGCGTGACGGCCAGCGACTTCGTGCTGTAAGCCAACCAACCGACACGCGATCGGGGCCGCCCTTCGGGGCGGCCCTTTTTTCAATCGGACGCCTCCGTGGCCCGGCGCCGCGCCTCCTCGGTGGCCTGGCGGAAACGGGCCAAGCGCCGCTCGGCCCGCACCATCCGCTCCGGCCGCGGCCCGTGGATCGCGCCGATGGTGTCCGGCGGCGCCGGCCAGCCCAGCGCCGTGGCGGCGATGCGGTAGCCGCCCATCGCCGTGGTCGCGGTCGGCAGGTCGGCGCATTCCACCACCCGGCCGGTCGCGTCGGCGATCAGCTGCGGCCAGATCCGGCTGGTGCCGCCGCCGCCGGTCAGCCGGATCGGCCCCGGCAGCGCCGCCATCGCATCGAGATTGTTGCGCAGCGCCAGCGCCACCCCCTCCAACACCGCGTAATGCAAGGCGCCGCGCCCCTGGGCGATGTCGAGGTCCAGCAGGGCGCCGCGCAGCGCCAGGTCGACGAAGGGCGACCGCTCGCCCTTCAGATAGGGCAGGAACAGCGTCTGCGGCGGCGCCGCATCGGCCGCCTGGGCCTCGGCGTCGAGCACCGCGAGCTCGGCGCCGGCGATCCGGCCGAACCAGCCGGCGGCGTCGCCGGCGGTCAGCAGCGGCGCGATCTCGATCGCCCAGCCGGCCCGCGGATGCGCCAGGGTGGTGAAGGGCCGCGGCAGCGCCGCGGGGTCGAGCTGCCGGCTGCGCGCCACCCAGCCGCTGGTGCCGAGATAGACATGGAGCTGGCCATCGGCCGCCGCGCCGAGCGTCGCGGCCGCGGCGTCGCCACAGCCATTCACCACCGGACAGCCCAGGGGCAGGCCGAGCGCCCGAGCGGCCGGGCCCAGCAGCTCCCCGATCACGGCATCGGCCGGCAGGATCGGCGGCAGCAGGGCGGGGTCGAGGCCGACCGCCTCGACCAGCGGCGCCGCCCAGTCGCGCCGGGTGATGTCCATCAGCCCGACCGTGGTGCCGGCCGCCGGGTCGGTGACGATCCGCCCGGTCAGCCGCAGCGCCAGGTAATCCTTGGCGCCCGGCAGGATCGTCGCCACCCGCCGCGCCGTCTCCGGCTCCGCCTGCTGCAGCCAGCGGAACTTGCACACCGTGTTCAGCGGCCCGGGGGCGTTGCCGAGCACCGCCGGGGCGCCCGCCGCCAGCAGCCGATCGCGGATCGGCGGGAACGCCGGGCCGCTGCGACCGTCGCTGTACAGCAGGGCCGGCCGCACCGGGCGCCCATCGGCGTCGAGCGGCACCAGGTTCTCCATGGTGCCGACCAGCGCTATCGCCCGCACCGAGTCGCGCATCGCCTGCGGCAGGGCGGCGCAGGCCGTGACGGCGGCCGTCCACCAGTCCTCCGGGTCCTGCTCCTGACCGCCGCCGGGCGTCGACCGGGTCGGATGGCGCGCCTCGACCTGCCGGGCCGGACGGCCATCCTCGCCGAACGCCACCAGCTTCAGCGCCGTGGTGCCGAGATCGAAGACCAGAAGGATGCTCATCGCGCCGCCGCCATGCCGAAGCGGCGCAACATCACCGCGGCGATGATGATCGCGCCGGTGACCATCTTCTGGAAGAAGGGATCGACATTGAGGATGGTCAGCCCGTTCGCCAGCACCGCGATGATGGCGACGCCGACCGCGGTGCCGAGCACGTTCGGCCGGCCGCCGCGGAAGGCGGTCATGCCGAGGAAGACGGCGGCATAGGCCGGCAGCAGCAGGCTTTCGCCCATGGTGTGCTGGACACTGCCCAGCCGCGCCGCCAGCAGCACCCCGGCCAGGCCCGACAGGGCGGCGGAGAGGGCGAAGACGGCGACCACCGGCCGGCCGATCGGCACGCCCGACAGGCGCGCCGCCTCGCGGTTGCTGCCGATCGCGATCAGCCGCCGGCCGAACACGGTCAGCGCCAGGGTGCCGCCGGCCGCGAGCAGCACCGCCAGCATCCACAGCGTCAGCACCGGCACCGGTCCGGCCGCAGCCCGGGCCAGCGCGGTGAAGCCCGGCGGAATGCCCTGGAACAGGCTGGCGCCGCCGGACAGCCAGTAGGCGACGCCCGAGGCGATGGTGCCGAGCGCCAGGGTGGCGATGAAGGACGGCGCCCGGAGGCCGTGCACCACCAGCCCGTTCAGCACGCCGACGGCGGCACAGGCCAGCAGCGTCAGCAGGATCGCCGGGCCGGGGCCGGCGCCGGCGGCCAACAGCTTGACCACCAGCACGCCGGACAGCGAGGCGACGAAGCCGACCGACAGGTCGAACTCGCCGATCACCATGACGAAGGTCGCGGCGGCGGCGGCGATCGCCAGGATCGCCATCTGCTGGGTGACGTTGAGCAAGTTGGCGGCGGTGGCGAAGGCATCCGGCCGCGCCAGGCCGAAGCCGAGCACGATCGCCACCAGCGCCACCGGCGTGCCGAAGCGCTCGACCAGCCGCGCCTCAGCCGCCACGGCGCGGTCTCCCAAAATGGGTCTTCCCTCCCCTCGCGGGAGGGGGATAGGGGGAGGGGGTTTTCGCCGTCAGGGCCGGCCTGGACTCCGACGAGCCGGCCCCGACCGCGAAGCCTGTGCCTTGCGCATTCGCGCGCGGACGCGCGCAGACCCCTCCCCCTACCCCCCTCCCGCAAGGGGAGGGGGGACTAGAAAGGAGCAGGTTCTCATTCCGAACACAGCTCACGGGCAGGTCACGCCCAGGCTCTCGCGCGTGATCAGCGTGCCGGGGGCGTAGAGCTCGGCCGCGTCCGGCTTGCCGCCGGCGAAGACCTTGGCCATCTGGCCGGCCGTGATCGTCGCCATCTCGGCGAAGTTCTGCCGCACCGTGGCGATGAAGGGCGTGCATTGCCGGATCAGCTCCACCGCCTGCGGGTTGCCGTCGATGCCGGCGATGACGATGTCGGTCCGCCCGGCCGCCTGCAGCGCCAGCAGCGCGCCGATGCCGGGCTCGTCCCAGGCCGCCCAGACGGCGTCGATCGCGCCCGGCGCCGGGTTGGCGGCCAGCATCGCCTCCATGGCGTTGCGGCTGTCGTCGATCTGGCCCGGCACCTGGACGTAGTGGTCGGCCACCTGGCGGATGCCCGGCGCCGCCTGCAGCGCCTCGTCCAGCGCGATCTCGCGCTGATGCACGCCGGGATGGGCGGAATGGAAGAAGCGGACGATCGTGCCCTTGCCGCCCAGCCGGCCGAACAGATGCTCGGTCATGGTCTTGCCGAGGGCATGGTTGTCCGAGGTGACGTTCAGCGTCACCCCCGGTCCCGTCGCCCCGTCGATGGCGAAGACCGGGATGCCGGCGGCCGCGGCCTTGCCGACCTGGTCCTGGATCTGCGCCGGGTTGATCGAGACCAGCAGGATGGCGCCGGTGCGGGCGTTGACCACATCCTCGACCCGGCTGGCCAGGGCACCGAAATCGCCGGCGGTGTCGACCACCGACACGGTCCAGCCGCGCTTCTCGGCATCGGCCTTGAAGGTCTCGACCATCTCCCCGGTGGCGACGGCCGAGAGATAGGGCGTCAGCACCGACACCGTCTCGGCCACGGCCGGACCTGCCGTTCCGATCATGGCCACCGAGGCAATCGCCCCGATCCATCCCCGCATCGTCAGCCCCTCCGCATGTTTTCGCCTGTCTAGCCCCTCCGCCCGGGGCTGACAACGACCGTGCCGCTTGCCTGCGGCGGACCCAGCCCGCACTGTGGCGCCGGCAGAGTCGGAGCGACACAATCATGGCTTTCCAGAACGCGCCGCGGGCGGTGCCGACCGTGCAGCAGGACGACGGCACCGTCCGGATCACGCGCTGGGACTTCGAGCCCGGCGCCGCGACCGGCTGGCACCAGCACGGCTTCCCCTATTTCGTAATCATGCTGCGCGCCGGGACGCTGCGGATTCACGACGGCGAGACCGAGACCGACGTGCCGCTGGCGGAGGGCCAGTCCTACATGCGCCCCGCCGGCATCCGCCACGACGTGATGAACGGCTCGCCGCACCCGATCGCCTTCGTCGAGATCGAGATCAAGCGGCCGGGCGCCCTCGATGGCTGGACCGTCTGAGAGCAGCGCCGGGCCTCGCATCGCCTTCCGGCTGGAGGCTTCCGCGCCGATCGGCGGCGGCCATGCGATGCGCTGCCTGTCCCTGGCCCGGGCCCTGGCCGATCGCGGCGCGGACTGCCTGTTCCTGGTGAATGGCGACGCCGCTTCGGTGGTGCCCGCCCTGGCCGCAATCGCCTGCCGCGTGGTCGAAGCAGCCCCCGAGGCGGCGGTGAGGGCGGTCCATGCGGCCTGGCCGGACGGGGCCGACGCGGCGATCTGCGACCTCTACCGCTGGACGGCGCCGGAGGAGCGGGCCTTCGCCGCCGCGGCCCGGCGCCTGCTGGTGATCGACGACCTGGTCGCGGCGCCGCATCATTGCGACTGGCTGCTGAACCAGAATTTCGGCACCGATCCGGCCGGCTATGACGGGCTGCTGCCGCCCGGCTGCCGGCGGCTGGTCGGCCTCGGCTACGCCCTGCTGCGCCCGGATTTCGCGACGCTGCGGCCGGCGGCGCTGGCGCGGCGCGCGGAGATGGGGCGCCCGCAGACGATCCTGGTGTCGCTCGGCCTGACCGATGTCGGCGGCATCACCGGCCGGGTCTGCGCCGCCCTGGCGACGATCCCGGATTTCGCCCGCGCCGAGGTGGTGCTGGGTCCGGTCGCGCCCAGCATCGACCGGGTGCGGGCGATCGCCGCCGTGGATCCGCGCTTCCGCTGCCATGTCGGGCTGGAGAACATGGCGCGGGCGATGCTGGAGGCCGACGTGGCGATCGGGGCGATGGGCAGCAGCTCGTGGGAGCGCTGCTGCCTCGCCCTGCCGACACTGGCGGTCACCCTGGCCGACAACCAGCGGCCGACGGCGCAGGCCCTGGCCGAATCCGGCATCGTCGCCCTGGCCGGCGACGCGGCGGCGCTGGACGACGCCGCGCTGCAGGCGGCGATCGCGGCCTTCCTCGACGATACCGAGAGACTGCACCGCCTGTCCCGCGCCTCCGCCGCGCTGTGCGACGGGCTGGGTGCCGGGCGGGTCGCGACCGCGCTGCTGGAGGGGCTGGCCTGACAGCCCCTCCAAGGCACGGGGCTACTTCTCGTCGTAGCGGAAGCCGAGGCTCAGAACGACCTGATAGTGTGCGACCTTGCCATCCTTCAGATGGCCGCGGATCTGCTTCACCTCGAACCATTCGAGGTTGCGCAGGGTCTTCGACGCGGTGGCGACGGCACCCTGGATCGCGTCCTCGAGACCTATCTCGGACGAGCCGGCGAGCTCGGTGATGGCATAGGTACGGCCCATGGTCGATCTCCTCCTTCGGTCCGGACGGGCAGGATTGCCGCCGGTTCACCGCGAAAGTGTGAGCGCATCGGCGACAACCGCCAAATCCTTCAGGAAAGCTGCATAGGCCAAGCGCCGCGCTTCGGCATCCGGCACCCGCAACAGCGAGGACGGATGCACCGTGATCAGGCCCGGCAGGTCCGGCGCCAGGTCGAACACCCGGCCGCGAGTCTTGCCGATCGCCAGCGGCCGCCCCGCCAGCGCCCGCGCCGCGGTGGCGCCGAGAGCCACGGTCAGGCGGGGGCGGATCACGGCCAGCTCGCGGTCGAGCCACCATTTGCAGCGGTCGATCTCGAAGGCGTTCGGCTTCTTGTGCAGGCGGCGCTTGCCGCGCGGCGCGAATTTGAAGTGCTTGACCGCATTGGTGATGTAGGCGCGGTCGCGCGGGATCCCGGCCTCGGCCAGCGCCTGGTCGAAGATCCGCCCGGCCGGGCCGACGAAGGGCCGGCCCTGCTGGTCCTCCAGGTCGCCCGGCTGCTCGCCGACGAAGACGATCGCGGCGTCGGCCGGGCCTTCGCCGAACACCGTCCGCGTCGCCGCCTTGTACAGCGGGCAGCGCGTGCAGCCGCGCGCCTCGGCCGCCAGGGACTCCAGTGATGCCATGTCTGGGCAACAGCCCCGGTACAAGGCGCGTTCCGGCGGCGCCGTGCAGAGCGCCCAGATGTTCGGCCGCGTCCGTCGCAGACCATCCCCTCGGCCGGTGTCTACATCGACACCATCACGATCCGGAGCCTGCCGGCGGGTCCGGCACGGTGCCGGGCTGATCGCCGGCAGCCGTCGGCCGCAGACCCGGCCGACCGGATTCCAATAGTCGGGAACACCGTCCTGTGGCGAATACAATAGACCAAGACTCGCCTAATACAGAAAGCCGGCGGCGGATATTCGCGAACCCCATTGACCACCGAGCTGGACCACCGGGTGCAAGACGGCGCCGCCGAGCACCCGGACCGGCCGCCGAGATCATGTCATCTTCTTCTTGCCATGGCGGCAAAACCCGCCCCATCATGGGCGGTCACTCCGGTTCGGATGGCCGGCCGACCGCATCCGCGGTCATGGATCGTTGCCCTCTCGGTGACCGACTGACGCGTCGCGCGCTTACGCGCGGCGCCATCTATCCTGGGAGGCAAGCGATGCCGATCGGCACCGTGAAGTGGTTCAACAGCACCAAGGGTTTCGGGTTCATCCAGCCGGAGAATGGCGGGCCGGATGTGTTCGTCCACATCTCCGCCGTCGAGCGCGCCGGGCTGCGCGGCCTGAACGAGGGCCAGAAGATCTCCTATGAGGAGCAGATGGACCCGCGCCGCAACAAGTCGTCGGCCGAGAACCTGAAGGCCGTCTGACCTTCGATCAACCGTCAGCGGGGTCTGGCGCCCGCCCGCCCAGGGCGCGCGTCAGATCCCGCGCGGTGTCGCGCAGCAGCGGGCCCAGCGCCGCCGCCCGCTCCGCGGTCAGCCGGGTGGCCAGGCCGGAGACCGAGATCGCGCACAGCGCCTCGCCCTGCGCGTCATGCACCACGGCGGCGACGCAGCGCAGGCCGGTGACGAACTCCTCGTCGTCGACCGCATAGCCGTGCGTCCGCACCCGGGCCAGCTCCGCCGCAAGGCCGGCGGCGCCGGTCAGCGACCGCGGCGTCAGACGCGGCAGGCCGTGCCGGGCCACCAGCGCGGCGACATCGGCCTCGGAATAGGTCGACAGGATCGCCTTGCCCATGCCGGAGGACGCCATCGGCGCGCGGCCGCCGACCCGGGTGATGGCGCGCATGATCTCGCGGCTCTCGACCTGGGTCAGGCACACCATTTCGCCGTCGTCGGCGACGCCGAGATTGGCGGTCTCCCGCGTCTGGTCGCGCAGCCGGCGCAGGAACGGCAGAGCCGGGGCGACGAAGTTGCGCTGCCGCACGAAGGCCGAGCCGACGGCGAAGGCCTGCCGGCCCATATGCCACATCCCGTCCGACGGGTCGAACTGCACGAAGCGGCGCTGCTCCAGCGTCGTCAGCAGGCGGTGCACGGTCGAGGGCGACAGGCGGGTGCGCAGCGCAAGGTCGGTCAGCCGCGTGCCCTCCTCGTCCTCGCCCAGCGCCTCGAGCAGCGACAGCGCCCGCTCCACCGACTGCACGCTGCCCGACCTCGGGCCCGACCGGGGAGCGCCTTCCTTGGCCGGCGCCGATCGCCTTTCTCTCATGACTCCATCCGACCTGAGGCCGTGTCCGGCGGGACGCCGCCCCGCCCAAGGCTGTAGAATGTTCATAGCATCGCGCGGTTTCCGCATCGCGGGAAACTTGCCCCCGCACGCTGGACCGCGCGCGGCCGTTCGACTAGCCGGATGAGCATGATCCTCCAACCACGGCGCTGCACATGACCTCCTATGTTTCCCGGCACAGCTTGAAGGTGGCCTCGTCCCTGGCCGATCTGGTCGAGACCGGGATCGCCCCCGGCACCGGCGTCGACCCGGACGCGGTCTGGCGCCACTTCGCCGCGATCGTGGCGGAGCTCGGCCCGGTCAACCGGGCGCTGCTGGCGGAGCGGGACCGGCTGCAGCAGCAGATCGATGCCTGGCACCAGGAGCGGCGGGGGCAGGTCCTGGACCCGGCCGAGTACCGCGCCTTCCTGACCGGCATCGGCTATCTGCGCGAGGAGGGGCCGGACTTCGCCATCGACACCGGCAATGTCGACCCGGAGATCGCCACCATCGCCGGGCCGCAGCTGGTGGTGCCGGTGATGAACGGGCGCTTCGCCCTGAACGCCGCCAATGCCCGCTGGGGCAGCCTGTACGACGCGCTCTACGGCACCGACGCGATCCCGCAGACCGGCGACCTGGCGCCCGGTGCCGGCTTCAACCGCAAGCGCGGCCAGGCCGTGTTCGCCGAGGCGGCACGGCTGCTGGACACGGCCATCCCGCTCGTCGCCGGCAGCCACAGCCAGGTGGCAGAGTATCGCCTGGCCGGTGCGACACTGGAGATCGCGCTCGCCGACGGATCGATCACCACGCTGGCCGATCCGGCGCAGTTCGTCGGCCATGCCGGTGAGGACGGCAAGCGCCGCCTGCTGTTCCGCAACCACAACCTGCATGTCGAGCTGCAGATCGACCGGTCGCACCCGATCGGCGCCGACAACCCGTCGGGCGTCAAGGACGTGGTGCTGGAGGCGGCGATCACCACCATCCAGGACTGCGAGGATTCGGTCGCGGCGGTCGACGCCGAGGACAAGGTCGCGGTCTACCGCAACTGGCTGGGGCTGATGACGGGCGACCTGGCCGAGACCTTCGCCAAGGCCGGCAAGACCATGACCCGCCGGCTGGCCGATGACCGGACCTACACCGCGGTCGGTGGCGGCACGCTGACCCTGCCCGGCCGGAGTCTGATGCTGGTCCGCAATGTCGGCCATCTGATGACCACCGACGCGGTGCTGGACCAGGAGGGCCGCGAGGTGCCGGAGGGCTTCCTCGACGCGCTGGTCACCGCGTTCTGCGCCATCCACGACCTGCGGAAGACCACAGGCCCGCGCAACAGCCGGGCCGGCAGCGTCTACATCGTCAAGCCGAAGATGCACGGGCCAGATGAGGCGGCGCTGACCGACGCGCTGTTCGGCCGGGTCGAGGATGCGCTGGGCCTGCCGCGCCACACGCTGAAGGTCGGCGTGATGGACGAGGAGCGGCGGACCACCGTCAACCTCAAGGAGTGCATGCGCGCGGTGCAGCACCGCCTGGTGTTCATCAACACCGGCTTCCTCGACCGCACCGGCGACGAGATCCACACCAGCATGCTGGCCGGCCCGGTGCTGCCGAAGGGCGACATCAAGGACGCTGTCTGGCTGTCCGCCTATGAGGACAACAATGTCGACCAGGGCCTGGCCGCCGGGTTGAAGGGCCGGGCGCAGATCGGCAAGGGCATGTGGGCCAAGCCCGATGCCATGGCCGAGATGCTCGCCGCCAAGATCGGCCATCCCCGCGCCGGGGCCAACACCGCCTGGGTGCCGTCGCCGACCGCGGCGGTGCTGCACGCGACGCATTACCACGCGGTCGACGTGGCGGCGCGGCAGGAGGAGCTCAAGTCCCGGCCCAAGGCGAAGCTGGACGCGATCCTGACCCCGCCGCTGCTGGGCGGCCGCAACCTGGCGGCGGAGCAGGTGCAGCGCGAGCTGGACAACAACGCCCAGGGCATCCTCGGTTACGTCGTGCGCTGGATCGACCAGGGCATCGGCTGCTCCAAGGTGCCGGACATCAACGATATCGGGCTGATGGAGGATCGCGCCACGCTGCGCATCTCGTCCCAGCACATCGCCAACTGGCTGAAGCACGGGCTGTGCACGGAAGACCAGGTGCGGCAGACGATGCGGCGCATGGCGGCGGTCGTGGACGGCCAGAATTCCGGCGACCCGCTGTACCGGCCGATGGCGCCGGATTTCGACCGCAGCATCGCCTTCCAGGCGGCGCTGGACCTGGTGCTGCTGGGCCTCGACCAGCCCAACGGCTACACCGAGCCGATCCTGCACCGCCGCCGCCGCGAGGCGAAGGCGGCGGGCTGAACCGAGAGCACCGGCGGCGAGGCAGCTGATCGGGGGCGTCTCGCCGCCGGCTCCCGATCTCGTGCCCGAGACCAGTTCCGCTGCTCAGGTGGGGTCCAGCAGCGGCAACTCCAGACAGTGCCCGACACCCGACGGCGCGTCAGTTCGGCCGATCGGATGCATCTTGGGATCGCCATGCGCCCTGTGGAGGACCCACCCCCACAGGATGACGAAAACCTGCCCGCGCCTTAATTCATAAAACCGTTTGACGAATTCCCGCGCCGGGATCACGCTTCGGGTCGGGAGGCTGCATGGCAACGCGGCTGAAGGGCACGAACCAGGATCTCGGACGGCCGTACAACCGGCGCATCGTGCTGGAGGCGGTGCGCCTGCACGGGCCGATCTCGCGCGCCGACATCGCCCGGCTGGTGGCGCTGAGCCCGCAGACCATCACCAACATCGTCCGCGAATTCGAGGAGATGGGCCTGTTGACCGCCCGGCGCGAGACGCCGAAGCGGCCGGGCCAGCCGGCGATCGAGCTGGCGATCGACCCGGATGGCGGCTTCGCCGTCGGGCTGCAGCTGCTGCCCGACCGGCTGCGCGGCGTGCTGCTGGACCTGACCGGCGCGGTGCGCGGCCAGGCCCGGGCGGCGCTGGCCGCTTCCACCCCCGAGACGGCGCTGCCGGCCATGGCGGCAATGGTGAAGCGGCTGCGCGCCACCGCCCCCGGCCGGGTGCTGGGCGTCGGCCTGGCCATGCCCGGGCCTTTCGACGTCGAGGCGATGAGCTTCGTCGGCCCCACCACCCTGCCCGGCTGGGCCGGCGTGCCGGCGGCGGAGCGGCTGCAGGACCTGACCGGCCTGCCCGCCTTCGTCGGCGGCGACGCCCCGGCCGCGGCGCTGAGCGAGGCGATGTTCGGCCTGGGCCGCCGCCTGCGCGACTTCTTCTACATCCATTTCGGCCTGGGCCTTGGCGGCGGGCTGGTGGTCGACGGCCAGGTGCAGCAGGGCGCCTGGGGCAATGCCGGCGAGCTCGGCCACATGCCGATCGTGCCGGGCGGCCGCGCCTGCAGCTGCGGCAACGAAGGCTGCCTCGAGACCTATGTCTCGGTGCATGCGCTGCGCACCGCGCTGGCCGAGGCCGGGGTGGCGCTCGACCTCGCCGATCCTGCGGCCGCGGATCATCCCGCCGTCGCCGCCTGGATCGAGGCGGCGGTGCCGCCGCTGCGCCGCGCCCTCTGCGCGCTGGAGAACCTGCTGGACCCCGCCTGCATCGTGCTGGGCGGCGAGATGCCTGAGCCGATCCTGCGCCGCCTGGCCGACCGGCTGGACCCGCTGCTGCCCTCGGTCAGCCGGCGCCGCGACCGGGTCACGCCGCGCCTGGCGCTGTCCGCGCTCGGCGCCGACAACGCGCTGGTCGGGGCGGCGGTGCTGGCCATCTCGGGCCTGCTGTCGCCGCGCTCCGGCCTGCTCTTCGCCGAGGCGGAGCCGGCGCCGCCGCCGACGCACGGCAAGTTCACCATCGCCACGGAGACACGGGCATGACCGAGACGGCAGGCCGCGAGCTGCTGCGGCTGGAGCACATCCAGATGCGCTTCGGCGCCATCACCGCCCTGACCGACGCCAGCTTCTCGGTGAAGGCCGGCGAGGTGCTGGCCCTGCTCGGCGACAACGGCGCCGGCAAGTCGACCCTGATCAAGATCATCTCCGGCGGGCTGCAGCCGACCGCGGGCCGGGTGGTCTTCGACGGCGAGGAATGCCATTTCACCAGCCCGGCCGATTCCAAGGCGCGCGGCATCGAGACGGTCTACCAGGACCTGTCGCTGTGCATGAATGTCGACGTCGTGGCCAATTTCTTCATGGGCCGCGAGCTGACCCGCCGGATCCTGGGCGTGCCGGTGCTGCGCGAGCGCGAGATGCAGGCGGTCACCGAACGCGCCCTCAGCGCCGCCGGCACCCGCATCCCGTCGGTCCGCACCAATGTCGAGCATCTGTCCGGCGGCCAGCGCCAGGCGATCGAGCTGAGCCGCTTCGTCCATTGGGGCGGCAAGATGGTGATGCTGGACGAGCCCTTCGCGGCGCTCGGCGTCGAGCAGACGAGGCGGGGGCTGGAGATGATCGCTCGGGTGCGCGCCCAGGGCGTCGCCGTGATCCTGATCACCCACAACATGACGCATGCCTTCCAGGTGGCGGACCGGATCGTGGTGCTGCGCCACGGCCGGATCACCGGCGACGTGGCAACGGCCGCGAGCAGTCCCGAGGAGGTGGTGCGGATGATCACCGGCGACGTGAGCCAACGCGTCGCCTGAAGAATTCAACAGGAGAGGAGGCAACATCATGCGGATTGCGAGACGGACCCTGGGGGCGGCCGCGATCGCCCTCGCGACTCTGACGGCGGCAGGCGGTGCCTTCGCCCAGGACAAGGGCAAGGTGTACTATCTGGTGCCGACGCTGCTGGACGAGTTCCAGACCGGGTCGGTGGAGGTGATCACCGCCACGATGAAGCAGGTCGGCTACGAGACGGTGTCGCTGGATGGCCAGAACCGCACCGACCTGCAGCTGAACCAGATCGACGACGTGATCAAGCTGAAGCCGAAGGCGATCGTGCTGGCTGCGGTCGATTTCGATTCGGTGGTGCCGGGCGTGGAGCGGGCGCGGGCCGCCGGCATCCCGGTGCTGGTGTTCGACCGCCAGATCAAGAGCACCCCGTTCGACCTGACCTCGGTCGCCGGCACGGTCGAGATCGGCGAGATCGCCGCCGACCAGATCCAGGGCCTGCTAAAGTCGCGCTACGGCTCGGTAAAGGGCAAGGTGCTGCAGATCCTGGGCGACCCGGGCGACAGCTACACCCTCGACATCCAGAAGGGCTTCGAGGACAAGATGAAGGCCTTCCCGGACGTCAAGATCATCACCCAGGCCGCCCTGCAATGGGAGGCCACCAACGCCGGCAACATCGCCTCGGACCAGCTGCTGACCAACCCGGACATCGACCTGGTCTTCGTTCACGCCGCGCATCTGGCGGTGGCGGTGGCCGCCATCCTGGAGGCCAAGGGCAAGAAGCCGGGCGACGTCATGCTGGTCAGCTCGAACGGCGCGCCGGTCGGCCTCGACCTGATCCGCAAGGGCTGGGAACAGGTCGAGGTGGAGCAGCCGCTCTACGCCCAGGCCTATGGGCTGGCGATGTTCATCGACAAGATCGCGGCCAAGGAGGAGCTGAAGCCCGGCACCTATGACGTGCTGGGGCTGAAATCCGAGCTGACGATCGAATCCTGGGGCCCGAACCTGAAGATTCCGGGCGCAGCGATCACCAAGGCCAATGTCGACGACCCGCGCTTCTGGGGCAATTTGAAGCCGCCGGCCACGCCGGTGCAGCCGGTG
>NZ_VCCH02000170.1 GCF_005938675.2 Mycobacterium sp. KBS0706
TGATCGTGGCGGCGCCGATCGCGGCGCCGATCTGCTGCATGGATTTGCGCACCGCATCGAGGAAGGCCCGGCTGGCGTTTTCCATCAGGTGCCAGCGGTCGGCGACCTGGGTGGCCTGCGGCAGCGCCTTGGCCGCCGCCACGGCGTAACCACCCCCGCGGTCGCGGGCGACGACGGCGATCTGCCGCTGGTCCGAGAGCCAAGCCTGTGCCGTCGCCCGCGGCATCGCAGGCGGCGTCATCCACCGCGAAGCCGCGCGGCACCAGGGCCGATGGCCGGAGAGCATCTCGCATGTTGTTGATTCCGCTCGTGAAACCAACGTCAGCAGATTCCCCAATCCCATCAAAATTGAGTCAGAGCCCCTTTTGGAAGCCGATACGGGGTCCTCGATGCCGGTTGACAGAGGAGCGTTCTGTGATGAAATCTCACAGAGTACCCAATTAGTCGGTTAGGAAATTATTAATAAGCTGGGACTGGTGCTCAATTTTTTGGCACCTATATCTTCACCACCACGCATTTGTGACATTACAGCATCGTGACATAGTTGACTCAAAAAAATGGACGTGCTTCAGTTGAATCGAGTCAGCAACGATCAAGCTGATCGGGGTAATTTTTGTGCCTGTGAAGCTTGGACTGGTTCAAAATGAGGAAAGAGATCTGTAGTCACACCCATTGAACGCGCGCGCAGCGTAAGGAGGCAGCAGTCATGTCACGCTCAATCTCACACGCAAACGAAGTCGTTCCCAACATGAATGTTGTGGGGAACACAGTGCTAGAGCGTCTCCGCAAAGAAGACATGGGTTTCGTTTTTGAGAGATTGGTGCATTCTGGCGAAATTGAAGAGAGCGAAGCGCCGATTTTGGAAGAAGAGTTTAAAAAATTTATTTACTTAGTTTCAGTTTCAGAAAAGCCCATTGCAATGATCGGTCCCAAGCCTGATGAGGTCTGGCACCAGTTCATTCTCTTCACTCGTCAATACGAAGCATTCTGCGAGCATACAGTCGGCTTCTTCATAGATCATACTCCCGACACGGATTCTGCTAGAGTGCCAGATGACGCTGGCGAAGAATTTCTAAAGGCTTATACAAAACACTTTGGTGAGCTTCCGGCCATCTGGACGCAGGGGATGGCGGCGGATACCGCTCGGGCCTATGCTGAATGGCCGGCTCACGGGAAACCCCCGGTTCGTTGGGCTTCGGTGGGAAGTTGCGCGCAAGTTCGCCGAACTTGAGGGCAGCCGCACAGCTTCAGCAAATCACTTAGAAAAGCAACATTTCGTTACTGATGCCTCCGGTTGACGGAGGCATCAGTTATTGTTTACTTTTTTAGCGTTAGGTTATAATTTGGAATTTGAGCGACAAGCGATCAAAACGAACCGCGGAAGTTTGCGAGGAGCTTGTCGTATCGTGTGGCAACGCGTCAGAGCTGTTTGAGCTTTGCGCAATTCTAAATGAGATTGCGCTCCTTGTAGATCGGCCAATGGGCTTGTCACGTAAGGGGCCCCCTGCCATGAGGTGCCATTGAGCCGATGGCTGCCTCACAGGATTTCAATGCCTTACACGTCGTGACGACATCCACGCAAAGGCCAAATCTGGCGAGAATTGCCTTAGCGTGACAAGCTCCGGTTACCCGCGCCGCCGAGGAGGCTGGCCCCATGGCGCGAGAAGTCGAAGGAGAGGATGCCGTTGAGGTTGATGTTCTCGTGCCGGATCGGCGCGATGTGCCGCACCAGATCATCGGGCAGGTCGACCAGACCCTGATCGGCGACCTGCTGGATCCGCAGGGTGTTCCAGGCCATGACGATGTTGGCGAGCAGGGTCAGGGCGCCGGAGATCGCGGTTAGCTGCTCGTTGGTGCGGCGCGCTTGGCCGGGATCATGCCGTCATGGATGGCGCGCTGTGGCGCCGAGGCGCAGAAATCCGTCTCAGCCCCGGCTGATCGCGCGCCGGGACACGGCATCGGCGGAGACGATCGGCCACAGGATCTCGGGGACGTCGAAACCTCTCGGCAGGTGGAGCTTGCGCGACTTGAGCTTGCCACCCGCGGGCACAGGTCGAAGCCGACGGATTTGCCCGCCGCGCTCGATCGCGACCTCGCCGGCCTCGACCGCGGCGGCGAGCGCCTGCAGCCGGTCCGACAGCCCAGCCTCGAGCAGCGGCAGGAACTGCGCGGCGGTCCCCGGCAGCGCCAGGTCGCGCAGGAGCCGGTTGCGGTCGCGCTGCCACAGGGCCGCGGGGATCAGCTTGTCCTCGGGCGGCTTGAACGACAGGCTGTGGTCGACCGAGACCGAGCGGTTGCGCAGCGCCCGCTTGAGCACCATCGTGGTCGCGGCCACGAAGCAGCCGAGTGCGGCCTTGCGATCGGGCTGGTCAATCAGGCTCTGCCAGGAAGGTCCGAAGGGATATGCGGTCCCGACCGGCAGGACCGTGGCGCCCGCCGCGCCGAGCCGGTCCAGAGTCGCGAAGGCGGCGGCAAGCGTATGGTTGGCCGGCACCGCCAGCTCGGCCGAGCGGGCCAGCCGGATCAGGCGCGCCAGCTCGCCGCATTCTTTGGCGAGCTCCTGCCGGATCTCGGCGACCTGGGTGATGTCGCGTTCCGGGGCGAAGGGAGCGAGGAGATCGCCCAGCCGGGCCCGCACCTCGGCGTCGCTGAGTCGCTCCAGGGCCATGAGGTCGCCGAGCAGGCCTCGGAAGCGCCGCAACCGGCTGGCACGGCCTCCTTCGCGCGCTGCTGCGCCTCGCGCCACAGCGCCGCGATGCGGTGGTCGAGCAGGGTGAGGCTGGCGTCGGTTAGGCGCAGCAGGCACAGGTGCAGGAAGCAGGCGATGGCGATGGTCCGCCGGGGCTCCCTGATCCGCGGCAGGGTTGCGGGCCTGAATGCCAGCACCCGCTTGGCGTGGTGCTCCAGGCCAGCCAGCGGCAGGTCGGGGAAGACCAGCGGTCGGCGCCCTGCACCTTGAGGACATGGATCTTGTCCAGCTGCTTGCTCGTCAAGGCTCTTCGTCCCCTTGCCCGAGGGCGTCGCGCGCAACCATTCGAGATGAGACGCGCCGCCGGGCTCGACCGGAGCCAGCAGCTGCGCCACCCAGCCGCTGTGCTCCGCCGCCGCCATGGCGATGTGCGCGGTCAGCGCCTTTCCCCGGTGCCGCAGCGCCTCGAACGCGAGGTGTCGCAGGTCGCGTTCCCCCGGCAGGAGATAGTGGTGATCGACCAGCCAGGCGCGGGCCCGCGCCATCAGCTCGGGCAGGTCGAACGCGGCGATCGCCTCACGGTGGAGGTGGCCGACCAGGCTCCTCTTGGCGTGCTCGGCTGCGTCGCTGCGGCCGAGCGCGTGAACGGCCGCCGCCTGATGGTCGAATAGGGTGCGGCGCCGGCGGTAGAGTGCCCGGATCGATGCGATCCGCGGTGCTGCGACGCCGAGTTGGCGGCCGAGATGGGTCAGTACCGCCGGCGGCACAAGCTCGACCGAGTTGAGCGTCCGGCCGGTCATCTTGAGAAAGCCGATCTGGAGCGCCAGTGCCAGGCGGTTCACCGGCCTGCGACGCTCCCGCACCGCCGCCGCCTCGGCATCGTCGTGGGTGAAGAAGAAGTCGGTCTCCAGCTGTCCAGCGCCATCAGGAACGGCCCCCTTAGCGACACGAGGAACTGACCCCCATGGTGGATCACGCTGTGGCGGGGAGCGGCGCAGGAGCGGGCTTCTGCAGAAGCCCGCTCCTGCGCTTTTCGCGAAGCCGGTAGCTCTCGCCCCGGATGGTGACGACCTGGCTGTGGTGGAGCAACCGATCGAGGATCGCGGTGGCGACGACGGGATCGCCGAACACCGAGCCCCACTCTCCAACTGCCCGGTTCGAGGTGACCATCATCGCGCCCTTCTCGTAGCGCCGGCTCACCAGCTGGAAGAACAGGTGCGCCGCGTCCGGCTCGAACGGCAGATAGCCGAGCTCGTCGACGATCAGCAGCCGCGGCTTGGCGAAGTGCGTCAGCCTCTCCTCGAGCCGTCCCTCGGCATGCGCCTTGGCCAGTTGCGCCACCAGCGTCGTCGCCGGCACGAACAGCACCGTGTAGCCGGCCACGATCGCCTCCCGACCGATGGCCACCGCGAGGTGCGTCTTCCCGACGCCCGGAGGCCCGAGGAACAATGCCGCTTCACCGTTGGCGATGAAGCGGCCCGTGGCGATCTCGCGGATCTGCGCCTTGTCGATCGATGGCTGGGCGCCGAAGTCGAAGCTGGCCAAGTCCCGCACGAAGGGGAACCGCGCCAGACCGAAGCTCATGTCGATCCGGCGCTGGTCTTTGCGCGCGATCTCCCGCTCACAGAACAGCGTCAGCGCCTCGCGGATCGTCAGCTCCCGGCGCCCGGCCTCGTCGATCAGGCTGTCGAGCTGGTCGCGCATCGCTGTCAGCTTCAGTCGCGTCAGCATCCGCTCCAGATGGTCGTGGTCGTCCACCGTCATGACCACGCCCCTCCGGCCACAGCCTCGTATTCCGACAGCGGCCGCAGCAACTCCGCCGGTGGCCACGGATCCGGTGGCGGCGTCGTTCGGATCGGCCGGCCCGCGGCACCGGCGACGCCGTCGAAGTGGGCGGGATCGACGACCCGGCCATGGCGACCGGCGCGCACCGCATGAACCGCCACCTGGCGGCCGGCATGGGAGACCCGGATCGCGCCGTCTGCAACCGTGACCCGGACACGCTCGCCAATCAGCCGCCATGGCACCGAGTAGGCATTGCCGTCGACCTCGACCGCGCAATCCGCCGTCACCTTGCGCACCAGGTCACGCGCGGTGAGGAAGGGCACGATGCCGGTGATCGGCTTCAGCGCCGCCGCCTCATCGCGCGTGAAGCGCAGCGCCGGCATCTCTCCCGTCGTCCCGTGCACCCGCGCATCCGCCGTCTCCCGCAGCCAGAGCTCCAGATGCGCCTCCAGCGCCGCGAAGCTGGCGAAGGCCCGGCCCGCGATCGCGTTGCGCTTCACGTAGCCGACGCCGCGTTCGTCCTTTCCCTTGGTTCGGGCCCGATACGGCGCGCAGGCCCGGATCCGGAAGCCCCAGTGCCGCGCGAAGGTGTGAAGGCGCGTGCGGCGCGGCGATCAAGGTGAGAGAGCGCGTCAATCAAGATGAGAGAGATCGCCGGCCTGGCGACGTGGGGAGGGCGTAGCCCGACCGGAGTCGCCAGGCCGGCGACGGCGTCGTCCAGCAAGGGCGTTGCTGTTTGGCTGTCGCGGCCGGCCGGGGCCAGGGTGGGTTCTTCGTGCACTGAGGAACCGCGTCCTTGCCCGGCCGCCACATCACCGACTGCCAGATGAGGCTCTACATGAAGTTCCGTCAGACCGAGACCGTGCCGATCGCAGCGGCCAAGGCCGGGTTCGGGACCGCGACCGGGTATCGGATCGAGAAGGATGCCCGGCTTCCCTCGACCCGGAAGCTTCCCCGCGGCCGGCGCCGGCCCGATCCGCTGGCCGATGTCTGGGAGGCCGAGATCGTGCCGATGCTGAAGGCGGCGCCGGGCCTGCGGCCGGTCGCCGTGTTCGAGGAGATGCTGCGGCGCCATCCCGAGCTCGGCCTCGGCATCCGCCGCACGCTGGAGCGTCGGATCCGCGCCTGGCAGGCGCTCCACGGCGCCGAGCAGGAGGTGATCTTCCGCCAGATCCACGAGCCGGGACGGCTCGGGCTGTCGGACTTCACCGACATGGCCGATCTCGGCATCACCATCGCCGGCGTCGTGCTCGACCACCGGCTCTACCACTTCCGGCTCGCCTACAGCGGCTTCGAGCACGGCCATGTCATCCTCGGCGGCGAGAGCTTCGTCGCCCTGGCCGAAGGGCTGCAGAACGCGCTGTGGGCGGTCGGCGGAGCGCCGCACGAGCACCGCAGCGACAGCCTGTCGGCGGCGTTCCGCAATCTCGACCGGGACGCGCGGGAGGACCTGACCCGGCGCTACGACGCCCTGTGCGCGCACTACGGCATGACGCCGAGCCGCAACAATCCCGGCGTGGCCCACGAGAACGGCGCGATCGAGGGCCTGCATGGCCATCTCAAGCGGGCGATCGAGGATACGCTGCTGCTGCGCGGCACGCGCGCGTTCGACGATCTGGCGGCCTACCGCCGCTTCATCGATGAGATCGTCGGCCGCCGCAATGCCCGCCTGGCGAAGCGGATCGATATCGAGCGGGCCGCGCTGCAGGCGCTGCCGCCGCGGCGCACCACCGACCACGAGGAGACAATCGTCAGCGTGACCTCCGCCGGCGGCTTCACGCTGCGCAAGGTGTTCTACACCGTGCCCTCCCGCCTGATCGGCCACCGGCTGCGCGTCCGCCTTTATGACGACCGGCTGGAGCTCTTCATCGGCGGCACGCCGCTGATGACGCTCGCCCGCGGGCGAGCCCAGGCCAAAGGCCAGCGTGGGCACGTCGTCGACTACCGGCACGTCATCCACTCGTTGCGGCGCAAGCCCATGGCGCTGCTCAACCTGGTCTATCGCGACCAGCTCTTCCCACGCCGGGCCTATGCCCGCACCTTCGACGCGCTCCTCGCCCAGGGGGCGGAGCGGGCCGCCTGCCGGACCATGGTCGAGCTGCTCGCGCTCGCCCATGACCGGGCCTGCGAGGCCGAGCTCGCCCAGATGCTCGACGCCGGCCTGGCCGATGGCAGGCTGCCCGACATGGCCGCCATCCGCGCCCGCTTCGCTCCCGATCCGTCGCAGGTCCCAACCGTGCGCGTCGACCTCGCCCCGCTCAGCGCCTATGACGAGCTCGGCACCGTCCGGACCGCCACGGCATACCCGGGAGCGACGGCATGAGCGTCACCGACCCGATCGATGCCGGCCGGCTCGGCCTGCTGCTCAACGACCTCCGGCTCCCCGCCATCAAGGTCATGTGGGCCGACTTCGCCGCCCGCGCCGATACCGAGGGCTGGCCGGCCGCGCGCTTCCTCGCCGCCCTGGCCGAGCACGAGATCGCCGAACGCGCCCGCCGGCGCTTCGAGCGCCATCTCGAGGAGGCCCGCCTGCCGCCCGGCAAGACCCTCGCCACCTTCGACTTCGACGCCGTGCCGATGATCAGCAAGGCCCAGGTCATGGCGCTCGCCGCCGGCGACAGCTGGATCGAGAAGGGCGCCAATCTGGTCCTGTTCGGCCCACCGGGCGGAGGCAAGAGTCACCTGGGGGCAGCCCTCGGACTCGCCCTGGTCGAGCACGGCTGGCGCGTCCTGTTCACCCGCACCACCGACCTGGTCCAGAAGCTCCAGATCGCCCGCCGCGAGCTCGCGCTGGAGGCCGCCATCGCCAAGCTCGACAAGTACCACCTCCTGATCCTCGACGACCTCGCCTACGTCAGCAAGGACCAGGCCGAAACCAGCGTCCTGTTCGAGCTCATCGGCGCCCGCTACGAGCGCCGCTCCATGCTCATCACCGCCAATCAACCCTTCGGCGAATGGGGAAAGGTCTTCCCCGATCCCGCCATGACGCTCGCCGCGGTCGACCGCATCGTCCACCACGCCACCATCTTCGAGATGAACGTCGAAAGCTACCGTCGGCGCTCCGCCCTCGATCGCCATCGTGGGCCAGGGCGGCCACCTACGCGCGCGACAATCAACTCCCTCGACTGATTGACGCTCCGCGACAATCAAACGGCGAATGTCCTTGCCTTCGCCGCTCAGCCCGTCAATCTTCTTCTCGCCGCGGCACCAGATCTCTCATCTTGATTGCCGCTGCCCTCTCATCCTGATCGTCGCGCTATAGGCGCGGATTCAAGATCACCTCCCGGGTCGCCGGATCGTGATGCAGGATCAACGCCCGGGCGTTGTCGAGCAGACCTCCTCGGTCACGCCGCCGAAGGCCCGGAACGTGCTCTCCATCCCCTCGAACCAGTGATCCTGCCGCTCTCCGGTGAAGGCTCGCACATGCATCCGCCGCGAGTATCCCAGCGTCGCCACGAAGAAGAACACCTTCTCCGCCCGCCCGGCGATCATCACCCGGCGCTCGCCGAAGTCGATCTGCAGCTGCTCTCCTGGCCGCGTCTCGAACCGCACCGTCGCCCGGGCCTGCGCCCGCAGCTCCTGACGCAGCGGCGCCACGGCCCGCTCGACCGTCCGCAAGCTCACCACGATGTTCTTCTCGGCCTCCAGTTCCTGCCGGACCACATCGGCGTTGCCCGCATGCCGGCGGAACCGCTCGCCCAGCCAGGGCTCCAGACCATCCAGCTTCTTCGACCGAGACGGCGACGCGCAGGGGCGCCAGCCTCCCGCTCCCAGCCAGCGCTTCACCGTGTTCTTCGAACACCCAAGCTCCGCCGCGATCCGCTTCGCGCCCCAACCCAGCGCCTTCAACGCCAGCATCGCCGATACGTCGTCCGGCGTTCGCATCAACTCCCTCCGCGGATCGCCTCTCCGCGGAAATCCCTGCACATCTTCGACTTCCATGCCGACCTCCTGCTCTCAAGCAGGGGTCAGTTCCTCATGTCGACTGGGGGGCAGTTTGCCGTGATGCCTGACACCAGCTGCCGACAGCGTCTGCGGGAACCAATCCAAGCCCAAATGTCGATGCTCCTACCGGCTCATGCTGGATCCCCTCCGCGCTCGAGACGGGACAGGATGCGCTGCCGCCTTCCGCTTGGCCAGCGCGGCATAGAGGGCTGTCTTGCCCACCTTGAGCCGCCCTGCGGCCGCGCGCGGAGGGGCCCGCCGCCATCAGTGCCTCGGTCCGGGCCATACCCGGCCGCGGTGCGGTCGCGGATCAGGCCGCGCTCGAACTCGGCGAGCGCGACCTGGTCATCATCACGAGAACGAAGTCGACTGCGAAAAGCTGAATCTCTTATGATATCAATGGCTTACGATAAGGCTGCC
>NZ_VCCH02000171.1 GCF_005938675.2 Mycobacterium sp. KBS0706
CCCGGCTGGAGCATCGCCCGGCCCAGCTTTCGGGCGGCGAGCATCAGCGTGTCGCCATCGCCCGGGCGCTGGCCAACGCGCCGAATGTGCTGATTGCCGACGAGCCGACCGGCAATCTCGACCACACCACCTCGGACGCGGTGTTCGAGATGCTGCTGGACGTGGTGCGCTCGACCGGCGTCAGCGCCCTGATCGCGCCCCACAGCCTGGAGCTGGCCAAGCGCATGGACCGGGGGGTGGCGATGCGCGATGGCGTGCTGGTGGGATGCTGAGGCGCCAAGCCGCATCCGCCGGCGAACTTCCGCGATCTTCCCAACGCCGCCGGAATGCTTCGTTGCGGTGCCGTATCGACTCGATCGCGTTTCACGTCTATATTGGTAGATGATTATGAAAATATGTTTCAATCTATATGAATAGAGGGTGGTTTCGATGGCATTCGGCTCCGTCTTCGTCAAAGGTCCCCAGAATCGCGACGTCTTCATCAACGGCTTCTTCCTGACGCCCCAGGGAAAGACCAACGACTTTTTTGTGGTCAACATGGGGCAGACGACCTTCGCCACGGTCGATGCCCAAAACCAGATCGATTTCGCCGGTACCGCAAACGTCTCGGCCGCGAACCCAAACGTCCAGATTGTACTGAAAGCGCTGAACCCCCCGCAAGCCCTCCCGGGCCATCAGGTCTCGGCGCGGGCGATGATGGCGCTTGGCGCTATGCCGAAGCCGAAGCGTGCTGCACCGAAGTCGAAGAAGGCCTCGAAACCGGCAAGGCCGAAGTCAGACGTGCGAAAACCCTCGAAGTCCGCCGAGGCTTAGACAACATGCCGGCCCGTCCCTGGGCTCGCGGGATGGCGCGGGCGCCGCTGCTGTGGGCGCTCGCGCTGGCGCTGACCCTGACCGCCTGCGCCTATCCGGAGCGCAACCGGCCGCTCGAGACCTATGAGCCGCACACGGGCTATCGCTGGTCCGCACTGTCGCCCACCGACCTTCCCGACACCCTGGTCCTTGTGAGCGCATCGGGCGGCGGCACGCGGGCAACCGCCCTAACGATGTCGGTGCTGCAGGGGATGGACCAGGTCAGGCTGCCGTCCGGCCGGACGCTGGCCCATGAGGTCGACGCGATCTCGTCCGTGTCAGGCGGCAGCGTTGCCGCCGCCTATTTCGCATGGAAAGGCCCCGAAGGCCTTGGCAATCTGGAAAGCAAATTCGTCCGCCAGGACGGCATCTCCGCCATGCTGTGGGACGGCGCCAACCCGGTCGGCCTCGCCGAGCTGTCGACGCCGGGCAAGGAGCGGATCGATCTCCTCATCGATTATCTCGATCAGCAGCTTTTCAAGGATGCCACCTTCGCCGGTCTGGCGAAGCGCAGCGACCGGCCTTTCCTGATCCTGAACGCGGCCGATATGGTCGAAGGGCTGCCTTTCCCGTTCACCCAGGACAACTTCGATCTCATCTGCAGCGACCTGGCCGCGATGAAGCTGTCGACCGCGGTCGCCGCATCGGCGGCCTTCCCGGTCGCGCTCTCGCCGGTGACGCTGCGGAACTACTCCCCCTGCAAGGCCCAGCCCCACACGTGGCCGCCCGAGTGGGTCACCGGGGCCGCGCATGACAAGACGTGGTACCAGGACGAGCATGCGCGGGTGATCCGCGGCCGTGCCTTCGAAGCCTATGCCCTCGGACAGAAGGCGGGGAAGGACTACATCCACCTGCTCGATGGCGGCATCGCCGACAATCTGGGGCTCATCGAGCCGATGCGGTTGGTTAGCACCAACGACACGTCGCTGCCGTGGTTCAGTGGGATCGCCCAGGGGAGGATCAAGCGCCTCATTCTCGTGGTGATCAATGCGAGGTCCGATCCCGCCTCGGATCTCGATCACCGGCAGGCTACACCCGGAATTCTGGACATGCTGACGAGCGTGATCAACTCCGGCATCGACAACACGTCGAACGGAACGATCAGCGCGCTGGGGACGCTGCTGGCCGACACGTACCGCGAGGCGGGTCACGGCCTGCCGCCTCCGCTGGCCCGGAATTTCGAGGCCATCGCCAACAACATCTACGTCATCCCGGTCGACCTGGACGCCATCGGCAACGACAAGTGCCGGCTGAATTTCCAGAGCATCGGCACGAGCTGGACCCTGTCCCGGCAGCAGATCGACGCCCTGATGCTGGTCGGCCCGGCGCTTCTTGCCGCCGCGCCGGATTTCAACCGGATGACCACCGCCATCAACGCCCATCTCGCTAAACCGCTGCCGTCCCTGGACCAGGCATGCGCGACGGTGCCGCAAGCCGGTTGAAGAATGTCGGCGGGTTCGGTCCCGTGCCTCGACGGCCTTCTCCATGCCCTTATGGATCTTGGCTAGGGCCGCGCCGCGTCGCCGCTCGGAATGATGCCCGATCAGAATGAGCTGGCCAAAGGGGATCATCGATGCGATGGCGTCGGCGCGCTGGAAATGGGCCGTTGCCTCGGTCGAAAGCAGCATTCGCCAATCCTGCGGGTCCCGCCCTGGATTGCCTCTACAATTTGGACCGCTGCCCGGGCCGCGCACTATGTCGCCCGGCGCAGTGCCCAAACACGCTTCACCTGACTGACGCTGCAACCGGTGAGCCGCGCGGTCTCGGCGATGCTCGTACCGCCGGAGCGAAGCGCGATGATGCGTTCGTGGCTGGCTCGATCGGGAGTGCGGCCCCTATAGCGACCGGAGAGCTTCGCCAACTCGATGCCCTGCCGCTGCCGTTCTCGGCGGTCCTCATAATCTTCATGCGCCATCTGAAGCGCAAGACGCAACAGCAGCTGCTGTACGGAGTCGAGCACGATCTTGGCAACACCGGAAGCGCCGGCAACCAGCTCGGAGAGGTCGACCAGGCCAGGCACCGCCAAGCGCGCACCCTTGTTGCGGATGGAGGCCACCAGAAGCTCCGCATCGGCCAGCGGGAGTCGGCTTATACGGTCGATCTTTTCCGCGACGACCACTTCGCCGGGCTGGAGGTCCTGGATGAGCCGCTGCAGTTCGGGGCGATCGGCGCGGGCGCCTGAAGCCTTCTCGCGGTACACGCCGGCGACATAATAGCCCCCTGCCTTCGCCTCTTCGATGATGCGCTCCTGACGCTCGAGGTCCTGGGTGTCTGTGCTGACCCGGAGATACACCCGAGCCACCTGGATCGCTGGGGCTGAAGTCGGAGCGTCGCGACGAGCCGTCCCGGCAGCGGGCATCAGTGGCCCATCTTGCGTGCGAATGCCCGAAGCGCGGTCTTCACCTGCTCTACCCTCGCCTCGCCTTCGGCTAGCGCCATGGCGCTGCCTTGTGCATAGGCCGCGCGGCGCGGGTCGCTCGGCTCAAAGGGCTCGACATCCTTGTGTATTTTCCTGCCGGCGGCCCGGACGTCGTAGCCGAGATCGAATGCGCCGGCTTCGTCGAGATCCTGGGCTGACGCGAGCCGCCGGGTCAGCTCTTCCGTCCGAGCCAGCTCGCGAGCTTCAACCGCGGCTAGCATCTCCGGCGTCACCTGTTCGAGGAGGATGTGTGGGTCCTGTGAGACGGGGGGATCCCGACGTGGCATGATCGGCTCCGATATGGCCAATTTGAGTATACCCTATTGGACCATCTCAGGCCCGAGCTGCAGTCTCAGCGTTACCGAGTAACGGCAAAATAGCCTTCGTCAGCCCGCTCGGCCTCATATCGCTCAGCCTCTATGAACAGGCTTTCCAGAACGGCGCGCTGAGTGACGCCCCGATGCCGCGCCAGCCGCTTCAGAGCGGCGGCGGCATGCGCGCTAACCACCACGTTCAACCGAACGTCGGAACCATCCGCCAAATGCCGCCGCCGATACTCGGCCTGCCTCTCGCGACTAGACCGTGCCATCTCATTCTCCAACTACGTTACCACGTAACAGTGCATCATATCGTTACTCAGTAACAAGCTTGGACCGAGCGTCTTGGTGTGCCGGCCCTGCCCCCTCGCCTCGATAAGGTTCGGGCAGCTGAATATTCCTTGGCCACCGCACGGTACAGCGATGTATCACCGAGTGCGCCGCAGTCAGGGCGACTGACTGCTTCGCAGGAACAGTCGTATTTAGTTTCACATTCGGTCGTTGCGGGAAAATCTGATCCGCAGCGCACCAAAATGAGGTATCCCTAAGCAATTCGGATCCCTTAAAATCTTCACTTGATACGTGGTATGCTACCACAATGTAGAAATATTTACTGATCAACGCCTCTCATCTGCGTTCCCAAAACGGCTACTCGAGTCGTCGAGATAGTATTTGTCAATCTGTCGTACTCAGCTTTGCGCAGAAACTATTCCATTTCCTGCAATCAGACGAAAGCGAAATCACTAAATAATAGAAGGATTGCGAAATGGCGATTTCCCCCATTGAGTTAAAACCGCAATTCCTCGACGCCTTTGGCAGTTTATCTCCGGACTGTCAATCATTTGAAGCCGAGGTGTGGCGCCGCTTCGATTCCTCTGCGCCCCCGCAAGTCAGGTATCCCTCACAATTGGCGTCCGTGCAATGAGCGCACCCGACCCCAACGCCAAGGCGACGCCAGGTGTTGAGCCGACCGGAGAAGGCCTCCCGGAGACCGGGGCACCAGACACTGCCGCCCAGCGAACGGAAGAGGATCCAATTGCAGGGACGGAATCGACGCAACAAGGAGGTGTCGGTGTAAGTGTGGCAGACGGCGACGGCAAAGAGGACAGCGCACAAGCTAGCCCGCCCGCCCGCGAGTCACCTGATCCGGGTTCCGCTGAAAACGTTCGCAATTTTGACCCAGGACACAGTGACGGAGGTGCGGTAGACGGCTCAAAGGGGATGAGCGGTGGGGGCAGCCGATCCCCGCCGTCAAAGCTCCCTCGACATTTAGCGACTGGTCGCGACTCTGGCAAGGCGAGGCTCGGGGTTGTAGCGCTCCTTCTGTCGTGTGCCGCGAGTTTTATGCTCGTAATAGCCACTGGCCTTCTGATCTCTTTCATGCAATTCCAATCTAGAATACTGAAGTCTGAGGAGGGATTCACAACGGGGCAATTAATCGACAACGTTTTAGCCGAAAATGAAATTGGAGCGCTTACGCAAAAGTTAACTGATCTATCCGAGAAAATATCAAGCTCCTACGAGGATTTCGCGGCAGTTCATACCGAGGTTCAGTTTCGAACCGATAGAATATGCGCAATTTTTCAGAATGCAAAAAATGCAAAGGACGCTATAACTAGGTGTAAATCGTTTGTACAAAGAATCCCCTCAGCAGAGACATCCGCCCGAATCACAGAGGGAGCGCCACCAACAAGCGGAAGATCGGATCCACAATCATCTCCGTCAATTAATGAACGTGGTTTAGAAGTGACCAGCATCAATACGGCAGCTCCTTTAGTCAGAAATATACAAAAGAATTTTGTGGAATATATGGCAAGCGTTGATATCGGAAGTGGTGACTTAGCCACCACCATTGCAGATTACTCGGGAGACTTTACCCGAATTGCCGAGCTTAATGAAAAGTTTTGGGTGAAAATAGAGCCACAGTACCAGCATCTGTTGTTATCTTATGATACGAATTGCAGGGTGCTCCATACCATGGCTCTTCGTATTCAGTATCGGACGGCAGCATTCAACTTATGCTCCAACACAACATCATCAGAGCTTGCCGAGTTATCCGCGCCGAATTCTCAGATACTCCAAGCAGCAGCCGACAGGGACACGACGGCCAGTGCTGCGGCTGGCAGTCGGAACAGGACGCCGGGGAACTCTCGGTTGGGCGGCATAAATGCAGCGCGCCCGCCCGCGACCGACGAAAATGACGATCTAACTACCGTGGACGGAAACGCCACCGAGAAAATTCAGCCTTATAGCCCTGCTCTCACCGAACATAAGGGAGGAGCGATAGTTGAACCACCGGTTGTCAGCCAAACACGAATTGACACGGAGCCCAGACGGCAAAAGGATTTCGAGTTGGTGGTTAATTACCTATTCTACAATACAATATCATTTGGCGTACTTAACACCATACTAATAAGCCCGACGGAGTTTCTAGCCTTTCTTCTAGTATGTTTGTCGGGTGTTCTCGGATCTTTGCTCAGAATTGTTCTCCAATCATATCGGTCCGCGTCAAATCCGACACTTCGAAGCCTACTTGTTGGCCCACTGCTTGGACTGATTTGTGCACTTGTGGTGTATGCACTATTTAGATCTGGATTCTTGATGCTAACCGAGAAATCCTTATCTGAACAAAGCAGTTCTATCAGTCCGTTTGTGATCTCCTTACTTTCGATATCTGCCGGCTTACTTTCTGAGCGAGCCGTCGAGAACTTCGAGAAGCAAGTCGACCGTTGGTTCGGTGCGTCGGAGGAGGAGCCCGAACGGTGGGGCGTAAACCTCAAGAGAGCAATGACGGAGGCGTCAATAGGAATAGACCAGCTGAGCGAGCGTCTGCAAGTTGATAGAGACAGAGTAGAGAGCTGGGTAGGAGAGACAGATTCTGTTCCGTCAGATCGTCAGCGGGATATTTCACTTATTTTGGGCGTTCCGGCGAGAGATATATTCACGGATCAGAACCCGACGACTGCCGGGAACTAGGTGGCCAAAGGGAGATAGCCGAGATGCGATATTGCAGTCTGATCGTGATGCTAGCCACGATGCTTCTGAATGCGTCAGAGTCGGCTGCGCAATGGCCCAACTCACTCCCTCCGGCCCCTCCGATAATCCCTGAACGTGGAGGTTGGGGGCCAGCGCAGGCGCCGCCTTATGCCCCCTATCCGCAGTCTGGGGGACCTCCTCCGGCTCAATTCGGGCAGCGTTGCTTCACCCCGTACGGGTTCTGCTTCCTCCCAGAACCTGGCCCAACCGGCGTCCAGTGTACCTGCTTTACCAAGGGGGGGCCCGCGCCTGGCGTGATCGGACAGTAAGGCAGATATAGACAGTGATCGGAGCAAATCGGCGTGGGGGGTGTGCTTCGGCATACCCAATTAGGCCAAACCTACCGTACCTAGCCAAAAATAGGAATCACGAATCAACTTGGCCACCCCTCAATTGGCCAGCCAATTTGGCCACCGGCCACGGCTCCGGACCGGTCCGGCAAGGTCCAAGCGCTCGCCTAATTCGCAAACCCGTGCGTTGCCGCTAAATCCGGCCATAGTTGAGGCGCATCGATACCGGACATCGCTCAATCGCGCTGAATTCAGCCCTTCCAGGTCAGCCCGAACCCTGGAGCGCGCCCGAAATCGGCCGTCTCAGGAAGCCACGCCGACGCGCGTTGGACGACTGCCCCTTTCATCCTTGTCCACTCGAAGCGTCGCCGGCGACCGCCGCGCGTCAGCCGCGCGACAAGGACAGTCCCGCGAGAAGCGGCGCGTACGCGGTGAGCCTGCGGGATACGAACTCCGTGAAGAGCCGCACGCGCTTCGTCTTGCGTGTCTCCCCCTGTGTGAGAAGCCAGAGCGTTCCGTACATGTGCAGGTCGGTGCCCGGCACCCTCACCAGCAGGGGATCGGCATCGCCGACGAAGCACGGCAGTGTCGTCATCCCGAGCCCTTGCCGTACTGCAACGATCTGCGCCTCGCCGTCCGTGACCCTGAACGGGACCCCCGTGGTGCGAACCTCGCCATCGCTGGCCCAATCCGGAATTCCATGAAGGCTGATGACGATCCACCGGATGGGATCAGGCGCGCCCGCACGCCACGCGGCCAGTCGATCGCGGGACATGTAGACGCCTCCGAACACGTCCGGCCCCTTCAGGCCGTGAAGATTGGGCGGCAGGGTTTTGCGGTCGTAGACGACGCGGATCGCGACGTCGGCCTCCCGGTTGGTCAGATTTGCCAGCTCGCCGGACGAAAGGATGTCCATCTCGATGTCCGGATGCAGGCGCGCGAAATCGGCGAAGTCCGGCATGAGCAGATGTGCCGCGAGGGGCGGCGCCAGCGTCACCCGCAGAAGCCCGCGCACACTCTGGTCGCGCCCGAAGACGCGCGTCTCCAGTTGGTGCGACGACGCTTCCATCCGGTCCGCGAATTCGAGGACCTCCTCTCCCGCATCCGTCAGGCGGTAGCCCGAAGGCAGCTTCTCGAACATCTGCGCCCCGAGCCGTTCCTCGAGCTGCGCGACGCGTCGCAGCACGGTTGAATGATTTACCCCGAGGTGCGCGGCGGCAGCCCGTACCGAGCCACCGCGTGCGACGGCAAGAAAGTACCGAACGTCATCCCAGTCGATCATGGTGCGATCCGGCACCGCGAGGTGCGCCTTCCAAAGCCCGTGTCCAACACATCGAACAGCATCTCGTATGTGGGTGGCGCGGGGCGGTCACCATAGCTCGCGCCGACGAGCACGGCCCAATTCCGAACGGCGGACACCAATCGTCGCGGCTGGCGTCAGTCGTCCAGCCGGATCGATTTCGCACCACCGATGTGCGCGCTCCAGCACTCAACGCCTGACGCTGACGGACCCATTTCGAGGTCTCGAGGTCCTCCCCGATCGGCCAAGACGGAGTTGAAGGAAGTCATGGGAAAGCTTGAGGGTAAGATTGCCGTCATCACCGGCGGATCGAGCGGCATGGCGCTGGCGAGCGCCAAGCGGTTCGTTGAAGAAGGCGCCTATGTCTTCATCACGGGCCGGAGACAGAAGGCGCTGGACGAGGCCGTCAAGCTGATCGGCCGGAACGTGACCGGCGTCCGCGGCGACGCGGCCAATCTCGACGACCTCGACCGCCTGTTCGACACCGTCAGACGGGAAAAGGGCAGGATCGACGTCCTGTACGCGAGCGCCGGCACGGGCGAAGGCGTCCCACTGGGCGAGATCACCGAGCAGCACTTCGATACGACCTTCA
>NZ_VCCH02000172.1 GCF_005938675.2 Mycobacterium sp. KBS0706
CCCCTGCGGGAGGGGGGTAGGGGGAGGGGGTTCGAGCCGATAGAACCGGCTTGAGATTGACGGATGGTCGAAAGCCGCTCGACAGAAGTCCCGCGCCCTTCGATCGACAACCCCCTCCCCCTAGCCCCCTCCCGCGAGGGGAGGGGGGACTTGGTTGGTTGCACGGCGAGGGAACGGACGCCCGCCTCATTCGAAGACGACACGCGGGAAGTAGAACGACACCACCCAGTTCGGCTGGTCGACGATCTCGCTGATGCGGAGGTCGCCGCAGACCGAGCACAGCATGTAGGCGTCGACCGCGGCCATGCCGCGGGTGCGGCACAGCAGCTCGACCATCTCGGCGACGGCGATGCGCGCGCCCTCCATCAGGTCGGGGCCGATCCCGGTCGTCACCTCGTAGCCCTTGGCGTCGAGGTGGCGCGTCACCGGCCCGGGCGTGGTGAAGCGCGGCATCTTCAGGTTGGCGCCCTTCACCAGGTCGAGCTTCAGCGTCACCTTCATCGGGCTTTCGATGGCGGTGCCGCAGACCTCGCCGTCGCCCTGGGCGGCATGGGTGTCGCCGATCGAGAACAGGGCGCCCGCCACCTCGACCGGCAGCCACAGCGTCGCCCCGGCCGCCAGGTCGCGGATGTCGAGATTGCCGCCGACCCGCCGCGGCGGCACCACCGAATGCAGCCCCGGCTCGGCCGGCGCCACCCCGATGGTCCCGGCGAAGGGCTTCAGCGGCACCTTCGCCAGAGTCGAGAACAGCGCCGGCGCCAGCGTGTCGGCCTCATAGCGCCAGACATACAGCGCCGGGTCCTTGAACTGGTCTGCCAGCAGCCCGAAGCCGGGAATGTTGGCGGTCCAGCCGAAGCCCGCGGGCGCATAGTGGTCGAGCGTGATCTTCAGCGCGTCGCCGGGCTCGGCCCCGTCGACCAGGATCGGCCCGGTGACCGGGTTGACCTTGCCGAAATCGAGCGTCGCGACATCGGCGACCGTGCTGGAGGCGCTGAGCTGGCCGCCCGCGGCGTCCAGGCAGTCGAACTCCAGCGTCGTCCCCGGCGCGACCGTGGCCACCGGCGGGAAGTCGCGGTTCCAGCCGAAATGGTGGTGCGCGCCGTGGATGGTGTGATTGTGATTACTGGGCATCTTTGGCGTACACGTTGTCGTAGTTGATCGGGATGTGAACCGGATCGACGAACAGGGCGTCGGCACCGCCCATCCGCTCGGACCGGATGGTGTAACGCTGCTCGTTGAACACCGGGGCCCAGGGCGCGTCCTTCATGACGTCGAGGAAGATGTCGCGCCACTTGGCCTCGCGCTCGGCGGCCTTGGCCGGGTCGGCGATCGCATCAGCCTCGGCCGCGCGCTTGTCGAGATCCGCGTTGCAGTACCAGGACCAGTTCCAGCCGCCGGGCACCGCGCCGCCGCAGCCCAGGATCGGGCCGTAGAAGTTGGACGGGTCCGGGAAGTCGGCGATCCAGGCCATGCCGCCGGACCAGATCATGGTCGACTGCTTCTCGTCGCCGCCGGCGGCGATGACGTTGGCCTGGGCCAGGGCCTTGATCTCGGCCTTGATGCCGATCTGGGCCAGGTCCTGCTGGATCGCCTGGGCGATGCGGGGCTGCGGGTCGGTGTTGGCGACGTAAAGATCGGTGGTGAAGCCGTCGGCCTGGCCGGCATCGGCCATCAGCTTCTTGGCGCCGGCCACGTCATAGGCATAGCCCTTGTAGTCGGCGGCATAGCCCGGCATCGACGGCGGCAGCGGCTGGTTCGCCGGCTTGGCGCGGCCGTTGATGATGCGGATGATGCGGTCCTTGTTGATCGCCATGTTGACCGCCTGGCGCACCCGCACGTCGTCGAAGGGCTTGGCCTTAACGTTCATGGTGATGTAGCCGGTGTGCAACTGGCTGCCCTGGATGATCAGGTCCTTGTAGGCCGGGTCCTGCGTCACCTCGAGGAACTTGGCCGGCGGGATGCCGTCGCCGGCGATGTCGACCTCGCCGCGCTGCAGCCGCAGCAGCGCCACCACCGGCTCCTGCCCGACCTCGAACACGATCTTGTCGAGATGCGGCAGGCCCTTCTGGAAATAGTCCGGGTTGCGCTCGAACACGATGCGCTGGCCCAGCGTCCACTCGGTCATCTTGAAGGCGCCGGTGCCGACCGGGTGCTTGCCGAAGTCAGCACCGTACTTCTCAACTTCTTCCTTGGGCACGACGTGCGAGAAGTTGATCGCCATCTTGTGCAGGAAGGGCGCGTCCGGCCGGATCAGGCGGAAGACCACCGTGTACTCGTCCGGCGTGGTGATGCCGCTCAACTCCTTGGTCTTGCCGCCGGATACGTCGGCGAAGCCCTCAATCGAATCGAAGAAGCCCGCGCCGGGGCTCTGCGTCTCCGGCTGCACCACACGGTCCAGCGAGTATTTGACGTCGGCGGCCTTCAGCTCGCGGCCATTGTGGAACTTGATCCCGTGCCGCAGCTTGAAGGTATAGGTCAGGCCGTCGGCCGAGACCTCGAAGCTCTCGGCCAGGTTCGGCACCAGATCAGTGGTGCCGGGCTTGTAATCCATCAGCCCGTCGAACAGGCTCTTAATCATCGACCAGTTCTGCCAGTCGTAACCGATGGCGGGGTCGAGCGTGGTGACGTCGTCCTTGAAGGTCTCCGTCATGGTGCCGCCCTGCTTGATGTCCTGCGCCATCGCCGTCGTGGCGAGGACCAGGGTCAGGGCGGCAGCGCCGGCAAGCAACATCGACTTCAGCATGAAACCTCCTCTTGGTTCGGTGCGGTTGTCCGTCACCGCAGCTTGATCCTCGGGTCGATGAACGGGGCGACCAGGTCGGCCAGCAGGTTGCCCAGCACGATGGCGACGGCGGAGACCAGCGTCACCCCCATGATGATCGGGATGTCGACGCGCTGGATCGCCTGCCAGGTCAGTTGGCCGATGCCGGGCCAGCCGAACACGGATTCGACGACGACGATGCCGCTCATGAACAGGCCGATGTCGATGCCGATCATGGCGATGATCGGCAAGAGCGCGTTGGGCAGCGCATGCGCCAGCACCACGCGCCAGGCGCTCAGGCCCTTGGCTAGGGCGGTGCGCATGTAGTCCTGGCGCAGCACGTCCAGCATCGCCGACCGCATCATCCGCGAATACCACCCCGCCCCGAGCAGCCCGAGTGTCAGCGAGGGCAACACCAGGTGCGCGAAGCTGCCGTAGCCGCCGAGCGGGAACCAGGCCAGCTGCCAGGCGAAGACGTAGAGCAGCAGCATGCCGACCACGAATTGCGGCGCCGAGACGCCGACGAAGGAGGTCAGCATCAGCGCATGGTCGGCGGTGGTGTTCCGCCGCAGCGCCGCGACCACGCCCATGGTCAGGCCCAGCACCAGCTCGCACAGGATGGCGCCGGCCATCAGCAGCAGGCTGGCCGGCAGGCGGCTCATGATCAACGTCGCCACCTCGGTCTTCTGCAGGTAAGAGCGGCCGAGGTCGCCCTGCAGCAGGGCGCCGAGATAGCGCAGATACTGTTCGTGGAACGGCAGGTCGAGGCCCAGCTGGGCGCGGATGTTCGCCACCACCTCCGGCGTCGCGCTGCGCCCGGCGATCTGCCGCGCCGGGTCGGCCGGCAGCAGGTACAGCAGCACGAAGGTGACCAAGCTGACCCCGATCAGGATCAGCACGGCCTGGGCCAGGCGGCGGAGCAGATAGGCGCCCATCAGTGCCGGCCCTTCTGCGTCGGGTCGAGGATGTCGCGCAGCGCGTCGCCGACCAGGTTGAAGGCCAGGGCCAAGAGGATGATGGCCGCGCCGGGGATGAATACCAGCCAGGGCGCGGTCGAGAAGTAGGTCTGGTTCTCGAAGATGATGTTGCCCCAGCTCGGCGTCGGCGGCTGCACCCCGATGCCGAGGAAGGACAGGGTGGCCTCCAGCAGCACCGTGGTGGCGATGCCGAGCGTGCCCCAGACGATGGTGGTGGACAGCAGGTGCGGCAGCACGTGGCGCAGCAGGATGCGGCTGCGGGAGGCGCCGAGGCCCCATTCCGCCTCGATGAAGTCGCGCTCCGCGATCGACCGGGTCTCGGTGTAGATGATGCGGGCGATCTGCACCCAGTTCACCATGGCGATCACCAGCGCCACGATCCACAGCGACGGCTTGAAGATCGCGGCCAGCACGATCGCCAGCAGCAGCGCCGGGAAGGCCATCATCAGGTCGGTGAAGCGCATCATCACGGCGCCCAACCAACCGCCGGCGAAGCCGGCGACGACGCCGAAGAAGGTGCCGATCAGCACCGCCGCGCCATTGGCGACCACGCCGATGATCAGCGAGGTCTGGGCGCCATAGACCAGGCGCGAGAACATGTCCCGGCCCAGGAGGTCGGTGCCCATCCAGAAGCGGCCGTCCGGGGGCAGGGGCGCACCCTCCAGCGTCAGCCCGTCGAACAACTGCTCGTCGGGCGAGAAGGGCACGATCCAGGGTGCGAGGAGGGCGGCGGCCACCACCACCAGGATGACCAGCAGGCCGAACAAGGCGAGCCTGCGGCGCAGCAGTTGATTCAGGATCGCCACGGTTCAGCCTCCGCGCCGGCCGGCGGCCGGGTCTGTCGGGCCGGTCGCGAGGTCGAGGCAATGCTCCTCGATGCTGCGCTGGCGCTGCATCGCGGCGCTGCGGATCTCGCGGAAGGCGTCCGCCTCGTTCAGCCCGCGCTGCGCCATCAGCGTCAGGATGGCGCGCACCACCACGGGCCGCAGGCGCAGCCTTGTCTCCAGATCGGCGATCCGGGCCTCGCGGTCGCGGCGCTGGGCGAAGCCGTGCTCGGCGATCACCAGCGCGCTGAACACGCCGCCGGAGGCGACCGGCTTCAGCAGATGGGCGGTGGCGCCCTGGGCCAGCACCCAGTCCAGCCGGCCCGGCGCCTCCGACCCGATCAGGGCGACCAGCGGCATCGGCGGCGCGCCGGCCGGCCAGGGGAACTGGCCGTCATGGGCGGTGTCGGCGTCGAACAGCACGAAATCGGCGGCCAGGTCGGCCGCGGCCAACGCCGGCCAGGCCGGCCGCGCCGCGATGCCCAGCCGCTCGAGCTGGCGCAGCACCGCATCGGCGGCAGCGTGCGGCCGGTGCAGCACCACGGCGCTGCGGCCGCGGAAGTTGGGGGTGGGAACGCGGCGCATGCTCACTTCACCCGCTTCAGCCGCGGGGCCGCGCCGGGCCCGAGCACCCGCCGGGCCAGGGCCGCGGCGTCGAACTCGACCAGATAGGGGTCCGGCGCCACCGGCGCGGCGGCGCGGTCGAGGATCTCGAAACCGCCAGCGGCCCCGATCCGGCCCAGGCAGGGGGTCAGCGCCGCATGGTTGGTGCGCGGGTCGATCCCGAGCGGGCCCAGCGGCGTGGCGAAGCGGCGGGCATGCAGCACCGGCCGCAGCGCCTCCGGCGCATCGGTGCCGGCCTCGCGGATCGCCTCGGCCAGCATCCGCACCGCCGCATAGCCGCCGGCGAGGAAGGCCGAGCTGCGCCGCGCGGCGCCGAAGCGCTGCCGCACCCGGTCGTGGAAAGCCCGGTTCTCGGCGGTGTCGACACTCTCGAAATAGATCGCGCTGCTGAGATGGCCGATGCCGGCGGGGCCGATCAGCCCCAGCTCGCATTCGGTCAGGTTGCAGCTGACGATCGGGCAGCGGTCGGGCCCGAAGGCCGGGTCGCTGTCGGCCAGGTCGCGGTAGGCCCGGAAGAAGGCGTAGCTCGACGGGCCGATCAGGTTGTTCAGGATGAAGTCCGGCCGCTTCTCCCGCACCTCCTGGACCAGCCTTCCGACATCCTCGCTGCCGATCGGCAGATAGCGCTCGGCCAGGACCTCGCCGCCGCAGGCGCCGATCAGTTCCCGCGCCACGCGGTTGACCTCCCAGCCCCAGATGTAGTTCGAGCCCACCAGCACGGCGCGGGTGCCCCAGCGCGGCAGCACATGCTGGAACAGCGGCACGATGTGCTGGTTCGGGGCGGCGCCGGTGTAGATCACAGCCTCGCTGCTCTCGAAGCCCTCATACGGGCAGATGTACCACAGCAGCGCGTCGTGCTTCTCGATCGTCGGCAGCACCTCCTTGCGCGACAGCGAGGTGATGGTGCCGACGATCTGGCGGCAGCCGCCCTCGCGGATCGCCGCCTCGCACAGCGTGTGGTAGCGGTCGATCACGCCTTCGGGGTTGGCGGCGACGGGGGCGAGGGTGAAGCCGAAGGCGTCGTCGGCATTGACCTCGTCCAGCGCCATCACGGCGCCGTCCAGCGCCTCGCGCCCGATCGCGCCATAGGGCCCGGTGGTCGAATAGAGCAGACCGATCGCGTAGCTCGCCCGCACGTGCCGCCGTCCCCTGAACGCAGAAAGCCCCATCGCCTGCCGTCGCCGGCCTGCGGATGGGGCTTCATTGCCGCTCCTGCCCGTCGGGCAAGAAGACTATCGAGTTGTTGGGCTCAGGATAAGGCCCGGCGGATTTCTGTCAATCGCGCTGCAACATTGCATCCAGGGCGGTCGCCCGCAGCGCGTCCGGGCTCACGGTCTCTTGCCGGTTGCGTTCCGGTTCCCGGAACCGCCGTCGGCCGCCTCACGCTCACGCCGCCGCTGCTCCACACGCGCTTTCAGGGCGGGCGGCATGATCAGCGGGATGCCGCTGTGCTGCCTGGCATAGGTCCCGGTCCGACGGCCTATGTGCGAGTTTCAAGCAAGGCCTGTCCTGCGGCCGCTTTGGGCGCGATCAGTCTGGTCAGGCCGTCCGCGAAGGGCGGAGAGCGGAAGGTCCGCGCTTGGTCGCAGCATGGCCGCTTCACACGTGACAGCGGACCTTTCGGCAGCGGCTGCTGCAGGCACCAAAGGTCACCGATGCAACGCGTGGGAACTGATGATGGGGTCAAGCAGGCTTGTCGTCAAAATCCTGGGGGCCGGGTCTGCCATGGATATCCCTGGGCTCCCAGCTTGTGGCCAAGCTCAAACAGCGCCCGCATGTAAGTCTGGTCGAAGGGCGCCTCGAGCTTCACGTCGAAGCTGGACGGGATATAGGCGAGATGGAAGCCGACCCCGTCCCGCTGACTGACCGCATAGATCCGATAGAGATCGCCGACACCCTGCGTCTGGATCAGCGACGAGATGGCTCGGCCGGCGATGCTCAGCGTCCTGCGTTTGACGTCGGCCCAATCGGCATCGAGGCGAGCGTTGCGGATGACGTAGACGTCGCGCCGGCGCACAATGCCAGCCTTCTTGGCGACTTCAGCGACCTTCAACGATGGCGGGTAGATGAAGACCTGGGCGCTGGCGCCGCCGTCGACATGCATCTCTTGATAGGGCTGCCCGTTCGCCATGACATCGATCATGACTGGCGGGAAGGCCCCAGGTATGGCGGCGGAGGCGACCAGGATGCTGCGGACCAACTCCAGCGCCCCAGGGTCACCACTCGCCGCAATCTTGCCGATGTTCCAGATCACGCCGCGCTGCGCGTCAAGATCCGTGGTTCCGATCAGCAGAAGGCGGCCCTTTTCGTGTTCGCGGGCGATTGCGGCGAGCAGGTCGGGGGTCACATATCTGGCGATCGTGCGGCGCAATGGAGCAGTATCGGCCATGGCATCGTCGCTGATCGCAGCGAGGAAACCGCGCGGTTCGAGCACTTCGGCCGCGGTGATCGTGGTGTAAATCCCGGCCAGCCTATCGTCATAGGTCGGGCCGAGAAAGGCGAAGGGGGCGGTCAGCGCTCCGGTGCTGACACCGGTCACGACCTTGAATTCCGGGCGCGTTCCGGTCTTCGTCCAGCCGACCAGGAGGCCAGCACCGAATGCGCCATTCTCGCCGCCGCCCGATACGGCAAGATAACTCGCCGGCGGCAGCGGACCCTTGTGGCCGGCGGCCGCGAGAGCAGCGCGTTCGCGTTCGACGGAGTCTCGCGCGTCGGCCTCGAGCGTTCCGAGATGATCGGGTGGATAGTAGCGGATCCCCTGCATCGAGCCGACTGTCGCGTTGAGCTCGTAGCGTTCCGGCACGGCAGCCAACCGGGTCGGAGGGGAGCAGCCGGACGCAAGAAGAGCGACGGCCAGGACGACGAGCCGAGAGAGATCGCGTTGCGAAGGACGGATTGTGCGGCACCGAGACCAGACGCGCGCGATGCTGGCGGATGGGATCAAGTTCAGCCTCCATTCGGCATGTTGGGCGAACGCTCTCTCTTCAAGCGCGTCCATGCCAACCCTGCCGCCGCCCTGTTGCAGCTTGAGCACCCATTGATCCGCGTCCGCCGGCACGTCCGTCTTCCACATCCTGATGCGCAAGGCGTATCGGCCCCTGCAACGGCGTGTGACGCTCGGACAATTTTCACCGATCCCGCCCTCGGGTCGGTCCAGTCTGCAACCGTAAGATATTCATATATTATTTGCGGCCATTGGCTGGGCTTCGCTATCAGGCGGTAGAATCCGCCAGTACGACAAGCGCGTCGCGACAGCGGCGAAGACGAGGAGTCATCGCATTGGCCTCTCCATCGATGGGTTTTGTCGACCGGCTCCTGTCGGAATGTAGGCGATGTCGGCGACGGGCTTTTTGACACAGCGCAAATTCGACCGAGATTGCGCTCGGACGGTTGCTAGACCAGGTCGAGAGATGGCCGCCAAACCAGCATGGATGAAGGTCCGCTCCGGAGGGCGAAGGCGCCGTTCGATCCCACCTCCTTCGACTTCCGCTCTGGGGCGCATGCGGCCAAGTCCGGTTTGCGGAGCCCG
>NZ_VCCH02000173.1 GCF_005938675.2 Mycobacterium sp. KBS0706
ATGAATACGAGAGATGGGGTAATCGGCCGTTCGCCAATCGCCAGTAGGCTCTGCGGACATCACCTTCAAAAGGAGCGAGACATGTCCAAGGTCGTCGGCCTCGATATCTCTCTGCAAAAGACCGCTATTTGCGTGCTCGAGCGCAACGGTGAGGTGGTCTGGCAAGGCAAGGTGGGCAGTGATCCTGGGTCGTTGATCGAGAGACTTCGACCGTGGCAGGGGGAGATCGATCTGGTCGGTCTCGAGGCCTGCCCACTCTCGGAATGGCTGCATCGCGAGTTGGTCGCCGCCGGGTTCGAAGCCATTTGCATCGAGACCCGCCATGCCCAGCGCTTCCTGTCGACAAGGCCGGTCAAGACCGATCGGAACGACGCCCGCGGAATCGCGGAGATGATGCGCATCGGGCATTACCGCCCGGTGCACGTGGAGTCGCCAGACGCACAGCTGACGCGAACCATCCTGCAGGCGCGCCGCCAGATCGTAGCAAGCCTTCTCCAGGTCCAGGGCACCATCCGCGGGCTGTTGAAGACTCACGGCCTTAAGATGGGACGAACTCAGCGGCAGCAGTTCAGCAAGCGGGTTCGAGACTTGGCTTCCGAGATGCCGTCCCTGGCGATCGCGTTCGGGCCACTCCTGCGGGTATTGGAGCGGCTGCTAGAGGAGCGCCACGGGCTCGACCTGCTATTGGCCAGGGCAGCTCGCCAAGATGATGTCTGCCTGCGGCTCATGACCATCCCCGGCGTCGGTCCGATCACCAGCCTGGCCTATCGAGCAACGTTGGACGACCCGGCGCGCTTCGTCTCGTCCAAGGCTGTCGGTGCCCACATCGGCCTGACACCCAGGGTTTATCAATCCGGAGAGATCGATCGATCCGGACAGATCAGCAAAGCCGGCGACAAGATCCTGCGGCACTTGCTCTATGAGGCGGCGTCGGCACTGATGACGCGCACGGCCCAGCATTCAACCCTCCGGGCATGGGGTATCGCGATCGCACGTCGCCGCGGCGCCAAGCGAGCCCGGGTCGCGGTTGCCCGCAAGCTTGCCGTGATCATGCACCGCATCTGGGTCTCCGGGGGACGGTTCGAGCCGGAGGTGGGAAGCAAGGTGCCGGCCAGCGCATAGCTAGGCCGACACTCCCTCCCGCCTCACCGACCGCATCCTGGACGACGGGAGCGGCCAGTCCGCCACGATCCCTGCGAGCCTCCCGGGGCACTCGCGCGCAGAGAGCTTGGACGGCCGAACCCTCGAATCCCCATCCTGGGGCGGCGATGCCGACCCCGTACAGAAGCGCGATCCAGGAGGTGGTCCAGCGATGCTTCCAACCGACAGTCTCGTCGGACCGCTTTGCCATGCCTGAAGCGTCAACTCCGGTGAACAGAGGCTGTCGCGCATGCGCCGAAGAGCGGACATGGCCGGATACGACCCAAAGCGGTCACTGGTATGATGACGGGCAGACTGTCCTGCACCGCTGAATGTCAGGTCATATTTGGGGCAATTCGCGTCGCTTGAGTGCTATGTCGCGAAGAGTCGCACCGATGACCCGCTTGCCCGGCTTTTCAACGATGACAACGACATTTCCTCCGTAACAAGAATCGACACTCCGCTCCGCAGAAGGCCTGTTGGGTAGGTCATCCTTCTCCTTTAGACAGAAAACAACGTAGTAATACGATTGATCTTGTTCCGTGGTAGTTGTAAAATTCTTCACATCGAAGATATAATTTTTTTCCAGGTACTCAGTCGCGGATTGCTCCGGCTCAGATTTGATGTGGCTGCTGCATCCCAAAGCGAACAATGACACGGCGATCAACGCAATGATATCTCTCGCGAATTTCATTAATCCACTCCCAATGCCGCACAAATTTCGAAAGATTTATGATCTCGTTTTAGGCGCATCGCGCTGCCGCACGAGCTTGGCTTGGTCAGGCCAATATCCGCCTGCCACGGTGATTCCATCATGGAGGGATTGTCAACCGTAGCCGACAGATCCAGGCAGCCGCGACAAGGCACCTCACCTCCGTCCGCTTTCCGCCCATCTCGGCCGGCCGGGCCGAATCGAGGCTGCCCGAAAGCGGCCGTCTCGCCCGGCGCTGGAGAGCGGACATGACCGGACGCGACCCAAACCTGACCTCTGCTAAGGTATAATTCTACTGAAGGCCCAATCTCGAGCCAGACACTCAAACGTCTCATCCCTAAAATAGAATAGAAAATGTCGGCACGGTTCAATTTCCAACCCGACAAAATTCCAGTCGGTCGGCTTAAGCATGAGCGGATCGTCTCCAGTGATCTCGTAAAACTCACCCCATTGTGGCGCCCGACGGCTATATCGGCATTGGCCTGAATACCAACCCTCGTCGTTAGTGGCGCCGAGCCGCCAACGTGAGCATACGCCGAAAACCAACTCTCCAATCTCTCCCTCTCGCGCTTGATAGGCCCAAGGATTGAGGAGAAACCTCAGACGGACTTGCTGATCAATCACCTCGACGCTCGGCAAAGGAGCGTTCGGCTCGGCATTCCAATCGTGGTTGAGGTGGTGGAACGCTGGATTGGCCATCGGCTACGTTTACTTGCCTCTATCTCTGCCGTCCATCCTCTCGATCGGGACGCATCTGACACCTCCTCAGGTCCGCTTTCCGCCCAACGCGGTCGGTCAGGCCCACGCCAGAGCACCCAAGAGCGGACACACTCCTCGGCTCCGGAAAGCGGACAAGGCGCGATTCGACCCTATCCGGTCCTCTGCTCCGGGCGGAGAGTTATAGCCTCCTAAGTTTCGCTTTTTATGCCATAACACCTGTTCGCCTCGGATAACGGAAGCCTCTGTAAGGTGACATTTAGCATACACTTGGCAACGGCTTGGTTGCTTGGCAGTCCAGGCTCTCCGTTGGCATAGTACGCGCGGAGCCATGAAAATGCTGATTGTGATTTCGTAGCGGCGCGTCGATACAGATCCCAGGCTTGCGTCAATGATGCACTGGGTTCGCCCTGATCATAAGGCCTCTTGTGCCACCATAGAATGAGTTCTGCGTATGCCTGCTCGGCCACCGGATCGCCGCTCTTTACTTGGCTCGACAATGCCCCAAGTGCTTTTAAGTATTGCCTATCCTCTGCATTAAACACCTCTGCCGCAAGCTCTACGCCATCGCGAATGCTGTGTTTCTGACCAGCCCCGTTCGCAGCAGCGTTACCTTGCGTGGTCGGATGGCAGGCGGATGCAACTATCAGCGGCGCCAGCACGCGGACGAGCCATGTAGACAACTTCGATCCCCCTACGATCCAATTGCGAGCACGGCCATCCTAATACACATGCCTCGTCGGACGACCGCTTTCCGCCCATCTCGGCCGGCCAAGCCCATGGCCGGCTACCCGAGAGCCGACATCGCCCTCGGGTCCGGAAGCGGACGAGGCTCGATTCGACCCGAAGGCGACTTTAGCACCAGTGTCCGTTGATCGGGGGGAGGGGCGTCGAAGGTTGACACCAAACCTCCTCGAGGACAGTGACTACTTCGGAACTTGTGTGATGGATTCATATATTCCGATAGGTTTCTCAGTTCGCTTATCAATAAGGACCCATAGATCTCCGTCAAGAATATAGACTTGTCGTCCCTGTTGATCCGTATATGGATTTTGAGGAGAAACAACGGCGAGCCATGACGATCCGTGATCACGGATTTCGACCGCCGAGCCGGCAATGTGAGCATCTGGAAATTTCGACTCAGCGTACTCTCGTGCGGTCGTTGTTAGGCGACTCCCCATTAAAGGCTCCTTACGAGAGCAGGAGCTTGTTACGCCTATAGCGAGAGTGCAGATGACCGGTATCCAGAAATGATTTGACATTTAACCCTCTATCGGAATTGAAATCACTCTATTATTAAAGAAGCACGAAATAATGTCGAGCCCTGCAGTACGCCCGGCAGTCCACAGCCAAGCCTTCATAGCTTGATCGAATTTCCGCTTTCCGCCCCCTGCGGACGGCCAGGCCGGCTGCGGGGTGCCCGAAACCGGCCATGCGACTCGGCGCCTTGAAGCGGACATGACCGCATGCGACCCGAAGCGGACTCGTCGATAGGGCTACCTTCTTCTATAATCTTCCAATTGCATGGGAGGTGATGTTGGGCGTCAGATCGTACCTAATGGTTTTTTGCATTACGCTTTCACTCACCTCTATAAGCAGCAGGGCTGATGAGTTAATTATGCCGGATAATTGGCGAATCCCGCCGGAAGGTCTCGTTCGTGACGAAAAGGCAGCCATTTCGATAGCCCGTGCGGTTTGGATCTCTATAAATCCAGAATTGGCTCAGAATTTTGCAACCGACGAGATTTGGCAGAGTTACATGATAGCGAAATTGGATGGTGATGTTTGGATTGTGGAACCTCGACCAAATCCAAATGTCATACGTGGTGGAGTTCGTATTGCTTTGTCCAAGATAGATGCAAGAATACTGAACATATACTGGTGGCAATGACTTCGCATGGCATAATCGTTCTTCCTTCTGTTCAGTTTGGATTTGCGCAATTTTGTCCCAAAATTCTGCGATTCGCCTATTGCGACCTATCGCAAATTTCCGCTTTCCGCCCAACGCGGTCGGCCGGGCTGACGGGGGGGCGCCCGAAAGCTGCCTTCGCAGTCGGCTCCGGAAAGCGGACTGACCGCACTCGACCCTTCTCGGCCGGCCGGGCCGAATCGAGGCTGCTCGAAAGCGGCCGTCTCGCCCGGCGCTGGAGAGCGGACATGACCGGACGCGACCCGAAGCCGCCATTGTGCTTACTGGTTGTGAAAATGCGGGCTATGGGACAAGGATGTCGTGATATGCAATCAAAAAGCCGATCGTTGTCGGAATGTGGTAGATAGTCATTCTTATCTCTAGGTCAGAGATTTCTCCTGAGGTTAATTTCAGCGGGGCATCTATTGCCCATCCTGTGCCATCGTTCAATCTGTTGATATGAAATGGGCAATCAGCATGTGTTGCAGGTGGAACGAATTCTCCGGGATATAGATTCATTTCGTTGAAATAATATTCTATATTCCCTCTGATGCGATAATATCCCTTTTGCAGTTCGGCGCGGTCCCGGCTGACCATAGCCGAAACGGCCTTCAGGACAAGAACTGAGAGAAATTCCTCGTCGTCCATATCGAGCCGAGATGAAGAGAGATTCAGCACCGGATCTGATATCACCCAGTTAGACCGCTCGCGCAAGGGACGATCAATAGGCATTCGCGACACGAGAGTTCAAGCATGGGTCCGCTTTCCGCCCATCTCGGCCGGCCGGGCCGAATCGAGGCTGCCCGAAAGCGGCCGTCTCGCCCGGCTCCGGAAAGCGGACCTGACCACACCCGACCCTTTGCTGACGCTTCATTGCTCAGGCATAGTTTAAAAAAAGGAGATAAGGCATATGTCGACGGATTATTTTTTGGAGCAATTAGCCAGCGAAAATGAATCTCGGAAGGCGCTATCCGAGTTGCTTCCAGGGCAGACTGATCCGTGGATCCTCTGGTGTGGAGAAGACGATGTGCTAGCCTTCTTCGACTTCAATGCCTTTAGCGAACATCCCGTATGCATCTGCGCCAGGGTTAGCGGACGGCACTACGGCGAAGATGAGCCTGTTTTGGCAGTCCTGAGGCAGTTACAGCAGCGGATCGGCGGCGTCATTGAGGACGACTACGGCAACGTGCTCTAACCCGGCAGGTCCGCTTTCCGCCCTTCTCGGACGGCTAGGCCGGCTGTAGGCTTCCGGAAAGCGGCCTTCTCGCCAGGCGCCGGAGCGCGGACATGACGGGATCTGACCCGAAGCGGTGCGCGCCACTAGGCGCAGCTGCCGTTAAGCGACGTCGGCTGGTCTGCTTGGCCAAGCACCAGAGCGAACCGCGTCGGCCAACTGGCCGATCGTAAGCGGTCTAACCTCGCGTCTCGGCAGGAACCGGTGAAGCGCCCACGCGCATACGAGAGATGATCCGAGCGATAGAGCTACTGCGGCAAAATGCGGAACATGGGACGGCGCTGAAATCATCCCAACGACACCAGCGACGATGATGGAAAGAACACCGATAAATGCTGAGCGCAACGTCATGCCTTCCGGATTGAAATAAGAAAGCCATTGCTGCTCAAGGCGTGCGAAATCTGTTCCAAACCGACCCCTGATCCACTCGATCAATTCGACGGCATCATCGCCGTCGATACGCAAATCGTGCAGCACTCGGGTCGATGGCGAGACCATCGAGCGAGGTATCCCGTAATCTCGTTCGAGCAGACTCGTGATTGCTGCCACTGGATCGTCAGCCATGGTCGAAGTTTAGCGTGCGCGCTCAATGTCCGCAAACCGCCCTTTCCAGCCGGGCTGGCCGGAGGGACCGCGCCGAAAGCCGCCAATGGGCGGGCTTCCCTTGATGTTCGAACACCATCGCCGCACCGGGATCGATGAGAGTCTCCCACCATGTGACAAGTCTGCTTTCGGGCACGCATGGATCGCTGGAAACGTCCGCTTCGTGGAAGCCAATAGGGCCTGCGGTCGTCCGCTCAGAGCCCGAATGCCCCCGTCGGCGTTCGCCCAAACGAATGCCGCGACTCCATCGTCGACGCCCCTTGACGGCGCTCATCCGATTACAGAAGGGATCGTCACCCGCAGGGCCGAGATGCCGATCGGCGGCTCGGTGCAGCTCGGCGCCGCCGGCGCCTAGCGCAATAGAGCCCGGTGACCGGTCCCCGGGCCGGGCACTCGCCCACTGCCCGCTTCCAAAGGCCCTTCGACACCTGCAGCGACTGCGATTCTGGTGCGGAGCCGGCGCTTCATCTCCGCAATCCGCTGATCGCAGAGTCCCTCCGGATTCTGGTTGTCGTTGGCGTGCAGGTGAGGCGGGATCGCAGCGTTCATGAAATCAGGTCAAGGTATGCCGTCCTCTGCCATGAACGCAGACGACCGAGTCCTGTTCCGTCGTCGGCCCAAGGCGACCGATCTGGAAATCCTCACTGCATCGTCTGCGGCATCGCGTCGGTCCGCTCTTCCGCCCAGCCTGCCACCTGAAGCAGATGCTGGGCCATCTCACGCGCCTGCTCGGCGGTAAGCGCCAGCGGCAAGCTCAATGCATCGTCGTTCGGACACGTCGGGCTCGGGAGATACCGTACTTCCACCAAGCAGCCTTTCTCGGGCAGCGTGCCCATCGACCAGCCGCTCACCGGAAACCAGTGATCGGGACAGGACTCGTCGCTCATGTTGCCTCCTCACGCCAGCTTGGCCGCGATCTGGTCCATCGTGCAGCGCTTCGGCGGCTTGTCTTCTCGCCAGCGCAAGAGCCTGGCGCCGTGGCGCATGTGATTGTCGGTGATGTGGTCGGCCGAGACCTCGACCACCTGCTTCGGCTTCACCGGGATCGGGTTTCGCTCGCGACCCGTCCAGCGACTGGGCCCGCCTGGCGCCCGGCCGGTGAAGGCGAGCTTCCCGCCAATCAGCGGCCTGATGCGCCGCTCCATCTCCGGATCGGCACGTCCGACGCGGAGGCGGCCGACATAATGAAGCAGCCCGGCGTCGTCATAGAGCCCCAGCAGCAGCGAATCGATCTGCTGGCCCGGCCGCTTGTAGTAGACGCCGGCGACCACGCAATCGACGGTCTTCCAGAGCTTGAACTTGCGCATGGCCCGGTCGCCGGGCTGATAGGGAAGGTCCAGCCGCTTCGCCACGATGCCGTCCAGCCCGAGCCCGATCTCCTCGAGCCAGCACAGTGCAAGGGCGTGATCGGTCGTCGCCGGCGACAGCATGATGGTGGCCAAGTGAGGGTCGATGCCCTCAAACAGCTCCTCGAGCATCGGGCGGCGCTCGCGCAATGGCCGTGAGATCACGGATCTGCCGTTCTCACCGGCCAGCAGATCGAAGGCCATGAACGTCGCAGGATGCTCGGCCGCCAACTTGGCCACCCGGCTTGCGGCCGGATGAAGGCGCAGTTGCAGGAGTTCGAACGTGGGCTGTCCGCGGACGAAGGCCAGGATCTCGCCGTCCAGCACAAAGCGGTCAAGGGGAAGCCCAGCCAGGGCCACAACGAGATCGGGAAAATACCGGCCGAGCGGCTTCTGGTTGCGAGACTGAAGCTCGATGCGCTCGCGATCCTTGAAGGCGATGCAGCGGAAACCGTCCCACTTCGGTTCGTATTGCCAACGGGAGCCTTCGGGGAGTCGATCGACCGACTCGGCCTCCATCGGCTCCACGGACAGCGGGACGTCGACCCCGGCCATCCGGCCGTGCGAATCCTGATTGGCTGGCTCTTGGCTCACCAGGAGTGAACAGCCTGGCACAGAGGGCAAGTTCCCGTCCGTGAGACAGGATGATATTCGGCGGCCGTGGCGATCCCGAGAGACTACGTCGTCCTGAACTTCCGATTGAGCGACGCCAAGTCGGACCGCGACGGTAGATTGCCGAGGAACTGGACGGCTTTGACGAGTTCGTCGACTTCGGCATCCAGGTTCTCGGCTTCATCATCGATCACGGTCTCCGGCAGAAACTCGCCAAGAGC